>NZ_CBCSCO010000002.1:0-646532 GCF_965138505.1 Litorimonas haliclonae | reverse complement strand
CTCCACCCCCTCCTCCCCCGCCGCCCGAAAGTACAGGGCCGACCTATATGGCGGGAACGTTTGAGGATTCGAGCACTTTCAAAAATCAATGCGAGGTTGTCCGAACGGGAACGGATTCCGAAGGAAATCCTTTTCCTGATCAATCAGGCTCAACATTGGAAGAAAACTTCTGGCTTAGATCTTGGTCGCATGAAACCTATCTCTGGAACCGGGAAATTGAGGACCAAGATCCCGGTGATTTCAATTCACCCGTTGCTTACTTCCCTGAGCTAAAAACATTCGAGCGAACGGCATCCGGGGAGTTCAAAGATGATTTTCACTTTAGCCAACCCACCTCAGAATTTTTAGAGCAACGGAACAACGAACCGAGTTCAGGATATGGCGCACGCTTTATTGCGGTAAACGGGCAAAATACCCCGCCTCGCGACTTCCGTGTCTTATATACAGAAAGCGATTCTCCGGCCTCCGACGTTGTAAACGGTCAGGTTAATTTTCCGCGCGGGACTAAAATTCTGGAAGTTGACGGCGTCAGCGCGGTTAACAGTAATGACGTCGATGCCCTCAACAACGGCCTTTTCCCAAGCACAGCTGGGGAAACCCACACCTTTGTTGTTCAAGATGTAGGGTCAACTTCCTCGCGAACCATTACGCTTACATCAGAGGATATCGCTCCCAAACCCGTGAACCGAACAAAAGTTCTGAATATGCCGAATGGCGACAAAGTTGGCTATATGTTGTTCAATACATTCAGCCCGTTTGCGTCCGAAAAATCTCTGGCGGATGCCTTTGCCAATTTGAGCGCACAAGGCATTGATGACCTGGTTCTGGACATGCGGTATAATGGCGGCGGGCTTCTCGCCGTTGCGGCGCAGCTCAGCTATATGGTGGCCGGCGACGCCAGAACGGACGGAAAGACCTTTGAGCTTCTACAATATAATGAAGACGCCATGGGGACGAACCCCACTAATGATAGCAACGAACAGGTCGAACCTATTCCTTTCATTGATGAAGGGGTCGGATTCTCCGTTCCGGAAGGTCAAAAGCTCAGCACGGTAAACCTGCCTCGTATATTTATCCTATCAACAGGCAATACATGTTCGGCGAGCGAAGCCGTCATAAATGGCCTTCGCGGCATTGATGTAGAAATCATCCTGATTGGCGACATAACCTGCGGCAAGCCTTATGGCTTCCTGCCGACCGGAAATTGCGGCGAAACTTATTATACCATCCAATTCCGCGGTATTAACGATAAAGGTTTTGGGGATTATTCTGACGGGTTTGTGCCGGAAGATAACAATTTCAATTTTGGTGAGCGTGTTAAAGGTTGCACGATTGGAGATGATATTGAAAACGAGCTCGGGGACACCAATGAAGCTCTGTTAGAGACAGCCCTATTTTATAGGGAGAATGGTAGTTGCCCCACAACATCAGGCGCGAAAATATCGCAGCAGGTTAACTCTAAAGTCCAATATAACTCGGAATTTGCGCTCATACCCCCTCAAGAGCGACCTGAACGTAGTGTTCTTATGAACAACCGGGATGTGACCTTACCGGATGGATATCGTTTTAAAAATTAGGTTTAGGGGGCTTTGGCCCCCTTTTTTACCCTATGGAATCAGCTCACATCACTTTGAATAAACTCTATGGCCTGCGGGTGGTCCAGCCAGATCACCGGGCCATTGTATAGCTCCACCCACCCCCTAACGCGGACGCGGCGCCCTTCCATATCGCCGAGATCAATTCCGGCCTTTTCAAATTTTCGTCGATCCCGCCGGGAAATTGAGACCGTGAAATCCGTTTTATAGTCAGAGCCAAAGTTCAGAAAGGTCATGCCCCGGACTTGCGCCGCCGAAATAATCAGACCCTCTATTATTTGAAAACTGTCGACATGTTGGGCCAAGGCATTAGGCGCGGGCGCTCTGACCTTAAAATCATCGCTTTGCCAGAGTCCCCGCCCGGCCCGGCGCGCCGTGCTTTCAATCTCTAATAAAGTCTCGATTTCCCAAGCCGTATCAGCATAGGACCTCACCCGACCATAGCCCAACCGCACCATTTCTGACTGCACCCATTGATCGGGAGAGCCGTCGGGCTGCAGGGTATAGACTTGCGCCAGAGCCCGGTCATAACGGTCTCGTTTCGGGCCCGTATAAGACAAGCCGATATTTCGCCCTTCCATGAGCGTTGCGAGAGCAGAGCTCGCCGCCTTGGCATACTCTTGTCCTATTTCTGGGGCGAAAATATTGGCTAAACGCACTTTGAGACCAGAGCCGAGAACAAAACTATCTCCGTCAATAACGCGAGCGAGTTTCCCGAAGTCTTCTAGCTCTAACGCCGTCTGGGCAGGTGCGCGGCCTGTCAGTAATAATGAACTACCCCCCAAAAGGACAGCTCTACGAGATAGGATATCTGGATCTTGCGCCAACACCCCCGAAATAAAGCGCATATTTGCGCCAGAGTCGACTCCGCCATTGGCGAGGCTATAGGATATTGATATGAGCTTCTCCGCAGTCCCCGTAGCTCAGTCGGATAGAGCGCAGGATTCCTAATCCTGAGGCCACTGGTTCGAATCCAGTCGGGGACGCGCGCAACGTCCACAATTGATGCGGGGCATCAATTGTAGTGGAGCGCCGAATGAGCAAAGCGAGTGAGGGTTTTAGAGCGCCCGAACAAGCTAGTCCCTTACGCGCGTCCAAGGCATCATTCGTACAAACACATTATCTTTATTGACAAAATGATGTTTCATCGCCGCTCCAAAGTGAAGCACAATAAGTCCAATGGTCAGCTTGCCGATATTGCTGTGCAGAAATTTGAACGTTTCTTCAAGTTGTTCGCCTTCAGGAATAAAAGGCAGGTCCGGCCAAGGTACAGTCCAGAAAAGCTCTGTCGGGATAGGTAACGGCGACGCACTGACCATCGCCCATCCTAATAAAGGCATTCCGATCATAATTCCGTAAAAGGCAAGATGCGTAAACTTCGCAGCAAACACCTCCCACTTTTCCATATCATTCGGCAATGACGGAGTCTTATGGAAGAGTCGCCAGACAAGACGAAAAATCGACAGAAGAAGCACCAAAATCCCGAAACTTTTATGGAGCTGATAAAGGGCAAACCGATTAGGCATATCAGGATTGGTCATGAGCAACCCAAAAATTATCAAGCCTATAATTAAAAACGCAATCGTCCAGTGAAGGACAATTGCGACATTAGAATAACGGGTTTGGGCCGCCATAGTTTTTATTGCTCTGGATCCGCTTCTGTTTCAGCTGTGCCTTCTTTCGCAAATTCCATCTCGATTGTAATTTCGACGTCATCACCAACATTTGGCGTATAAGCATCCACCCCGAAATCAGATCGTTTAATGTGTCCCGTCGCTGAGATACCAAACATATCAACTCCCGATTGGAAATTCTTACCAACCTTGGTCACTTTTCCTTTGAATGTCACGGGTTTCGTAACTTCTTTAATGGTCAAATCTCCTGTGACAGACCCGGACCCCAACAACGCCTGTTCAACGTCGGTACTGGTGAACGTAATCGTCGGATAAGTTTCAGCTTCAAAGAAATCCGCGCTCAACAAATGCTCGTCAAACTTTTCGACGCCGCTATCAATAGACTCCACGGGAATAGTTACATTCAAAGTCGACGCTTCCGGATTTTCATTATCGAAAACAATCGTGGCATCTGTTTCGCCCCACCTCAGGATTGGCTCGGAATAACCCTGATGGGAATAGCTAAAGGCAATATAAGCATGGCCTTGATCCTCAGTATAGGTCCCTGAAGGAAGGTCGGACAAATCGGCGCCGGGATCATCCATTTTACCTTTCATATCAGCAACAACTTTTTCCGTTGCGCTTTTGGCAGACTCGGTAGCCGAGGCAACAGCCGTTTTGGTTTCTTGCGCTGCCGCCGTTGCTGACTCCTTCACCTGTTCAGCCGTTTGATCGCCATCGGCACACCCAATAAGGGCAGTCGCCGCAATGAGCGCCGTCGTCGTATAAAAATATTTCATAGTCGTCATAATGTCTCTCCTGATTGATTAAATTACGGCCAAACGGCTCTATCGGGGTGTGCTCATTCGTTCCATTACAATGATGTCCGCTTAAAGCCGTTCAGCTTGCCCTCTAATAAACTCCAATCGTCACGGGTCGCAATTGGTTCCCATAATTCTCCGATTTCTTCGTAAATCAGCGTCGCTGGGCCCTCTTCTTTCGGCGGCTCTAACACAGTTTCATAACGGCTATAGTCTTCTCGCCAATCGTTAAAAGCTGCGCCGTAAATCTCTTTGTCAGAAGCGCCTCCCTGCCAGTCATGCCAGAAATGCGGCCAGCTCACTTGGCTCTCCTCCAGTAGGCGAAATGTGGAAAGGACGAACTCTGTATCCGCCTCCAAACCTTTGGGCCTCAGCGCTAAGCGGCGAAACACATGATCCCGAAGGGCTGTTTGATAAGCCGGCGCAAAGCTTTCGAGAGACTTTAAAAGACTTTGATCCTCTGTCACCAGAGACAGGCTTTGCGCCAATTGCGCAAGATTCCAATACATGGACTCAGGTTGCCGGGCGAAAGCGTAAAGTCCATTATGGTCGAAATAGGCCGCCGTCATGCCGGATTTCAAAGTCGGGAGAAAACGGTAGGGGCCATAATCAAAACTCTCTCCGGTAATATTCATATTATCCGTATTCATCACGCCATGAACAAAGCCGGCCGCCATCCACCCGGCGACCATGTCCGCACTTTTCAAACAAACCTGTTCCAATAATTCCGCGCCGTCTTGCGCGTCCGGATAAAAATGTTTGAGGCAATATTGAATGAGGTTTTCAATCGCCTCCCGGTCTGTAAAAAAGGCATGGCGTTGAAATGTGCCAAACCGAATGTGACTGTGATTGCAGCGCACCAAAACTGCCGAACGAGTTGGGGACGGCTCATCCCCGCGTATGAGCTCTTCGCCCGTCTCAATCAGGCTGAGACTGCGAGAGGTATTAACCCCTAAATGCTCCAGATAGCGTGTGGCGAGCACTTCTCGGACGCCGCCCAAAAGGGTGAGCCGCCCATCCCCGCGCCGGGAATAAGGCGTTTGTCCGGAGCCCTTTGTACCAAGATCCAAAAGCTTCCCCTGCGCGTCATAAAGCTGCGCATAGAGAAAGCCGCGCCCGTCTCCCAGGTCAGAATTATAATGCCGGAATTGATGGCCATGGTAGCGCATGGCCAAAGGCTCGCTCAGATTATCCGGTAGAGGCTCAAACCGTCCAAAATGGGCAATCCAGTCCTCTTCTTTTTGAGGCAAACCAAGGCCTTCCGCTAAGGGCCTATCTGCATATCGCAGGACTGTCTTTGGAAAATCAGCGGGTTTAACAGGGTCGTAAAACCTCTCACCCAGCTCATAAATCGCAGTGGCAGGACGGTAAGCTATACGGCTTCTCCCGCCATTTCGGTGATAGATTTAACAGGAGTATTAAAAGCGTAAGTACGGATAAATTCTGCTACATCCAGAGGAATTGTGCGTCCCTTTGGGAACACGCGCGAAAAGTTCAAAAATCCATGCGGCATGGCCTTCTCATGGTGATATTTCACCTTGACGCCATGGCACGACATGTTGTCAGCATAAAGCTTGCCTTCATCGCGCAGCGGATCGAGTCCGCAAGTCAGCACATATGCCGGCGGAAGGCCGCGAAGGTTCTTCTCAAATAACGGCGACAAGCGAGTTTCATTCGCGTTTGCTCCCGCCACATAATGTTCATTTATAAATTTAAGAGCCATAAAGCCAAATTGCAGCCAGTCCTGCGGGCCGGGTTTGGGCGGCTTGAAATCTGTGAGCTGCATCAGCGGATAAAGCAGGATCTGGGCGTGAAGATCATTACGATACTTCTGTGCCAGATAGGCGCTCATATTGCCGCCAGCGCTATCCCCGCCAATAGAAAGTGCCGCGGGGTCAATCCCATATGCATCTTTACCGCTTCCGGACAAAGCCCATTTCAACACGGTTTCGCAATCTATCGGACCTGCCGGGTAAGGATATTCCGGCGCGAGACGGTAATCCACCGATAGCACGCGCATATTCGCCCCATTGGCAATTCGCAGGGCGATCGCTTCATGGCTCTCTATAGAACAGGTAACAAACCCGCCGCCATGTAAATAAATCAGGGTCGGCCCCGCCACATCCTCTGCGCCGAACGGAATATAAAGCCGGACGGGTACATCGCAGCTCTCCCCCGGCACATTAAAATCCAGAATATCCTGCATCTTCGGCCCGGGATGGTCGAATTGATTGGTCAGCCGGCGGATATTATTGTGAATGGAATATATCTTGTCAGGATCGAATTTGAGGCGTTCGAACCTTTCGCGAAAATTATCAGCAAATTCTTTGGGACTGAACATAGGTTAGCTATACCGAAGAGGAGACAAGAGGCCTAGCGGCGTTTCGCATAGATTGTGATTTTGTAAGGCATTGCAACTCTGTACGTTTTCGCCCGTCATCACGGTGAATATCCGCCCTTAGCCAAAAACTGTTTTTCCTCGGCTGTGCTTTCGCGTTTCAAAATAGAGTTGCGGTGCGGAAAACGACCAAACCGCTCGATGAGCTTACGATGCTCTTTCGCGTGATGCAGGGTATTGTCATCCTCCAGACGAGAGTCGCAAAGAGAGACACATTTATTCTGGGCCGCCATATCCTCGGAATGCATGAACGGCATATAGACAAAGGCGCGGCGGCTCTGATCTATTTTCAAATCCCACCCTTTTTCCGTCATGCGTTCCGCTGCGCCCAAGGCATGGCCGTCCCAGGCAAACGCCCCCGGCGTGTCGCGATACATATTACGAGGGAACTGATCGAGAGCGATAATGAGAGCAAGAGAGCTTTCCACTTTCGCTTCCCATTCATGAGTCTTTTGAGCAGACAGAGAGGCGGCCAGTTGAGTTCCCGTCATTTCAAAACGCTGGCGAATTTCCGCATCAAAGGCAGAGGTCGCCTGAAACCAGTGTTTTTTTGGCGTCTCCTCAAACCAAAAAGAGAGAATATCATCAGGATTTTTCATGACTTACAGCCGGATATCCCCGGAATTAATTTTCTTGAATGCCGCCTTGTCCAGCTTTTTAAACTGACCACTTTTTGAATCCGCGTAAAAAAGAGGTTCAGAAATGTTGGCCGGGTCATACCCCGCTTTCACAAGATTGGTTTTCTTGAATTTAAAAGTACTCGTTGTATCGGATTCTTTTGATAAACGCAGAAAAACAGGCTGTGCAAAAGCCGGAAGCTCCGTCTTTAAAAGCTCCATGAGCTTTTTCAAATCGGGTTCTTTCTCCGAAACAATAGCCGCCATGCCGGCGCGGCCGTCATAGCCCGGCACCTCAACGCCATAGACATTGGCTTGGGTGACGCCTTCATATTTAGACAAGATAGAAGCCACCTCTCCAGTAGCCACATTTTCCGCCTTCCAGCGATAAGTATCGCCGACACGGTCCATGAAGTAGTAATAGCCGAGCTTATCTCGCTTCATCAAATCGCCGGTTCTGAACCACGCATCATCTTTTTTAAAGACATTGCGCAAAATCTTTTTCTTAGTCGCGCTTTCATTCTGATAGCCGTCAAAGCGGAAGCGGGCATCATCAGTTCTTATTTCGCCAATCACTTCTCCGATTTCATCGACATCAGCCCGAATGCAGAATCCGTCCGCGCCTCGGGGATTTTCTTCGGTGTCCACGTCAAAACGGATAATATCAATGTTGAATTTGAATTTCAGATAGTCCGGGACGCGTCCGACAGCGCCGGGCGGGCCGTCGACATTTATCAGGCTAACATTGCCTTCGGTCGCCCCATAAAATTCGATAATGTGCGGAATATTAAAGCGTTGAGTAAACCCTTCCCAGACATCTTTACGCAGGCCGTTACCTATCGCCCAACGAATTTTATGTTGCCGTTCCAACGGATGAGCCGGAGTAGATAATAAAAACCGGCAGAGTTCTCCGACATACGTAAATTGCGTCGCTCCGTGCCGAACGGCTTCGTCCCAGAACTTCGTCGCCGAGAATCGGGCTTGAACAATAACGGCTCCGCCATGTGTCAGAGCACAGCCAATACCGACCAAGCCGCCTGTCGCGTGATAAAGCGGCAGAACCATCATCATACGGTCTTTGGGGCCGGACTTTGCGCCTGTCCCAATACCGCGAAGGTAATTCTGCGCCCGAACATGTGTGACTTTCGCCGCTTTCGGCATTCCCGTTGTGCCAGAAGTGAACATTTTTATGGCCTGCCCTCCGGCTTTGAGGCCTTTGCGACCGGATTTCGGCGGACGGTTTGGAACAATATCAGTCAAAGCCTCGTCAAAAGTGCGGTAGTCCGTCACTTCACCGAACGCGGCCCAAACTGTAATATCAACTGTAACATCGTCTTCGGCGGCGGCCCATTGATCAGCCATTTCGTGATCTAAAATCATATGTTTGGCGTCAGAAATATTGACGCAATGCGCCAATGCCGCACCGGAGAGCTGGAAATTTAAAAGCGCCGGAACGACCCCAATCTTTGACAGCCCAAACCAAAGGGCAACATATTCCAAACGGTTACGAACAAAAACTGCGACCGTATCATTTGCCTTTAATCCTTGCGCCTTTGCCCATCCCGCTACCTTATTGGCGTAGTCTTCGAACTCGTCATACGTCCATTCTCGATCATCTTCGATAAAGGCTGTATTCGGCCCAAATTGATCGACCCGCCTTTCTAGCTCATCGGCAATCAGATGATTACTCTCAGCATCAACCTCTTTCACAGACCGCAACATACGAAGCAATCCGCTCAGATAATCGACTTCCCTTTTAATGGTAGAGATAAATCCCATGACAATTCCCGCTATTCAGGCTGTTTTATTTGCCTGTTTATTTAGTGATCTCGAGGAACAATAAAGACAGGGTCTATGGGGTCAAGCAGGTGTTAGAAAGCAAAGCACATTAGTCAAAGAAAAACCCGGCTATCCAAAGATAACCGGGCGAAGATCATGACTAGCATCGAAAAACTTGCGTGGGAGCGTCAAGTTGTTCCGTAGGAACCTTGAAGAACATATCTTCAATATTCAGAGTTACTTTTGCAATAGGTGTGCCAGTTTAAAAAGCGAATTTTTAATGACATTTTCCGATCATGTCGGCCCTGTCACCCGGAATCTGTCTCAAAAGATGTAAGACAATGTCCCGATTTGAAACGCTTATCGCGGATAACGGTTAGTCTCGTCGATCATGCAGGTTCCATCCGGCTGCGCCTCAGTCCCAGCAGGGCAGTTTTGTGGCTCTAAATCTCTCAGAGGCCGCGGGCTCCGTATCGGTTCAGTTGACCGATACACCGGTTTCGGATTTGAGACGGTCACAGTTGACCCCGTATTATATCGCCCGCCAATAGCTTGCTTGAAACCTTCAATATAATTTGGCGGCACGAAAATTGGATATTCCCGGCCTTCCACATCCAATGCTAAAATGGTCAAACCATCATAGCGGGCCGCCTCCAGTCGATTTGCGGGAATGAAGACACTCAATTTTTCCTCCCGTGCGCAATCGACATCCACATTCCTCACAACGTCGCGGGAATAGCTGTCTCCTAATTGGAAGAATTTCAAGACGGCTTTGCTATTGCCTGAATGTCCACCCTTTATCGTTTGCGGCGTAACTCTTTTGGGCGCTGAACGCTTAGGCGGTCTTGCGCGGCTGGGCGGCGCTGAACGGGTGGGCCTTGAACGAGATGTAGGCGCGCTGCGCGTCGGAACTGAACGAACCGCGGGCGTCGGCGCGGGCCGTGTTTGTCGGCGAGGTGTAGACCTGGTTTCGCGCCGGGAGCTTGGATTTTTTACTTGGCCTCTATCTGAGCGGATGGCACGTGTTCGACTTTGAGGCTCTTTCTCTCGTCTTTGCGAAAGATTAGGCACAGCGCGAATAACGGTGTTTTCGCGTGAAGTCTGACCCCGATTGCCGCGATCTCTATTTCTATCCCCTCCGTCAGACCGGTCTGCGTCTCTTTGCCGTGAACTATTGCCGCGATTGCCGCGGCTCCGGTCATTGGCTGAGTCGCCTCGGTCTGATCTATCACGCCGGTTTTCTGCCCGTAAGGGGTCCTGCCCGACAGTCACCCGGCTACGACCAGAGCGATCAGACTGTATTATTTGTCCGGCTATTCTCGAATTGTTATCGTGTCTATGGCCGCGATCTCTGTCCCTATCTCTACTGCCATCCCGACCCTGGTCACGATCTCGATCTCTGTCTCTACCTCTATCATCTCGGCGAGAATTGCCGCCTCTGCCCCGATAGCCATCATAGCGGCCCCGGCTCCATCCGCCGTAATGCCCTCCATAACCGCGCCCCCGGCTGCGCCAATAGGGTCGGTCAAAACGGCCATAGCGGTGATAGCCGCCATAATAGCGGCTAGGTCTAAACAGATTTAAGCTAAATGTCGGAGCGTAATAATAGCTGTGGTCGTAGATGACGTCTTGAACGTTGCGGGAGCATTCAAGAACACGATTGTCGCGTAGCACGGCTGGCGCAAGTGACCCCGAGAGGTAAGCAGCATCCGTAAATCCACGCACATCAAAAGGATCATCACTGTGTGAATTATAATAAAACCCCAAATCTAGAATAACGCCGTTCGTAAAAACCTCTCCATCTATTGCCGTGACGGGCGTAGAGACGGATCTAAGGCTGACAGACCCCGCCATGGCGCGGTCTTCCTCGAATGGGTCATAAGTCGGAGCAATAAATTCTGTTTGCCCGGTTCTGTTATTGAATTCACGTTTTACATCGAGCGCAATTTCGTCAGGGCTTAGGTCGGGAAGAGATTGATATTCTTCAGCAAAGCCCGAGGAGGCAAGCGACGTTGTAAACAAAAGCGCCGAAGCGAAAAATCCGGCCCGAAGGTGTGTTTTTCTATCCATATCTATGCATACCATATAGGAGATAGGCACAGGCTGAAAGTCACGTTCACATCTTGTTCATGTTCAAGGCTTGTATTTATTGGAAATTGTCTTTGGCCGAGCGGATATTTCCCAGCGCCTCATCACTCTCTGCCCGCATAAACGGATTTGTCGCAAGTTCCCGCTCAATTGTGCCGGGAACTGTCGGCTCTCCTTTTTCACGCTTTAATGTGGCAGATTTAATCGCCTCCAATAAAGCCTCGTTTTCCGGCTCTACCGTTAGGGCAAAAGCGGCGTTGGACAGGGTATATTCATGCGCGCAATAAACTTTAGTTTCGGGCGGAAGCTCTGCCAGCTTTTGCAGACTTGAGCGCATTTGGGCGGGCGTGCCTTCGAATAGACGGCCACACCCCATGATAAATAATGTGTCGCCAACAAAGACGGCATTTGCATCAGGCACGTAAAAGACAATATGATCCTTGGTGTGTCCGGGCGTGTGCCAGACATAGACTTTATGGCCTGCAAAGTCGAATTCATCGCCGTCTCCGACGCCTTTATCCAGTCCTGGAATTCGTCCCTCTATCATGTCCGGACCCGTAATCGTCAGGTCGTATTCTTCTTTCAGGAAGAGATTTCCTCCGGTGTGGTCCCAATGATGATGAGTGTTCCATATCTCTGTCAGGGTCCAGCCCCGCTTCTCGCATTGCGCGGCAATGACCTCACCGTCAGGACTATCGATTGAGGTCGTCTGACCCGTCGATTTGTCAAGAAGTAAAATGCCGTAATTATCTGACAAGCACGGAAAAATTGTAATTTCGAGATTGGGGGAAACATCTGTCATAGACCGTCAATATGGGTAAAAACAGCGGCAAGAACAAGGCGCGAGCGCTTTTTATCTATCGGCAGTACGCAGGAGAAGACAATTGACTCTCCTCCTTACTCCCTCCAAATTAGGACAGCTTAAACTAAATTTCGTCTCCTTTCGAATGGGGTTTGGGCATCGGCGACAGGGTGGCACCCCTGTCGCCATTCTTTTTCATTGAAATAGGTACGTTGAAACATTTGGTGTTGAGCCACGCGCTCAAATTTTACGTGCCTCTCTGCCGCCCAGAGTAAGACTTTCCTTGGAGTTTCTTGACAAAGAAAAAAAGGATACCATCTATTAGGCTTCATGCGGTTTGGGGCCAGATTGGCTTTCACAGTTTAGTCTTGACCCAACGCCGCAAGACCTTATGGGTCTTTGCTACATTTTTTTGCGAACTGGACAAAATATTATGCAAAAATATCCTATGACCGTAAACGGCCATGACGCTCTTGAGACCGAGCTGAAACATTTGAAAACTGTTGAGCGCCCGGAAGTGATTCAGGCGATTTCGGTCGCGCGCGAACATGGTGACCTTTCCGAAAATGCAGAATATCATGCGGCCAAAGAAAAGCAGGGCTTCATTGAAGGCCGGATTCAAGAGCTTGAATCCAAATTGTCTCTCGCGCAGGTCATTGATCCGACGACCATGTCCGGTGACACGGTTCGTTTTGGCGCGACTGTAAAAATCGTCAATGAAGACACAGACGAAGAGAGCACATACCAAATCGTCGGAGAAGACGAAGCCAGCATTAAAGAAGGCAAAGTCTCTGTCACCTCCCCAATTGCTCGCGCCATGATTTCCAAAGTCGTTGGCGACGTATTCGAAGTTATCGCGCCCGGCGGATCAAAGGGATATGAAATCCTGGAAGTCTCCTTCATCTAAACTATGGCGTTTCGACTTTGGCTTCCTCTTAAATTATGAGTTCCCCAGCCAAAACAGCCTTCTCTGACAAGGAGGAGGCGTTAAATGGCTGGGTCATAAGTGATGGGCGCCGAGGGATTGAAAATCAGGCTTTAGGGCTCACCGAAGCCGCCGCCCGGCTCCGTCCTCTCAATTTTACGCAACATGTTTTAGCGCCGGGCCGCGCTTTCAAAGCGGCGACGCCTTTGATGCAATTCGCGCTTAAAAATCGCCCTCCTGATTACGGCCTCCCGCGCGAATCCCCGGACATCGCCGTTGGCTGTGGACGCCAGGCGATTGCCCCCTTACTGGCGATTAAACGCACCCTACCCTCTTGCTTCACCGTTTACATACAGGACCCGAAAATTGACCCGGCTAGGTTTGACCTTATTGTTTCTCCAGAGCACGATAATTTGTCAGGCCGAAATGTGGAGACGATGATCGGGTCGCCCAACCGCGTCACGCGGGACAGGATTGTCAAGGAAACATTGGCGTTCGAAACAGAGCTAAACCGCCTCCCCATGCCTCGGGCGGCTATCCTGATTGGGGGACCAAGTAAGCGCTACAAATTTAGTGAGGCAGATCATCACAACCACCTGAACGCCGCGAAGGAGATTTCAGGCCAAGGTTATACACTGCTTATTACGACCTCGCGCCGAACGCCGGAGTGGGCCATGCAAGATTATGAGAAACTGGCCAAGGGCAGTGACCGTATTTGGCTCTACACGGGCGAAGGCGACAACCCTTATTTTGCGTTTCTAGGCGGCGCAGATATCTTTCTGATCACCGAAGAAAGCACCAATATGCTGACAGAGGCGGCCAGCACAGGGAAGCCCGTATTCACTTTGCCTCTGACAGGCGCGCCCGGAAAGTTTCAGACTTTGCACGACGCCTTGGCACAAGCCTGCAACCTCAAGCCCTATAACAGCGGCGTCCTCTCGCAGATGTCTAAGGCTTTTGAGTATTCGCCGTTACAGGAAACAGACCGGATCGCTGAAAGGCTGTGGGCGCACTTTGATCGCCGCGACGCCAGATTAAACTAGCTGTTCCCTTGTCGGTTTAGTTTCTTTTCGGAAACTGACGGTGATTATCCCCCGTAAATAACGGGCTCCGCTTGCGAATCCGACCATCCCCCCTTACTTATGTCTGGATATTTACTAGAGGCATTCTTATGAGCGACACCGTTCACCATAAAGTCATGATAATCGGCTCAGGACCGGCGGGCTATACAGCCGCTGTTTATGCGGCCCGCGCTATGCTGGAACCGGGCATGGTCGCCGGCTTGCAACCCGGCGGACAGCTGACCATCACGACCGACGTTGAAAACTACCCCGGATTTCCAGAAATTATGGGCCCCGAATTGATGGACAAGTTCAAGGAACACGCCCTTAAATTTGGGACAGCCTTTTACGAAGACACAATCACCACGGTAGATTTTTCCAAGCGTCCATTTGTTCTCAATGGCGACGGCGGAACTGTGTACACTGCGGATTCTGTTATTATCGCGACGGGCGCCCAGGCAAAATGGCTGGGTTTGCCCTCAGAAGATAAATTTCAAGGCTTCGGTGTTTCCGCTTGCGCAACTTGTGACGGGTTTTTCTATCGCGGCAAGGAGGTTGTTGTGGTGGGCGGCGGGAATACCGCTGTTGAGGAAGCTCTGTTTCTGACGAATTTTGCTTCCAAAGTTACACTCGTCCATCGGCGCGACAGCTTACGTGCCGAGAAAATTTTACAAGAGCGTCTTTTCAATAACGAAAAAGTCGAAATTCTCTGGGACACGACCCTAGAAGAAATTCTGGGTGACGAAGACCCTCTTGGGGTGACGGGGGTTCGCCTTCGGGATGTAAAGACGGATGAAGAGTTTACCCGCGATACACACGGTGTATTCATCGCGATTGGTCACAAACCTTCTACCACAATTTTTGAAGGCCATGTCGCCATGAATAGCGGCGGGTATATCACGACAGCTCCAGACAGCACCGCAACAAATATTCCAGGCGTCTTTGCGACAGGTGACGTCTCGGACGAGACTTACCGCCAAGCCGTTACAGCGGCGGGCCTCGGCTGTATGGGCGCTCTGGAGGCAGAGCGCTTCCTGGCTGAACATCACGAAGCTGAACCTGTTCAGGAGGCAGCGGAATAAGTGCCAGATTCCCTCGACTGGGATAAGCTTAAAACCTTTCACGCTGCGGCTGAAAATGGGTCCCTGACCGCCGCAGCGGATGCCTTAAAGATATCTCAGTCAGCCGTCTCCCGTCAGATCACGGCGCTCGAGCAGGATCTCGATATTTCACTTTTCCACCGCCACGCGCGCGGGCTTACCCTGACCGAACAAGGCCATATCCTGTTCAAAGCCTCCAGAGACATGGCCTCCAAAGTAGCGCTGGCACAGTCCTCTTTGCGCGACAGCCGGGAAAAACCGCAAGGTTTATTACGTGTTTCGACTCCCATTTCTCTAGGCTCTAATTGGCTAACGTCTGTATTGCCTGAATTTATGGCTACTTATCCTGAAATCGAAGTCCAACTAATATTAGAGGACAGTGAGCACGACTTGTCGGTCTTTGACGTTGATTGCGCATTACGCCCGTGGCCAACGACCCAAGGTGATGTGATCGAACGGAAACTTGGTCAAATCACGCAGAGTATTTATGCCAGCCACGCCTATTTGGCCGCTCACGGGGCGCCGGCGTCCGCGCAAGATTTGGATAATCATAAAATCATTGCCTTTGGCGATCTTATTCCAAAGAATCTCAACAGCTCCAACTGGGTCTTGACTGCCGGGGCGTCTGTGCCGCGTAAACCCACGCTAAGCGTCAACAATTTACACGGCATTATGCGGGCGGCCGAAGCCGGTATAGGATTGGCCGGGATCCCGGATTATATGACCGTGCTATCCCGCCGATTGGTCAAAGTTCTGCCAAGTGTTTCCGGCGAGCCTATTGATCTTTATTTTGTCTACCCGACTCAGTTGCGCGGATCTGTCAGGGCCAAGGTGTTCCGTGAATTTTTGCAACGCGTCACCCGAAGTTGGATCGCCTCTCCCCCCAGACCCGTCAAAGCATAGAGCATTTTACCCCTAATCATCGTAAGATCAGTCATTTTTTGCCGAGAATAGATGTTAGCTATGCGTTAAGACATAGGTCCTTTGCGGCGTTGTGTGTTCTCTCGGTGGAATAAATCTTTATATACACTCGAGAAACACGGCAACGTCCTCCCCTTTTGTGGCCCTGTTTTTACCGCATACAGTTCTCCCCGATTTGTATTGCGAAGACTTCACCGGGTTTTGAGTTTTTACTCAAACCCGGTTTTTTTTCGCCTTTTCTTAACTTTAAACCGTCACAAAGCGCGCGGGGTTAGGTCTATTGACATAGAATTAGGGTAAGACATGGTCGATAATACGGGTGATACTTTAACACGTCGGGACATGAGCCATCAAATTGCCCCCGAACACCGCGATCTCATTTTAGATTATCTCTGCGATCATTTGGATATCAGTGTTTCTGTTCTTGATGAGGACCTGAATTATCAATTCATTTCTACTAAATCTTACGAGCAATTAAAAATTAGCCTCGATGATTTGAAAGTAGGGGATCCCCTCTCGGCATGCCATGACGCAATGTTCGCAAACGGCATGTTGACCAAGGAAATTCTAAATAAAGACAATCTTTCACCAGAAGCTCAAATAGAGTCCAACCAATCCAAAACACGTATGAAGCGAAAGCTGCTAAGACTAGGCGATGGCAGCACACAAAGTTTTGTTCGGAAAAAGCTTTCGAATGGCTTCACTCTATCAATGGCTGAGGACATTTCTGAATTGGTGGAAATGGATGCCATGTTTGAAGAGTCCCTCATGCTCGGCAAAGCCGGGTATTGGAAATACGACCTGAAAACAAAAACTTATCACTTAAGCGAGTCACTTCGGCGTTACTTCGGTCCAGAAGGTGTCAAAAAAATTGATGCGCATGGCATAGCGGCTATCATGGTTCCGGAAGACAGAAAACATCTGAAAGAGATGGTCCAGAGCCTATCGCAGGGCAAAAGCCAAGCGATAGCAAAAATCAGATCAATTACTCATGATGGGCGCATTCGGTGGAGCCATTCTACGGCAAAACTCGTCAGAGACCCTTCAGGGCGGCCAATGTCTATATGGTCTTTCGTTCGGGACATTCATCATGAACATAGACAGGAAGAAGACCTAAAGACCGCCAAAGACAATGCGATTGCGGCCAGTAAGGCTAAATCTGAGTTCCTCGCTAATATGAGCCATGAAATCCGGACGCCGATGAACGGCATATTGGGCATGGCGGAATTGCTCGGAAACACCAAAATTGACACACGGCAAAAAGAATTTGTCGACGTCATTAACAATAGCGCATCGGCCTTATTGACGATTATTAACGACATCCTTGATTTCTCTAAAATCGAAGCCGGAGCGTTGGAACTTGACCCCATTCCTTTCGATCTGAAATCCGCTGTCAATGATGTGACCTCCCTCCTCGTCGCGAAAGCACAGGAAAAAGGCCTCGAGCTCATTATAAACTATCCGTCGGTAATGCCGTCAAGTTTTATTGGTGACGGCGGACGAATTCGTCAGGTCATGACCAATCTTATCGGAAATGCCATCAAGTTCACAGAAGAGGGGCATATCACCGTCACGGTAGCCGTCTCGGAACCTCGGGACGGGTTGAGCTGCATCCGGATGGACGTTTCGGACACAGGTATTGGTATTCCGGCTGACAAACTCAATCATATTTTTGATAAATTTACGCAAGCCGATGGTTCAACGACAAGGGTTTATGGCGGAACCGGTTTGGGTCTCGCAATTTCAAAAAGTATCGTCGAAATGATGGATGGACGTGTTTCTGTTACATCTGAAATCGGGCACGGGTCACAATTTTCAATTCAAATCCCTCTACCGCTCGACCCCGAAGCCGAGGCCGTTAAATTTGATATTTCTTCTCTAGAGAATAAAAAGGCGCTTATCGTCGATGACATTGCCGTCAACAGACAGGTCCTAAAAGAACAGCTCGAAAGTTGGGGCGTCACAAGCGACAGCGTCGCGGACGGCGTAGAGGGATTAAACACCCTGAAAAAAGCTCAAGCGATGAATGAGCCTTACGACTTCATCTTGTTAGATTACCTCATGCCAGGACTGAACGGACAAGAATGGGCTGAAATGGTTCATAACAACCAAACTGTAACCGCCCCGCCGATTGTAATGCTTTCTTCGTGTGATCAATCCGTCTCAACCACGGCCTTACGTGGAATCGGTATTACGAATTATCTCGTTAAACCCGTCCGGGAAAGACGATTACACGAAGCCGTTGTTGAGGCGGTAAGTCTTGCCGAATCCAAGCGGCTGGTTGAAAATAACGACGCCGCCGCGCCTATCGCTCCAATTTCTTCTAACACTGCCCCTAAAAAGTCTTTGCCAACACCCTCGATCTCAAACAGTAACCCTGCCTCGAAAGACTTGAAAACTAAATTCCCGGAAACGCCGAAAGTCGTTTCAAAAGATACTTCAGATGACAATCGGGCTTCGAATGAGAATGAACCCAGCAATGCGAAAACCCGCATCCTTGTTGCCGAGGACTTCCCTTTAAACCAAGATGTCGTGCGTCTAATGTTATCGGATTCGCCTTTTGAACCCATTTTCACCAATAACGGAAAAGAAGGCGTAGACCGTTACATCGAAGAAAACGGTAATTTTCCGGTTATTTTGATGGATGTTTCTATGCCTGTCATGGACGGATATGAAGCGGCGCAGCAAATTAATAAGTTCGAAAAAGCGAATGGTCTGCCTCACACCCCGATCATTGCTCTGACAGGCCATGCGTTGAAAAATGACCGCCAGGATTGTCTGGATGCCGGGATGGATGATTATTTGACGAAACCCGTCAAACAATCAGAATTGCTTGAAAAACTCGAATATTACGCCGCGGGTGGAGCGACGAAAGCCATCGCGGTTTAAGGCTGTATCTCGCGTATTAGAGGCTCTTACAAAACGTGTTTAAGCGCGCGCAGGCCTCTTTGAGCAACTTTGGGTCTGCCGCATAGGACAACCGAACGAACCCGGGCGCGTGAAAGGCCGATCCCGGCACAAGCGCAACTCCGCTATCTTCCAATAAAGCAGTTGTAAAATCCGTATCCGAAGCAAGCCGCCCGCCCAAAACTTCCCGACAGTCGAAAAATGCATAAAAGGCCCCTTCCGGCTCGCGGCAGCTTAGTCCATCAATCGAGTTTATCGCCTTCACCACATCTTTGCGGCGGGCGGCATACGCCTTGCGGGCCTTAGCAATAAAGTCCTGCGATCCGCTTAGAGCTTCCAGCGCCGCCCATTGAGAGATTGACGCCGGATTTGACGTCGTCTGTCCCATATACTTCGCCATGGCTTTAATGAGCCAGTCAGGCCCGCCAGCATATCCAATGCGCCAGCCCGTCATGGCATAAGCTTTCGACACCCCGTTCATGGTAAGCACGCGGCCTTTCAAATCCGGAGCGACCGAGGCCAGTGTCGTAAATTGAAAGCCATCGTAAACAAGATGCTCATAAATATCGTCACACAGAACCAGAATGTCCGGATGACGCCGCAAGACAACTGCCAAAGCGGCCAAGTCCTCACGGCTATAAGCTGACCCGGTGGGGTTTGATGGGGAATTTAACATGAGCCATTTAGTTTTAGGCGTGATTGCCGCCTCTAAGGCCTCCGCCGTCAACCGAAATCCAGAGTCTACACCGCATGGCACTATAACGGGTTTGGCGCCGAGCAAGCTAACCATACCGGGATAGGATACCCAACAGGGCGCCGGGATTATGACTTCATCACTGGGATTTAGGGTAACGGCCAGGGCATTGAAAATAACGGGTTTGCCTCCAGGGGACACATTTATTTCTGCCGTTGAATAAGGCAGCCCGTTTTCGCGTTGGAATTTTTCGACAATAGCCTCTTTTAACTCAGGGATACCGTCCACCGCCGTATAACGTGTCTTTCCGTCTGCAATCGCTTTGGCCGCCGCGTCGCCAATATGAGCTGGCGTATCGAAATCAGACTCCCCTGAAGACAATCCAATAATGTCCCGACCTTGAGCCCTTAAATCCCGCGCCAATTGCGTCATCGCCATAGTGGCAGATGGCGCGACTGAGAGGATAGATTGAGAGAGTGATTTTTCGGACACGATAACCAGACCTTTATTGGGTTCTCAACATCTCTAGTCCTAATATCGGGGTGAAGCTACGGGTTCCGCACCAAAAGTCTGAGAGAATTTAGTTTTTGCTGTAATTTACTCAGACTTGAAATCATGGGTCCAGAAATCCGGGCGTTGGATATAGGTTCTAAACAAGATTTAATCCCTTCCCCGGCTTCCACTGCCCTCTGCCCCTTGGCGCGCGCCCAGCTTCACCTTATGGCTAAGGCTCAAGGGACTCCGTCATCGGAGGTAGAATCGAGGATTTTAGCGCGGGTGAATCACTCCATCACATATGACGCGCGGCGATGGGGCGGAAATTTTTCGCCTTATCACGACGACAATGCGATAAGTGACTTCATCGATGATGATGCTTCGCGCATTACCTCTATCATAGCGGGAGTGATCGCCGTCCATTTGGCGATGTTTTTCATGTTGTCGCCCCATTTTATTATGCCCGATTTGAAACCGGAAGAGCCAGAGGTTCTACCTGTACAGATCGTTGCTTTTGATCCGACGCCGCAACCGGAGCCTGCCCCTGTTCCGGAACCTGAAGTTATACAACCCGCTATCCCGGCCCCGGCCGTCGCGCCGCGCACGAAGCCTACACCACAGCCCACGCCTCCGCCGCCAGACCCGGAGCCCGAGCCGGAACCCGTGATCACACCGCCCCCTCCAGAGCCAGAGCCAGAGCCAGAACCTGTTCCAGAGCCCATTCCGGAGCCCGAGCCTGAAGTTGAACCAGAACCTCGAATCACACCGCCTCCGCCGGACATCATTTCTGAACCGGTTACTGAGCCGGAACCAGAAACCGAGCCTGAACCTTTGCCGATTCCTGAGCCGGAACCGACCCCTGAGCCTGAGCCTGAGCCTGAACCTGAGCCAGTGCCTGAACCGCCCGTCATAGAGCAGGAAACTCTCCCTGATCCGATCATTGAGCCTGACCCTGTTATTGAACCAGAGCCGGAGCCCATCGTTGAGCCTGAGCCTGTTATTGAGCCGGAACCGGAGCCCGAGCCTATAATAGAACCGGAGCCCATGATTGAACCCGAGCCCGAATTAGAGGCTGAGCCGTTCCAAACCCCGGAGCCCGTAGAGGAACCAGCCGCCCCCGGCGCAGTTGTCGAGGAGCCTTTGGAAGACCTTCCTCCGGCGGAGGAGCTTCCCTCTATTGAAACCGAACCTTTGACCGAGCCGGCGGAAACGCCCCCTACACCGGATAGTATCGATCCCCCCGATGTAAGCGAAGCTGCGCCGTCCAGTCCGGATGTAATATCCACCGCCCCGTCTGTCCTTGCCTCGCCTGATGCCCCGACGACCCAGAGCGAAGCTGATAGAGCCGTTCCGCAATCACAATCAGATCCATTGGGTGATTTATTGAGGCGGCCTGTCGGTCTTCCCCCTTCGACGCCGGGCGCCGGAGGGCCAACTGTTTCCGGGCCTCAAACTGGCGGCGGGAACGAAGGCGTCCCAGGCGGCGGTACGCGGCGCGAAAACACGCGCGGTGCAAATGGCTGGACACTAACTCCGAGCCGGAGTCCGGGGGCAGGATATGACGGTCTCAATCTGGACATTCGCTGCCGCGAAGCCAACCGCACCCACGAAAACTGCCCCGAATACTTGAAAAAATTCCAAGGGCGAGACGCAGCGGGATGGGAAAGCTTTAACGGCAGAGCGGGAACAGGAACTGACAGCGGCCAACGGCAGCAGGCCCCGGCCTCGCGGCGTTCTTTAGGTCTACCCATTGGCGATAATTCTGTGAATGCGGGCGGGCCGTCCTCCACCATATTCACGGACGCTCCCGAAGTCAGTTTTGATCGCGAGTTCCTAAATAAGCCCATTATTATTGAGGAAGATAAGGGGCGGTTGCGAGACCTTCTCAAGCAACCTGACGATAAGCCGGATTTGCCGGACTGGATGCAGCCGGAAACCTTGCCTGAACCTGAACCGGACCCAGAGTGACCCCTGGACTTTATTGATTGGCTTCGACTTGGGACTTTAGGCGGCTGAGAGCTGTTTCCAGACTTTTACCGATTTGCGGCTTCATAAACCTGCCCCTTAGCCTATGAATGTAAGGAAAGCCGGGTTGGGGAATTTCCCTTTTTGAAAGCACGGTCACGCTATCATCCGGGTTCCTGAAAACGGCGTGAGTCGTCGTTGTTTCTTTGCCGTTAACTGTCACTCTAAGCTGGACAAATTCAGGCGCGCTTTCTTGCATTATTTCGCGGCTGCCCACTTCATAGCCTTTCGGGCCGTCTTGCCAGGCTTGGTTTTGCCCCAATCCGGATTCTGCTCCAGCTGTCAAAATTTGAGTCCCGTCCAGCTTTGCATCCAAAGCTGCCCAAGATTGATATTGTTTCAAATCATTCAAGTAAGGAAAAATATCCTCTTCATAGGCGCTTACTACCGTAGATCGCTCGACTTCCAGCGTCGCAGGCATATAGAACCCCACCGCACAGGCAGCGATAAAAAGGCCGAAGACGCCGAATATTAGTCCCAGAAAAAGTTTCACAATCATTCCTTTAATTGCCGGAACTGTAGGTGAACCCCACCTCATAATCCAGCCCTACAAATTTCAGTGAGATTTTGGTGCAGTCCTTGCAGAGGCCATTTTACGAGCGCATAGTTGAGGCATTCATCAGGAGCGAACCATGCCGTTTTTTATCTCGCATCTATTTGCCCAAACAGGTCCTAACGGGACGACGGTAGAGGAAGTGACAACTTTTGCATCGCGCGGGCTTAACCTTCTTGGTTCCCTTTTTCTTTTCGTCATTGGCATCATTGTTATTGCCGCCGCAGTTATATTCATCATTGATATTACCCAGACGTCCAATGCTGTTCACCGCAATTACCCGGTTTTGGGACGTTTTAGAAAAGTTTTCTCCCGTCTCGGAGAGTTCTTCCGGCAATATTTCTTTGCCCAAGACCGCGAAGAAATGCCGTTTAATCGGGCGGAGCGGGATTGGGTAAATGAAGTTTGCGATGAAGGTAAAGATGTCGTGCCATTTGGCTCGACCAAAGTGTTAACGCCCGGCACGCCAATTTTTGCCAATGGTTTATTTCCGCGTTTGGATGATGAACATGAAACGCTCCCGCCCTTTATTATCGGCCAAGGCACCCCTCACCCTTACGCCCCTAAAAGCTATTTTAATATTTCCGGGATGAGTTATGGAAGCCTCTCCAAACCCGCTATTCAAGCATTGTCACATGGGGCCGGTATGGCCGGGTGCTGGCTCAATACCGGCGAAGGCGGCGTCTCACGTTTTCATCTGGAAGGGGAGTGCGACATCATCTATCAGCTTGGCACGGCAAAGTTCGGCGCTCGCAATGATGACGCCACTCTGAACGAAGACAAGCTTCGCAAAATTTGCGAAAATCATCATATTCGGATGATAGAAATCAAACTATCTCAAGGCGCAAAACCCGGTAAAGGCGGCATCTTACCCGCCGAGAAAGTAACGAAAGAGATAGCGGAAGCTCGCGGCATCCCTGAAGGCATGGCCGCCATTTCTCCAAATCGCCATGTCGATGCGTCCAACTCCGAAGAATTGCTGGATTTGATAGATCAGGTCAGGCGCGTATCCGAGAGACCTACTGGCCTGAAAATATGTATAGGCAATCCGGTGCCTATAATTGAATTTCTTGAAGCCATCAAAAAACGCGGGAAAGCGAGCGCGCCCGATTATATCGCCGTAGACGGGGGCGACGGCGGCACGGGCGCTGCCCCTCTCCCATTGATTGATAATACCGGTTTGACAATACGCGAATCTTTGCCGCTCATGGATGACCTTTTACGTGAATACGGTCTTCGAGACCGCGTTGCCCTCGTTGCCAGCGGGAAATTAATCACATCTGCAGATGTCGCCTGGGCATTTTGCGCGGGGGCTGACATCGTGACTGCAGCCCGGGGATTCATGTTTTCTTTGGGCTGTATACAGGCGTTGAAATGTGACAAGAACACATGCCCGACAGGCGTCACCACACATAATCACCGCCTCCAGCGCGGGCTGAACCCAACTAATAAGGCAGTGCGTGTAAAGAATTATGTCCAGAGTATTCAAAAAGAGGTCGAAATGATTGCCCATGCTTGCGGAGTCGAAGGGCCTCGAGAGCTTACCCGCGAACACCTTATGATTATTCAGTCGTCTGGCCGAAGCAAACCCTTCAAACAGGTTTGGGATCGGTCGAGGTATAATTAGAGCATAGCCCTGCCGCCGCGTTTCAACTTATTGTGAGCCCCCTTTTCCCCAGCTCGAACCTTCCCATATCAGGAAGGTATTAAAATGAGAGAGATTATATGACTGACACGACAGATTACACTCCGCCAAAAGTCTGGAAATGGGACAAAGAATCCGGCGGTAAATTTGCTAATATTAACCGCCCCATTGCCGGTCCGACCCATGAGAAAACTTTGGAAATTGGTCAGCACCCTTTTCAGCTTTATTCCCTCGCAACGCCCAACGGGCAAAAAGTGACTATTATGCTGGAAGAGCTTTTAGCCGCCGGTCATAAAGGCGCAGAATATGACGCTTGGTTGATTGATATCCAAGAAGGCGATCAATTTGGCAGCGGGTTTGTCGATATTAATCCAAACTCTAAAATACCGGCCTTAATGGATCACAGCGTTTCCCCTCCGCAGCGCTTATTTGAATCCGGCTCTATACTTCTCTATTTGGCCGAAAAGTTTGGCGCTTTTCTTCCTGAGGAGCCCTCAGCCCGGGCTGAAGCCATTTCATGGCTTTTCTGGCAAATGGGAAGCGCACCTTATCTCGGCGGCGGATTCGGACATTTTTATGCCTACGCCCCGATCAAGATTGAATATGCGATTGATCGTTTTTCCATGGAAGCGAAACGTCAATTGGACGTTCTGAATCGCCGTTTGGCGGATAATGAGTATCTGGCGGGCGACGAATATTCGATCGCAGATATAGCGGTCTGGCCCTGGTATGGCGGTGTGGCGACCGGGAAAGTCTATGACGCCGAAGAATTTTTGCAAACCCATGAATATGAACATGTTCTACGTTGGGCAAAACAGATCGCCAAACGTGAAGCGGTCCAGCGGGGACGGCGCGTCAACCGGACCTGGGGCGACGAGGACCAACAGGTAAAAGAGCGCCACAGCGCGTCTGATCTGGATTAGGTTAAATCCTGCCCAATAAAAAAGGCGGCCAAGAGGGCCGCCTTTTTCGTGTTCACTGCATGGATCCCTATTCCTCGTCGGAAATTGTCGCCATAGCTTCTTCGGTCATCGCGAAACTATGGAAGACGTTTGAAACGTCGTCGACATCTTCAAGAGCGTCGTTCAATCGCATTACGGCAGCAGCCTGCTCAGGATTGTCAATCTCGTTCTGCGCTTTCCAAATCAAGTTGACGGACTTGGCTTCACCAAATTTCTTTTCCAGCTCTCCGGCAACTGGGCCGAGATCATCCCGCGCTGTCCAAATCGTGTGAACGGGTTCATATTCGTCCCACTGGTCATTCGCTTCTTCATCTGTCTCGACATCTTCCGCGCCGGCTTCGATTGCCGCTTCCATCATTTCGTCTTCACTCGTCACAGCAAGTGGATACTCAATTTTACCCATCTGATCGAACATGAAGGTTACAGAGCCAGTTTCGCCCAAGGCTCCGCCATTTTTAGAAAAGGCCGTCCGAACTTCCATCGCTGCGCGGTTTTTATTATCCGTGCTGGCTTCGACAACAAAGCCGATACCGCCTGGGCCAAAGCCCTCATAACGGATTTCTTCATAATCCGCTCCGTCGCCGCCGACGCCCTTGCTGACCGCGCGCTGGATATTATCCTTCGGCATGGACTGGCCTTTGGCGTTGGCAATTGCCAAACGAAGGCGCGGGTTCATGTCCGGGTCTTCGCCGCCCATTTTCGCCGCGATGGTGATGTCTTTTGAGAGTTTTGAGAAAAGTTTGGAGCGCAATTTATCCTGACGGCCTTTACGGTGCTGGATATTGGCCCATTTGGAATGACCTGCCATGGCGAGTCCCTTTGAAGTAAAACGAAAATTTGTGGCGTTCTAAGGGATTGGCGGAAGCGGAGCAAGGGCGTTAAACGGTGAGCGTTCGTCCAATTACGCCGAAACCATAGGGCCATTTGCCTTAATCCATGATGAAATTTTCGGCGGCGCGCCCTACTATGCATCAAATCTCTCCAACTCTGCCTCCAAACCAGGGGCTGAAGTTTGAAACACCGGCTTGAACGGCCTCTGTCTTTAGCTCGAAACCAATTCCTGCTATGGGAATTATTCTATTTACACGCTTTAACCTTGTCGGATTTTATCTTGACCCAGCCGGATCCCGCCAGCAGCAGATTGATTGCCATTTCCAACCGAACCGCTTTTGGAACAAAGTCCAAAGCCGGCGGATTAGCTGTGGCCGTCTGGGACGCGCTAAAGTCGTCCAACGGTTTATGGATGGGGTGGAGCGGAAAGATTTACGATTTTCCAAGCAATCGTTTTTCCGAAGCCGAACAGGACGGCGTTAACTTCGCGCTGTGTAATTACACCAAAACGGAATATGAAGATTTTTACCTTGGATATTCCAATAGTGTTTTGTGGCCTGTCTTCCATGGCCGCGTGGATCTGGCGAAGTTTGATGATAGGAACTTCAAAACCTATGTCGAAATAAATAAACGCTTCGCCGAGAATACGGTGGATTTGGCCGAAGCAAATGACGTCATCTGGGTACATGATTATCATTTTTTATTGGTCGCAAAATTTTTAAGAGAAATGGGGTCGTCTCTGCCCTGCGGATTTTTCCTGCATATTCCTTTTCCTAATCCAGATGCATTCCGCTCCATCCCGGATCACAAACACCTTATTGAAGGGCTAATTTCTTATGACGTCGTCGGACTTCAGGGAAAGCGTGATGTTGCGAACCTGAAAATGTATTTGGAACAGGAAATGGGAGCGGAGCCAGTCAGCGATACCGTCATGCGAGTGAACGGGCGATCGGTTTTTTTGCTCCATTGCCCTATAGGAATTGATGTAGAATCGTTTTCGCAAACCGCAACAAGTGGGGCCGCTCTAGAAGCTCGCAACCGTATTTCCACCTTTCAACGCAACCGGAGCCTCGTTCTCGGTGTTGACCGAATGGATTATTCCAAAGGCCTCCCCCAACGGTTTGAAGGGATGGCGAAATTCTTTGATGACTATCCCCACCAGCACGGCAAAGTGTCCTTCACCCAGGTGGCGCCCCCGTCTCGCGAAATGGTCGATGAATATATGCATCTTCGCGAAGAACTCGACGCACTCGCCGGGCGCATCAACGGCGACTACGGCGATCTGGACTGGATACCAATCCGGTATTTAGCGCGCGGATATGCACGTGAGGAAGTTGCCGGACTTTACCGTCTGGCCGAAGTTTGCCTTGTCACGCCTCTGCAGGACGGAATGAATTTGGTGGCCAAAGAATTTATTGCCACACAGGACCCAAATGATCCGGGTGTTTTGGTTTTGTCGAAATTCGCCGGCGCCGCCGAACAGATGAAAGACGCCCTATTGGTCAACCCGCACAGCCCCACCGAAATTTCGGACGCTGTGGCAAAGGCCCTTTCAATGCCGCTTGAGGAACGTAAAAAACGCTGGCAATCGCTCTTTGATGGAATCATGTCCGAAGACATTACGTGGTGGCGCGAGCGGTTCATGACCGTCCTAAACGCTGTTTCCGCCAATTAATTGGATTCTGTTTTGACATCCTATCCTAAGCCCCTTTCCTCGCAAGACGCCGTGTTCCTCGACTTTGACGGAACGCTCGCCCCTATTCAGGAAGAGGCAGATAAAGTCGCCCTGCCCGAAGGCGGCGCAGAAATAATTCTGAACTTGTCGCGGATACTCGGCGGCGCTGTCGCCCTGATATCTGGCAGGGGATTACAGGACCTCTCCGGGCGCGTTCCGAAGGAAGTCTGGCGATTTGGTAATCACGGGCTTTATTCTGCCCACCCAGGAAAACAGGCCAAAGCCCCTACGACTTTCTTACCCAATGATTTTATGAAGGGGCTTACCGCTCTGACCGAAACACTTAGAGGCGTTGAAATAGAAACCAAAGGGCCAGTCGTGGCACTTCATTACCGAAAGGCGCCTAACGCGGAGACCGCCCTCAGGGAAAAGCTTCCTTTGCTCGCTGCCAATTTCCCCGATTATAATCTGCAAGAAGGAAAATGTATCTTCGAGATCAAACCAAAAGGCGCCAATAAAGGCGAATGTCTACGCAAAGCCATGAACACCTCCCCTTTCCATGGACGCCGGCCGGTCATGATTGGGGATGACACGACCGACGAAGACGCGTTCAAAGTCGTAAATGAACTCGGCGGAATGTCGATAAAAGTCGGGGAGGAAGATACCTCCGCGAAATATCGCCTGCCGAATGTGGCCGCCGTCCATATATATTTGAAAGAGTTTCATGACGCAGAAAAATAAAACAGAACAAGGTCTGGATCTGGGCATTGTCGGCAACGGCACGGTCGCCGGACTGATAGACAGACGCGGGGCTTACCGCTGGCTTTGCCTGCCGCGTCTGGACGGCGAACCCGTCTTTAATAGCCTGATGAATGGCGGCGGCACGTTCGGTGTCTGGATGGAAGGTCTGGAAAAGCACAGCCAAAGTTACGAGAAAAACACGGCAATTCTCCGTACCCGCCTCGAAGCGAAAGACGGCAGCATATTGGAAATTGTCGATTTTTCGCCTCGCTTTGACAAAAACGGACGTACCTTCCGTCCCGCCGCCGTCGTGCGGCAGTTTCATGTCATTGCGGGTGAGCCCAAAATTGCCATCACGTTATCTGTCGAGGCTGAATGGGGGAAAACAAAGATTAAACCCAAGCGCGGGGTCAATCATATCCGCTATGAATCCGAGGACACCCGTTTTCGTATTACCACAGACGCCCCCGTTTCCTATGTTATGAACGGGACCCAATTTCTGCTCGACAATGATGTAACCTTTATCCTCAACGCCGACGAAGCGCTGGCCGATAGCGTCCATGCTCTGGCAGATGATTGGTACCGCCGCACGGCGAGCTACTGGTATCGCTGGTCGCGCAGCCTGGCTATCCCGATTGAATGGCAGGACGCGGTTATTCGCGCAGCCATCACGCTCAAACTCTGCGTATTCGAGGAGACCGGCGGCATTGTTGCCGCGCTGACGACCTCTATCCCGGAACACTCCGGGTCCCAGCGAAATTGGGATTACCGTTATTGCTGGATTCGGGACGCCTATTTCTCGGTGACGGCCCTGAACCGCTTGTCCGAAATGGAAACGCTCGAACATTATATGCGCTGGGTGAGAAATATCGTCTCCCATTCCAAAGGCGGCCATATCCAGCCCGTTTACGGCATCAGCCTGGAAGAAAACCTCACCGAGACCATCGCCGAAGCTCTGCCGGGCTATAGCAATATGGGCCCGGTGCGCGTGGGAAATCAGGCAGCGGAACACATTCAGCATGACGTATACGGACAAATTGTCCTTGGCGTCGCGCAGAGCTTTTTCGACAAACGCCTTTTAAATAATCCCGGCCTCGCCGAGTTCAAAGCCCTCGAACCTGTGGGCGAACGCGCCTATGCCATGCACGATCAGCCCGATGCAGGGATCTGGGAGTTTCGGACCATTGCGCAGGTTCACACCTCTTCCGCCATTATGTGCTGGGCGGCCTGTGACCGGCTTTCCCGAATCGCTGCGCATT
This sequence comes from Litorimonas haliclonae, assembly GCF_965138505.1. Classification (NCBI taxonomy): domain Bacteria; kingdom Pseudomonadati; phylum Pseudomonadota; class Alphaproteobacteria; order Maricaulales; family Robiginitomaculaceae; genus Litorimonas; species Litorimonas haliclonae. The sequence goes on along the minus strand of NZ_CBCSCO010000002.1, from coordinate 617,025 downwards.
TGGGGCAGACTGACCGCGAAACTTATTGGGAAGAACGTGCGGGCCTCATCCACCAAAAAATCCTTGCCGAAGCCTGGAGTGAAGAGCGCAACGCCTTCACCGCCGCGTTCGGCGGGGAAGCGCTCGACGCCTCTGTCCTGCTCATGGCGGAAATCGGATTTATCTCCGCGCAAGATCCGCGATATGTCGGCACTGTCGAAGCCATCGAGGCGGAACTCCGCGAAGGCGATCACATTTACCGCTATAAAGTTGAGGATGACTTCGGTCGGCCCGAGACCGCCTTCACGGCCTGTACCTTTTGGTATATCGACGCGCTCTCGCGCATTGGTCGCAAAGACGAGGCCCGCCGCCTGTTCGAAAACATCCTCTCCACCCGCAACCATCTCGGTCTTCTCTCTGAGGATGTCGACACAGAGACCGGCGAACTTTGGGGTAATTTCCCGCAAACTTACTGCATGGTCGGCATAATTAATTCTGCCGCGCTGCTCAGCAAGAGGTGGACGGAAACGATCTAGATACCCGTGTCGGTTAATGGGAACAAATAACGACGAGAGGCTTTGCAAGTCGTGAAAGATTTATTTCCCCCGCCGTCTAAACCTTGAGAACTCGATATTATGACCTCATTCAAATCTATTATCTTCGCCGGAACCCTATTCTTAGCGTCTGCTCTTTGCGCGACAGCGGGGGCTCAGGAGACATCCACTCCCTCCGTCACCGGAATAAATCTGGAATCTATAGATTATGCCTATCCGAGCCAGAGCTTGGAACTGGACGGGACGGATGATGCGGGGCGCCCGCTCGTCATGTCTTATCAGGATGTCGCCCCCACCGCGGAGGCCAGCGGACGAACCATTGTCCTTTTGCACGGTAAAAACTTCACAGGGGATTATTGGGGCCAGACGGCGCGCGACCTTGCCGCGTCGGGCCACCGGGTCATTATTCCTGATCACATCGGGTGGGGCAAAAGCAGCAAGCCGATGGGGCCGTTTAGTTTCCAGCGCCTCGGGTCGCAAACTTTTGAATTACTGAATCATCTGGAGGTCCAAACGGCCACGATTCTGGGCCATTCCACTGGCGGCGTTTTGGCAACCCGTATGGCGCTCAGCTTTCCGGAGCGGGTAGAAGCGTTGATATTGCTTAATCCGCTAGGGCTTGAGGATTACCAAGCGCTCACACCCTACCGCACCGTGGAAGAGTGGGAATCGCGCAATCTCGATATGACGCGCGACAAGATGAAATCCTATATGCGCGATAGCTACTATGACGGGAAATGGTCAGATAAATTTGACCGAAGCCTGGACGTCTTTGCCGCGCCGCTCCGGAGTCCGGATTACCCTCGCCTCGCCCGCATCAGCGCTCTGCAATATGATATGATTTATAGCCAACCGGTCGTTCAAGATTTGGACAAGCTCGAAATGCCGACGCTGCTTTTAATTGGCACGCGCGATCGTTCTGCCCTGAATAAGGACTTGGTGAGCGAGACGGAGCGCCAGGAACTTGGCCGTTACGACCGCCTCGGCAAACAGGCAGCCGAGCGCATTCCGAACTCGAAACTGGTAGAATTTCCGAGCATTGGACACCTCCCGCATTTAGAGGATTATGAAGCATTTATCGCCGCGCTTCAGGACTACTTAGCGGAGCCGTAAAACTGCGCAGGGCTTGGCCCGTAATTAATAATAAATATGTTTTTTCATCTGGCCGCCATCGAACAGCTGGTGGCAGATATTGATAAATTCGGTTCTTTTATCGAGCGCTAAAGGACGCTTTATCTTGTTGGTCATAGCGACAAGCCAGGGCTTTTGGACTTTATCTTTTATCATCGGCACAACCATCCCGTCCCCCAGAGGCGTGAGACCAATGGCAGGGCGAAGTATGCGCAAAGAGATAGCGTCCGTCCGGCCGACAACGGACTGAGCGCCGGTGCTGATATTACTATACATATATATGACGGGCTCCAGACCCACTTTTTGATACATCCCTGAAAACAGAGTCATCGCCGGACCGTCCTGAATGAAGATGTGAGGATAATTGGCGAGGTCTGAGAGCTTCACAGGCTTTCCATTATCAAGGTCGTGACCTTTCCGCATCATTGCGCAGGCTTGCGGGCGGCAGAGCACATTTGCCTGATATCTCTTGTCTTTGACTTCGTCCAAAGTGAAGGTCAGGAGCACGTCGACCTCAGCCTTCTCAAGCGTTTCAAACTGCGTTTCCATCCAGACCGTTTTAACCGAAATATTCACATCGGGGTGCGCCTGGTTCATCAACTCGATGGCGCGCGGAACGAGAGACCAAGTCAGCCCCTCTTGGCAGCCGATAATGAGATTGCCCCGAAGCTTTCTCTTGGAGGTTATAAATAGTGATTCAATATCTTCGACATCGCTTATTAAATGCGTTGTCCGCTCCAGCAGGCGATATCCGTCATTAGTCAGCGAAACACCTTCGGAGGGACGTCTTACAAAGAGCGTAGCGTTCAATCCAGTTTCCAATTTCTCTATGGAATGACGGATAGAGGTTGGAGAAATTCGGATTTTCTCGGCAGCGTCTTTAATGCTCCCGGTCTCGGCGGTCGCGATAAAATGCCGGATATGGTCAAATTTAAGCATCTCCCATAAATACATATTTTAGAGGAAGTAACAATAATAAATATATTTGTAACCCGACTCCAAAGCCGCGAAGATGAAATATAAAATGAAATTATAATTTCGGGGAAATCTATATGCGCGCTTTTTTCACTACAAATGTGTCTGCCGTTTCACTCATTGCTGCGGCCGCCTTAATGCCAGCCAATGCCTACGCTCAAGCTTCCAGCGTCCTGACGGACGAAATCATCGTCACAGCCACCAAGAAGGCTGGCGGAGAAAATGTGCAGGACACATCCGTAGCTATTACGGCTTTCGGAGAAGACCAACTTGACGCTTTGCAAGTCCGGGATATTTCCAGCCTGAGCTTCAAAATGCCGAATGTGGCGCTCGATGATGTAGCCACAGCGAAGGGCACGGCCAACTTTTCCATCCGCGGACTTGGCGTAAACTCTTCTATTCCTTCGATCGACCCGGCCGTGGGCGTTTTCGTTGACGGCGTCTATCTCGGTATTAATGCCGGTGTTGTTCTAGACACATTTGATCTTCAATCCATTGAAACCCTGCGCGGACCGCAGGGCGTCTTATTCGGACGCAATGTGACAGGCGGCGCCGTCCTTATAAACACTGGCGATCCAACGGAAGAATTCTCTTTTAAAGGTAAGATTGCCGCTGAATCCGGCCTTCGCGGCACAGGCGGAAATTACTTTGCCTCCGGCACAATGTCGGGCTCCGTCGTCGAAGACTTACTATCCGTGAAACTCGGCGTTTATCATAACAATGACAAGGGCTGGTTTGAAAACTCCTTCAACGGCGAAAATCACGGCAAATCCGAAACAACTCTGATACGGACAGGCGCCAAGTTTACACCCGGCAACAATTTCGAATTGCTTTTAAAATATGAAATGGGCGACACGAAAGGCGATGGCCCGTCAGGTCAAAGCCATACAAACGGGTCCGGTATTGATGGCCAAGTCGCGAATTTTGACCGCGAAACCTTTAACTTCTCGATTGATGAAGAAGGCTCGAACGATGCTGAATGGGATCAGTTCAGCGCCCGGGCGGATTTGGATGTCGGGTTTGGTAATGGCACGATAACAAATATCTTTGGCTATAGAAGCTACACTCAGTTTGGACGAAGCGATATTGACGCCTCCCCCGGTTATTTCTTCCACGCTAATTTCGCAACGGACCAAGAACAATTTTCTAATGAGATTCGCTATAATGGCCGCTTCCTAGACGACAGGCTCGATTTCACCACCGGGTTGTTCTACTTCACCCAAGACCTTTTTTACGGCGAACAGCGTGACCTCTTAGGCGTTGCAACAGGCGGCGTAAGACCTGCTTTGACCCAAGACGGCGGCGGCTTTCAGGACTCTGAAACTATTGGCGTCTTTGCTGCTGGCGAATATGATGTGACTGACAAGCTGAGTCTCAACGCCGGCATCCGCTATTCAGATGAACGAAAGGACGTTCAAATCGCGTCCCTCGTGGCAAACGTCAACTCTCCCTGTATAGTGGTCCCGGGCGATACGCGCTCTTCCAGAGAATGTGGTTTCGACTTTAACGATACATTTGAAACATCCAACTGGTCTCCTAAAGTCGGTTTTGGATATGAAGTGAATGAAGACCTTCGGGTTTACGGTCATTGGTCACGCTCTTTCCGGGCAGGCGGATATAACTTCCGGAACACAGCGGCTGACACTGTCAATTTTGGCCCCGGCCCTTTCCAAGACGAACAAATCGATTCCTTCGAACTTGGCTTCAAATCAGAACCTATTTTGGGCGCGCGGTTCAACGGCGCGGCCTTCTTTAACAAGGCCAAAGACCTTCAGCGCGAAATCAACTTGTCAGACCCAACAACCGGCGTTGTGCAGGTTATCCGAAACGTAGCCGACGCTGATATTCGTGGTTTCGAATTAGAAGCCACTTATCCGGTTACGGACAGTCTCGTCCTTACGGGGTCTGTTGGTTATACAGACGGTGATTATACGTCTGTGATTTTTGATTTGAACAGCGACGGCGTCATTGATGGTGCAGACGAGGATTTGGACCTGGCCCGGCTGGCTCCTTGGACAGCCAATGCCGGATTTATTTATTCTACAACAATTCCGGCCTTGGGTGAGACCACGTTAAATGTGAATTACGCGCACAGAGACGGAGCCGCCTATACGGATAGCAATCTCGGTATCTTAAACCCGGCTGACCGTGTTGACGGTAGCCTGACATTTGGATTGGGGAGCGAGAACGTATCTTTCACGATTTACGGGAAGAACCTGACCAATGACGTGCAGCACGGCAATGACACACAGTTGCCAGCAGCCCTCGGCGGCGTCCCGCTCGGCGGAACATTTGCGCCCCTCAGCCGCGGACGTCAGGTCGGGGTCGAGCTAAACTTCGATTATTAAAGGCTCTCGAGTCAAAAGCTAACTTTCCCTAGCTTGACTCTAAGAGGTAGCGTTCATCGCTACCTTTTTTTATGCCTTGTTCTTAAAATAAGACGTTAGGCGCAGATCTACGCTTCGCGTAATCCTTTTAAGATTTCAGCAGCTGTTTCGAATGACTTCATCCGCGCCTGGTGATCATGGATCATCCCGGTAATAATAATTTCGTCAGGCGCATATCTATCTATCAAGCCTCGAAGCTGGCTCTCTACAGTCTCCGGCGAACCGACCGCCGAACATGACATAGCATGCGCGATTTGTGCCTGCATCTCAGCGGGAATTTGGGCGTCTATATCGCGGCTGGGCTTAGGCAATTTGCCGGGATTTCCTGACCGTAATTTGGCAAAAGCGAGTTTCTGAGAGGACCGCAAATAATTGGCCTCTTCATCCGTATCTGCGACACAGACTCCGGCGGCAAGCATGAAATGAGGCTTATCCAGATACTCAGACGGTTGGAAGGTTTCGCGATATGTCTGCAAAGCCTGCTCCAACATGGCCGGCGCAAAATGCGACGCGAAGGCATAGGGCAGACCGAAATGCGCCGCGAGCTGCGCCCCGTAAAGGCTTGAGCCGAGAATCCAGATCGGCACTTGCGTCCCCTCGCCCGGAATGGCGCGAACGGCCTGCCCTGACTGCGCGTCGCCGAAATAATGCAAAAGCTCCTGCACGTCTTGCGGGAAACGGTCATTCGCGCCGGTGTTTCGGCGAAGCGCCCGCGTGGTTGTCATATCGGTACCGGGAGCGCGGCCAAGGCCGAGATCTATACGACCCGGGAACAAGGTGGCGAGCGTACCAAATTGCTCCGCGACCATGAGGGGCGCATGATTGGGCAACATGATGCCGCCAGCGCCGACCCGGATGTTTTGGGTGGCCGCCGCCACATGACCAATCACGACAGACGTCGCCGCGCTGGCAATGCCGGGCATGTTGTGATGTTCAGCCAACCAGAACCGATGATAGCCAGTGCGGTCCGCCAACTTAGCCAGATCCACGGTGTTGGACAGCGCCTCTGCTGTGGAATGGCCTTCGGGCACGGGGGAGAGATCGAGGAGAGAAAAATTTTGCATGAGCTTGATATGGGGGGTGACACCCAAAGTTCAAAGGGCTGGGCTCATGACAGCCCGTATAGCCTGTTTCATCACATTATGGCTTTGGGTATAGGTTAAAACTCTATACACGAAAGTTATGAAACCGACGCTCCGCCAACTTGAATATCTCGTCGCCATTGTAGAGACCGGATCGTTCAGCGCCGCCGCCAAACGCTGTTTTGTCAGTCAACCCAGCCTTTCCGCACAGATAAAGGATATGGAGGAGCATTTGGGCATTGCGCTTTTGGAACGCGGCCGAAAGGGGGCAATGATAACCCCCGTCGGCGAAGAGGTCGTCAAGCGTGCCCGACTGATATTACGAGAAACCGAAGAGTTGAAAGTCTTGGCGCAAGAATCGGACGGACGCCTGGCCGGTAGGGTTCGCTTGGGGGTGCTGCCCACAATCGGCCCTTATCTTTTGCCGCGCGCGACCCGCGAACTTCATACCAGCTATCCTGAATTACGTCTCGCCGTTCGCGAAGAACCCACGCAAGTACTTCAGACCCGGCTTCAGGATGGGCGTTTCGATATCATTCTTTCCACACCAGAGGATCACCCTGATATGGAGAGCTTGTTTCTGGTAAAAGAAAATATCTATATTTGTGTGCCGCCCGATGACGAACTCGCCCATTCACGAGGCCCTATAAACCTATCCGACCTAAAAGGCCGGGAATTACTTACTCTCGGAAATAGTCAAAAATTTTCAAATGTCGTTGAGAGACTGGCAGGCGAGGCCGGAGCTGTCACCAGCGAAGAATATCAGGGAACCAGCTTGGACGCTATTCGCCAAATGGCCTCAATGGGCGGCGGTATTGCTGTCCTGCCGAGCCTATACGCAATTTCTGAGGCCAAGCGCGACACGCAATTAATTGTGCGCCGGATAGAGCATCCTCTGGCTAATCGTCAGATCAGTCTGTCCTGGCGGCCATCTTCGCCGCTTTCGGAAAAGTTTCAAAAAATTGGAGACGTTTTTCGCAGAGTTGCTAGTCACTTGATGAGTCAGTCCGAGTCGGTCGAAGCTCCGCATTTTAAAAGCCCAACTCAAAACGCGCCGTGAATCTCTCTGCTCGAACCGGCTTATTACCGACGCCCTAGGCTATAGCTTAAAACTATACTCAGGATAATGATTTAGTATATTACCTATAGTAAATTCGTTGGTATAGAAATCACGATCTGGAAACAGATCGATTATGTCCCCAAGATTGGGTCAGGCAGAGCAGATTTACGCCCCTTCGAAGGAGAGCGTTCTCCCCTCAAACTGTTCTCGTCTGGCTCAACTATTTTGAAAGGCTTTTGACATGCAGAGACCCGGTCGGCCAAAGATGCCCCGACGACCTGCCTACGTAACCTATTTGTCAATTTGCTCAATTTAAAACGGACAGCTAGAATTCTAATTATACTTTTCCTTCTTTAATAAGAACAAACAGGAGTTCCCCATGCCTAACTTTGCTGCCGGCGTTCTGAAATTTCAAAAGAATGTCTATCCTGAAAACCAATCTCTCTTTGAAGAGTTAAGCGAGGGTCAGAACCCTGAGGCGCTTTTCATAACATGCGCCGATAGCCGCATTGAGACGGGGATGATCACCCAAACCGGCCCAGGCGATTTGTTTATATGCCGTAATGCTGGCAATATCGTCCCTCCTCATACGGAACATACGGGCGGCATGACAGCCTCTATCGAATATGCCGTTGCTGTTTTGAAGGTGCCTCATATTGTCGTGTGCGGGCATTCCGGTTGCGGCGCTATGGCGGGCGCAATGAATCCCGAAGGTTTGGAAAGCCTGCCTCACGTCAAACGCTGGCTAGGATTTTCCAAAGCAGCTGTTTCCATCGCGGATGAACTCGGCCAAGACATGAGCGCTGACGAGAAAATGTCACTCCTGATTGAACAAAATGTCCTGCTTCAACTCCAGCATTTGCGGACCCACCCCTCCGTCGCGGCGGCCCTCGCCAAAGGCGAAGTCGAATTGCATGGCTGGGTCTACGACATCAAAACAGGCGGCATGACTGCCTATGACGACGCTCAGAAGAAATTTGTCGTCGTCGATGAAAGTCACGCCAAATAAGCCGTAAAACGCCAGGACAACGTCCCGGCGCAATTTATTTTAAGACTCATTCAGTTAAGGATCTTTGCCATGGCATTGCTTGGTAACCGGGCGGGGAAACCGCCCATTTTCGATTTTTCAAATATACGCGGCGATATTTACGGCGGCGTTACCGCCGGTATTGTCGCGCTTCCGTTGGCATTGGCCTTTGGCGCGGGCGTCTTCCCGCCCGGCGTAGAGGGCGGCGCGATTGCCGGTCTCTGGGGCGCAATCATTGTCGGCTTCTTCGCCGCGCTCTTTGGCGGAACCAACACCCAGATTTCAGGTCCAACAGGCCCGATGGTTGTTGTCTTTGCCGGACTTCTCGCCTCCCTTGTGGCGACTATGGATCCGTCCATGACAATCGAGGAGCAAGTCTTATCGGCCATACCGCTCTTATTTGCAGCGGTCGTTCTGGGCGGCATCATTCAAATCCTGGCAGGCGTTTTCAAACTCGGTAAATATATCAAGCTCGTTCCCTATCCGGTGATTTCCGGCTTTATGAGCGGGATTGGCGTTATCATTATCTTGCTTCAATTCTCCCGTCTCTTTGGCGGCGCGCCCGAAGGCGGAACGGTCTTTTCCGCCATCGAAGCCATCCCGGTCGCGATCTCCAACATAAACTATAGCGCCCTTGGCCTCGCTGCTCTGACCTTGGCAACCGTCTTTTTGTGGCCAAAGAAACTTTCCAAATTTCTTCCCGGCACGCTCGCCGCTTTGATCGTGGGGACGCTGGCAGGTCTTCTTTTGACCAATGTCCCAATCCTCGGCGCTATCCCGAGCGGCATTCCGGACTTTGTTCTTCCGCAACTTTCCGGCAGCACTTTGGTGATTGTTCTGGAAGCCGCCGTGATCTTGGCGGTTCTCGGCGCGATTGACAGCCTGTTGACCTCCCTTGTGGCCGACAACGTCACCCGCACCCGACATAATTCCGACCAGGAATTAATTGGTCAGGGCGTGGGCAATACGATTGCTGGTTTCTTTGGTGCCCTCCCAGGGGCAGGCGCCACAATGCGGACCATGGTCAATATCAGAACCGGCGGATCAACAAAGATTTCCGGCATGGTTCACGGCTTAGTCCTTCTCGCCATCGTCCTGGTCTTATCACCGCTCGCGGCCAAGATCCCTCATGCTGTTCTGGCGGGTATTCTGGTCAAAGTCGGCTATGATATTATTGACTTCTCTTATATCCGCAGCGCCTTGAGAGGTCCGCGTTTTGACTATGTCATCATGATGCTGGTTCTTCTTGTCACCGTCTTTGTCGACCTTATCACAGCGGTGGGACTCGGCGTTGTCCTGGCGGCCTTGGCCTTCGTCTGGCGCACAGCCGATGATCAGCTCAAAGAAGCGTCTAAAGTGCTCCCGCGGACAACCACTGCGGAAGAGCGTAAAATCCTCGAAGAGTCCGACGGACGGATTTCCATGTTCGACTTCGGCGGAGCGATGAGCTTTAGCGCCGCGGCCGATCTGGGACATCACGTCCGTCAAGGCATTCCGGAAGGCTCAGGCGCAATTGTTCTGGACTTCTCGCGACTGCCTTTTGTCGACGTCTCGGCGGCTCGCGCCATTGAGACCATAGCCGTGGATGCAAAAGCCGCCGGTAAGCGGGTCTATACAAGCGGCATCAGCCCTGAGGTTATGAAAAAGCTCAAAGGCCTTCGTATCGACGAGGCGCTCGATCCGAACTATGCGTTCGAAGATCGCCTCACCGCGCTTCGCCACGCCGCCGAGCAAGTCGGCAGCAAGCCGAAAGGCGGCACGCCCGCACAGGGCGGCGACGCGCCGCTTCCGGCTTAACGACCAAAGCCGGACTTAATCTAGAAACAAACCGGCCCTCGGGCCGGTTTTTTTATGCGATCCGACCTCTTTCACCGCACGGCCCAAAAAACAGTGTCCCTGTCAGAGACAACACGCTAGGGGTGAGTTCAGAGGGGACTTATTTTGCGACTAAGTTGGAATGAAATCAAAATTCGGGCCAAAGCCTTTTCCGAAGAATGGAAAGATGCGGTTTACTAAAGGGGCTAGACGCAAAGTTTCTATGAAATTTTTTCAATGTCTTCGGCATTAAACGCAAAAGCGTGGGCCGATATGAAGAAGCCGTCAAAGACCTGAAAGGCAACTCCCAATTCATAGGCCTGCTTTGGCCGGGCGTTTTAATTGTCGAACAAAAAAGCCATGCCCCCCGCCCTTCGCAAAGCCCATCAAGCCAATGATAAAGCCGTGGACCGCCTTTACCGCAAGAAACCGTTCGAGAGTGAGCGGGAACGGGTGGAGCACCTCTTCATGCTTTATGAACAACTCCAATCTCCCCTCGTCGCCGCGACGAAGAGCAAGCCCAAACGCCGCCGCGCCAAAACGGTGAAGACGAGTTAGGAATCGTTTCAGTGTCAGACAAAAATACTAAAAATCAGAATTTAGCCTTTAAAGATTTAGTTGCTGAAGGGGTGCGATTGGCCGAAGAAGATATGGCAATGAAATTAGGCATGCGCATTTGGCAAGTCAGGGGAAAAGAGATTCCAAGTATCGACAGCAAAGAGTTTTTAAACCTGTTGGAAGAAGGAAGGCAAATGATGGAGCGCGCCGCAAAGAAAGACTAACCCTCCCCCGTCATTCCCTGATTTAATCAGGGAATCCATGCTGTGATGTTTCCGTCTGGGACATCTTCGCTTTTATCGTGGCAATTTCCCGACTCATTGAACCCTCATAAGTTAGAAACGCCCCCAAATGGATTACCCGATCAAGTCGGGCAATGACGTGTTCAAAAAGTTTGTTTATTCGGGCTCTTCTCCCGTGACTACTTATCCGCCCCCCCTCTCACACATTCGTGACGTCTCTGTGCAAAGACCGCAGGGCGGGTTTTTGATATGACGGGGTCATTGTCGGCGGGCTTTAAACTTTAAAGGTCTGCCGACAAACCAGATACCGGTCGTTGAAAGGACAGACAGATGCAGATCAAATCCCTCGCGCTCGCGCTTGCTTTTATCGGAGCGCCTTTGATGACCGCCGCGCCAATGGCGTATGCAGGCGGCTCCCCCGTCTATACCGGGACGTTTTCCAATGACGCCCTGCAAGGCTATGACGCCGTGGCCTATTTCAAACAGGGCGAGGCCGTAGAAGGCTCCAAGGACTTTTCGACCGACTATAATGGCGCGGAATGGAAATTTTCCTCTCAGGCCAATCTCGACGCATTTTTGGAAACCCCCGACAAATACGCGCCGCAATATGGCGGATATTGCGCCTGGGCCGCCGCGCAGGGCAAAACGGCCAAAGGCGACGCAAAGCATTGGCGCATTGTCGATAATAAGCTCTACCTCAACTATAACGCCGACATTCAATCCAAATGGGATAAGGATCGCTCCGCTTTTATTACCAAAGCGGATGCGAAATGGCCGGACCTGATAAAGTAACCCGCGCCCTCTAATCGGACTGCCTCTCTCCCCCCTCGCAGTCCTTTCGCCCTGCACGGCCTGTTCTTTGGAGTGGGCCGTGCAGTTTTTTTTTGCCCTGCCATCCAAGGTCAAAGCAGGCGGCCTATTCATTTCGAAAATTTTATAAAAAATTTGCATCTTCGCACTTGCGGACGCCCTAGCGCCCTCTCATATGCGTGTCACTGGCACTCTCTCTATGGGAGTGCTAAACGTTAACCCTGAGAACCTGAGAGAGTGAGACTATGAATTTTCGTCCCCTCCACGACCGTGTGGTCGTCGAACGTGTCAAAGAAGACACAAAAACTTCCGGCGGCATTATCATTCCTGATACCGCGACTGAAAAGCCTTCCGAAGGCAAAGTTGTTGCTGTTGGCCCCGGCGCCCGCGGCGAAGACGGCAAAGTTGTTGCCCTCGATGTCAAAAAAGGCGATCGCGTCCTGTTTGGCAAATGGGGCGGTACAGAAGTCAAGATTGACGGCAAAGACCTGTTGATCATGAAAGAATCCGACATCATGGGTGTGATTGGTTAAGCCAGCACGCCTTTTTTAATACCTGAACACTCAATTCTCTAAGGAGATATTATTATGGCGGCTAAAGACGTCAAATTCGGTTCGGAAGCACGAGCCAAAATGCTGGAAGGTGTAGATATTCTCGCCAATGCAGTCAAAGTCACCCTCGGCCCAAAAGGTCGTAACGTTGTTATCGAGAAATCTTTCGGTGCCCCGCGCACAACCAAGGACGGCGTGTCCGTTGCGAAAGAAATCGAGCTGGAGGACAAGTTCCAGAACCTCGGCGCGATGATGCTCCGTGAAGTTTCCTCCAAAACAAACGACAAAGCCGGCGACGGCACAACCACAGCGACCGTTTTGGCGCAAGCTATCGTTCGCGAAGGCCTGAAGCGCGTTTCCGCCGGTATGAACCCGATGGATCTGAAACGCGGTATCGACAAAGCGTCGACTGAAATCGCAAAAGACCTGCTCGCCAAAGCCAAGAAAATCTCCAAGTCTGAGGAAATCGCTCAGGTCGGGACAATTTCTGCCAACGGCGAAGCGTCTATCGGCGAAATGATTGCCGAAGCCATGTCTAAAGTAGGCAATGAAGGCGTCATCACCGTCGAAGAAGGCAAAACAGCCGAAACCGAACTCGAAGTTGTTGAAGGCATGCAGTTTGACCGCGGTTACCTGTCCCCTTACTTCATCACCGATTCCGAAAAGATGAAAGCCGAGCTGGACGATCCGTATATCCTGCTTTGCGAAGGCAAGCTGACATCGCTTCAGCCTATGCTGCCGATCCTCGAAGCGGTTGTCCAAACCGGCAAGCCTCTGATGATCATCGCCGAAGATATCGAAGGCGAAGCCCTTGCAACGCTCGTGGTCAACAAACTGCGCGGCGGACTGAAAATCGCAGCTGTCAAAGCGCCTGGTTTCGGCGATCGCCGGAAAGCCATGCTGCAGGACATCGCGATCCTGTCCGGCGGCACAGTCATCTCTGACGATCTCGGCATCAAGCTCGAAAACGTCACACTGAAAGACCTCGGTACAGCCAAGCACGTCCACATCACCAAAGACGACACAACCATCGTCGATGGGGCCGGCAAGAAGAAAGACATCACAGCCCGCGTCGAGCAAATCCGCGCGCAAGCTGAAGCGACGTCTTCCGATTACGACAAAGAAAAGCTGCAAGAGCGTCTGGCGAAACTCGCCGGCGGTGTGGCTGTCATCAAAGTCGGCGGCTCTACCGAAATCGAAGTGAAAGAGCGTAAGGACCGCGTCGATGACGCGCTGAACGCCACACGCGCCGCTGTCGAAGAAGGCATCGTCCCAGGGGGCGGAACCGCACTCCTCCGTGCCTCTCGCTTCATCGATGTCGAAGGCCTCAATGATGACGAGCAAGCGGGTATCGAAATCGTCAAAGCCGCTCTGCAATACCCTCTGCGCCAGATCGCAGACAATGCAGGCGTCGAAGGCGCGGTTGTGGCCGGCAACATCATTTCCGAAAACAAAGCCAATTACGGCTATGACGCCCAGAACGACAAATATGTCGATATGGTCAAAGCCGGTATTATCGACCCTGTTAAAGTCGTCCGCACAGCGCTTCTCGACGCTGCCTCTGTCTCAGGTCTTATCCTGACAACAGAAGCCGCCATCTGTGAAGCTCCGCAAAAAGACAGCGGCGGCGGCATGCCTGATATGGGCGGCATGGGCGGAATGGGGGGTATGGGAGGTATGATGTAAACTTCGGGTGATTGGGCGCAAATGCGCTCAACACTAGGCCGATAAAATCGGCCTCCGAAGTTTCTTGGAAATTTTGCCAAAGCAAAATTGTCCAAGTGTTGCATCCCTCGCCGACTTTCCAGTCTCGCGAAATATTACGAAGGCGGCCTTCGGGCCGCCTTTTTCATGCGCGGATTAAATTAGGGCGGCGGAGATCGGAAAATTCCATTGGTATAATAATTAGGCGGATCCCGACTTGTTTCGAGAGCCTCCTTTTTTATTGCCCTATTTAAACCGTCATCCCCCGACTTGATCGGGGGATCCATATGGCGCCCTTTCAAAAAAAAAATTAGATTAAAGGTTTTCTCAAACCTCTCGGGTCAAGCCAGATAGAAAATGCCCTCTACACCGTGACGGCGCCGCATGGATTACCGCGTCAAGCGCGGTAATGACGAGGGGATAAGGGCCTGCGCCCCTACCCCAGTCCCATCTTCAACCAAGCAACGGCGTCTGGCCGCTCTTCCGGCTCATAAACATGGATTTCCAGACCGGGCCAGAGCGCGCCTTCGACCTTGGCAAAGGTGCGGACAAACCCGCTCCGCGATATCAGCGCGCATTTCTTCATGGATTTTGCCATTTTGAAAACTTCGCCCAGACGGCCAAACTCTTCCTTGAACGCGCCGAGGCTCGGAAACTCCAGCTTGTCCATCTCGACACACAGATTGAACTCCGCCTGCTGCTCCGCCTGCGATTGCAGCCAGTCCAGCGCCGCCGTCATATCCGCCTCGGAAACCTTTCCGGTCACGGTCATAAAGGCAATACCGTCTTTAAAATCGAGTTGGGTGGTGCTCGTCTTGATCATAATCTCTCTCCGTCAATCGAAGGTGGGGAAAGATAGAATGATTTAAGCGGGTGTGGAGTTCCGTTAGGTTTTTAAGTAGGAAGCTCTCAGGCCGTCTTTTACTACCTTATTCTAAACCAAAATTTTCAAATAGCTCACAACTTTAAACGTTAGAATTGTAGGAATGTTAATATCGTGTATAGGAACGGTATCTGCACTTTAAAAGGTAATTTATGTTTCGCAAAAAATCTTCCAATCCCGCTCCAGAATTAAAGAGGACTGCTATTGTTTACGATTATGATGGCACTCTCGCTAAAGGAAATATCCAAGAGCACAGCTTCCTCCCATCTGTCGGACTTGATACTTCTGAATTTTGGGAAAAAGTAAAACTGGTAACAAAAGAAAATGATTCTGACGAAATTTTAGTATATATGCAGTTGATGCTCCAAGAAGCAAAAGCAAACGGAAACCCTTTAACTAAAGAACGACTGAAAAATCACGGCAAAACATCAAATCTATTTAACGGATTGAAAGACGACAGTTGGTTTACAAGATTAAATAAGTTCGCAAAAGATCATGGCCTTCACCTAGAGCACTATATAGTATCCTCTGGAACCCAAGAAATGATTGAAGGCAGTCCAATCGCAAGTCATTTTCGAAAAATCTTTGCGTCTCGTTATATCTATGATGACAACGGTGAAGCATCGTGGCCAAGCCTAGCAATTAATTACACCACAAAAACCCAGTTCTTGTTCAGAATTAATAAAGGTGTTGAGAATGCATGGGATAACACCAGTATCAATGCTTTCATGCCAGAAAATGAACGACCAATTCCATTTTCGAGGATTATTTTTATAGGAGATGGGGACACAGACATCCCTGCCATGAAGATGACCACTTACAATGGAGGACATTCCATCGCGACATATGACCCTCAAAGAGATACCAGGACACTAGGAAAAATCCATGCTCTGATTTCGGACGGCAGAGCCGATTTCACAGCCCCTGCAGATTATTCAGAAAACACACAAATGGATATAATGGTAAAAGGTATTCTTGGCAGGATTGCTCGCTCAGAAGGTTTTCGCCCTAATTAGTGAGAACCCTATACTCTCCCCGCCTAACAAACTCCAAAATCCCCGCATCCCGTAACACTTGCAATTGCTGCCGAATCTTCGGTTTCACATTGTTGTTTTCGGGATGGAGTTCGCTCAGATAATTCTCGAATTTATAAACGTCGGCCAGTGTAAAATCTGTCTGTCCAATATGTTCAACACAGTTGAGCACGTCTAAAACCCATCCCTTTTTCGCTAAGGTCTTTCCGCGCAGAAATCGTGTCTTGGCCCATTTGTCCAGAACGCGGTCTTTGGGTTGCGGAATACGATTTTCGACCAATGAAATTCGCCCGGCCTTTGGCACTTTGTCTATCAGGATATTGCACCCCACCCATCCGGCCCGTCGCGCCGTTTCGGCCAGAGGTTTGCGGCGTTCTATCAGGTCTGTCACGAAAAACTGTTTCGGAATGACCGAGAGGTCCTGCACCATTCTATCCGCCATCGTGTATCGCAAGAGCATGAGGCTTGGCACGGTTTCACTCTGGAGGCGCGCCATCATGGTGGCATAAGCGCCGTCTGTAATTTTCTTCCCGAATTTCCCTTTGGTTGATTTTAATTCGTAATCCTCGGAACAGAGGCCACAGTAAAAATCGGCGACGGGTTTGTTATTTGTATAATCCGTAAGGGGCCGTTCCCCACAGGACGGGCAATACATCTGGCGCAGGACCCAGCCTTCGGTCCAGACACGCGCCTTTTGCGACCCGCTTGTAAAGGCGGCCGCGTCCTCGCGCATTTCCCAATCAAACTCCCCTGTCATTGAAAGAGTGTTAGCGGAGTATGCTTTAAGAGCAATTTAAAAATAAAACTCTCAACCCCGTCATTACCGCACTTGATGCGGTAATCCATGCGGGGCTCTTGCCTAAAATGCACATCTTCCGAGTATGGAAATATTTCCATATGGATTACCCGGTTGCCCTTTAGGGTACGCAGAGCGCTTGGCCGGGTAATGACGGAGTGTTATAGCACCTTGACAAAACACAACTAAAGATCGCATTTATGCAGTCTTATGACTCGACGACTTAGTTAATGGCGGCGGGGGCGCGAAGTGACCGTAATCGACCCAGTGAGTCGATTACAACGAAGCGCCGAAGTCGTGAGACTTCGGAAAGTGCAAGGGCGGCGCAGCCTCTCCATATTTGGCTATAGCCAAATTTTCCGAGGAAATTCGGGAGTTCGCTTTTAGCGCCCTAATGCGATTTAAAAATCTTATCCCTCATTTTTTATCGGCATCGATATGGATAAGGACTATCTCTACGGGATTGCCCAGAAACGGCTCGAGGCGGAGTTGGCGACGGTTCATCCTGAGAAGTCAAAGGAAGAAGAATTATGGGACGAGGTAAAGCGGATTAGACAATCAGATTCTTGAGGCTCGTTAACTCTGCACTCAATGGCCACACCTCTCCATATTTGGCTATGGCCAAATTTTTCGAGGAAACTCGGGAGGTCGCTTTTAGCGACCTAATGTAACGCGGCGCGTTTCATCCCTCATTTTCTGGGACGAAATTGAGCGGATAAAGGAAGCGGGGAGCTTAAAGCGATGTTCTCCCTATTTCCGCTCATCCCGCCAAAGGGCGGGATCCAGATACTCAAGGCTTGTAATAAGTCTAATCGTATGCGGGTTTGAACGCAGTCCCGTCTCGTAAATTCGTACCAGGTCGCTAATAGCACAAACTGGATCCCGCCCTTTGGCGGGATGAGCGGGGTGTTATATAAACATCCGCACTTATCCCCTAAAAACCCCAATCGATTCAGGCACCTATAAAAAACCCAAGAGATAGATCCTCACTTTGCGTTTTGCCCCTATATTTAAGATGTTCTTCTGAACACGGACAGGAACGCGTCAGGTTCTGGTTCGGGGGACGGCGAGGCTGAGCATCGGGTGGTGACACACCCGACTGTGCCGGGCCACCGAGAACGCGTTAGCCTGCCTACCGCGCCCAGAAGCTGCAAACGGCTTCGTCCCGGCGTGACTGTGGGAGCCATGTAAGAGGCCGTTCCGGTTCCAATCGCTGCCGCGGGGCTCGGGCCTTTGCGAAACGTTATCTATATTCGGTCTCCGGCAGGGGACCGACCCCGCGGGCTGTCCACCTAATTCAAGGACGAACGCAAGGCTCGACCCGAGATGGCGAGCGGGAGGAAAGACGTGGGTGAAATTATGAAACCTCTATCCCATGTCATACCGACGCGACCTTCAGGTCGCCCGGTATAAGTGCCTTGCCGGTTCAGCGAAAAACGTCTTCTACGGGTCAAGACGCCAAGCATAAGGCACTTGCACCGGGCAGGCTTCGCCTGCGTCGGTGTGACTAAGGAATTGAAAAGTCAGCTACATCCTCACTAACCCCGCTTCGCTCCGAGCGGAATGACAAACGCAGAAGGGGATGACGAGGTAGGAGAAGAGGTTCGCTCCGCACCCCGGAATGACAGGAAATTAGCGGAAAGGAGCATATTACAAACGAAAAACCCTCCCGCGAGGGGAAGGCTATTATTTGGTACAGGTTGCGAGGCTTCTCGATATTTGGTTTTATGCCAAATCTTTCGAGGACGCGAAATGGCCGTGATTGATACGGGGTATCAATGACAACGCAGCGCCGAAGTCGTGAGACTTCGGAAAGTGCATTGGTTGCAAGACTTCTTATATTTGGCTTTATGCCAAATCTTTCGAAGAAACTCGGGAAAGCGATTTTATCGCTTTAATGAGAGGCGGTTCGCCTCTCATCCCTCATTTTAAACATTCACATTCTTCATCTTGAGGCTATCCCAGGGATTATCAGACTCTTCTTCGGCCTGATCGTTGGACGCTTCCGGCTCATAGCCTTCATCGCCTTCCTGTATGAGAGGTTCGCCTTTGAGCCAGCGTTCGGCCGGCGTCGCTTCGTCCAGATCAAATGTGCGGACTTCGAGGCCGGGAATCACGGCGCCTTCGACCTTGGCAGAGTTCCGCAGGAACATGCTGTCGGTCATGAGCGCGCATTTTTTCGCGGATTTGGAATGGCGGAGCACGGTGGCCACGCGTTTGAATTCGGCGCTGATAGCGGCCAGATCGTCAAATTCACCTTGGGCCATATCAATCCGGAGGTTAAAGTCGTCATCCTCCGCGTCCAATTCATGGATCCAGTCGAGACCCTGGGTCATCGATTCCGGCTTAATATTGCCGGTAATACTCATGTGAACGATTTTGTCTTCTAGTTTAAGTTCAAGATTCTCAGTGCTGAGAGGCGTCATAAAAATTATTTCTCCATTAACAGATGTTAAAACTATGGCCAAACAGGCGGATCGTTCCAAGAAAGAATCTCAGATAGACCCGCTCTGTCTGCAGTTATCTGTAAATTTTGGTTTGTTCTGGACGGCAGCGGGTATAAGGGCGGCGGCACATAGAAGAGGTTAGCTATGTCACATATTCATAAATTCATCCTATATTTCGGTATAGGACTCTGTCTGTTCGCAAATCCATATTCGGCATTTGCCCAAAACACGAGCGGCGTTGTCGGCGCGACGGTCAAAGAGGGTGACAGCACACTCGAATACCGCCTGGGCATTGACCCAGAAAACTCCCGCGGCGAAACCGGCGTCGCTCAACGCCTGCATTATCAACGCTCTATCAATTCTGATCTCAGATGGCGGGTCGTCGGACGGTTTCGGAAGACGCAGGAGTCGGATTTTGATTTTGATTATGTCGAAGCGGAACTTGTCTGGCAGCTCAGCGAAGATGATAAGAAATATCAGCAGGGATTGCGCTTTGACGCACGGCTCCGAGGGGATTCCCGTCCCGGGCAACTCGGCATTAACTGGGCACATCAGTGGAAATTTGGAGAAGGCTGGGAAGCGCGCGGCGTTCTGAAATCCGAAGTGCAAATCGGGCAAGGCTCAGGCGATGACTTTACCGTCGAAAGTCAGGCCCGCCTTCAGAAAAAGCTACCTCAGGGGCGAGCGCTTGGCGTTAAAATGTTCAGTACCTACGGGGACACGTCAGGCATCGACGATTTTGACGAACAGAGCCATGTGGCTGGGCCGTATCTCAGCACACCCTTTGTTGAAGACGTCAAACTCTCCACTGGCGTTTTGTTCGGATTGACGGAAAGCTCCCCCGATACGCAAATCCAGTTCTGGCTCACACGGCCCTTCTAAAATAAAAACCGCCTTCCCAATTAAGGAAAAGCGGCTAAACGGGTATAGTTTTGCCCCGCTAAATCGACGTGTCTTAGTCCTGAAGGGAGAGGCTCAAAGGGGAATGAGCCTTGGCTAAGAACAAGCCGAAACTGTTAAGCGCGGCCCTGCAATAGGTGAACGAGCAGCAGCACAACAAACAGAATAATAAAGACGTAAAAGGCATACATGGCGATTCCGCTCACTCCGCCAAATCCAAGCGCAGCGGCGATAAGGGCAATAACCAAAGCTATAATTGCGTAACGTAACATAGGGTCTCTCTCCGTAAATAATGACCGAGACTTAATGTCTCTGTATCAAATAACGCAGAGACGAAGAAATTAGTTCCACCCCTTAAAATTTAGGTGTCTTAAGTACGATAGAAAGCTACTTTAGGATAGGACGCCATTCGAAGCGCTAAGGCGAGTGATAAGAGAGATAAATGAAGCCCCTAATTATATTCATTCGACTGTTATTGGTGAGCCTCTTTCTTGGATCGACATTGGTCGCTCTGCCCGGGACCGCGGCCTCGTCCAGCACGATGTCGGCATCAAAATTTGACAAATTTACGCCTCGCCCCAGCACGAATACGAGACTAGATTTTGAACGGATGGACTTACTTCTGAAAGGCTCCGTCTTGTTTACGGGCCCATCTCTGCGCGAAAGAGCACGAAGGTTAGAGCCATATAGTGGCACACGGATTGTGAAAAAACACAGGTCGCCCTACAGGTTGGAAGGCAATAAAATAGTATATTCTCTATTTTCGCCTGGCCAAGAGAAACTGATAGGCGAATACCTCATCGAGCTTGAAAGGCTCCCTTCCGAAATTGAGCTTGTATCCCTACCTAAAAATGACCAGCTGGCCTATTGGTTCAATTTACACAATCTCGCCCTCATCCATGAGATCTCGAAATCTTACCCGGTTCACCGGCCAAAAGATATCAAGCCTGTTCGCGGCTCCAAAGCAAAGCTACATGACGCCAAAATTCTTGAAGTAGACGGCATTCCTCTATCGCTTCGCGACATCAGGGAAAATATTGTCTATAAAAATTGGGAGAACCCTATTGTCATTTACGGATTCCATGACGGCACACTTGGCTCTCCAGGCCTTCCCGCTATTGCCTTTGAACGCGATAATGTGAGCAGAACGCTCAAAGTGAATGCCGGAGAGTTTGCAAACTCCTTAAGAGGGTTTGAAGAAGGTAAAATCTCCAGTTTTTATAAAGAAGTATCTCCTTTTTACTTCCCAAATTTTGAAACCGACATCCGGAAACATTTCAGGCTGTATATGCGCGACAGCGTGTATTCGGAATTAGAAGCGACCGCCAAACTCAAATTCCATAGACCTATTGATATAATCGCGGACACGACAGGGGGATACGGGAAATATGGCGCGCCAAATAATCTGTATTCGAATGCTCAGTCCGCCAATATGGGGATCTCACCCTCTGTCGTAGAATATATGAGCGAGAACAATACCAAGATCAGAAAATTAATCGACAAAGGGCTATTTTCCTACGGCACGGTTACCATTGAAGATATCGAGACGAAAGATCCGGCCGATGTAGATTAATTATTTGATCTAGCGATTAAATAGTCAACGAGAGCGAGGGCTTCGGGGCTGTCCCACTCCGCTTCGCCTAAAAGACGTGCGATTTCGCGGCCGGAACGGTCATAGATCACCGTGGTTGGCAGGCCCGGCAATTGGAGAAGTCCGTTTATTTGATACGTGCCGTCATGCCAGGAGGGAAGAGCGTCAATCCCATTTTTATCAAAAAACTCTGTAATTTCTTCTTTTTTATTATCCAGACTAATAGTGATAACCTCAAAGTCTTCGCCGCCTTTTTGGTTTTGCAAGTTGTTAAGAGACGGCATTTCAGCCACGCATGGCGGGCACCAAGTGGCCCACGCATTGACCAAAATTACTTTCCCTCGATAATCTGACAGGTGCATAACCTCGTCAGTGGTCGACGAAAATGAGATGTCAGGTTGCGGCGGAGGTGTTTCTAATACTGTCAATTTTGACAAGGAGGCAACACTCAACCGTTCCAACCCTGATTTAGGCTTTTGACAGGATTGCACCACGACCCCAAAGACGGCTATGAGGCCGATGATGAGTAAGGCCCGTATGGCGTTGCCAAGGGTAAAAAGAGAAGAGACCGTAGACATGAGCGAGCCTGTAAATCAGAATTCGAAAAAAGGCCAGACGATGTGGGGGGGGCGATTCAGCGCACAGCCTGGCGCCCTGATGCAAGCCATAAATGTCTGTATCGACTATGATCAAAAACTCGCCCCGCAAGATATTCGTGGATCCAAAGCCCACGCCTCCATGCTCGCGGCGCAAAAAATCATCACCGAAGAAGATTGTCTGGCAATTCATAAAGGGCTCGATGAAATTCTGGAAGAAATTGAGTCCGGGACATTTCCTTTTAAACCCGAGCTGGAAGACATCCACCTTAACGTCGAAAACCGTTTAAAAGAAAAAATTGGCGACGCGGCCGGACGACTGCATACGGGGCGGTCTAGAAATGACCAAGTGGCCACCGACTTCCGCCTTTGGGTGCGCGATTACCTTGATCTTTTTGACGCGCTGCTCATTAATTTGCAAAGCGCCCTTTTAGGTCAAGCCGATCAACACGCCGACACCATCATGCCCGGATTCACGCATCTGCAAAGCGCACAGCCGGTAACTTTTGGTCATCACATGATGGCCTATCTGGAAATGTTTGCGCGGGATCGCTCCCGCTTTGCTGACTGCCGACAAAGAATGAATGAGAGCCCTCTTGGGGCAGCGGCTCTGGCCGGAACGCCTTACCCTATTGATCGCGACGCAACTACGAAAGCCTTAGAGTTTGACCGGCCAATGGCGAACTCCCTGGACGCCGTTTCGGCCCGGGATTTCGCCTTGGAGGCGCTCGCGGCGGCAAGTATTTGTGCCACACATTTGTCTCGTTTGTCGGAAGAAATTGTTATTTGGACCAGCGCGCAATTTCAATTCATCAGCCTGTCCGATGAGTTTACGACGGGCAGCTCCATCATGCCGCAAAAACGTAACCCGGACGCCGCCGAACTGGTAAGGGCCAAAGTCGGGCGGATTGTTGGCGCCCTCACCTCTTTGACTATCGTAATGAAAGGCCTCCCCCTCGCTTATTCGAAAGATATGCAGGAAGATAAAGAACCCGTCTTTGACGCCTTTGAAGCCTTGGAGCTCGGGCTTGCTGCGATGGCCGGTATGGTCAATGATATGACTCCGAATAAAGAAAGCTTGGCAGGCGCTGCCGGCGCCGCCTTTTCGACAGCGACAGATCTGGCCGACTGGCTTGTTATGTCTTTGAACATGCCATTTCGTGACGCCCACCATGTCACTGGACGTGTGGTCGCTTTAGCCGAAAAACAGGGTAAAACGTTAGACAAAATGGATTTAGCGGATCTGCAATCTGTTGAGCCGCATATCACAGATGATATCTACCGTGTTCTGTCACCTTTAGCCTCGGCCAATAGCCGGACGAGCTATGGCGGCACAGCGCCGAGTGAAGTCAAAAAGCAAGTAGAACGGTGGAAAAAAGCACTTGGCTAGAGATTTACTTGCCTGATTTAGAAAGACGTCCGGGCAATTCCGCCATAATCGCCCGTCTCTGCAACTCTGTATAAGACAGCCAACGCGCGATTTCTTCGCGTGTTCGGCCGCAGCCGACACATTGCCCTTTTTCCAAATCCAGATCGCAAATGAGCTTGCAAGGACTGCTGATATTTTCCGACTGACGTAGCATCAATTCGGCTCATTTAAGGTCGGGTCTCCGCGAGAAGTTGTCAGATAAGTTGCAAAGCTCGCCAACCAGTGAGAGCCGGAATAATGCGTGTCCGAGACGGCAGCGATACCCGTTTCCTCGTGCAACTTTGCAGAAGCTACCAACGCCGGAATGCGCGGATCATCTTCTGGAAGAGACGCCGCGATATTTAATAGGTTCCAAGCCCGGGAAAGATTGACGCCGTCAAGGTGAACAAGCTTTCCGTCGCTTGCATCTTTCACCACGCCGGGCGCGAGCCACTCTGACGACCCGTCTGTCGGTATATCAGGCATGAAGCCGGACAGCCAACCAGGGAAGTCTTCTCTTGGCAGAATTCGCCGCATCAAATCCGCTTCCATCAAACAAGGAGACAGAAAGTCCTCCCCGCTCGGCTCATAGGCGAGTGGGCAATTCACATCATTTTTGTGGAAGTCGAGAGACTTCTCTTCTATGAGGGCCAACATCTCTTGGTCTTCTGTGACCTTCGCCCAATCCCACATAAGCCCAAAGGCAAACGCGCTCTGATTGTGAGTGCCGAGACGTATGGGATAGGCAAGATTGGAGAGCCATGTTTTTAAACTCTCAGCGATATCTGCTTCTAACGGCTTTAAACGCTCCAGCCAGATTTTCGCTTGGGGGTCGTTCCACTCCCGTAATTCTGCCGTTAACTGAAGAAACCATGCTAAACCATAAGGACGTTCCCACGACCCTCGCATTGGCCTGTTAAAATTGGCCATTTCTCCGGCAATGTTCGCCTCTGTAAAGCTTTGCTCTAATTTGGCACGGGCTTCGTCCTTCCAGTCACCCTCAGGTGCGACCCGCAACAACCTGACTAGCATCCAATGACCATGCACGGCGCTATGCCAGTCAAAACAGCCATAAAAAACCGGGAAGAGGTCTTTGGGTCGCCCAATATCCTCCGCGGTATCTGTAGTTCGTGAAATTTTGTTGGGGAATTCCTGATGTAGGCATGTCAGGGCAAGGTCTGAGAACCGCTCGGCAAGCTCCGGAGAGATTTTCGAGACCATGGCCATTTCGAGCAATTGCGGATCAGCTTTAGAGATAGGCGCCTCGTGAACTGAAGCCTCTGATACTGGAGAAGCTGGCATCTCCTGCTCCGCCTCAGTACAGGCGGCTAATAAAAAAACAGATAGGCAGAGAGGTAAAAGTAATTTCATGCCCAAGGCCTAAGCCTTTGACGGTGTTTTGTAAATTATTTTGCACTTCCCGCAACTTTGTCTTCCTCTTTGCCTATTTCTTCTGGGTCAAAATCAAACGTCGCAACAAGCCGGTATGAACCCGAAACGTCTAAGCGATCAGCTCAGGATTTTTTCAAATCTTTGACTTTGAAAAGCTGATTGTTTTTAACCCGAGTAATCTCTGGCCCTCTGGTAAGAGTGTCCCCTTCCATAAACCGTAAAACGGGCATGTCTCCATCTTTCTCCGCCGGGCTGACAATTATCGCTTTGAGGCCCGGAACCATAAATCCCATACCACCGGGCGCGAGGGAATTCATGATTTTGGAGCCATCTTTTGCCCCTTCGACAAGTTCGTCGACGCTATGAGAGCCCGTCTTATTTAAATAAGGAAAACTGAATGACATATTAGCTTGGACGGTCGGCTCTTTGGTTTTCTCACCGATTTCACCGTCTATTAGCTTGCATAATTCTCCATCTTTTTTGAAGGAAGAAGCTTTTTCCATCCCCTGAACATTCCCCTCTTCATCGATAAGAAGGTCTATCTCTTGGTCTTCGTAAACATATCTAAGGCCCGTGGGAGCTGGATTGTCGCCAATTGGCTTTAGCTGAAGGTTGAATTCAGGTTTGATGATGTCGATACGGTCTGCATCAGCTCGATAGAATGACTGAACCATATTGACGAGGTCTTTGGCGGCCAGACAATTCGTTTCAGCCCAAGCGGAAAGCGGTCTTACCCCCAACAGAACGGCTGTAAAAACAAAGAATGTTCGCAACATGTTACCCCTCTAAAGACATGTAATAGTTGCGATATCAGATTTTCACCGTTTTAATAGTTTAAATAATTTAATCAGGATTCTGTGTCTTCACCCCATCCAAACCGTCTCATAACAGAGGGACTTGGGACAGGTTGGAGATTATAGGCCCCGCCTTTAACGACCAAACCTTCTGCGTCCCAGTCTTCCATGTTTTTAAAAGAGATAACGTAGAAGTCCTTCACCTTTTCGCCCTTCATCAAAGTCTCTACGCCGTCAAGCAACACATAGGCGCGGAGCGGCGCCGATCTATCCTCATATTTGACTGCCAGATAATCCGTGTCGGGCATAAACATGGAAAGAGCTCCCGGAATCATTTTTTTATAGAACTTTTTTCCGTCCTTCGTGCCTTCTTTTAGTTCTTCCATATCATAGCGTCCGCTGCGGTTATGAAAGAAAGGGGATAGACCCATTTCGAAATAAAGCCCTTCATCATCCGCAGGGCGCTCCGCGCGCGTGGGGTCATCTATGCAAATTTCAGTTTTTGGGTACGCCCTCGCCGACGCCATAAATCCTTCGACACGCCCGTCTTCTTTAGAAAATGGGAGGTCTTTCACCGTCTTTCCATCTTCGCTTAGATAAAATCTCTCTGGCCAGACGCCGCCATCTTTAATCAAAAACCTTGGGTCAATATCAACATCAACAATATCTCGGTATTCCTCTTTAACTTCTGATAGCTCATCTACGATTTTTACGGCTTTCTTTGTAGGCTGGCAGAAAGTCTCTCCTCGCGTCTCAACGGCTTTCGCGCTCACCGGTGAGACGATTGAAAACGCACAACCAAGTAATACTGAAGACATTATCAGGGGGTGGGACATAAGGGCAGAGCCTCGCTTAGAGTGTAAAATTTGTTTCATGTTATTGTGGAGGGTCACCCCTTTCTCTTGTGATATTGTCCTGTGTCCGACCTATACATACGGATGGGCTGGACGTATGCTCAATGAGTCCGTAACGACACTTTACCGTGAAATAGGATCCACTATGCCCTCTGTTCGTCGCAACAGCCTTAATACAGGCTTAACACTTGCCCTTCTCTTAGGTTCCCTTGTCCTCACAGGCTGCGGAATCAAAGGGGATTTGAAAACGCCGCCGCCGCTTTGGGGAGAGGCCAGAAATGAAGTCGATAAGAAACCCGATGAGGACAGCGTGACAAATGACAGTCCTATTGACGACACAGAAGACGATATTTTCGACGAAGATTATGTCGATGAAACGACACCTTATTAAGCCGATAAAGTAGAAACAGCTGATCACATGAGACATTTCGATTATAGAAACGGCGAACTTTATGCCGAAGATGTGCCTTTGCGGGCCATTGCCGAAACAGTTGGCACCCCCGTTTATGTGTATTCAACGGCAACATTTGAACGGCATTATTCGGTTTTTGCCGATAGTTTTGAGGGCATAAACGCCCTTGTGGCCTATTCCGTAAAAGCCAATTCCAATATCGCCGTTCTCGCCACCTTGGCAAAGCTCGGAGCTGGAGCCGATGTCGTCAGCGGCGGAGAGCTGGCGCGCGCTCTCCTGGCCGGAATTCCTGGGCAAAAAATCGTTTTCTCAGGCGTCGGGAAAACCAAAGACGAAATGAGAGCCGCTTTGCGGGCTAATATTCGTGTCTTTAACGTCGAAAGCTTGGCTGAACTTAACGCCTTGAACGAAGTGGCCGTAGACATGGGGAGAAAAGCCCCAATTGCTTTCCGCGTAAATCCGGATGTGACAGCGGGCGGCCACGCAAAAATTTCGACAGGTAAAAAAGAAAATAAATTCGGCATTGCGTGGCCTTCCGCAGAGGCGGCTTACGCTCACGCCGCCACACTGCCTGGCATCGAAATTGTCGGCGTCGACGTCCATATCGGCAGCCAAATTGATCAACTTGCCCCGTTTGAAGCGGCTATTGAGAAAGTCGGAAACTTAATTTCCCGTCTGCGTGAGGCTGGTCATACGATAAAAAGCTTCGATATTGGCGGCGGCCTCGGGATTCCTTATGGCGATAACACCAAAGCTCCTCCCCTCCCGGCCGAATATGGCTCGCTGGTGAAAAAGCTCACACGGGATATGGATGTCGAAATGATATTCGAACCGGGCCGCATGATTGCAGGAAATTCCGGCGTTCTTTTGTCAGAAGTTCTCTACGTCAAAAACGGCGAAGACAGAGATTTTCTGATCATAGACGCGGCGATGAATGACCTTTTGCGTCCGGCGCTTTACGATGCCTATCACGACATTGAACCTGTCAAAGCGCCTGGACCGAACGCGGAAGAAGCAACTTATGACGTGGTCGGCCCCGTTTGCGAAAGCGGCGATACCTTTACAAAAGGGCGCGACATGCCTGCCTTAGAAGCCGGCGATTTGGTCGTTCTGCATTCTGCTGGGGCTTACGGAGCCGCTCAAAGTAGCCAGTACAATACCCGCCCTCTGACGCCTGAAGTCATGGTCAAAGGAGACAGGTTTGAAGTCATTCGCGAAAGACCCAAAATTGAAGAAATTCTTAAATCTGAACGCCTGCCAAGCTGGCTAAACCGGTCGCCGCGCGGCCAACTGTAGCTTGGATGAAATTTAACGCGACACATATAGTCAGGGCTATATAGTCGTTTTAATTATGGAATCTCCGGAGAAAACAGCTCTAACAACCAAACTGGCGCGCTATGTGCGAACGGCCCGCCTCTGGCTCGTTTGGGAACGGTATGCTCCTGTGTTCTTGTGGGCGGCGGTTTTCATCTCGGTCTTTCTGGTCGGTGCGTTTAGCGGTGTCTGGGAACGAATTGGAGACCCTTGGCGCGCTATTGCCGCGATTGCCGCTCTCGCCTTTCTTATACACGCCGCGTTTAAAGCTCAGAAACGCCGTCTGCCGAGTCTTTCCGAAGCAAAGCGTCGCGTCGAAATAGATTCGGGCCAATCCCACCGCCCTCTGGACGTATTGGAAGACCACCCTGCCATTGGCGCAGACGGCTGGCCCGCACATTATGCAAAAGCCCTAAAACAGGCCCAAAACCTAAACCGTCCGGGTCTGCGTCCAACCGTTGCGCCGCGCGATCCTTATTACGCTCGGCTCGCGCTCCCCTGCGCTCTCATATTAGCTCTGATTATTGGAAACGGAGCGAATATGGAACGTTTACGTCGCGCCGTGACCCCGGTCTGGCAGGCGGGAATTAATCCTGACAATATGAGCTTTGAGGCCTGGATTGACCCACCAGATTATACGGGCCGCCCTCCGATCTATTTCAAGGGCCAAGACATTCAAAAAATTCCCGCCGGAAGTGAATGGGTCGTTAGGCTCAATGGCGCCAAGAGCGTTCCGCGGCCAAAACTTAAACAGGGGGACGAAACAAACTATTTGAAACTAAACCAACTAAGCGATGAAACGTTTGAAGCCCGTGCGATTATTCGCGATTCAGGCGTCGCCGTCTGGAGGATAGGCTCTAAGCACAAAGTCTGGGATTTAAACGTTATTCAGGATCAACCGCCAATTGTCACTCTCGACGACACGCCGAAAGCCGACAAACAGGACCGCTTAGTGATTTCTTACTCTCTCAAGGATGATTACGGCGTTACGAAATTATCCTTAGAAATGGCTGAAATTACGGAGGCAGAGGGAGATCCGTTTGCAAACTCTTCCGCCGTCGATATTCCCTTAAGTGGCGGCTCACTAACGAAAGCAGACGCGGCGGAGTCCAAGATGGATTTGACGCGCCACCCGCTGGCCGGCAAGAAAGTGATTGCCCGGTTAAAAGCCACTGACGGAGCGGGTCAGTCAGCTTTATCCTCTGAAAGTTGGTTTCGAGTGCCGGACAAAATATTTGTCGAACCTCTGGCTAAAGCCGTTATCGAGCAAAGAGCGGTCGTGCTTCAAGCCCTTGGTTCAAATTACGCTCCGGAAACAAACGCCGCACCACCTCCGGGTCAGATTTACGGGACCTTCAACCCAGCCCAACGTTTAGACCGCGCGCCCGAAGGTATTGAGCGAGCCGCAAAGTTGATCGACGCCGTAACCGACCGGCCAGATGGTTTATTCAGTGACCCCAGTGTCTATCTGGGGCTTCGCAATGTCCGCTCCCGCCTGCGCTATGCCCGAAATCTTGAAACGATAAATCCGATACCTGACGAACTTTGGTCCATTGCTCTAAGGGCCGAGTACGGCGTTCTAGGAACGGCGCTCGAAGAAATGCGTGAGGCAGAGCAGGCTTTGCGGGAGGGCATGGCCCGCCGCGCCCCGCAACGCGAAATCGACACTTTGTTTGAGCGTTATAACAACGCCGTTGACGCCTATACCGAAGAACTGAAACGCAAAGCGCTAGAAGAAGGTAACTTTGCCGAGCAGGAGGGTGGCGGCGGAAGCGGCTCCATGGGAACCACAGACGAAATTGAGGAACTCCGCAAAGCAATAGAAGAAGCCTTTAAAGCCGGAGACGTCGAAGGCGCCCGCCGCGCTCTAGCTCAATTGGCTCAGCTTTTAGAAAACATGCAAATGCAGCTGTCACAGCAATCCGGCGGCGGAGATGGCGAAGGCCTATCCGGCGAAATGAGTGAAGAGATGAAGAAAAATCTTGAAGAACTCGCTGATTTATTGGGCGAACAACGTGAATTACAGGATGAAACGAACGAGGCCGAACGCCAAGCGCAAGA
Organism: Litorimonas haliclonae; assembly: GCF_965138505.1. Taxonomy (NCBI): domain Bacteria; kingdom Pseudomonadati; phylum Pseudomonadota; class Alphaproteobacteria; order Maricaulales; family Robiginitomaculaceae; genus Litorimonas; species Litorimonas haliclonae. The sequence continues at coordinate 586,668 of NZ_CBCSCO010000002.1, read as the reverse complement.
AGATCCGAATGGGGAACAAATCGGTTCCCCCGAAACGAGTCTAAGCCCGGGCGAGTTAGCCACCCGACAGGAAGGACTCGAAAAATTACTGGGGCGTCTCGGAGAAAATGAAGGCCAGGACGCTCAACTCGGCGCAGAGTCGGACGATCAGGCGGCGGGAGGTCAAAATGAGGACGGCGAAGGTGGAAACCAACTTGGCGGAGAAAGAAACGAGAACGGCGGCGGCACAGAGGCTGCGCAGGATGAATTAGACCGCGCGCGGAACTCTATGTCCGGCGCAGCGGAGGCGTTGTCCCGCGGGGATTTTGCAAGCGCGGGCCAGGCACAAGAGGAAGCTGTTCAAGCGCTCCGCGAAGCCGGAGAGAAACTGGCAGAGTCCCTTCAAAGTCAGAGAGACGGCGAAAGCGGTGAAGGCCAGGACGCGACAGACCCACTTGGACGTCAACAAGGCGGAGAAAATTCTGAAAACGCCGAAACCGACATCGACCCTGACGGTAAAGCTAATCGGTCACGCGAGCTTATGGAAGAATTGCGCCGTAGGGCGGCAGAACGCGAACGCCGTAAAGAAGAACGGGAATATCTCGAACGCCTTCTCGAACGTTTCTAAATACATTTTTACATTAGACGATAGCGCAGGCTCGTACTGTCCAGAGGCGGATTAGGATATTCAGACGCAAATTCTATCCGTTCTCTAGGCCTTAAAACTGGTTTTTCCATATCCACCAGCCAATTTGCCACTTCCTCTCCCGAAGGGTTATGCAGCGACAATCTAAGCATTGGCAGAGACTGCGCTTTATTTGAAATATTTCGGATGGCGCCATTAATCACTACGGTTGTCTCTCCGTTTACGACAGCCAATCGAAGGGTTGGACTCTCAACTTGGAGCCCGCTCTGACTCACTTTTATCCCAATGGCGTTATAAATGGGGGCTGTTGTTGGAAACCGTTCTACAATTGTATTCCGGCCGAAATAAAGAATCGCTAGAAAAGCCAAAATCAACATAAGAGGAATAAGCCAAATGAGCCAGATTATCCGGCGTCGCGCCCGTCTTTTCTCGGCTTCAGCCTTATCCCGAATGATGGCATCAGCGCCTTTTTGGGACGGAGCTGTAAAAGGAACGGTTTCATGCGTTTGCTCGGAAGCGGGCGGCTCAACAGGTGCGTTAGTCTCATGGCGCGTCATATCCGCCAATTGCAATTCGTCAGGGGTAGAAGCAGGCTCGGTTTCTGCTGGGACAAACCAGGTAGCAGAGCAATTTGTACACCGAACAGTACGCCCATTTGGGCCAATGGCGTCATCTTTCGCCATATAACTGGTGGAACATTCCGGACAGGTCAGTATCATAAGAGTTCGATTCGACAGTGGAAGAGGTATTTTGACACGTCCTGAGCCAAACTCCAATAGCCCGGGTTTAAATCCTGCGGCCGCGCGCCCCTCCGGCGGGTCTGATATCATTGCGTTCCGCGATGTCGGGCTTCGCTATGGGCGGGGGCCTGAAATTCTATCTGACGTGAACCTATCGCTCCCACAAGGAAGTTTCAGCTTTTTGACTGGTCCTTCGGGCGCCGGAAAATCCAGCCTTCTGAAGCTTTGTTATCTCGCCCTTACCCCGTCACGCGGCCACATTTCTGTTTTTGGAGAAGTCGCGGCCTTGTTGGACAATCGAAAAAGCCAAGCCGTCAGACGGCGCATCGGGGTTGTTTTACAAGACTTCACCCTTATCGACCATCTCAGCGTATTCGAAAATGTGTCCCTCCCGCTTCGCGTTGCGGGACAGTCCCGAGCACAATACACCCAAGACGTCACAGAGCTTTTACAATGGGTCGGACTGGGGCATCGCATGCAGGCCTTTCCGCCAACTTTATCCGGCGGAGAAAAACAGCGCGCCGCAATTGCCCGGGCCGTGATAGCCAAGCCAAACCTTCTTATTGCTGATGAACCCACTGGGAATGTCGACCCTGAAATCGGGCGACGTCTACTCAGGCTGTTTGCCGAAATGAACCGGATGGGGACAACGGTTATGATAGCAACCCACGATATAGACCTCATTCAAGAATTAGACGCCCGGGTTCTTAGAATTGAAGATGGCCGTATCTATAAGGGATTGAATGCACGGTCTGATTTTGGTGAGGGGGTCTCATGAGCCAGCCATTACCCTCTCAACAGCCCATCCTGATGACGCGCGGACACAATGTTCGGACTCTGATACTCGTTTTGGCGATTATGGCCTTTCTTGCGGCTTTGGCTCTCTTGTTTTCGCGTTCGGCCTCAAGACTTTCTGGCGACTGGCAAGCTCAACTCTCTAACTCCGTGACTGTACAGGTGAGCCTCGCCCCGATGTCACCAGAAAACGATTTCGAAACTCAGATGAATAGGGCGGCGCAAACCATTCGGACGGTTGTCGGAGATGCCGCCGAAATTGAAGTGGTTGACCGATCCGAGTCCCAAGAATTGATCAAGCCGTGGATTGGTAATCTGGACCTTCCCGAGAGCCTGACTTTACCGGGATTAATTACAATCCAGACGCCACAGGACGCGAGACCGCCCAATGCCGTTCTATTGGCCTCACAGTTACAGGAAGACGGGATTGTTGCGTCTATTGATGACCATTCCCGTTGGGCGGATCAGATACGAGGAACAGCAAGAGCTTTGGTCGTTGGCGGCGCGGCTCTACTAACCTTGCTGTTGGTTGCTGGCGTTAGCGTCAATTTATTTGCCACACGGTCTGCCATGGCCGCGCAGCGCTCCATTATCTCGGTTCTGGCTCAGGTCGGCGCGACAGATAGCTTTATAGCCAGGCTTTTTGTCGGACAGGCCGGACGCCGCAGCGCAGCCGGCGCTGGAATTGGAATATTGGTAGCTTGGCTCATTTGGGCGGCTCTCTCTATGTTTAGCGCCGTCCCTACAATATTCTGGTCGAATTTGGGGCAAGTTATAAATGATATTTTTTGGCTCGTTGGACTCTGGTGTCTCTTCGTTCTCGTCTGCGCAATTGCTGCAGGTGTTGCCACCAAACGAGCGCTTCTTCGCGAACGGAAACGCGCCTAATGAAGAAGGCGGCCCCGAAACAGAAAAAAAGCGGCGGGCAAAAGCTTTGGGCGTGGATGAAATTCTTTGCTTTGGTCATTTTTGTCGCCCTTCTCATTCTGGCATTCGGATTTATTGCTTTTGCCGAGAAAGTTGACGGACTTTCGACTCCGAAAACGGCGCCCAATGCCGACGGGATTGTGGTCTGGACCGGGTCTGGCGGCGGACGGCTAGAAGCAGGAGCGGCTTTACTCGCACAAGGCAAAGGCGAGCGGCTTTTAATTTCCGGCGTAAACAGGGACTTAAAGCCGGAAACGCTTTTTAACCTACTAGACATACCTGAAGAAACAAAAACCTGTTGTATTGATCTCGATTACGCCGCGGAAGATACTATTGGAAATGCAAGAGAAACCGCCGCTTGGGCAGAGGCGCTAGGATATGACCATATACTCTTAGTCACATCTGCCTATCACATGCCGCGCGCGCAGAGTGAAATCACTCTCGCGGCAGGCCGAATTCGCATCTCGCCCTATCCTGTGTCTGCAGAAAATCGACTTCACTGGTATTCTGACCGGGATCGCTTCGACCGACTTCTAGGTGAATATGCGAAACTATTGGTCACAATGGCGCGGGGCTCTAACAACCAACAAAGAGAAGATGCGCCCGACACGCCCTTGCCTAAACCGCAGGAATAGTTCTTTCCCGCCTCAGTCGTGACGGCCGAAATTCGGCTCAGCGCTATCCTGTCCGGCATCCACAATACGGCGGCGAATATCGCGGGTTTTAGCGAAATGCTCTAAAAGTGTTTCGCCGTCTTCCCACCTTATCGCCCGTTTTAACGCCGTGAGGTCTTCGATAAAACGGTCGACTACTTCCAGAGTCGCTTCGCGGTTAGATAGGAAAACATCTCGCCACATGACGGGATCAGACGCCGCTATCCGGGTGAAATCCCGAAATCCGCCAGCGGAGTATTTTACAACTTCATTCGCGGTCACCTTTTCCATATCCACAGCCGTGCCAACCAAAGTATAGGCAATCAGATGCGGAACATGGGAGGTTGTGGCTAAAACAATATCATGGCGCTTGGGCGTCATTATGCTGACCTGACTTCCAAACCCTTGCCAGAAATCTTTTAATTGTTTCGTTTCCGGCAATCCCTTTTTGGTTGGCGTTAACACGCACCAACGATCTTTGAACATATCGGCTGATCCAGCTTCCGGCCCGCTATACTCCGTTCCCGCAATCGGGTGCGCTGGAATAAAGGTGATATCGTCGCGTAAAAATGGCGTTACAGCCTCTATCACGGCGCCTTTTATTGACCCTACATCAGACAGAACTGCACCGGATTTCATGTTTGGAATTATTTTCTCCGCGACGCTGCCCATCCGCCCGGGAGGAACACACAGAACAACCAAATCCGCCTGCGACGCAAAATAATCCGCCTGCCCCTCACTCACGCCATCGGCAATCCCGAGACGTTCGATTGCCGAACAAGCGCTGTGCGAATTGTCGGTGATATAAAGGGTTTTGGCTTGATCGTAAGCTTTGGCCGCGCGGGCGATAGAGCTACCGATCAGCCCGCCGCCGACAATGAGAATAGTGTTGAAAGTCATAAATATTTCCGAAGAGCCATCTAATTCAAGGAGCCACTTTATCCAATAGGTTTAGGTATTACGCCAATGATACAGGCTGTCGCATCCAGCTCTTTGACTGATTTCGGCAAGTCTTTGAAATATCCCGGCAAGCTATAGAGTTGGCGCTGTTCCGAACTGGCCCGTAAAGCCGCTCCCTCGTGGATAGCCCGAATATCCGCCTTGGAAAGAATGAGCGTTTCATCATTTCCTGAGGGCTGAATATCTGCTGTCGCCACGGCCACAGCTCGCGGCCAGTCTTGCTGCCCTGTTCTCGGTAGTCCCGCCAAGATATGCATGTCCGGCATTGCCCCTTCGGAGCCGAGTGCCGTCCACCAATTTTGCATTCCGCCTGGCGCTGGTAGAACCGCCACGCCTTCATCATCCGCATAAGTAGCCGCCAAAGCGCTACTGGCGGTAGGATAGGTATAAGTCGGAATAGACGCGCCGAACCGATCCCGCACGAGGGTCAAAGACGACATAGCGTCCCCATCCAGGGCAACATGCAATTTCATCGGCCCTTGCATCGCCAGGCTTGCGCTCATCAGCTCCGCCCAAATACGGCTGACGAGAGGCCCCGGCGTATCCTGCGTTGCGGCCGCTAATTCACGCACATGGCTGTCTTCGCGCGAGGGGCGCCATACGCGTATGCCCGCCTTGGCGCGGCGAACAGCCTTGGATAGCTCTAACCGCTCGGCGATCAGGTTCAGGAGCGCTTTGTCCACGCGGTCAATTTCTAACCTAACCTGGTTTATATCGACGTCGTTTTCTAGGGTCTTGTCAGTCATTGTCTTATCTATGCGAGGGAGGCGAGTAATTAGCAATGGGAGAGGTTCCAAAACGCGGTCTTGCCACAACAGATTTCGCTTTTTCTCCTCTATCCGGGTCCACATAAAGGCGTTTAATCGCTTCGACCAGTATAAGGCCGGACAGTCCAGGCGTGACCATTTCGCCGAATCGCTCGGAAACGCGCAAAAACCCGCCCTTGGAAAACATTTTCAGCGGCGGGGCATAAAGAGCCCCCGACCAAATCGTGGGATGGAAACCAACGGCGCGCATGGCTGCTCGCATTTGCGAGCGGGTAAACGGCCGCCCCGCGCCGAAGGGGCTGCGATCAGATCGCGCCCAAAGACCAGCCCGGTTAGAGGCAATGATCACAATATGCCCCTCCGGCCTGCAAACCCGCCAAAGCTCTGACATCAGATGATTCAGATTAGGGGCTTCCTCGACGCCGTGAACACATAGGATTGTATCGAATGTAGAATCCGCGAACGGCAAGCCATCTTCTTCGACAAGGCAGGAAATAATGCCGCGTTTGCCGCGATGGGCTAAAGCGCCCTGCGCCCCCGGCATTGCAAGAATAATGCGATTAGCCCCGGCTTGATAGCTATCTAAATAAGGACCGCAGAACCCGAACCCCAAGACATTCCGACCTGCAAGATCCGGCCAAAGAGAATGCAGGCGGCGGCTAGCCATATCCCGAGCGGCCTGCCCCAAAGGACTGGCATAAAACTTCTCGAGATTTAGGACATTTTCTCTCACGCCGTCAGTCTAATCGGAATCATTCCAGAAAACAGGGTTTTCTCTCGGAAAAATCAGAGACCTAAATTTCGGTAGGACGGCGATGCGCTGGGGATTCCGTAAAGATAGCCCTGCAAGTAATCAACTCCCAGCTTTTTTAAAGCCACAGCGTCGGCTTTGTCTTCGACCATTTCCGCCACTATTTTCACAGCAAAAGTATTGGCTAAATCGACCATCATGCGAACGAATATTTGTTTCTGCGAGGACGCCGCAACGCCTTTGATGAAACTCCCGTCCAGCTTAATCGTCTCCGCTTCGATCGCCATGAGATTTCGAAATGTTGTATGGCCTGAGCCGAAATCGTCTATCGAGAATTCACAGCCCATCGCCCTAACTTCTGCCGAGAAATGCGTCGCCAGATCCGGTGCGTCCAACGCCGCCGTTTCCGTCATCTCTATGGTGATCCGGCGAGTTTTATCTCCCAGTGCCTTAAGGGCGTCCAAATAGGCTTGCGCCGTTTCAGGCTCCTGAATTGTCTCTGCCGAAACATTTAAAGCGATTTTCAATTCAGGTGTTTCTGCGAGTTTAAGAGATGCCAATTCCAGCGCCCGTCGGTCTAAATGATGGACGAGGCCCAATTGTTCCGCGGCCATAATCAGTCGTCCTGCGCTCACCAATTCTCCGCCTTCTTCGCGTAGACGAAGCAGACATTCATAATGGTGCAAATTCCCGGAAGCCGCTTCCACAATTGGTTGATAGGCTAGAGAAATGCGGTTTTCGTCCAGCGCGGCAATAATGTCTGCTTTTGAAATATCACGGTCGAGACTTGAGGTGTCTGCGAGTCCCATTGAAACAGAATATTCGCTGAGCGTCTCGGACGGTCTTGCCTCCAGAGCGCGGTCTGTTTTCCGGATAAGAGTATCAATTGAAGCGCCTGCTTGCGGTAAGCCCGTATAGCCTATCGATACTGCGGCCTTGAGGGGTCCTAGCGGGGATTTGTAAGGCGTTTTGGAAAGCGCAATTTGCACCCGTTCGGTCAAAATGGCGGGATTACTGTCTGTCCCTGCAATACCTAGAACAGCGACTAGAAAGTCTCCTCCTTGGGCTTTTGCCAGACAATCCGGAGAAGCGATAATTTGGCAAAGACGCTCTGCAACGCTTCGGAGAAGGTGATCTCCAGACTCAAGCCCGTAAGTCCTGATAATGTCATCAAGATTTGTCAAACGGAGACGAAGAACGGCGCCTGTAGCTTGAACGCGGCGAGCCAAAGCGCAGAGAGTTTCTCCTTTTTCAACAAACGAATCCTGATTAGGTAGTCCCGTTAAATCATCATGCCGAGCCAGCCAAGCGGCGCGACCTTCTTGGTCTTTTTCCCTAGTGATATTGCGTATAACGCCTGTAAGCTTCTGTGGGTCGCCATCTGCGTTTTCGCGCTCGGCGGTTTCGTTCACCCAAACCCAATGGTCGTCTTGAGTTTTTAACCGATAGTCAATTTGATATTGCGCGCCCTGCCAATTTAAGGACCGAATGGCAGATTGAAAAAGGCGCAAGTCATCGAAATGAATTCGTTTTTGCAGGGCGGCCCTGTTCTGCGGAACCTGAGAAACGTCACATCGAAGGATTGAAGCGACGAGATTCGGAAAAACCCATTCATATCCACCTTCTTCCTGATGGGTGAACGGCGTCGACTTTAACAGAGAAAAAGCGGTTTCCATAGAATTGCTTTTAACGAAATCCGAAGTCGGCAATTCGAGCGAAACCCCAGCTTTTGAATTACTGGACACAGATTTTTCTTTTGTGCTGATAAACTTCCCCTGGGAATCAGTATGGCGTTATCAAACCTACGCGTCTCCCACGGCAAAGTCACGACGAGCGCTGGCGATTGTCACCATAAATCCCGCCATCACATCCAATAGAGCCATTAATCCGATAATAAAGAAAACCGAAGTTCCGAAAGCCGGAAACATCAAAAACTCCACAAGGCAAATAATGAAAAGCACCATGGAAAATGCATGGTTCATCACCGCCGTATGATCAGTGCTTGTAGACTTAATCATTTCGAAGAATAGCATGACGAGGGACAGGGTTATAAGCAAATGGCCCGGCGTGATTTGCCAAATAGAGCCGGAGATCATGGGGATGGCCTGAAAGTCCGTATCCAATCTGGCCCGGATTTCAGCCGCCGTCGAAAATGCAGAGCCGCTGATTGCCAGAATATTATACAGCGCCACGGGAATAACCATAAGCGGAAAAACAAGAAAAAAGCGCATGACCCAAATGCCTCGATCTAGACTCGATGAAGGCGCCGCGAGCGGCCCCTCTGGAAATATTTAACAATGTCTAAAAGAAAATGGCTTGTAAAAGGTTAACACAAAGTCCGCAGACCTATTAAATTTCATCCCAGCCTTGAGGGTTTCGAGAGCGGGAAATAAGCCACATAACGCCGCGTATATCCGCAATAGACACCTTGAGACGTCCAAAATTTGTGTATTTGGACTTCCCGGCAATACGCGCCCGGTGGCTCACATCAGAGAATTCAATGTCGTATCCTTCGCGCAACATGAGCGCCGGAATGTACCGATGGATATGGTCGAAATAAGGAAGACGCAAAAAAGCCTCTCGCTTAAAGACTTTTATGCCGCATCCCGTATCTTCGGCTTGGTCTTTGAGAAGTTTTTTACGGATGCCATTCCCAAAGCGAGAAGCCAGCAATTTTGCCTGACTATCCTGACGTTTGAGACGTTTTCCGCCAATTAATGCCAAGTTTTCGGGGGCGCCATCCCGATTTATTTGAGCCCACATTTTAGGGATATCCGCCGGATTATTTTGCCCGTCACCGTCCAGTGTCGCTATTAAATCGCCCTTGGCAGCAAAAACCCCCGTACGAACAGAGCGGGACTGCCCCGCATTCGCTTTATGAGAGATTACCCGTAAAGTCGGGTGCTTCGATTTAAGGATTTTCAAAACCTCAACAGTCTTATCCGTGCTGCAATCATCCACGAAAATCATTTCATAAGATGTAGCAAAGAGAGCTTGTGCGATTTCTTCGACCAGTTGAGTGACGTTTTCGGATTCATTGTAGACCGGCACGACAACAGACAGCTCCAGCTCGGCATCTCTATCCAATGATTTTTGCGCAATCGACATTAAAGCGTCATGGCACGACGGCCCGCTATTTTCAATTCGCAATGGCTGTTTCACGGCCCCACTGAAAATGGCTGTTTTTCGGCCTGACTGAAATTGACTTCAAAGGAACCTGATTTTTACGGGACAGAGCGCCTAGCCTTGGCTAAAGCCTGTATATGTCGTCTCCGGAATCTAAAATTCTTAAACTGAAAATGCGGTTCCACATTCTGATTCTTAGCCTCGTTTTTCTGGCCGTCGCACTGCCCGGCCTCGGCTCGCTTCAGGTAATTGACCGGGATGAGGCACGCTACGCCCAAGCCAGCGTGCAAATGGCGGAAAGCGGCGACCTCTTAAACATTCGGTTTCAGGATGAAGCCCGCAATAAAAAACCCGCCGGGATTTATTGGTTGCAAGTAGCGGCCCTCAGAGCCTTCTCCTCGCCTGAAAAACGTGAAATTTGGGTGATGCGCCTGCCCTCAGTTTTAGGGGCTTTACTAGCCGTTCTAGCGACCTATTGGGGCGGAGTAAAACTTGTCGGGCGAGAAGCCGCATTTATCGCCGGGGCCGTTCTCGCCCTGTCTTTCTTACTGGTATTTGAGGCCCATATTGCCAAAACGGACGCAGTTTTATGTGGCCTATCTGCTCTATGTTTTGCGTCTTTGGCGGCCATTCGCAGCGATGTTGGAACCCTCTCTCTATGGAAGGCCCGTCCGGCCGTCTGGGTATTCTGGGCAGCTTTAGGGGCCTCTATCCTAATTAAAGGACCAGTCGTCCCTACCTTGGTTGCCCTGACCGTCGCAACATTGCTAATCTGGGAAGGACGCGGATACGGCCTAAAAGCCCTTCTGAATGTTCCAGCAATTTTGTTTAGCTTGCTCCTCTTTATTCCTTGGGCCATCGCGATAGGCATTGAAACTCAAGGCGCTTTCTTTACCGAAAGTCTCGGCAATGATTTCGGCGGAAAACTTGTCAGCGCGCAGGAAAGTCATCCCGGCCCGCCCGGTTATCATCTGGCCCTTCTTAGCTTAACATTATGGCCCGGATCGATATTGTTATTTCCGGCGATTGCCATGACCTTTCAACATTTACGGAAAAATTCACGAAGCGACGCCCCGCTCTCGAAAGCGCTCCGTCTTTGCGTCGCCTGGACAATTCCTTTCTGGGTTCTGATAGAGTTGATGCCGACAAAACTTCCGCATTATGTCCTGCCTTTATTCCCCGCATTATGTGTGTTGATCGGACTTGCAGGCACATCTCTCCTCAAAGCTAGTGATTACAAAAAAACGAGAACTCTGGGCGGCCTCGTCTTTTTTACCATAAGTTTTCTCCTCGTGGTCGTTCTCTCATATGCCCAGAACTCCTATAGCAGCCAAGGGGCTGACACGATTTACTTCGGCGTCATAACGGGCTCTCTAATTCTTGTCGTTTTCGGAACGGGATATTTTTGGAAGAATAAAATCGGCCTTGGCTTCAGGCATATTGTTGGGGCTGCCATGCTCATTAATATCAGCGCCTATGGGGCCGTCCTCCCAAACCTGGACCGCCTTCAACTCGCGGACAGATTAGTTGGCTCATTCGAGTCAAATGGCCTGCTCTTGCCGCGCCAAGGCGGGCCGCTCGTCCAGTCCCTCAACTTCACCGAACCCAGCTTCGTCTATCAGTTTGGAAAAGAGGTACGATTAGGCGATCAGATAGATTTACAGAGTCCCGAAGCTTGGAGCATTGGCCATATTTTCATTGTGGATAATATGGAAAATGACGGCGCGCGATTTGAAAGATTTCAGGAGGTCGCAGAAGGGCAACCAAACTGCTTGAAAAAACGCGATGCGGTCAATGGGTATAACTATTCTCGCGGCGACCCCGTAAATTTACAGATTTTTGAGGTCGTTGTCTGTTCGAGTAAATAGGTGCTGGGGCAACTCAAACTAACGCCCTAAGAGGCCCACTCTAAGGGCGATATAATAGGCGCGTCCCATAATGGCTAAACCCATAAGAGGAGTTGCCAGAACGGTCAGAAATTTCGATAAAAACCCGGGTCTGTAATTCCAGAAATAACGCACAAAGCCTTTGAGTTTTTCAAACTCTATTCGGGCGCGAGGCACGGAGCTTGTGGATCCATAATGCATGATGCGGGCTTCTGGAACGATATATACATCCCCTCCCGCCTGTCTTGCCCGAGCGCAGATGTCAATATCTTCCACATGTAGGAAATAACCGGAATCAAACCCATCTAACTGGTTAAAGGAGGCTCGATTCGTCATCAGACAGGCACCGCTTGTCGTCTCCACTGGCGCGGGCTGATGCGGCACAGGCTCGTCTTCGCGGTGTATCGACTGAAAGCCGGGCAACGTGTGCAGTGGTGTAAAGCTGACAAAAGCGGACCACGGGGTTAAAGACCCGCGCCTCGCGCCTCGCTGCTCGCGCCCATTCTCATCCCGCAAGAATCCCCCTGTGATCCAAGGCGCAGTAAGCGTTTGGCCGCAATCGGCCATATGACGAGCGGCGCCGCGCGCTATCACCGCGTCGGGATTCAAGAATAACAAGAAGTGTCCGGTGGCCAGTCTGGCCCCGTAATTACATCCACGAGCAAAGCCAATATTACCATGGCCCTGTAACAGACGGATTCTGTCATGTTTCATGGCGACTTTGCTCAAGCGTGTTCGCGCGCCTTCGGCATTCCCGTTGTCGACTATAATTAGCTCATGAATGTCTCGGTCTTCCAAAACAGCCGAAACCGCCTCTAAAAGAGCAGGTCCGGTCATATAACTGACCATGATGACGCTGATTGGGAGTTTTTTTGCCGTTTCGGGCAGGTCTACTATATTGGTTTGAAAAACCATTTACTTTTACCTCGTACGCCCCGCATCGTCAAATAGCGCATCGCTGGTAAAATGCAATTATACATTTCAATTATTTTACAATGCTTTGCCATCAGCCGCATTGAAAGACTCCGGCGTTAAAGTCTGCACAAGATTTAACGCAGCAAGGCCCAAAAACAGAGTTCCCCACCACCAGAACTGCCAAACTCCGAAAGACATAGAAGAAAGTAAAATCATAGCCGTCAGAAAACCGCACAATCCGAAAGCCCGGTCCGGCTGGTCGCGCACGAAGCGTTTTGCCGGGCCCACACACGACAAAATTGCCAATCCCGCCAGTCCGGCCCCGATAAGCCCTGTTTCTAGCCAAATCTGCAAACCCGCATTATGAGTGTGATGGGATAGGAGCGTTACCGTTTCTCCGCCGCTCAAAGTAATAACCTCGCTATAAGTTCGGGCGTTATTAAACCCGAAGCCAATGAGAGGTTGTTCAGAGATACGACGAAACACAAAATCCCACATATATAGCCGGTGCTCCCATGAGTCTGGGAGCCCGATGAGAGTTTTGTCATCAATCAACGTCACGAGACCCGCAAAAATGGGGGCCGCCAGAATCGCTATAGCGCCTGAAACCCCTAATGTTTTGACCATAAAGGTTGGCTTGGTTCTGGCAATAAGCGCTAAAGTCAGCGCGGCCCAAGGGGTGATCATAGCCACATAAACTTCCAGCTTCCAAGCAGAGGCCGTGAGGAGAACCAGGATAAGAAAGGTTGCACCCTTCCCATATTTGAAATTCCAAATCAGAGCGGCGACAGGGAAAACCATCGCCGTGTAAAAGACGACCCCGCGCCCAATATTGCGAGTCGCATCGGCGTGACGGCGGGCAAAAGTCTCGCCTTCCGCAACCGGGTCTACCAGAAAACTAATTGCAAAATTTGAGACGGTATCCACGAACAGCAGAGCAATTCCTGTAAAGCAGGCGATAATGAAACCTTTGCGCAGGATGCCTCCCAAAGGGTGTTCCCGCATTTGCGCCCAGAGCCAAATGACCGTTGGGAATATGAGTCCTGAAAGAAGTATTTTCTCTGCATTGGACCAGCCTGTCACCTTTTCGTAATTGCTCCAAAACTGGCTCACCCAAGCCCAAAGCAAAAATGCCGTCAAGAATAACAGCCATGCTGGAATAGGCGTTTTCCACGCCTTATGCGCTGCCAATCCGGCAAGAGCCAAGACGGACAAGATCGTCATAATCAGAGCAATACCGCCCCCGCCGGCCATGGTGAAAATAGGCAGAAGAACCAGAATGAAAAGCGACACGCCGAGAACCACCTTTGGCGGGCGGCGGATAGGCTCATCTGTCTGGGCCAAACCCGCCTCTGACATATTAGTTTTTCCGGCTTAGGTCGGGGGCGAGAGCTTCTTCGGTCAGAGACTTTATAACCTCTTCCACGCTCAGAATCGTCTGCTTGCGGCTTCCCAATCGGCGCAAGGCGAGCTTGCCCTCCTCCGCCTCTTTCATGCCGACCACGGCAATGACCGGGATCTTTCGGTCTGCAGACAATTCGCGAATTTTGTAATTGATCTTCTCGTTCCGCAGATCTGTCTCAACGCGAAGCCCGGCGGCTTTCAGTTTTTTCGCGGTCTCTTCGGCGTATTCATTGGCGTCGGAGGTGATGGTCGCAATAACGACCTGAACCGGAGCGAGCCAGAGCGGGAAACGCCCGGCATAGTTTTCTATCAATATCCCCAGGAACCGCTCAAACGAGCCGAGCACGGCGCGGTGGAGCATGACGGGCGCGTGTTTGTTGTCATCATCGCCCACGTAAGACGCGTTGAGGCGCTCCGGCATATTCGGGTCGAGCTGTATCGTGCCCGCCTGCCATTCGCGGCCAATGGCGTCGCGCAGGACAAAGTCGAGTTTCGGGCCGTAAAACGCACCGTCGCCTTCATTAAGCTCCACTTCAAGGCCAGAGGCGTCGGCGGCCTCTTTCAAAGCGGCCTCCGAACGATCCCAATATTCATCAGACCCCACTCTGACGTCAGGGCGAGTGGAGAATTTCACTTTCACATCGTCAAAGCCCAGATCGGCATAGACGGATTTCAAAAGATCGGTAAAGCCTTTCACCTCGTCCGTGACCTGCTCCATGGTGCAGAAAATATGGCCGTCATCCTGCACAAATCCGCGCACGCGCATCAGGCCGTGCAGCGCGCCGGATGGTTCATAGCGGTGGCAGGAACCAAATTCGGCGTAGCGGACCGGCAGGTCGCGATAGGATTTCTGGCCTTGATTAAAGACCTGAACATGGCACGGGCAGTTCATCGGCTTGAGCGCGAGGACTTTATCCTCTTCGGCGATTTCGGCGACGAACATATTCTCGCGATATTTTTCCCAATGGCCCGAGGCCTCCCAGAATTTCCGGTCCATAAGCTGCGGCGTTTTGATTTCGCGGTAGCCATATTCTTTCTGGCGGCGGGACATGTAAGCCATGAGCGTGGTGTAGAGCGTCCACCCATCCGGATGCCAGAAGGCCTGTCCCTGCGCTTCTTCCTGAAAATGAAAGAGGCTGAGCTGTTTGCCCAAACGGCGATGGTCGCGCTTTTCCGCTTCTTCAAGCTGATGCAGATGCGCGTCGAGCTCTTCCTGCGTGCGCCAGGCGGTGCCGTAAATGCGCTGGAGCTGCGGGTTTTTCGAATCCCCTCTCCAATAGGCGCCGGCCACTTTCATCAGCTTGAACGCCTTGCCGATTTTCCCGGTGGACGGCAGATGCGGGCCGCGGCAGAGGTCGAACCATTTGCCCTGCTTATAGACCGTTATGGTCTCGCTATCGGGCAGATCCTCGATCAGCTCGGCCTTGAACTCCTCGCCCATCCCGCGGAACAGCTTGATCGCGTCTTCGCGTTTCCACACTTCGCGCTCGAACTTGTCATTGCGATTGATGATGAAGGCCATCTTCTTTTCAATCGCGGCGAAGTCGTCTTCGGAAAACGGCTCTTCGCGGTGGAAGTCATAATAGAACCCGTTTTCAATGACGGGGCCGATGGTGACCTGCGTGCCGGGGAACAGCTCCTGCACTGCCTCGGCCAGAACATGCGCCGCGTCGTGGCGGATCAGCTCCAGCCCTTCCGGGTCCTCGGCGGTGACCAGCTCTATCTTCGCGTCGCCCTCTATCGGCAGAGCCGCATCCACCAGCTCTCCGTCGAGCTTCGCCGCCAAAACCTTTTTCGCGAGGCCCTTGGAGATGCCTTTCGCAACCTCCATCGCCGTGACGCCGCTGTCATAATCGCGAGTGGCTCCGTCCGGGAATGTTAAAGTGACCATTATTCTACTCGTCGTTAACGCTGCGCCAACGACCATATCGCCAAGGCGCCCATAAAGGCGCCTTCGTAATATGTTCCGGCACATTATCAACCCCGCTTGTGCCGCCCGGGCGACATCGCAGCAGCCGCGCCAGCGTCATCCACCCCCCGGGCCAGGGCCCGTGCCGCTTTATCGCCTCGGCCGAATAGGTCGAGCAGGACGGATAATGCCGGCACCGCACGCCCAGCGCGAAGAGAAAAGGCGAGATCAGATTTTTATAAATCCAGAGCAGGCCCAGCAGGGGATATGAGAGAAGACGTTCCACGAGGGGTGGAATAGCGGGTTATAAGTTAGTCGGGAAGTACTCCTTTCATTGAAAAAGTGTATGGGCGGAAAAAGAGCACCGTATGGATTCCTCAATCGAGTTGAGGAATGACGGTTCATACCATTTACCCTCACCCAAACGCCATCCTACCATCCGAACGCGGCACCGCGAAGCGGGGTTAGTGAGGATGCAGCCGACCTCTCAACTCCTTAGTCACACCGACGCAGGCGAAGCCTGCCCGGTGCAAGTGCCTTATGCTTGGCGTCTTGATCTGTAGAAGACGTTTTTCGCTGAACCGACAAGGCACTTATACCGGGTATGAGCCTAAGCGACATGAAATGTCGCGACGCGATTGCCGAGGGTCGCGTCGGTATGACAGCTTGTGATAGAGATTTCATAATTGCTCACGCCTTTCGTCCCACTGCCCATCTGGGGGTCAGCCTTTGGCGTTCGTCCTTGAATAAAGCGGACAGCCCGCGGGGTCGGCCCCCTTGCCGGAGACCGTAATAACTATGTGTTTCGCAAAGGCGCTAACCCCGCGGCAGCGATTGGAACCGGAGCGGCCTCTTACAACTCTCCCACAGTCGCGCCGGGACAAAGCCGTTTACAGCTTCTGGACGCGGTAGGCAGGCTAACCCACTCTCGGTGGCCCGGCACACACCCCCTTGTCACAGAGGGTCGCTCAACCTCGCTGTCCCCTGAACCAGAACCTGACGCGTTCCTGTCCGTGTTCAGAAGAACGAGTTTGAATATAAGGCCAAATTGCAAAGCGCGGATCATTTTGTTGATTTTGGGGGTAAGGGGTTGGGAGGGTTAGGTTTTTTTGGCGGGATAAGTAGGGATTAATTCTCCTTTCTCACGATACGCAGGTTAGAATTCTGTCATCAACAAATTGAGCGTGTGTTGAAAAAAGCTAGAGTTACTATAGCTTTAATAATCAATTTGGTTTTCTTACCTTCTCCCAAGGTAGGCTTTCGTATAGTAGTATAACTGATTTCCAACAAACTCCAAACTCTGGAAGATCACCAAGCTCTAATTTTTGTGATTCCCAGTCACGATTGGCGCGGCTTTTAATTTCATCATTATAAATTGAGCCCTCAGAAATTTCTACACCCCGGGAAATTGATTTTTCATAGAGTCTCGTTAAAACTTGCTCTCTGATATCTTTATCTATTTTCTGTTGTTCAGTGAGCCACCATATATCGTAAGCGTCCTGCTGGCGATATCTGTTACGATCCACTTGCTGATGAAGAGACCTTAACTTCTCAGCCAATAATTCCGCTAAACCGTATGCTAGAATTTGGCGTTCACCCGATATCCTCAAAACGCTTATATCTTTCACTGGTTCGTTAAACGAAACATCTAAGTCAACAATGTCTACAGGTCGGTCGTCTTGGAAAGTTTTGAGCTGACGTTCATTTTTTTGTCTACGAATGTCAATTTTAGCTGCAAACCCGGGAATGTGGCTTCGTCAAACTTCTTCCTTGGAAGTTTCTTGATTGAATGAACGCGCATTAAGATATCTGGATAGCCTAAATCCAATGCAATATACTCAAATTGCGAGTCTAAAAGCTTTCTTATTTCTTCGGGAGTTTCAGGGCGAGGCATTTTGGAAATTGATAAATCAATATCAACAGTAAATCTCGGACTGCCATATCTTAGGCCCATCAATATTCCGCCTTTGAGTGAACAGGTTTTGAACAAATTATCACATGACGCAATAGTATTTAGAGCTATTTCTATCGCTTGCCTTTGCTTTCTATTTGGCCCGTCCTCTACAGATAGAACCCATTGTCTAAAATTTATAGGTACTGGGATGCAATTGTCAGACATTTAGTGAGAGCATCCATTCTTCTGAAAATTTATTTGCGTATGGTTTATCCGGGTCGAGCTTTCGACTACCACCTCTTGCGGCAAATTTTTTCCATTTCTGAATTTTTGGATCGTTAATTTTTATTTTTTCAGTTAGCAAATAACCTGCTCGAACCTTTAATATTTGACTGGAAGAATTTTCAATTAAATTTATCAACTCGTTTAGTACGATTGGCCCTCTCCCTCTCAAGTGCTCTTGCCATACTTCTATAACATGTGCCATTCCACCACATAAATCTGGCCGATAAAGCATATCTATAAATGTCGATGCCTGTGTGCTTATACGAGTGTATTCGCCACCCAACCAAGTTGTCTTTGAAGGATATTTCGTTTCAGTAATCTGAATATTGTTAGCTTCATACCTTTTAAGTATATTTTTTATAGAACGATGATCAGAGGATAGTTCTATAATATGCTCAGAAAGCAAATTGAGATCATTCGTTTTATCTTTTTTTAGAGACTTTATGATTGTTTTATTCGGCCTAGCGAACATAAAGACCTGCGGCTGGCGATTTGTTAGTCCCCACCTTTGCATCGCACTTAAATAAGCAACATAAATATATGGGTCTGCTAGAGATATCATTTGTTGCGTCGGTAGTGGTTCCCTTGAAGGAACTCTGAACACTCCCTGTCGAGCAGTAACATCAAGATCGCCACTATGGATCATCTGTTTAGCTAATTTCGTTGGGTAGGCTTTTGGAGGAACTTTTCCGCGTAAGTAAAGGCCCTTCCTATTTTCTGAAAGATACATCTGGTCAACCTCTTCCTTAATAACCTCAATAGTTACCAAGGGAAGCCTCAGGGCCTTTATTTTTTCTACTATATATTCTCGAGCTTTTGACAAGCTTAGCCCTATCGTCTTGTATATACGTCCTAAGGACGTATATACAAGACGATATCTAGAAAGTCAAGAGTAATTCTAGCATTGACTTTTAAGTCAATGTATCTTATAGGCGTCCTTAGGACGCCTATAAGATACAATACTAACAATCTCAGTTTAAATCACTCCGCCGCCTCGCGCCCACCCCGCAACACCTCAGCCCGTTCTTCCACAGACCGCACAATATCCTCAATCATATCTTCGTTATCGGTCTTCCCCGTTTTCTTCCCCGTATGATACATCATGCCGTATCCCGCCGAGCCGCCGGTAAAGCCGATATCGGTGAACATGGCTTCGCCCGGGCCGTTGACGACGCAGCCGATGATGGAGAGGGAGATGGGCTCGCTGATATGGGCCAGTCTGTCTTCTAATGTCTTGACCGTCTCGATGACGTTAAAGCCCTGCCGCGCACAGGACGGGCAGGAGATGATATTGACGCCGCGCGTGCGCAGCCCGAGCGATTTGAGCATGTCAAAGCCGACTTTTATCTCTTCCACCGGATCGGCGGAGAGGCTGACCCGTATCGTGTCGCCAATTCCCGCCCAGAGGAGGTTGCCCATGCCGATAGAGGATTTGACCGTGCCGATGCGCGTGCCGCCCGCCTCTGTAATGCCCAGATGCAGCGGCGCGTCTGTGGCATCGGCGAGCTGGTGATAGGCGGCGACGGTCAGAAAAATATCTGACGCTTTGACCGAGATTTTATAATCGTGGAAACCTTCGTCATCGAGGATGCGGGCGTGCATCAATGCGCTCTCGACCATGGCGTCGGGGCAAGGCTCGCCGTATTTTTCCAGCAGTTCGCGTTCCAGCGAGCCGCCGTTCACCCCGATACGGATGGAGCAGCCATTGGCGCGCGCGGCGGCGACGACTTCTTTCACCCGTGACTGTCCGCCAATATTGCCGGGATTAATGCGCAGGCAGGCCGCGCCGTTTTCCGCCGCCTCTATGCCGCGTTTATAATGGAAATGGATATCCGCCACGAGGGGGACCTGGACCTGATCGACAATGGATTTCAGCGCGGCGCTGCTATCCGGGTCGGGCACAGAGACGCGGACGATATCGGCCCCGGCCTCTTGCAGGGCCAGCACTTGCGCGACCGTTGCGTCAATATCGTGCGTGATTGTATTGGTCATGGACTGCACCGCGATGGGCGCGTCGCCGCCGACTTCGACCGAGCCGACGCGGATCTTGCGGCATTTGCGGCGCTCAATCGTGCGCCAGGGGCGGATGGAATTGATATCTGTCGGTTGGGAACTCATGGGGCCTTAGTGCCACGGGCACGTGTCAGAATAAAGACGAAAAGGCTCTATTGGGTCAGTTCGGCTTTGGTCGGGCGGGTGCCGGCCAGAGAGGGCGAATAAAGCGGCGCGTCGCGTAGGGGCTCGCCCGCTTCGCCGAGGGGGCCGTATTCGCGTCCGCCGACAGAGAGGCTGACCGCGCCGGAATCGCGCACGGACACGGTGTAGCCCGCGCTTTTCGGGGCGGTGTAGCGCTCGCCTGTTACGAAAATGCGGCTGACCAAGGTGCGGCCGCTCGCGCTTTTGACTTCGATCCAGCTTGGCGCTGTCGCGGTGAGCGTGATGAGGTTCGGGTTGGCGGATTCGGTTTCGCTGACTTGGCCGGAAAGAGTGGAGACCGTCGGGACGGTCGGTTCTGACGCCACGGTTTCATTATTGCCGCCATACCAGACGCCGAGCATAACCGCGAAGCCAATCACGCCAAGCGCGGGGATGACGCCGCGCGGCAGGCGGATGCGCTTTTTCGGGACGAAATGCGGGCGGTCTCTCATGCCGAGATTTTGCGGCAAAGCGCTCTCGATTTTATAGCGCGCCACCGCGTCGGCGCCGTTCAGGCCGAGGAAATTGGCATAGGTGCGCACATAGCCGAGCACATATCCAATAGAGGGCAGTTTCTCCACATCCAGCGTTTCAATCGCGCGGATAAAGGCGGGTTGAAGGTGGATGGCTTCAAAAATGTCATCCACGCTCAGATCGAGCGCGCGCCGACGGGCCCGTAATTCCGCTCCGATATGGGAGGCGTCTTGCGCTGAATCTGTGCTAAATTGCTGTGTCACGGCCAAATCATTAATTAAATGTGGTGAAAGAGCCGTTAATCAAAATGAACAAAAATGCAAAGACCTTTCGCAGGTCACGCGAACTTTTAAGGGGCTGCAATGGGCGGAGAGTTTACGCCGCCCTGCCCTCTCTCTGTTTAGCCAGAACCGCCCCGGCAACCGCGGACAGGATGAGCCCTATCCAGAACATGCGGGTGAGGAGCGGGGCCGAAAGCGGCAGCGCCATGGACGCGGCAAAACTCGTCGCCATCAGGATGGGCGCGCCCCAGATAAGCCCTTTCCACGCCCCTTCCAGAGCCGGAGCGCCCCGGCCTTTATTCCGACGCTTGAGGAAATAGATCCGAAGGCCCGACGTGATGATATAGAGCAGGCAAATCCCGAAAATCCCGAAAGCGAGCTTGACCGGCAGGCCGCCGAACTGGCCGAAGTGAACCTTGTACACCGAATCCGCGACCTGCTGCCCGATGGTGCCATCCGCTGACCCCACCGTGTCAATGAACTCTCCGTCTCCGGTGAAGTTATACTTCTCCGCATAGATCAGGCGGCGGGGATGTTCGGCCATGATCTGCATATATTGCCCCGCCGTTTTCGGGTCGTGCAGAATGACATAGACGGGCGGCTTCTCCGGATGATTCTCCGCCATATATTGCAGCGCCTTAGCGATATTGGCCATGGGCGCAGGGGTTTCGTCAACCACCGGCTCATCGCCGAAAACGGGCGCAAACACCGCGTGCTGGTCGCCGCCATATTTTAGCGGGGCGAGCGCCGCGATGGATAGAACCGCGAGCCCGATCATCGCTCCGGTCAGAGAGTTGGAAATATGAAACGGCGCCGTCCAGACGCTCAGCCGGTTATGGAGATCGACCTTTTTAATCTGTTCCGACTTTGACCGCCGAAAGGAAAAGGCATCTTTGAAAATATTGGGATGGGCGAGCAGTCCCGAAATTGACATGGCAAACAAAAACACGCCGAAAATTGCGACGACAATCATGCCAAAGGATTTCGGCAAATGCAGATAATAATGCAGATCGATCAGAAACGTGCTCCACGGATGAGCGATTGAATCTGACAACGCCCCGCTTTCGTCGACGTAATGTTCCTGATTATCCGTCTGGACTAAGGCGCGGCTATGACCATCCGACGGCATCTGGATATAAAGGTGGGCGGAGCTTGGCTCTTCGTTAAATCCGACTTCGGCGGCCTGCTGCGCGCTTTCGGGCGAGAGATATGCGACGCGCGGTTCGCCGCGCTGCTCCAGCTTGTGAATGTCTTCTTTGAACACGCTGACAGTCCCGCTCAGGCAAATGATATAGAGCACGGCAGAAATCGTAATGCCCATCACTGCATGAGCAGAGAGGGCGCGTTTAACAAGAGACGGTTTGGCGGGCGGCGCAATAGCCGGAGCGGCGGTTTGTGTTTTCTCCAGCATCAGAAAAATCCGTTTCCAAGACACAGAATGACGCTACTACTCACCCCTAAAAAGGCGTAAGTTCCCAGCTTCAATCCTGTCTTCTGGGAGGTCAGGGACAAGGCACTCAATGACGCCCAGAGAATGGGAAAAATAAACAGCGCCAAGACGAGCGAGTTAGAGGCGTGCACCCCCGAATTCCAAAACAGCTCGTGCAGTCCGATCGCCGTCAGATAAGACAGCGCCCCGCAGCCGACACTCACCCAAAGCGCTTTGCCCGCGCGTCTGGATACAACAGCCAGCCCCATCTTTTCTTCTGAGCGTATTTTCCGCGGCTTTGGCGCGCCCCGTTTTTTCTTCGGCGCTTTGTCGATAAAGGCTTGATAGGCGACAAACAAAAGCGCTTGCAGACTGATGACGATGATGCCCAGCGCCACGCCCCGGTCCTTGCCGCCTGAAACCGCCCACAAGATTACCGCAAGGAACAGAGCCGCCCATCCCAAACAACTCAGAAGCTTTTTCTTCGCATGACCTTTCCAAGCCCTGTAAAGCGCGAAAAGGCCCAAGGCGGAAAGCCCGGACCCGATAAAGGCAAATATTAGCTCTGCGGCAGTCATTTCAATTTAAATCCCCCTGCGGACCTGTAGGCCTCCGCAGCGATGCGAAGGCCGTTTTATTTAAAGCTAGAAACTGTAAGCGGCTCTGGCGACGACAGTGCGGCCTTCACCCGGGAAACAGTCCCCCCGCGCCAAACATGTCCCGTAGTAATCCGTATCAAACAGGTTCCGCGCGTTTAGGGTCAGGTCGACTTGGTCAAAGGAATAACCGATAAGACCGTCAAATACGGTATACCCATCCGTCTCTACTTTCACGACAGATGGCTGGAAATTGTTTGAGGCAAGGAAGGACACGCCCTGGCTCTCATTGTCTCCGGCATAGCGCACGCCCGCGCCCAGACGAAATCCTTCGAGCTGACCGGTTGAAGGTTTCCATGTTGCCCAAGCGGATCCCTGCACTTCCGGAATGCTGGAAATTGGAATTCCGTTAGGGTCTTCCGTATCTAATGTGCTGAAGCTCCCGTCGAGGTGCAGATCGCCGATGGCCGTTCGGGCTTCGACTTCGAACCCTGTGATTTTGGCGATACCTTCTTGTTGCGATGCGGCATTTTGCAGAGCTTGAGGATTTGGCAAGTTAGATTGCTCAATATCGAAATAGGCGGCGGTGATATAAGTCGGCGATCCGGCCGGGTGATATTTCACGCCAATTTCAATTTGTTCGCCTTCTTGAGGTTTAAGATTTTCACCTGTGTTTGTGTCGACGCCAACTGTGGCTTGGAATGACTCCGCGTAATTGACGTAAGGATTTAATCCGAAAGAGGTTTTATACAACCCGCCAAAGCTGAAACTTGTGGCGCTGTCATCCTGTGTTGTCGTTCCGTTTCCGGACTCCAGATCATCAAACCGGACCCCGGCATTTAGCACAAAATTTCCGACACTGATTTGGTCATTTACGTAGTATCCGATGGTCTCAGTTGTACTTTCCGTTAACCCCCGGGCTGCGTTAAAGGCGGCTTCAGACGGTATTTCAGATCCGTCATAGACAGGATTGAAAAGATTGAACGTGGTAGGCCTCCCCAGAAAAGCGGCGCGGAGTTCCGTCTCAACATCCTGATAATTTACCCCCGCCAGTACTTCATGAGAGGCCGGGCCAGTCACGAAACTTGCGCGCAACCGACTGTCCAATGCGAACTGGTTAGACCCGGCCGGGGCGTCATACCAGCTTCGTCCAATAGCGGTACCGTCCGGCGTGGTGCGGGCTGTGCCTGCTCCGAGAAAGGAGATCCAGCTTTGTCTGTAGTCCGCCTCATTATCGCGATACCGCGCCGTCCCTTCGAGCGAGAATATTTCGTTTAATTTTTGTTGTCCAAAAAGGGTGAAGGAGAATGACTCAGTATCATATCTGTTGAAGTCCGGACTGCCGACATAAACAGACGGATCAACTTCGTTTCCGGTTGTTCCGTCGCAAATTTCAGCTTCGGAAATTTGAACCTCATCACTACCACATCCAGAGACGGAGAGCGGGAGAAACTGGTGAGACGTATCACTTTCTCTATCCGTGTAGTTCACAAGCGCGGTAATTGTGGTGTTCGCATTTTCAAATGTCACGGAGGGCGCAAAAACAATTGCATTATCTTCGACAAAATCGACCTGGGTATCGCTCTCACGAATTAGTCCGACGAGGCGGGCTGTCCATTCCCCGTCTCCCGATAAATCAATCCCGAAATCGCCTGCGGCCTGCATGCGGTTATGTGTGCCGTAATCCAGCACGATTTCGCGCCCCAAATTTTCTGACCCGGCCTTTTTACTAACCGTATTCAAAATTCCGCCGGGAGACCCTTGCCCATAAAGTACAGACGCCGGGCCTTTCAGAATTTCAACCTGCTCTAGCGTGTAAATATCGGAGCGCGCATTGTTGTAGAACCCGAAAAGGACTTGAATATTGTCGAGATATTCTGGGACATCCAGTCCCCGCACCCGGGGGAAATCACCGCGAGTGGAATATCCGAAAGTATCTCCGACAACGCCGGCTGTGTAATTTAACGTATCATCCAGAGTCAGAGAGCCGCGCTCCAAAAATTCGTCGGCGCCGATAACGCTAACGGATCGGGCTGTTTCCAAAATCGGAATATCAGATTTTGTCGCGCCAAAAGTTGAAACCCGCCCGGTAACAACAATCTCGTCGTCTTGTTCCGGAACCTCTTGGGCTTGCACTGAAAGCGTCTGGAAAAATACAATAGGCAAAGCGGCCAAAGCGCTGCCCAATAATCGGCGTTGAAGACTCACACGTCTCTCCTTCAAACTTCATTCTAATATTGCGAATTACTCGCAGTTTTTGTCTGAGGGCGCCTAACGTAATTAATAATAAGTCGCAAGAACAAAATGAAGAAAAAGTCAGACCATTCTAAAATTGAAAATTGAGACTGTGATAAGAAAGATAATTCAGCAATTTTCCGTGTAGATCGACAAACGGTGAAGCTAGGAAGCCCCTGCCCCGTAAAGCTTAGGCCGAAATGGTTTTTGCCAGAGGACCTTACCCGCCCCAGCGCTGGCCTTGCTGAGATAGTGCAGATAAAGCCGGGGCTTCAAATATCGGCAGAGCGCTGCAATGGGCGCGAAAAGTACAAATTGAACGGCGCCGATGCTCATCCATTTAACAATACCAAGTAAATTAAACGGTCCAAGATCAACATTCATACGGGTTGGGCCTTGTCCAAAGGCAAAACTTCGAACGCGAATATACTTTGCCGTCTGTCGTTTAGCCGGAATATCTTCAAAAACCTGAGTCTCTTTGCTCCACCCCATGAGACCGCCTTGTTTCCGAAAATTGTCGAATAATATATCATCTTCTCCGCCAGTCTCGTTCATGGCGGGGTTAAAGGCGGGCTTGGGCATGAGGATCGCGCCTCTGTCGATAAGGGAGTTTCCGGCCCCGAAAAACCGGTCAATAACCCCTGTACCTAGATCAGGCCTGTCTCTAGAAAAAAATTGTTTCAGGAAAAGACTATGCGGAGAGCTTTCATCCACACAAGCAAGGGTCTTGCAAAATACCGCGCAACACGCGTTTTCAGTTAGCACCGCATAAAGCGCGGACAGCCAGTTGGGCGCGGCATATTGGTCGTCATCCAAAAACGCTATATATCGGCCAGTCGCTTGTTCCATCGCCGCATTACGAGCATTGGAGACGCCCGGAACTTTTGCATGAACATATTTAACGGCCATCGGGGCGGAGTTTGCAAACTCTGACACGAGACATAACTCGTCTCCGCCGGGATTATTATCCGCGACAACGATCTCAATTGGTAGCTCGGTAAAGTCCTGCGCCCGAAGGCTTTCCAGAGTTTTAGACAGCCCCTCCGGACGGTGATAGGTCGGGACGACAATAGATATTTTGTTTTCGTAAGTCATGTCCAGCCTGCCCCTTGAGAAGTATCGCGCGCAAACGCGGTCACCCCGTTACCCGGCTCCTTTTGACGAAGGCTAAAATAATTTCTCTCAGTCGGCCCCAGATTTTAGGTTCGCAAATAAAAATATGATCAAATCTACGCCGCATACGCGCCGCCGGACTATCAGGGTTTTGCCCGCCAATCCGGTTCCAGCTTTCATATCCGATCTTATGTAAGCGGCCCATGACAGTGGGCGCTGTGATATTGACGTCGCGTGTGTACCGGGCCGCGCTACAGAAATATTTTTTGTAGGATTCATGTCCGGTCGAAAGGTCATAGCTCTCCAGTCCCATATGATCCATTTCCTCAACGATTTTATAGAGCAATAAAAGTCCCGGGCTGTATTCCTCAAAGTCAGGGTCATAGGCAGAAATCCAAGGATGGAAATTCGCCTCGTCCCGCACGCCAAAATGGCCGACGACCATTTCGCCTTTGACTTTAAGACAGGTCATAAAACCGGATAGATTACTTTCATCTGGCGCGTCCAGTTTGGACATTTGGGTTAGAATTGAAGCACTGTTACGGGACGTTGTCAGATCCAATAACCCCTCCCGGACAAATTGCTCGCTCTTCCATTCCAAAAGCGTTTCCACTGGGAGGTCTTTCGCCGGGCCAAAAGCAAATTCGATCTCTCCACATTCGCGCTCTAGCTTGTTCATCAAACGGCGAAAGTTTTTATAGCGTTTTGCGTGTTGAGCCCGGCTGGATTCCAAATGCTCTTCTGCCGTTTGTCCATTCAAATGAATAATAAATGACCGCATCACAGAGTCTGCTTCAATATCTGCCTCTTCTGATACGGGGAGGAGCACCGCATTTGACCGATAAACCGAATAGCCGGACAGAGCGATAATTTCTTCAATTGTCAAATTCGCCTCTTTAGAAAGGATCGGCGCCGCGTAGTCTGAAAACGGCGCGCCTACAGGCCTCACCAGTCCAAAATTTCTTTGGAATACAGGAAGCACGGCGACCAAGTCATATCCGCGCCGCACCAGAATGCAGCGTACATCTGATCTAAAATTGGCGATCAAGTCCATGAAGTCCGGAGACAAAAGGGGGGTTTTATATTGGAAATCGGATTGTAAAATTTCTCTCCAATCCCGCCGATCCTGATAAGATAATTCTTTGGGCTTCAAGACCTGGCAAGTTAAATCAGATTCTGTGTCCGCTTTTTTCTGCGTTAGAGGTTTGATTTCGCCGCCTTTTAAAAGCTCGAACGTAATTGGAGTCGGCGCTTTCTTCGGTAAAGGGGCAACTTTCTTTAATACCCGCGCGGCCCCTGCCTTTGTCAAAGTTGATAAATTGACCGTTTCAGGAAAGGGTTTGGCTTGACGGTTTCTCTTGCGCAAACTCGCATTGGTATGAAGCGCATTTGCCTTTAAAATGCCTTCGCCCGTCATGAACTCGCAGGAAAGCGAGACATTCAAAGAGTTTCCGTTCTGAACGCGATGCGGCGCAGTTTGAGGCCAGGTGACGGCGAGGCCCGGCTCTAATGAAACAACATTCGCGGCGGCTTCGAAACGGTCCGAATATGTCATTTGTTCGTCTTGGCGTCTTAAGGCAAAATCCGATATTTGGTCTGGCTCCACAAAAGGCGCCCGCCTTGGATAGATAGAGACTTTCTTTTCGCCGCGAAGCTGCACCAAACAAACCAGTGGAATATCCAAATGGTAATGGACGTGAATATTGGGCGAGGAAATCAGGACCCCGACATCTTCTTTAAATGTTGCCGTCCCCGAGGCTTCTTTAAGTTGACTGAATATCGTTTCGGCCAGAGCTTCATATTCCGGCAGTTCTTTATTTACGGCCCGTAAATTTAACCAAATTTGTCCGTTTCTGACGGCGTCCATAATCTCGGCGCCGGACAAAGTCGGGGCGCAGCCATGTTCGGCCTTTTGCGCGGCTTTGTCGCGGCTCGGAAAGCGGTAAATGCCGAGCTTCTCTCTAGGGTAAACATCCAACAACTCGGCTAGCTTTGCATCGGAAAATTGCTCGAGGCGATGCGCGTTGTGACTTGCCTGAAACGTCGCTTTGCCGAGATTGCGCCGCATATCTTCGGGCCAGCGAAAGCGGGTTGACGGCAAACGAGCCGGCTTGCCTGTCCAATCGGATCGGCTGTCAGTGACGGCTATTGATGCACTCATTCTATAAGTCCCAGCATTCTGTCCCAATTTGCGCCGAAAGCAGGCGCAATGGTGGTTTCCATAAGGAATTATGCAGAATTGATGCCAAGCGAAGTCGTCGGAGGCATTTTTCCTAGTCCCCCTCGTCAATTTTTCATTTGTCCGAAGTCCTGCCAATCTGTCACATGACAGGGCCGCCTTACTCGACTATATCGAATTTATGACGATTTCTCCTCCTTATCGCGCCCCGCTATTTGCTCTGCTCCTCTCCGGCGGGCTTTTGATCGGGGCCTGGGTTTCTCAATACGGTTTCGGCTATCAACCCTGCACTATGTGTTACTGGCAGCGCCATGTTCACAAAGCGGTCGTGGTTGTGGCTGTGCTCGCCTTGATTATGGCGCGGATGGGACTGCCGCTGAGCCGTGCTCTCACGCTTTTACTCGTATTCTTATTACTGGGCAGTGCGGGACTCGCTTTTTATCATACCGGCGTCGAGTTTAAGTGGTGGGACGGCCCCAAGACCTGCTCGGGCGGCGGCGCGGCTTTGCCTGACTTCTCAGGCGGTGATCCCTTTGCCAATCTCGACAAAAAAATCATGCCGCCGTCTTGTTCGAATGCGGTCTGGGTGTTCCTTGGCTTATCGATGGCGACATGGAACGGCCTGCTGTCACTCGGTGGCGCTATCATGACGGCTGTGTTAGGATTTCGGCATGTCAAACGCTAAGAGAACCAATCCCAGAATTGCCGAGATGCTGCGTGTTGACCACGCGGGGGAATACGGCGCTGTGGCGATTTATAAAGGTCAGAAGGCTGTCTTTGGCGCAAATCCCAAGACCAAGGAAATGGCGGATCAGCTGCAGGAAATGCAGGACGAAGAGCAAAAGCACCTCGACGCATTCGACAAGCTTCTGGTTGAACGAAATGTCCGCCCCACCGCTATGACGCCGATCTGGAATGTGGCCGGATATGGTCTGGGCGTGGTAACCGCGCTGATGGGGGAAAAAGCCGCCCATGCCTGCACCGAAGCCGTCGAGACCGTGATAGAGCAGCATTATGGCAGCCAGTCCGAAGAAATCGCCGAAGTCGAGCCGGAGCTTGCAGCTACCTTTGCCGAATTTCGCGAAGACGAACTGCACCACCGCGATATTGCCGTCGAAGGCGGCGCGAAAGAGGCTCCCGGCTACGGGCTGTTATCGAGGTTTATCCGCCAAGGCTGCCTTACCGCGATCCGAATTACGGAAAAGATCTGAGGCACAAAAAAACCCGCTCTTCCAATAGGAAAAGCGGGTTTAATAAAATTTAGAGTAGCCTAGTTAGCGGCATCGTCAATCGTGCGGCCAACGCTTTCTGTATCTTCGCCGACACCTTCGACAGTGTTGCAGGCCGTGATGGAAAGAGCAGACATAGCGACGATAGCAGCTAGAAAGTTACGAATGTTAAAGTGTTTCACAGGATACTCCCTTGATTAGTGATAGGGATTAAACCCGTTTAAAGGAGCTCGGTTCCCATTTTTATTTCTTTTGCAGAAATAAAAAACGAGCAATTACTCGGCAGAGGCCGTAAGCGGTGGGATTATAAGCTCTAATTGATACCCATGTTTGTTCGATCCGCGTTCCATGATACCCTCGACCTGTGACGCTGATGCTTCCATAAGCCGGAGGCCAAGCCCGTCCACCTTATTTTCGCCCGTTTCGCGCATAGCTTCGTCCCCGCCAACCCCATTATCCTGGCAAAGCAGCCGCAGCCCCCCCTCGGATGGGCTTTCGACCTTAAAAGTAACTATCCCGTCCCGATTGTCCGGGAAAGCATGTTTAATTGAGTTCGCAGAAAATTCACTGACGATCACAGCGATAGCCGTCGCCTCATGTGAGGAGACAGACATCTGTTCAAAAGAGCCCTTTATCAAAACATTTGCCGGCGCCGAGGTTTGAAGTAGCTTTACGATTTTTTCGAGATAGGTTTTGAGATTGATATTTCCGGACGTTTCGGCCTGATGCAGCTCTTCATGCAAAAGCGCGATGGATTCCACACGGCGTTGAACGGCTTTAAACGCTTCGCGACCTGAGGGCCCCAATGCCTTATCCTTTTCCGCGCGGGAGCTATACAGGCGGATCATCGATAAGACAGATTGCAGAGAGTTTTTGACCCTGTGATCCATCTCATTATGAAGGATCTCTTGATTGGCAATATGCTGGTTAAGCTCAATCAAGGTTTCGACCTGCTCGGCCATTACGGTCAGAAGTTTTTTCTGTTTATCGCCAAGCTCACGCGGCTTGTAGTCCAGAATGCAAAGTGACCCTAAGGGTTGACCATTCGGACTGTTGAGAGGCATGCCCGCATAGAATCGAAAGGGTTTACCGGACATAAAATCTATGCGGCAAAGCGGATTATTTTCCGTGCGTTCATCTTCCCACGTATCAGGAATTACAAATAAATTCGGCTGCAATATGGCATGGGCGCAAATGGATTGTTCGATCGGCGTCTCGCAAATATCCAGCCCTTTGACGGACTTAAACCATTGGCGATCGCTTTCGACCAGGCTGACCAGGGCGACAGGGACGTCGCAAAAGTCGCGGATTAAATCGGTGATGGCGTCGAATTTAGGGTCAGGCGGCGTATCAATGATATTCGCAGCAGACAGCGCAGCGAGACGAATATCTTCCATCGGATGTAAATCGGCCTTCATTAATCACCCACTAAACTCTACGCTTTCATGCGTATGCTGTTTGGCTTACAACCATTACAACTAAAATCAAACAGATTTAACATGGTTTAAACCTATGTTAATTTGAAACTTTAAATTCCCCCTGGAGTTCCTATGAAAACCCGTGCCGCCGTTGCTTTTGAAGCTGGAAAACCCCTCGAAATTGTCGAACTCGATCTAGAAGGGCCGCAAGAAGGAGAAGTTTTGGTGGAAATCATGGCAACGGGTGTTTGCCATACCGATGCTTTCACGCTGTCTGGCGACGACCCGGAAGGGGCTTTCCCCGCGGTTCTCGGTCATGAAGGCGCAGGCATTGTTCGCGAAGTCGGCAAAGGCGTCACCTCGCTCGAGCCCGGCGATCATGTTATACCGCTCTACACCGCCGAATGCCGCCAATGCGAATATTGCCTGAACCCAAAAACAAATCTCTGCCAAAAAGTCCGCGCAACCCAAGGCAAAGGCGTGATGCCAAACGGCACATCTCGTTTTTCCTATAAGGGCGAGAAGATTCTCCACTATATGGGAACGTCCACCTTCTCTAACTTTACCGTTCTGCCCGAAATCAGCCTCGCCAAAGTTCGCAAGGACGCGCCGTTCGATAAAATTTGTTACATTGGCTGCGGCGTTACCACCGGAATCGGCGCGGTCATGTTCACCGCCAAGGTCGAGCCTAATTCCACCGCCGTTGTCTTTGGCCTTGGCGGAATTGGCCTGAATGTTTTGCAGGGCCTTCGCCTGATTGGCGCGCGCCAGATTGTCGGCGTGGATATCAACCCGGCCCGCGAAGCGCTCGGCAAGCAATTCGGCATGACCCATTTCGTCAATCCGAGGGACCATGACGATCTGGTCGGACATTTGGTCGAGCTAACCGGCGGCGGCGCGGATTATTCTTTTGAATGTATCGGCAATGTCGATGTCATGCGCGACGCGCTGGAATGTGTTCACAAGGGCTGGGGCGAGAGCGTCATCATCGGCGTGGCCCCCGCCGGCGCGGAAATCCAGACTCGTCCGTTCCAGCTCGTCACAGGCCGCGTCTGGCGCGGCTCCGCCTTTGGCGGCGCAAGAGGCCGCACAGACGTGCCGAAAATCGTCGATATGTATATGGATGGCCGCATCGATATCGACAGCCTGATTACGCACAAAATGCCGCTTGAAGATATCAATAAGGCATTTGATTTGATGCATGAAGGCAAAAGCATCCGGAGCGTGGTGGAGTTCTAGGTGCTAACAATTAGCGCTGCCAAGTCGCAATCAGATTTTTATATGAAGCTCGGAGACGAAGGCCTTTGGGTCGATTCAAGTAAAAACGACCGTCAGATTGAAAAGCAAGAACAGGAAGCCTGGTGTGCAAGAAGGCTTTTAACGGCATTGATCGACAATAGCATGATAGAATATCCGGTATCAATTACTCAACGTGAAGAACCAGATTTTGAAATCACAGAAAACAAAAAAAGCTACTGGTTGGAAATTACTCGAGCTATTTCAGAAGTCGATGCACGCGAACGTTCTTTGGCCGCCAAAAAGCAAGTCGAGCTTTATTACATCGGTGATTTCGGCGGCAGGAAAGCACAGGACGATTTAAGTTCTGCCGCAGAAATAGCTTGTAATATACAAGCCGCGATTAACAAGAAATCTATGAAGGGGTATGTTCGTTCAAAACCGACAGACTTACTCATCTACGTTGAAGGGAATAATGTCATCTGGTTAGACTCAGAAAGAGCCGATGAGGAAAGTAAAGCTTATCAGAGTCTCATATGCACGTTTCCTTATGAAAACACTGACCGATTCAAACGAATTTTCTTTCTTTGGAATAGCGGGAAAGTTTTTCAGCACGGAAGCACTTTGAACGAAAAACGATTTAGTATTTCAGCAGATATGATTCATTTGCTAAGAAACCTCAATTAGGGTCTTTAGGGAAAATAATTGCAGGAGAGAGACAAATGTTCACACACATCATGGTCGGGGCGAATGACCCCGCCGAATCCATCAAATTCTACGACGCCGCTTTAGGGGCGCTCGGCATAAAGGGGCACAATATGGGGGACCGCGCCTTTTATTCTCACAATGGCGGGAATTTCGGTGTCGGCGCGCCGCGGGACGGGCAGAGCGCGACCTTTGGCAATGGCGGCACTATCGGATTTAAGGCGGACACCAAAGAACAGGTTGACGCGTTTCACGCGGCAGGATGCGCCAATGGCGGAACCTGCGACGGCAAGCCCGGCAAACGCGACGGCGCGCCCGGCGATAATTACGGCGCTTATCTTCGCGACCCTGTTGGAAATAAAATCTGCGCCTTCTGGACTAAAAAATAGGACTTAAATGACCCTCACAACCAAATCAGAGTGGAAATCTTTTGGCGGCACGCTGTCCGTGCATGAACATGAGAGCAAAGTCACCGGGACCCCGATGACGTTTGCGGTTTACAGTCCGCCGGGGGACGGACCCTTTCCTGTCCTTTGGTACCTTTCGGGTCTGACCTGTAATTGGTCGAATGTGATGGAGAAATCCGGCCTTCAACGCATCGCGTCAGAGCTTGGCCTGATGATTATCGCGCCGGACACCTCTCCGCGTGGTGACAATGTTGCCAATGACGACGCCTATGACCTCGGCCAAGGCGCAGGGTTTTACCTCTCCGCGACGCAAGAGCCGTGGGCTCAGCATTACAAGATGGACGAATATATCCTGTCGGAACTGACGCGTCTGGTCGCCAAGAATTTCAACGGTGATATGGAGCGCCAGGGCGTGTTTGGTCATTCCATGGGCGGGCACGGCGCGATTACCTTTGCGCTGAAAAACCCGGACCATTTCAAAAGCTGCTCCGCCTTTTCCCCGATTACCAGCCCGTCTGTTGTGCCATGGGGTGAAAAGGCCTTCATCGCCTATCTCGGCAAAGATAAATCCGCCTGGGCGGCTTATGACGCGACTGAGCTCGTGCGCTCCGGCCATACCACAGAGGCGCACATCCTGATTGATACAGGTCTGGCCGACGACTTCCGCGAAGTGCATTTAAAGCCCGAAATTTTCAAAGGCGTTTGCGAAGCGGCGGGCCAAAAGCTCACCTCTCGCCTGCAAGAGGGCTATGACCACAGCTATTATTTTGTCGCCACCTTTATGGAAGACCATTTGCGCTGGCACGCCGAGGCATTGAAGTAGAGATTCCCTTCTCCCGTGGGGAGAAGGTGTCACGAAGTGACGGATGAGGGGCTGCGATGCTTTGAAGGTTTGATGCCCCTCACCCGCCCTTCGGGCACCCTCTCCCCATTGGAGAGGGAGAAAGACCGCAACCTTCTTAAAAACAAAAAAGGGAGCCGAGGCTCCCTTTTCTTATTGCTGATGTGAACGAGACTATTCCTCGTCGCTATCCATTTCAGTTTCGCCGTCACTCAGTTTCTGCATCAGGTAAACATGTTGCAAAGCCAAGCGCTTGGCGGTTTCCTTGAGGTTTGCCGCTGCGGAGTGGCCGCCGTCAATGTTTTCATAATATAGGAAGTCATGATCCTGATCTTCCATCCGCTTGGCCGCCTTACGGGCATGGCCGGGATGGACGCGGTCGTCTTTGGTCGAGGTGACAAAAAAGACCTCGGGATAGTCCACGTCGGGACGGATGTTGTGATAAGGCGAGATTTTGCGAAGGAATTCACGCTCTTCCGGCTTGGACTCATCGTCCGGATCGCCATATTCGCCCATCCAGGATGCGCCCGCGAGCAGCTTGTTAAAGCGCAGCATATCCAAGAGCGGCACAGCGACGATCGCGGCGTTAATTAGATCAGGGCGCTGCGTGTACATCACGCCCGTCAATAGACCGCCATTAGAGCCGCCTTCGACGCCGAGATGTTCGGGCGAGGTGATGCCTTTATCGATCAGATCTTCCGCCACGGAGATGAAGTCGTCATAGATGCGCTGACGGTCGGTCTTCAGACCCGCCTGATGCCATTTCGGGCCGTATTCCCCGCCGCCGCGGATATTGGACAATACATAGACGCCGCCATTTTCAAGCCAGAGCTTGCCGCGCGTCGCACTATAGCTCGGATTGAGAGAAATTTCGAAACCGCCATAGCCGTAAAGCAAGGTCGGGTTCGTGCCGTCCATTTCAATATCTTTATTCCGGACAACGAAATACGGAACTTTCGTGCCGTCTTTGGAAGTTGCGAAGAATTGCTCTGACACCATAGTCGAAGCGTCAAACCAGCTCGGCAGAGATTTGGCTTGCGCCTTTTCCATCGTCTCTGTGTTGAACGTCCAGAGCGTGTCGGGGGTGAGGAAGCTTTCCGTGCTGATAAAAGCGACGTCTTCCTTGTCATTTGTTGCGCCGATATTGACCGATCCGTTTTCAGGGAAATCGAGCGGCTCGCTGCTCCAGTCTTCGCCGTTCCAATCAAAGGCGTAGGCTGTGCCAGCGACGTCGCGAGACACGCTCATCAGGACTTTCGACTTGGTCACGCCGTAACCATTGAGGGACGATTTCTCATCCGGGCTATAGACCAGATGCACATCGGCGATTTCCCCGTCTTCCATGAAATCGTCTATGCCAAAGCTGACCAAGTCACCGGATTTAAATCCGCGCCAGTCTTCGTTGAGAGACAACAGAACCTGCCCTTTAAACTCGCTGCCGAGATCGGATTTGGCCGGGATCGGGAATTGGATCGGGGCCTGCGGCGCGCCGTCTTCCATCGGGACCCAGAAGACTTCGGAATCGTAAAATGTTTTGGACCGGGAAATAACAATTTCGCGGCGACCATCGGACAGCTCAAACACACCCGGCCAATAGCCGACATCCGTTTTCTCTCCGCGTCCAAGCTCAACCGCCTCGGAAAGCGGCGTGCCGCGTGTCCAGAGTTTGGCGACCATCGGATAGCCGGAATCGGTCATGGTGCCTTCGCCGAAATCGACACCGATGACCTGATGGTCCGCGTCGAGCCATGAGGCTGTGCCTTTTGATTCTTCCGTGACGAATCCGTCTTCGACGAAAGATTTTGTGTCGGCGTTAAATTCGCGCCGAACCACGGCGTCCTTTCCGCCATCCGACAGGTTTATGATACAATGCGCGTAATCCGGGGCGAGGCAGCTATTGCCTTTATAGACCCAGTTTTTGCCCTCAGCCTCCGCGAGCTTGTCAAAATCCAAAACGGTTTCCCATGAGGTGTCTTCGCCAAGGTAGCTCTCAAGGGTGGATTTGCGCCAGATACCGCGCACATGGTCAGCGTCCTGCCAGAAATTATGCACCTCGCCGCCGCGGTAGGACACATAAGGAATCTTGTCTTTGGAGTTCAGAATTTCCAGTGCCTCGCCCTGCATTTCTTCGAAACGTGGGTCGGCCATCAAATGGTCCAGCGTGCGCTTGTTCCAAGTCTTGACCTGATCCAGTGCTTCTTCGCCCAGAACCTCTTCCAGATAGAGATGATCTTCATCGGTCTGGCCGGGTGTGTCGTAAGTTACCATTTTATAGTCTAAATCCTTTATTGCCGCCTCTTCGGTGGTGGCTGTTTCTACGGGCGCTTTCGTGGCTTCTGCGGTTTCTGTTGCGTCGTCGCCATTACAGGCTGTGAGTAAAAAGGCTGTGCCCAAAAGCAGGCCGGTTTTAAATTTGGACAGTGTCATCACTATCTCCCCATATTGTATCTGAATTGCCAAACACTTTGGCGTTACGGCAACAAAGCCCAGATTGCGCCGGAGCGCAAGTGCGCCTATATGCGCGGGATGAAGTTTTTAATCATGAACGGCGCGGGAAACCGTTTTGCGGTATTCGATGCCCGCCAGCAGCCGGATTTTGCCCTGTCTGATGAACAGGTCATCAATATCTGCACGCCCGGCAGCAAAGTCATGGGAAAAAAGGGCGCGGATCAGCTCATCATTATACGTCATCCGAAATCACCTGAAGCCGATATCTTCATGGAAATCCGTAATCAGAAGGGATTTGAAGTTAATGCCTGCGGCAATGCCACGCGCTGTATCGCCTGGCTTTTCATGCGCGACGCCGAAACGGAAAACTGCACCGTTGAAACCAATGCCGATTTGCTTCACTGCGCCTTGAAAGACACCTACCAGGTCGCAGTAGATATGGGCCGGCCGCGCCTCGATTGGTCAGAAATTCCGCTCAAAGAGCCGATGCACACTCACCACATCGACGTCAAAATTGGCCCCATAGACAATCCGATTTTGCATAATCCCGGCGCCGTTAGCATGGGCAACCCGCACTGCGTCTTCTTTGTCGAAGATTTTGAGCGCGCTAAGCCGCAGCTGGTCGGGCCCATGGTCGAGTTTTACCCCCTCTTCCCTGAGCAAACTAATGTCGGCTTTGCGAAAGTCGAAAGCAAAGAGAAAATCCGGCTGAAAGTTTGGGAACGCGGCGTCGGCATGACATTGGCCTGCGGCACAGGCGCCTGCGCGGCCGTTGTCGCCGCGCACCGCCAGAAACGCACGGGCCGCGAAGTTGCCGTCGTCGTTGACGGAGGTGTCCTGCACATTCATTGGCGAGAAGCGGATGACCATGTCCTTATGACAGGTCCGGTAGAGCTCGAAAAAGAAGGCGAGGTTTAAGTCTCTACCTTCAAATAGATATCTGTTCTGCAGTGAGCTTCTTCGACCTCTTCCGGATCGTCAATGTAATGAAACAAGCAAGGGCTATCAGAAATAACTAAGTTTGTTTGCTCTAGAGCCGTTTTGTACAGGACGTCCAATGTCGAGGGTAGTGTCCTGTCCAACCCGCGATGTCGAATAGTGAGATAAATACCTTCCGAGAGCTTTTTGACCGACATATTGGGCCCAAAGTCCGAGGGCGTTTTCTGCACCGCCAGGCCGCAATCAAAGGTAAAATCCTTCCCTTCAAAAGTTTCAATATCACGGTGAGGTATGCCCAAGACCCCAACTATATTGGACGGGTCCCCCATCGTCTCAAATAACTCACCATATACTTCATTTAAAGCTGGATATTTATCCGTGGTTTCAGTCACAATCAGCGCGAACGGATCCAGAGTACAAATCCCAACACGCAATGGCCCTGTATTTTTAGGTGAACTGGATAATGTTTGGTAGATTGCCGCTAGACGATCCGGCTCGTTCTTGATGTCAGTAGCTGTCATTTCAGTTTCTCGCTTTACGGCTTTTGCAAAAGCCTGACTCGATCCATATCCCGCCGCCATGGCTGCTTGGGTAATACTTGTTTTCTCTGAAGCTAGCGTTCCTAGACCTTTGGCAAGGCGCAATCGCGTCACCATGTCAGCAAATGTTTCGCCGCTCACGAGCTTGAAAATTCTGTGAAAATGGTATTTCGAGAGACCTGATGCTTTTGCGGCGCCTTCAAGGATCGGAAAGTTGTCCTCCTCTAAACAGGCCGAAATATAATCTATCGCCTTCTCTATCGATTTTATTATCTCAGGTTTCGCTACCATTTTTACATTCTCCATTTGTTTAAAATGAATATTTAGCGCCTTTATATTTTTTTGCGTGTCCGTTCTTGCTTTGACTTTGAAAAACAATTTCCCTCGAAGGCCAATTAACCTTGGAAATCTCATCATCCTTGCTAGAGTTTCGAATAACTCCTGAGAATTTGCTTTAAGAGGGATGTTTATGTTTGACTGGATTTTACAGATTATACAAAATCTCGGCTATTTCGGCCTCGCGTTCTTGATGCTTCTCGAAAATGTCTTTCCCCCTATCCCGTCTGAACTCGTTATGCCGCTGGCCGGGTTTTTAGCGGCGCAGGGTAAGTTCTCGGTGTGGGCCGTTATTTTCGCCGGCTCGGCTGGGTCCTTGGCCGGAGCCGTGTTCTGGTTTTATATTGGCCAGGTTTTAGGGCGCGACCGCCTTATAGCTTTTTCCACCAAACATGGTCGTTGGATAGCCTTAGCTCCATCCGATATAGAGCGCGCAGAAAATTGGTTTCACCGCCATGGTAAGGGGGCTGTCTTTATTGGCCGTTTAATACCGGGAGTAAGAAGCCTGATCTCTGTTCCGGCAGGAATCGCGAAAATGAATTTCACCATTTTCCTTTTGTACTCAGCGATTGGCACTTTGCTCTGGACAGCCATTCTGACCGGAGCTGGATATATTTTGAAATCACAATATGAGAAAGTCGAAGCTTGGTTAAATCCGATCTCTTGGCTAGTTATTGGCGCTTTTATTGCGTGGTATATTTACGGTGTGATGACTTTTGACAAACGTCACAATAATTCGATGGAAAAATAACTCGGCTCCCCCGACCTTTTAACAAATCCCGTTAAATGACCTCTTCCCAAATCATGGCAAATTCCTTAACCCCGTTTCATGTCTGATTTGTTTCGCAAAGAAGCTTTGGAAAATCGGTCGCGGGCGCTTTACGGCGAAGTTGCTCTGCGCGGGCCCTTGACCACCTGGATATTAACGGCGCTCATTCTCGTTTTTACGGTTATCGGCATAGGGCTTTTGCTGGGTTTGAAAGTGCAAACCGCCGACGGGCCGGTGCGGCTTATGACTTGGCTACTTAACGGGGCGAAAGGCGAATGAGTTTGTTTTCCCGTCCTTCCCTACCGGTTATTTTACAAACGGAAGTGACAGAATGCGGCTTGGCCTGCATGGCAATGATTGCCCGCTATCATGGTCACGATATAGATTTAAATATTCTGCGGCGGCGGCACCTCGTCTCTATGAGCGGGACGTCGCTGGGCGGTCTGATGAAAATTGCGGCGACGCTGGATCTCGCGCCTCGGCCGCTCAGGGTCGAACTTGACCAACTTCACAAATTGCAAACACCCGCCATTTTGCACTGGGACCTTAATCATTTTGTTGTGCTGAAATCCGTTAAAGGGGACAAGGTAAAGATCATAGATCCGGGCATTGGTCAGCGGGTTATGAGCCTGTCTCAAGTTTCTAAACATTTCACCGGCGTGGCGATGGAGCTTTCCCCGACAGCCGAGTTTAGCGCGCAGGATGAGCGCCTCCGTCCGCATTTGTCCTTGCTATGGTCGCGGCTGGTCGGTTTGAAGCGCGCGATTTTCCAGACTCTGAGCCTGTCGATCGTGCTTCAGCTCATCGTCTTGGTCAGCCCGTTTTACCTCCAACTGGTTGTCGACGGAGCCCTGCCGCGCGGGGACTATCAACTGCTTTTGGGATTGGCGCTCGGTTTTGGGGGTCTCGCTATCCTGCGCGCCGTCAGTGAAGCCGTGCGGGGCTGGGCTATCCTCGTTTACGGCAACCAAATGAGCTTGCAGATGGTCGGGAATGTTTTCCGGCATATGAGCCGCCTGCCCACGCGGTATTTCGAGAAACGTCATGTCGGCGACATTATCAGCCGGATGAACAGCACCAAACCTATTCAAGAGGCTCTGACGCAGTCCGTAGTTTCCGTGCTGATTGATGGGGTCATGGCCGCCTTGATGCTAGCGGTGATGTTTTTCTACTCGCCCCTGCTATTCGCCATCGTGCTTCTCAGCGCGGCTCTGCTCATCACGGCCACTTTGATCATCTATCCGCATTTGCGCCGCACCCAAGAAGAAACTATTTATGCCAAGGCGGTCGAGAACACCCATGTGATCGAGTCCATCCGCGCCAATACAACCGTGAAGTTGTTCGGGCGCGAGGCCGAGCGTGAAGCGGCTTGGCGAAACCTCTACACCGATTTCATTAATGCCAATGTCGAATATGGAAAATTTCTGGTGCTCCAGAAATTCGCCGAGACGCTAATCAATGGCCTACAGATTGTTATCGTCGTCTGGGCGGCAGCGGTCTTGATGATGGGAGATGGCAGCGCGTTTACCTTAGGGATGCTCGTCGCCTTTTTGGCGTATCGGCAGTATTTTACCGATGCCGTCTCACAGCTTTTGCAAAAGGGAATAGAGTTTCGCCTGCTCTCGCTCCATCTGGATCGACTGTCCGATATTATTTTCGAAGAGCGAGAGCCTCAGCGCGCCGTTATTGAGGCTGCGCCAGATATTAAAGGCCATATTGAACTGAAAGATGTGTTCTTCCGTTATGCCGACTCTGACCCGTGGGTGCTTGAAAATCGGTCTCTTGATATTCCGGCCGGCCACATGGTGACCCTCACGGGGAAAAGCGGCGGCGGAAAAACGACATTGATGAAGCTAATGCTAGGACTTTACGCCCCTGAAAGCGGGGAGCTGAACATTGACGGTCAGTCCCTGTCAGAGATCGGTTTTACAAATTGGCGCTCTCAAATCGGGGTTGTCATGCAAGATGACCGCCTGCTCTCCGGGACGATCGCCGATAATATTAGTTTCTTCGATCCGGAAATGGATATGGAGCGCGTCCAAAGAGCCGCTCAATCAGCGCAAATTCATGAAACGATTGCGCGCTTACCGATGAATTACCTCTCTGTCGTCGGGGATATGGGCTCTATCTTGTCCGGCGGGCAAAAGCAAAGGCTACTCCTCGCGCGGGCGCTATATCAAAACCCCAAGGTCTTATTTCTCGATGAAGGCACTGCCAATCTAGATGCGGAAACGGAAAAAGCGATCGTAAGCGTGATACAAAACCTTGAAATTACACGCGTCATAGTTGCACATCGCCCCGCTTTTATTAAAGCCTCCGATATCGTTGTCACTATCTGAAAACGTACGAAAAACTGAAAAAGGTTGCGTTCTCAACCAAATTCTCTGAAATTCTCTCGATTTTTTGCAACCTTTCCTAGTAATTTACGTAGTTTACATATCATTAACCATAGATTGTTTTAAAACAGAGCAATTTTTACTTGCCAGACAACATGGTTTCTGATGTCTTAACATAGAGCATCAATGGTGGTGCTCTGAACACTTAACGAAAGAGAAAATCAATGCGTGAGCTTACTCTTGAAGAAGTTGAAGTCGTCACAGGTGGATTTCCCATCGTAATCGGCGGTGCCGGCGAAAACTAAGAATCTTAACAGATGTGGAATTTATGACCCGCCGCAAGGCGGGTTTTTTTATGTATGTAGCTCAAGCTAAGCTCAATTACGTAATTTTAGCCACTTAATTTTAATCTTTAGTTCGTATGCCGAGGTTGAATATTGACGGGATTGACATGGCGTTTTGCCAAAATTCAGTGAGCTTACGAAAAATTGGCGTCCTCGTGACGACCTTGCTTCTCGTCCTGTCTGGAACACGATCTGGATTTGCGCTGCCTGATTCAGATGAACCACCCGTTTCTGCACTTTCCATTGCAAGCCAAATTGAAGACTTAAGTCTTGTCGAGGTAAATAGCGATCAAGCTCTGTCCAAGCCAGAGACGGTTGAAGAAGCCAGAAAACAAATATTAGAGGCGCTTCCCAGTGGAAATAGAGAAAGATTCGAAAAAGCTGTCTCTTTTTACCGCGAGCTAGCAGATGCTTATGATTCCGAGCGCGACCAAAATGTAGTTGAGGTGTTTGAACACTTCTCTAAAATTTATGACTTTCAAGACTTAGGGGCTAATTACGATGAATTAGTGAAAGTCCTGGGCTTTTATTCTAATAAATCAGACTGGCTCGTCAGTTTTCACGCCAAACGACTTCTATCCTTCGTTCATACACTTTCTTATAAAAACGGCTTGGCTTTACGTACCGCCCAAGAAGCGATTGATATAATTCCCAACGACCTTTCTCCTGAAGCGACAGAATCCCGAATTTTTGCTTTGGAGCTCTTGGCATACCTTCAAAATATTACATGGAACAAGGATCTTGCCTTATATAACACCCAGCGTCTTATCGATTTAAAACTGGAGACAGGACAACCGATTGACGGCATTGAACTCATAAATAATTTAATGTTTTCGCTAACGGAATGGCGAGATTATGAAACGCGATTAGAACTAGCGAAAACCCTGAAAAGGCTCGAAATTAAGTTCGGGTCAACAACGCCCGGTCTATCCAGCACCCATATTGCTCGAGTAAATAATGATACTGGGAATTATGAAGATGCAAAAATTGCAGCCCTAGAAAGCTTAGACGAAGCAAAAATTGATTCAATCAAACGTATTGCTTCTATCCAGTTAGCCACCGCATATGCCGGATTAGGTGAAACTCAAAAAGCAAAAAGTCTTCTGGATTCGATGGAAAATCAATTGAATTCAAATGACGCAACGGTCTCCTACGCAAATGCTCTCATTGCATTAAAAGAAGGAAATTTAGAAAAAGCCCTCTCCTTATTAAATCAGAAATATGACCGCAAAGTCACACAAATCCTCAAAGCAACCAATCGTGACACGATGGAAATGCTTGCGGAGTTAGAGAATTCGAGTGAAAGACAGGCGGAGCGCGAAGCGGCTTTGCAGCGCGAAGCGGCCCTTATCCAGACAAAGCTCGATCAACAACAGCGCATTAACAAGCTGCTGATTGCATTTATGCTCTTAATTGGCCTAACCGGAATTTGCGCGCTACTATTTGCCCGGCATCGCGATAAGCTTGCCAAGCTTCTGGCAATTAAGTCCCGTGAAGCCGAGAGCGCAGATCGGATGAAAACCGAATTTTTGGGAATGGTCAGCCACGAACTACGCACGCCGTTGAACGGCATCATCGGCCTTGCCGATGTCTTGGCGACTTCCGGCCCGACCGAAGAGGTGCGCCAGCGCGGAGACATTATCCTAACCTCGGGCAATATTCTCTTCTCGCTAATTGAAAATATCATCGACATGTCGAGACTGGAAGCCGGAAAGTTGGAATTGGCTCCCGAGCCGACAGACCTGAAAGCGCTAATCGAGAGAGATCTGGCCTGTATGGAGCGCCGCTCGGCTGAGAAAGGGATCATCTTTACATCTTACATTGCGCCGGAATGCGGCCAAACATTTGACCTCGATCCTGAGCGCGTCGGAAAATGCGTTAACACCCTTCTTTGCAACGCGTTGAAATTCACAACGGAAGGCCGGATTCACCTTCACGTCACGGAGGAAGCCGACAGGAAAACCGGCCAAAGTGAAATCACAGTGATTGTCGCGGATACCGGACAGGGCATAAGCGAAGAAGTGCAAGCAAAACTCTTTACGCCGTTTCTTCAGGCCGACACGTCCATGACGCGCAAGCATGGCGGCTCCGGTCTCCGGCTCGCTATTTCCCGGATGCTGGCCCGAATGATGGACGGAGATATTACCCTGAAATCTAAAGAGGGCCGCGGGTCTGAGTTCACCTTGACATTCAAGGCGAAACCGAGCGCGCAACTTGAAATACCTGTCATGGAAACAGACTTTGAAGCGGCTGAAGTGACGCCTCCTGCCACGCCGCCTATGAAACCAGCGGGGCCTACATTCCTTTTGGAGCCGACCCTCGCCGCCGACAACACCGAGGCCGAAGGACCACGCCAGAGCCGCGCTTTGATTGTGGAAGACCTAAGCTCCAATCAGGATGTGATCGCCGTGATGCTTGACGCAGCCGGGATTCAATATGTTCCTGTCGAAAGCGGAGAGAAGGCGCTGAATGTACTACAAACGCAACGTTTCGATTTCGTTCTGATGGATATTCATATGCCGGGAATGGACGGAATAGAAACGACCCGCCGCATCAGAGCCGGAGGGCAGACTTGGTCGGATATACCTATCATCGCTTTGACCGCCGACGCTGCCTCCGAGAATCAATCGGCTTGTATAGCGGCCGGTATCGATATGTTCCTGACAAAGCCGGTGAGATCGAAAGACCTAATGGCGGCGATTGAAACGGTCACCCAGCAGTCCTTTAAACCTGAAGAGGCTAAGCCCCGCCTACTCTCAAAAAGAGCCTGACCCTTACAGCACCATCTGGAAGATCATAACTAGAACGGCGAAACTCAGCACGAGTCCCAGTAAAATGAATACGCCGTCACGGCCTGTGATGCCGAGACCCATGAGACCGATGATAAAGCCCGGGACAACAACGCCAAAAGGCACGGCGCCAAGAGGGAGCATCGTTACCGCCAGCAAAATGGCGACTAATGCCGTTACCACCAGCATTGGCCCCCGCGCCGCCCATTGCAGCCTTGGTCTCACCACATTATCAATTCGGTCGAGCCAAGGCCCGGCAAACTTTCTGGCTTTCTCCAGGCTTTTCGCTGTGACCTTAACGCGGCGCAGGAATTTCGGCATCCAAGGGTGAGATTTACGAAATAATAGTTGGGCGGAAAACAGTATAATGATAACGCCCAGAGCCATGGGCACCCCTGGCAACATACCGAGAGGCGTTAAAAGGAATAGTCCGCAAAGCAGTAATACCGGGCCGAACGACCGGTTCCCCAATGCTTCTATAACGGTTTTCA
Organism: Litorimonas haliclonae; assembly: GCF_965138505.1. Taxonomy (NCBI): domain Bacteria; kingdom Pseudomonadati; phylum Pseudomonadota; class Alphaproteobacteria; order Maricaulales; family Robiginitomaculaceae; genus Litorimonas; species Litorimonas haliclonae. The sequence goes on along the minus strand of NZ_CBCSCO010000002.1, from coordinate 541,701 downwards.
GGTCCACCGTCTGTCCGCCGGAAATGTCCTCAACACGATCCAACAAGCCCTTCAGAGGCGCATCAGTTTGTGTTTTAAATTTCACCTGGGAATGTTCGTCTTCCGTCATGGCCATGCGCTATCACACCCTTTTCGAATGAGACAGTCAATATAGCCGCAACGCATTTACATTTGCCCTTAAATTTACCAAGAGCCGTTCTTTCACTTTAAGAGAAAGAACGGCTCTTATAATGGCTCTGGATGTTTGGTTTGCATTGGTGGCGCTATTTTTTGTCGGCGGCTTAACTCCCGGTCCGGCGGTAATGCTCGTGCTTGCCTCTTCTTTTCGATACGGATTCAAGCCCGCTTTATTACCAGCGATGGGCGTCGCCTCGGCCAATGTGATGTGGCTCGTCTTGGCCGCGTCCGGCACTGCCGTCTTGTTTGAGCTATATCCGACCGCCACATTGGCGCTGAAGCTCATCGGACTAGCGGTGCTGCTTTATATGGGGCTAGCCACCATGTTCGGGCCGCTCCCTAATCTGGACGTTTCTGCCGATGACGCGCCGCGGCGCTCCCGCCTTTATGGCAAAGGCGTCTTGCTCCAAGCGACATCCCCTATGCCTGTCGTCTATTTCGGCATGTTACTGCCGCAGTTCTTTCAGGCCGACACGCATTTGGGGCCGCAATTTGCTATCATGCTCGTCACTATCACCTGTTTGGAAATGTTCGGACTTTCCGTTTACGCCGCTGGAGCTTTGGTGATCAAACGCATTTTAAAAAGCCAAAGGGCGGCGCGCACATTTAATGTCCTCATTGGGATTATCATGATTGCCTCCGGCGCTTGGGCGGTTATTTCGACAGCATAAGGCTTGCAACAATACACAAGCACGCTAAGAGGCGCAGGCAAAACCAACTGAGGAATCAAACCCCATGGAAATGAACAAAATCAAAGCCGGAGAAAACCCGCCTTTTGATATCAACGTGATCATCGAAGTCCCGCTGGGCGGCGAACCTATCAAGTATGAAATGGACAAGGCCTCCGGCGCCATGTTTGTTGATCGGTTCCTGTACACGTCTATGCGCTACCCGTGTAATTACGGCTTCATCCCGCATACCCTGTCAAATGACGGCGACCCGACCGACGTTTTGGTTGTGGGTCAACGCGCCCTAATGCCGGGCTGCGTGGTCCGCGCCCGTCCCGTCGGCGTTCTCATGATGGAAGATGAAGCCGGTATAGACGAAAAAATTGTCGCCGTACCTCACGGCAAACTGACGCCTTACTATGATAAGATCCAAAGCTATACGGACTTACCACAAGTTCTTCAGGATCGTATCCCGCATTTCTTTAACCATTATAAAGACTTGGAAAAAGAAAAATGGGTTAAGGTTTTGGGCTGGGAAGACGCTGAAAAGGCCGGGGAACTTATCGTTGAAGGCATTAAAGCGGGAAAGAAATAACGCTCACTACGTGCAAATAAAAAAGCCCTGCTTACGCGGGGCTTTTTTTATATTTGTAAAGTTGGGTTCCGACCGACGGGCCGGGGCTTACGCCCGCTCGACCATCATTTTTTTCACTTCGGCAATGGCTTTGGCCGGGTTTAGGCCTTTAGGGCAGACATTCGCGCAGTTCATGATGGTGTGGCAACGATAGAGTTTGAAGGGGTCCTCTAGATTATCAAGACGTTCATCATCGGCATCGTCACGGCTATCCGCGAGCCAGCGGTAGGCCTGAAGGAGCGCGGCTGGGCCGAGATACCGGTCACCATTCCACCAATAAGACGGGCAAGCCGTTGAGCAAGACGCGCAAAGAATACATTCGTAATATCCGTCCAGCTTATCCCGGTCTTCCGGGCTCTGCTTGATTTCCTCAGTCGGCAGAGGCGTGGACGTATGCAGCCAAGGCTCGATAGAGGCATATTGCTTATAGAAATTGGAAAGGTCCGGCACGAGGTCACGAACAACAGGAAGGTGCGGCAAAGGAGAGATTGTGATCGTATCCCCGCCTCCGACTTCATCGATACCCTTCGTACAGGCCAGCGTATTACGACCGCCAATCGTCATGGCGCAGGAGCCGCAAACGCCCTCGCGGCAAGAGCGGCGGAAAGCGAGCGTTGAATCGATTTCGTTTTTAATTTTGAACAGCGCGTCCAGGACCATCGGGCCGCATTCATCCAGATCAATCTGGTAGGTATCCCAATATGGCGTGCCGCCATCTGAGGGATCATAGCGATAGATTTTGAACGTCTTAAGGCGTGTGGCGCCAGCTTTCGCAGGCCAGTCTTTGCCTTTGCGAATTTTGGAATTTTTTGGCAGAGCTAACTGAACCATGATTTACCTTGGTTTTCTTTAGATTTTGAACCTGTCTTATAAACAGAATTATTTCAAAAACGAAGGGAAAAGCTGTTATGTTCCGCATTCATTTTGACGCATCTAGTCGAAAAAGGGCGGTTTAAAGGGGCTTATTCCGCTGCCAAAGTTAAAAGGCTTGGATCAAGGCTGACTTCCCGGAAATCTGGAATTTCGCAATCGAGTATTTCCGCGCCTCTAATGGGTTGAGCCCACAAAAACGAAAGAGCTTCCACACGGCAATTCAATGTGTCAGCCACATCCGTCTGTATAGATTTTCTTTCGCGCAGAGGGGCGCTTTCCGACTCTTGCAAAGCGCCGCAGACAAACTCTGCCCCCTCAAAACAAGGCGGTTGCGAAATCTCGTCCTCGGATATTTCCAAATCGAACATTTCAGTAAAAACCGATCCCTCTTTCGGCATAAACTCCCCTTTTGAGTTCAAAATTGAGATATTTCGGTCCCGACAATCCCGTTGCGGCCTAATTATATCTTAACAAATTAATAAGAGGATTTCTTGGCTCTTGTGAAATGATTTTTGCAGAAAACCTAAAAAAATCATAATCTTGACACAATTGGTGACGTTTTCAGCAAATTCCGCCCTCGCAATCGCCTCGCTAGGCAGAGTAGGCCCCGAAAACGCGGCGCAAGATTTCGCTCGTGCGTTTGGCCGGGTTTTCACGGATCGCTTTTTCTTCGTCCCCGATATAAGTAAACACCCCGTCCAGACCATAGTTCACGCCGTGACCAACAAGATCAGATTTTGCATTTGCGCCGAGCCCGGTTGCAAAAGGCACGGAGTCAAGTTGGGCAGAGACCTGATCAACCAGTTGCAACGCTCCGGTTTGCTGAAGGGCATTGCTCATAATCGGCGTAAACAGTCTTGTCAGGCGGTCGGTTGTCTTCCCCTGTAAATATTGCGTCGCCGCATTATCCGGGCCGCGGACAATCCCGATGGCGTCCTGAATAGAAAGGTCGGCCACCGCATCAATGAAAATATCCTTGGCCACGGGCGCGGCTTTTTCCGCCCCGCGATTAAGCTGTGTTTGCAGCTCCGCGAGCAATCTGCCTGCCCCGAGGGGCTGAAGCACACTTTGGACGTCCTGCAATCTTTGGGGCAACGGAATTCGAATCCGGCCATTATTCAAAAACCCGCCCTCGCGGCCGACCGTGCTAATCGCAGAGCCAATCCCGTTATTCAAAGCCGCCCGGATGCCAGCAGCGGCTTCGCCCTGTGACAAAGCACCTGAATTGATAACGCCGTTCAGAATAGAAGGATCAAAGGTTTCACAGGCGGTAAGTCCCAAAGCGGGAAGCGTGAGGAGAATGTGGCGGCGATTGAGAGTCATAATCTGTCCTTAGTCGTTTTGGTAATCCTTGAACTCAGGGGCCCGCTTTTCGAAAAAGGCCGTGACGCCCTCTCGGCAATCCTCACTGACAAACGCCTTTTCCAATAAAGCGCTCTCTTTCATATGCGCTTTAAACGGCGCGGCGTCCAGCGCGCCGAACCCCATCATAGACTCCCTCAAGAGACGCTTATTTTGGATGGTGGAAGTCGGAGAACAGTTTTGAGCAATATCCCGAGCGATTTCCAAGCTATATGGGAGCACCTCTTCCGGTTCTTTTAGCTCGCTGACAAGTCCGGCTTTCAAGACTTCATCAGCCTTTAATATGCTCGCCTTGAGCGCCCATTCATTGGCTTTGGCAAATCCGACGAGCCTTGGCAGGAACCAACTTGAAGCCCCGTCAAAAACAATTCCGCGCCGCGCAAATGGGAAGGCAAACTTTGACTTTACTGACGCAATTCGAAGGTCCATTGGAAGAAGCATTGTCGCCCCAATACCGACGGCTGCGCCGTTTATGGCGCCAATAATTGGGGTGTCGCATTCGAACATAGAGAGCACGAGTTCGCCGCCCTTATCCCGCGCAACGCCTTCATGGTAATTTACCCCGCCGACCGACTCAAACCCTTGGGAAATATCTGCGCCAGCGCAAAAGGCTCGCCCGGCGCCCGTCACAATAATCACCCTAACGGAAGTGTCGGTATCCAGATCAGAGTAAGCGGAAATCAATTCATCACACATTTCAACATTGAAGCTGTTCATCTGCTCCGGGCGATTGAGGGTAATAATCGCAACAGAAGAATTTTCAGTATCACGCGTAACGGTTATTGTTTTCATATTTTCCAACTTATTTTGCAGAGTACGTCCCCTTATGAAGCATAAAAAAAGCGGGTCCAAGACCCGCTTTTTCAATAGTTTTGCATTTGATTAGTAAACGCGCTTTTTCGGCTCAATATAATCAATTCCATCGGTCATGGTGTAATCGTGAACGGGGCGATAGTCGATTTTGACCTTGTTTTTCCCGTAATCATACCATGCCAGAGTGTGTTTCATCCACTCACCGTCATTCCGGTCCGGATAATCCTCATGCGCGTGAGCGCCGCGGCTTTCCTTGCGGTTGTCGGCGGAGGCAATTGTTACGCGGGCTTGGCCGATGAGATTGTCGAGCTCAAGTGCTTCCATAAGGTCCGTATTCCAGACCATGGTCTTATCCGTGACAGAAATATCAGCCATATCCGCCGCGATGGATTCTACCTTTTTCACGCCCTCGCTGAGGCTCTCCTCGGTTCTGAAAACCGCGCAGTGTTCCTGCATGGCCTTTTGCATACGCAGGCGTAGGTCTGCAGTCGAAGTTTTGCCATTGGCGTTTTTGTATTTTTCCAGACGGGCGACAGCCTCCTCACCTGCATTGGCGGGCAGAGGTTTTTGCTCAGCATTGGCTTCCAAGATTTCGCCGCAACGCATACCAGCGGCGCGGCCAAAGACGACCAAATCAATCAAGCTGTTAGAGCCAAGACGGTTTGCGCCGTGAACAGAAACGCAAGCCGCTTCGCCGACCGCCATGAGGCCTTTAACAACACTGTCGGGGTTCTTGCCTTTTTTCGTCAGGACTTCGCCGTGGAAATTGGTTTGAACGCCGCCCATATTGTAATGGCAGGTCGGCAATACCGGGATAGGTTCTTTGGTGACATCTACGCCTGCGAAAATCTTGGCAGTTTCGGAAATGCCTGGCAGACGTTCCGCAAGAACAGCAGGATCGAGATGGTCTAGGTGAAGGAAGATATGGTCTTTATTCGGGCCAACGCCGCGGCCTTCCCGGATTTCGATCGTCATGGCGCGGGAAACGACATCTCGTGACGCCAGATCCTTGGCCGAGGGCGCATATCGCTCCATAAAACGCTCGCCTTCTGAATTGGTGAGATAACCCCCCTCGCCGCGAGAGCCTTCGGTAATCAAGCACCCTGCCCCGTAAATGCCGGTCGGATGGAATTGAACAAATTCCATATCCTGCACCGGAAGTCCGGCGCGAAGCACCATCGCGTTACCATCGCCTGTACAAGTGTGGGCAGAGGTCGCAGAGAAGAACACCCGGCCATAGCCGCCCGTGGCGAGGATAACCGTTTGCGCGCGGAAACGGTGAAGTGTGCCGTCATCCAGTTTCCAGGCTGTGAGACCCCGGCATTCGCCGTCTTCCATAATCAGGTCGAGCGCAAAATATTCGATAAAAAATTCGGCGTCATTGCGAAGAGATTGGCCGTAAAGCGTGTGAAGCATGGCATGACCCGTCCGGTCTGCCGCCGCGCAGGTGCGCTGGGCTTCCGGGCCTTTGCCCATATTCTGCATCATACCGCCAAAGGGACGCTGGTAAATCTTGCCTTCTTCGGTTCGCGAAAACGGCATACCCCAATGTTCCAGCTCATAAACCGCCTTAGGCGCTTCCCGGCAAAGATATTCGATAGAATCCTGGTCACCGAGCCAGTCAGAGCCTTTGACCGTGTCATACATGTGCCAGCGCCAGTCATCGTCACCCATATTTCCGAGTGACGCGGCAATGCCGCCTTGGGCCGCAACTGTGTGAGATCGGGTTGGGAAAACCTTGGTGACGCAGGCTGTTTTCAGGCCAGCTTGAGCGGCGCCAAGCGTCGCGCGGAGACCGGAGCCACCTGCCCCGACTACGACAACGTCGTAAGTGTGATCAATCCATTGTGTTTTTTTGGCAGTCATATCGACTTTCCTAATTTTTTAACTTTTAGCCCAAAAAGGCAAGTTTGAGGACAGCATAAGCGATGGCGAGCCAGATAAGGCCAGCGACGATCTTGTTCTTAATCAAGCCGAATGTGCGCACACCACCCTCGAAATAATCGAGAATCACTTCGTCCATTTCCAACTTACAGTACCAGATGGCCGCCGTGGCAAAGGCGAGAAAGCCCAAGCCACCAATCGGGCTAGAAAGCCAGGCAGCGAAACCGTCTGATCCTCCGCCAATGGCGGAAACTGCTGACCAAATTGCAAAGGGCAATCCAATGATTAAACCCCAGCCTGTGAAACCCCGAATTTTATGGTGCGTGGTTCCATGCCCTTTTCCGACATGTTTGGCCGTGTAACCAGGAGCGTCGGGTGTTCGAATATTTGATGTATCTGTAGAATTTTTTGTACTCACGACAGCACTCCCGATCCGACAATTGTCACCAACAACGCAACCACCACCGCGAGAGCAATCATTACGTAAGACAGTGTATTATTCAATTTGGGCTCGAGCATCGCTCCCGTATCCCAAATTGCGTGTCTGAGCTGCGCCAAGCCCACAAAAATAAACGAAAAGACAAAAATGAAAAGGCCGATCGCGCCGAGTGGACTGAAGATCAAGCCTTCAAGCGGCAGAGAGCCGGATGCCGAAAGACATAAAAGTCCAATTGCGACAAGAAACAGCGCGACATAACTCACAATCGTCGTTGCGCGATGAAGAATGGAGGACGCCATGGAGGCGTGCCAACGCCAAACTTGCAAATGCGGCGACATGGGCCGCTTGTTATTCCAAGATGAAGACATGAAAAACTCTCTCTCTAAGTTGGGCGCAACCTAATCTGCCTGTCAGTATAGTCAACGCGTTACGCTCCAAAAAGGCTACTCTATATACGTTATTGTGGGTCTGACAGATCAAACTCCGCGCGGAAATGTCGCTGTTCACGTGTGAGCTCATAAACGAGAGCTTCATCCGGCGTTATTTCAAGAGCCCAAACATTTCCGGCCGACTCATCCAATCCGTTTTCACGGAAAAGCGTCTTCGAGTATTCATCGGCGGGGAATTCCTGCCGGGTCGCTGTGCCTTCGGTTAAGGTCTTGCCGCCATATCCTGTAACTGGGTCTGGCGATCCATCTGCCAAAGTGTGAGCATGAGTGAGTTTGATCCAGTCCTCATTGACGGAGGGCGGTGTGATCGTCCAAACACGGCTCTCGTCCTCGCCGACGGCCAGAGGAATAGTCATCGCTACATCCGTACAATCGACGGGACCGAGCGTAAGGACTTGCTCTCTCCAATCATCATCCTGCGGGTCTTGGCTTACAACCTCGCCTTTGAAAGTCTGTCCACACAATTCGACCAGATTAGCGGCGAACTCCGTTTGAGGCAGAAGCTTGGCCTCTGATTGACAGGCGGCCAGTACGAAAAGGCAGGGTATAAAATATTTCATAGGTTTTCCTAACATATCCTATTGAATTAAAACACGGTCATATTCTGTTCCACATCCTTGGAGATAGACCAGGTGAGTCCTACATTGCTATTAGATTAACTGTCGCGGGTGGCTTTCAGAGCTTCTCCCGCGCCGTCTCTTAAAGTTGAAGGATGTATTCATGAAAAAGACTCTTCTCATTGCCGCAAGCGGGATTGCGCTTATAGCGGCGCCCCTGGCCATTTCACAAGGCGTATATTCCAATAGCCCGGCCATCGGACAAAGCGGCGCCCTAACCATAGATAATGCGCGCGGCGTGCTGACCATGGCGCCCCTTTTAGAAGTCGTGACCCCTGCCGTTGTCTCTATTGATGTTGAGGGCACCCGGACGCAAGAGTCTGGTGATATGAGTGAGCAGGAAGAGTTTCTGCGCCGTTTCTTTGGCGGTCAACTCCCTAATCAACCCCAGAGTCGTCCGCTTCGCGGTCTGGGTTCAGGCGTCATCATTAACGCTGACAAAGGCCTGATCATTACAAATAATCACGTCGTGAAGGACGCCGATCGGATTACAATTACCCTCAAAGATAAACGCCAGTTGCAAGGTGAGCTGGTTGGAACAGATCCGAAAACTGATATTGCGCTCGTTAAAATTGATGCGGATAATTTGTCCGATTTGAAGATTGCAAGCAGCCGCAATGTTAAAGTCGGCGATTACGTCATCGCCGTCGGCAACCCCTATGGCTTGTCTAGCACAGTTACGACCGGCATTGTTAGCGCTCTAGGCCGCGAGCAAGGCGGCAACGATAATTATCAGGATTACATTCAAACAGATGCGTCCATCAATCCGGGTAATTCCGGCGGCGCGCTCGTCAATTCCAAAGGTGAGTTGATCGGTATGAATACCGCCATCCTGTCCCGCTCCGGCGGCAATAACGGTATTGGGTTTGCGGTTCCGACGCAGATCATCAGCTCTGTCATTGAACAGCTCGAAGAAAACGGCGAAGTGCGCCGCGGACGTATTGGTGTCTTGATTCAGAACATCACACCTGGTCTGCGTCAGTCTCTTAACCTGACAACGCTGAACGGCGCATTGGTAAGCTCCGTCGAGGATGGAACTCCTGCCGAAAAAGCCGGCCTCAAGGAAGGCGACGTTATCACAGCCTTTAACGGCGGAGAGATTCGCGACAGCTCCGATATTCGGAACGCCGTCGGTCTCCTCGTTCCCGGAACGCAGGCGGATCTGACTTATATCCGCGACGGCAAGACCCGCACGACGAAAATCAGAGTCGCCGAGGTGGATGAGGATGAGGTGCTGAGCGCCGATGCCGCAGCGCCGACGAACCCGTCTATGGAATCTTTCTCGGGTGCAACCATCCGGAATATTCCGAGCGATGTTGAGCTCCGCGGCGGCGATGAAGGCGTCTATGTTGACTCCGTCGAAGTTGGCTCCAACGCGTTCCGAGCAGGGCTACGCCGCGGAGATGTCATCCGCGCGGTGAACCGCAGAGATGTTGCTAATTTGAAAGAGTTCGAGACGCGCATCAAAGACAAAGAAGGCCCCTTTGCTCTCTCCGTTGAGCGCGGAGGTTCCCGCATTTTCCTTGCGGTCGAATAAAAACAATTAAAAAATAAAATAAAACCCGCGTCTTTGGCGCGGGTTTTTTATTGGCTATATCACAAACTATTTAGCCGAACGGATTGTCCAAACTGTGGCTCGGCTCGGTAAACCAGACAGGGCCGTCTTTATCCATATAGAAATGATCTTCCAGCCTGACCCCAAACTCGCCTTCCAGGACGATCATCGGCTCATTTGAAAAACACATGCCGGGTGCCAAAGGCGTTTGGTCGCCCATGTGAAGATAAGGCCATTCATGGATATCCAGTCCAATGCCGTGGCCCGTTCTGTGGGGAAGGCCCGGTGTTTTATAGCCGGGGCCGAAGCCGCGTTTTTCAAGTTCGTCCCGCGCCGCAATGTCGACCGCCGCACAAGGCTCGCCTATTCGCGCCGCTTCGAAAGCTTTTATCTGCGCGGCCTTTTCCGCCTCCCAGACCTCTCTCTGTCTGTCATTCGGCTCGCCAAAGACATAAGAACGCGTAATGTCTGAAAGATAGTCGTGAAGCTGACAGCCGGTATCGATTAAGACCATGTCGCCTTTTTCAAGCGGCTTTGGATTTTTAACGCCGTGAGGAAAGGACGAATCCGGCCCGAACAAAACAATTTTGAAAAACGATCCTTTCGGCGCGCCGACTTTCTGGTGAGCGGTATGAAGAAAATCATTCACCTCGGCGGTCGTGATGCCTTCGCGGAGCATGGATGCCGTGGCTTTATGCACCTCCAAAGTCATTTCCTTGGCGCGGCGCATCAAGTTCAATTCATGTTCGGACTTAATCATCCGGCAAGCGGCCGTGACTTCTGACCCATTGGTAAAATCAAATCCCTTGCCGGCTTTGGCCAAACCATCGGAAACAAAGAACGGTGTCGCCTCATCAATTCCAATTGTACCTTTTTTGATTCCCAACTTAGTGAGATAATTGAACATCAAAGGATAAGGGCTTTCATGCTCTTCCCAGGGAAGGACATCGCCTTTCACTGTCATAAACTGGTTCAGTGTCCCGACCTCAAAAGCCGGAGAAATATAGACAGGGTCGCCCTCGGGTAGAAGAAAAGCTCCGACCATGCGCTCTGAGTCCGGCCAGCGCGTGCCGGTAAAATAATACAGCGAAGACCCGGCATGAAGGTAAAGCGCCGCCCAGTTCTTCTCGGCCATCATTTTTTGCGCTTTGGCTATTCGGGATTTGATTTCCGATAATCCAATAGGGTCGAATCCTTCGGTCATATCACTCAGCGTTGCGAGCGCCTGTTCAGGGGTTTTTCCGCCTACACCAATCGTCATCGTCGTCTCCGATTTACATTATAAAGAATCTAAACCGTATATAGGGACGAGACCTAATAGTTCAAAATCGGCGCGAGCCAGCGTTCCGTATCCTCCACTGTCATTTTCTTACGGCGGGCATAATCCTCGACCTGATCTTTCTCGATCTTACCAACGCCGAAATACACGCTTTCTGGGTGACCGAAATAAATCCCTGAAACAGAGCTGGCCGGATGCATGGCAAAGCTTTGGGTCAGGATGACCTCGGTTTCCTTTGTGGCGTCCAGCAAGCTGAACAGCGTCGCCTTCTCCGTGTGATCCGGCTGGGCCGGGTAGCCGGGAGCCGGGCGAATACCCGCATAACGCTCTGCAATCAGGTCTTCGCCGGAGAAATTCTCATCCGGGGCATACCCCCAGAATTCGCGGCGCACCCGCGCATGAAGGTGTTCGGCAAAGGCTTCGGCCAAACGATCACAAAGAGCTTTGAACAGGATTGAATTGTAATCATCTCCCGCTTCGGTGAAGGTCTTTGATTTGGCCTCTTCGCCCAGACCAGCGGTCACACAGAACCCGCCAATATAGTCACCATTGGGCGAGCAGAAATCAGAGATAGAGAAATTGGGTTTCTTATTATCCCCTTTGGAAATTTGCTGACGCAAACCATGGAACGTGGCTTTTTTATCGCTCATTTCTTCATCGGCGAACACTTCAATATCATCACCGATCTGCTTGGCTGGCCAGAACCCGAACACCCCATTGGCTTTGACCCATTTCTCTTCTATCATTTGATTGAGCATTTTCTGGGCATCTTCATAGAGGTCCCGCGCCGCCTCGCCATACATTTCATTTTCCAGAATGGCCGGGAACCGTCCTTTAAGCTGCCATGTCGCGAAGAAAGGCGTCCAATCGATATAATCGCGGAGTTTCTCAAGCGGGTATTCCGTCAATGTTTTTGTGCCGATAAAGCTTGGTTTATGCGGGGTAAATTTGTCCCAGCCACCCTCTGGCTCCCAGATATTATCACGGGCTTCTTTGAGGGTCAGTCGCGCTTTGGCGCTTTGGCCGCGATTGTGCGCGTCGCGCGCACGCTCATAATCCGCCTTGATTTCGGCGGTATATTTATCTTTGCCGTCCCCTAATAGTGTACTAACCACGCCGACGGCGCGGGAGGCATCTGTCACATAGACGGTGGGGCCGTTTTTATAGGCGGGTTCAATTTTCACCGCTGTATGAGTTTTGGACGTCGTCGCCCCGCCAATGAGCAGTGGCATATCCATACCAAGGCGCTGCATCTCCTTGCCGACATAAACCATCTCGTCGAGCGACGGCGTAATCAGACCGGAGAGGCCGACCATATCGACTTTGTGTTCTTTGGCGGCGGCCAGGATTTTATCGCAAGGCACCATCACGCCCAGATCGACAACGTCATAGCCGTTACACTGCAGGACCACCCCGACAATGTTTTTGCCAATATCATGCACGTCACCTTTCACGGTGGCCATCAGAACCGTGCCGTTGGACGATCCGGCTGTGCCAAGCTCTTCCTTTTCCGCTTCCATGAAGGGCATTAAATGCGCGACGGAGGCTTTCATCACGCGGGCGGATTTCACCACTTGCGGCAGGAACATTTTACCAGAGCCGAACAAGTCGCCGACGACATTCATGCCGTCCATCAGCGGCCCCTCAATGACGTGGAGCGGACGCTCCGCAGCCAAGCGAGCTTCTTCCGTGTCTTCGATGATGTAATCGGTAATGCCGCGTACCAGAGAGTGTTCAAGACGTTTCTCAACAGATTGCTCCCGCCATTTTGTATCCGTAACAGCGGCCTTGGCTTTACCGTCGCCTCGATATTTCTCGGCAATGTCCAGTAATCTGTCCGTCGCATCATCGCGGCGGTTCAGAACGACATCTTCGACCCGCTCGCGCAATTCGTCGGGAATATCGTCATAAATCGTCAACTGCCCGGCATTGACAATCGCCATGTCGAGCCCGGCGGGGATGGCGTGATAGAGAAAAACCGAATGCATGGCTTCGCGCACAGGTTCGTTCCCGCGAAAGGCAAAGCTGACATTGGACAGACCGCCTGAAATACGGGCGTGTGGCAAATTGGCTTTAATCCGCTTACAGGCCTCAAAAAATTCGACGGCATAATCATTATGCTCTTCAATCCCGGTCGCGATCGCAAAGATGTTCGGGTCGAAGATAATATCTTCGGGCGGGAAATTAATTTCTTCGGTCAGAAGCTTATAAGCGCGTTCGCAAATTTCATATTTGCGATCCGCCGTTTCGGCCTGGCCTTCTTCGTCAAAGGCCATGACAACAACCGCCGCGCCGAGGTCGCGGCACATTTTAGCATGTTTTAGAAACGGCTCCTCGCCCTCTTTCATAGAGATCGAATTGACCACGCATTTGCCCTGAACGCATTTCAGACCTGCCTCCAGCACTTCCCATTTGGAACTGTCGATCATGATTGGCACGCGCGAAATATCGGGCTCGCCGGCGACCAGCTGCAAGATGCGCTCCATCGCCGCAACGCCGTCAATCAGGCCGTCATCCATATTGATATCGATAATCTGCGCACCGCTCTCGACCTGCTGGCGGGCGACCGAAAGCGCTTTGTCATAATCGCCTTTGACGATCAGTTTCTTAAACCGCGCTGAGCCGGACACATTTGTCCGTTCGCCAATATTTACGAAATTTGCTGTAGAACTCATGATTATTCCGCTATCTGGCTTATACCGCTATTTGGAAAGGCTCTAACCCTGACAGGCGCAGGGTTGTTTCGGGGTCGACGGGCTTACGCGGCGGCAGGCCTTCTGCCGCTTTTGCAATCGCCGCAATGTGGTCCGGCGTGGTGCCGCAACACCCGCCAAGGATATTGACGAAACCTTCTTCGACCCAAGGCTTGATTTGCTCTGCCATATCTGACGGGCTCTCATCATATTCGCCGAAGGCATTGGGCAGACCCGCATTCGGGAAAGAGATGACATGAGTATTGGCCACGCGAGAAATCGCTTCGATATGTGGACGCATTTCATCCGCGCCGAGGGCGCAGTTCAGCCCGACGGCGAATGGCTTTGAATGAGCAACGGAAATCCAGAAGGCTTCCGCCGTCTGGCCCGAGAGAGTTCTGCCGGAGCGGTCGGTAATCGTGCCGGAAATGATAATCGGCTTTTCATATCCGACCGCGTCAAAAACGTGGCGCGCAGCGGCAATGGCAGCTTTGCAATTAAGTGTATCAAACACGGTTTCGATCAACACCGCATCGACCAAATCCACCATCGCTTCAATCTGGCCGATATAGCTGGTTTTCACTTCATCGAATGTGACGTCGCGATAGCCCGGGTCCTCAACTTTCGGTGAGATAGACAAGGTCTTATTCATCGGGCCAACAGAGCCAAGAACGCAGCGAGGTTTCTGCGGCGTTTTTTCTGTCCACGCATCCGCGCAATCGCGCGCGACCTGCGCAGCCGCCCGGGCAATTTCCGGCGCGAGCTCCGCCATATCATAATCCGCCTGCGAAATAGTCGTCGCGTTAAAGCTGTTGGTTTCAATCAAGTCCGCGCCGGCCGCAAGAAAGTCATTATGAACTTTGGCAACGGCCTCCGGCTTGGTGAGGACGAGCAGGTCATTATTGCCTTGCAAAGGGACGTGCCAGTCTTTGAATCGCTCGCCGCGAAAGTCCTCTTCTTGTAGGCTCTGTTTTTGCAACATCGTGCCCATTGCGCCGTCGAGCATAATAATCCGCTCTTTTATCGCTTTTTCAATCTGTGACCAGCTGGACATAGGGCTATCCTTATTTTGCAATTCGGCGCCGTTTAACAGGCTCAGCCGCAAGAGTATATAAAGAAATCTTTATATCGCAGTTTTTTTACTTGCTCTATTGGATAAAATCCTTAGAGGAGGCGCCGTTGGTCGCCTGATGCTTTTTCAACTGAGCAATAGGCGTGAATATGGGAATGGACTGAAATTGTCCGACGGCTCCCGCCGCTGTGAAAGGTAAGAGGCGACACATACGTCACTGGGAAACCGGGAAGACGTGTCAGCCTTGCTCAAGCCTTAAGTCAGAAGACCTGCCAACGACGTCGCCAGCACGCTTGGGCGGGATGAACCATGCGTATGGAAAGGCCCGAATGGTCGGGCTGCCTCCAATGACGACACTCTTTTGACCGTCACCCTGCTCTTTTTGGGCGGGACTTAATGGAGTGTGACATGAAACGACTATTATTAGGCGTGGCGCTAAGTGCCTTCGCCGCAAACAGCTTCGCGCAAACTCAGAGCGATTTTAACGACCAGGCGCCACAAACGGCCGAAGATGAAACAGCAAATTCAGTCGATTTAAATTCAAATGAAATCATCGTCACGGCGGATCGGATCGGATATTCGACCCGGGACGAACTGACCGCCCCCGTCACCGTTTTGACAGAAGCTGAAATCCGCAACCGCAACCAAGCGTATATTTCTGATCTCTTGCGTACCGTGCCAAGCTTGGCCATTAGCCAATCCGGCGGCGGCGGGAGCCTGACCAATATTCGCCTCCGCGGCTCTGAAGCAAATCATACGCTTATCCTGATTGACGGCGTCGAAGTGAACAATCCCACAGATGGCGGATTTGACTTGGGCGGACTTCGCAGTGATGACGTCGTTAAAATCGAAGTCCTGCGCGGGGAGCAATCCGCACTATACGGCTCTGACGCTGTAGGCGGGGTGATTAACATCATCACAAGGGCTGGATCGAATACAGAAAGATTTCGAGCCTCCGTCGAAGCCGGGAGTCGCGAAACTTTAGAAGGCCAGTTTAGCGGCGTTGTGCCGCTTGGCAACGCAGCGCTTTCCATTAACGGCAATGCCTTCACCACCGAAGGCTATGACGTGTCTGGTCTGGGCGGCGAAAAAGACGGCGCAGACAGTCGGCGCCTCTCCGTTGGGCTTAATCAGGTAAACCTCGCCGGAATTACTTTTTCTGCAAATGGCGCTATCAACCTTCGCCGCACAGATTTTGACGGCGATACAGATTTTGACGGCCTACTAAATAATACGAACAGTGAAACTGACGTCAAAACGACAACGGCCCGTATTGACGCCCGGTTTGCCCTCGCAGGCTTTGACCACCTCGTTCAATCCAACATGGTCGAGACGGAAACCGAGACAAAATCCAGCTTCCCGACTTTATCTACTGGCACGCGCCAAAATGCGAGCTGGGCCGCGAAGCGCACCTTCTCTGACCGTCACGACCTGACCCTTTTGGGCGAAGTCGAGCGCGAAGAATATGAACTCGCGAGCGACCCCGACGTGCCGGATATTTATAATTACGGTCTTGTCGCGGATTACAGCTTTAACGGCGAAGCGCTCACTCTGACGGGGTCTATTCGCCAGGACATAAATGATGTGTTTGCGGACGCCACCACTTGGCGTGTTGGAGCCGGCTATAAATTTGGCTGGGACGGACGTATTCGCGGCTCTGTCGGAACGGGTGTCAAGAATCCTACTTTGGTTGAGCTTTTCGGCTTTTTCCCTGCCAGCCGCTTTACAGGAAATCCTGATTTGAAGCCTGAAAACTCTTTGGGGTACTCCATTGGCTATGAACAGGACTTGGGCAGTCTCACTCTCTCGGCGGACTATTTCCGATCCGAACTCGAAGACGAAATCACCACAATCTTTAATCCCGACTTCACCAGCACCGTCATCAATCTGGCAACCGATAGCACGCGCGAAGGTATCGAATTGGCGGCGCAATGGGATATTGCCGACACGCTTTACCTAACCGGCTCAGCGAGCTTTCTCGACAGTGAACAAGACGGGATTGAGGAAATCCGCCGTCCGGAATTTCTGGCAAGCGCCACGGCAACATGGGACGCGACGGATAAATTGTCTCTGACCGTAAACGCTGATCACACAGGGTCGCAACTCGACACTGACTTTGGGACATTTTCAACAGTCCAGCTGGGCTCCTACACACTCATCGGCGCAAATGTCCGATATGCGGTGTCCGACATTGTCAGTGTTTACCTACGCGGCACTAATTTGACCGATGAAGATTACCAAGACGTATTCGGATATGCGAGCGAAGGCCGCGGCGTCTTTGCCGGCGTGAGCGCCGATTTTTAGAAGATTAAACATTGTCCTTCCGGGGTCGCCTTGCGCCCCGGAAGGACAGGAGATTATTTACTCCCGATCCGGGCGTTCTATCGTTAGCTCTGTGGGCGAGATAACATTCTCGCCCATAAACGCGTAATATCGCTCGACCTCATACCCTGCCTCTTCCAAATCGGTAATGAGGCTCTCTTCGCCCAGCAAATGCGCCATACCCACGGCGACGACAGACGTCCCGCTCCCCTCCAGATGCCGCACGAGAGTTTTGGCCCATTTTTCGTTTCTATCGACCAAAACGGATCGGTACATTTCTCCGGCGTCGGCCTTGAGCGGATCTATCATTTGTTGAGTCAAAAAATCCGTTTGCCCAACGGACCAGCCCTTCGCCAAACGCGTGAGCTGACGTCCCAAATCGCTAAAATCTTCCATCGTTTCCGTCAGGACTTCGAGTTGCAATCCAACGGGCAAATCTGCTGTCGCGCGGATCTGGTCCTCGACGCTTTCCAAATAGATTATATTCTTCTGCTGTCGGCGCGCGAGTGATTTGAGCGCTTCGTCAGCAGATAAATCCGCTGAGAGGCCGGCCTCTTTTGCGGCGGTAAAAGTCAAGTATTCACTGGCAAGCCAAGGCTTCATAGCGTCCAAACTTGCCAATGGAATATTGCCGTTATTGGCCACAGCGTCCAAAAGTTTGAGTTGGTAGTTATCGAGATTATCAGCCAAGCGCAGTCCGTCTTTTCGAAACCCCAGCTGCGCGCTTAGGACTGTCGCATCAATGCGCGCCTTTTCTGATGTATCCACCTCAAAATAGACCGTTCCGGCGTCTTGCATGACATCGCGCAAATCATCTTTCAGCCAATTCAAATCCTCAGGCAAAAGGTGAATTGTCCCGAAGAGATAAAGCTCGCTGTCATGATCGCTCACTTTCCAAATTGCCGGACCATCATTGCGAGCCCGGGCCTGCGCGACGCGGTCGTCGACAGACACCGTCGGGCCGGAGCCGCTGTCGCACGCACTCAAGAATGATAGGGCGGCCGCCGCGGAGAGAAGTAAGAAAAATCTGAACATGATTGCGGTCTACTCTAGGCCAAAGCAGATGAAAACCATCATTGCGCAGCCGCAAGACTTCCCTTAAGAGGCGGGTCTTGTCGTTATCGGCAAAACTTGGAAGCACCTATAGCTCAGCTGGATAGAGCGCTGCCCTCCGAAGGCAGAGGTCGCACGTTCGAATCGTGCTAGGTGCGCCATTACCCCCTCATTTTATCTTTCGTTTCTTTGCACCAGACCGATATTCAGCTCTGGCGCATTCGCGTTTGTGAACTCCGGCTCGGGACGTTCTGCAGCGTTGTCGCCCTTATAGGCTATACGGTAGATAATACCGTTCTCGTCATCTGACAGATACATCGCGCCATCAGGTCCTTGGGCTAGTCCCGCTAGGCGGCCCATTTGTCCCCACCCCGTTGGACTCTCCTCATCCTGCATCAGGAAGCCGGTCACAAATGGCTTCATCCCGACGGGCGTCCCGTCCTCAAAATCCACTCTGAGGACTTCATAGCCAGAAGGCGGCATGCGATTCCAGGACCCGCGCATGGCAATAAAAGCGTCTCCCTTGTAATCGTCCGGGAGCGCGTTTTTAGCGTCGAATGCGAGCTGCATAGGCGCGGAATGCGGTGTGTGGAGCCCAATGGGTTCCTCGCTTCCCGCGGCGTAGTCAGAAAAGCTCTGATCAGGCGGTGTATCCTGCGGGTTAAAGCGCGAAAGAGCGTAAACATAAGGCCATCCATATCGATTTCCGGCGGTCAATAGATTGAACTCTTCGTGTTGTTCATTATCCCCCAACCAATCAATGCCGTGGTCAAAACCATATAGGGTGCCTAATGTCGGCTCGAACCCATAGCCAATTGTGTTTCTGAGACCAGACGCAAAAATGCGTCGATCCGTTCCGTCAGGATTTAAGGAAACTATGGCGGCGCTTTCATCATCCGTTTCCGCGCAGGCGTTACAAGTGGAGCCAATAGAGACATAGAGCCTCTCATCCGGTCCCATCACGACCATACGATTGGGATGCTGCCCGCCATCCGGAAAATCCGCGGCAATCTCCTCAAGCTCGCCGAGAGAGCCGTCTTCCAGTCGAGGCGCTCGGTAAAGCTCATTCACCGTCATCAAATAGACGGTGTCTCCGTCGATCTCTATTCCGTGCATCTGGTCTTTCTGCGCGACGACTTGCCGGGTGTCAGCCCTGCCGTCGCCGTTGGTATCTTTTAGCATCAGCACGTCACCTTGCGCCCGGCGAGTAAGGTAAAGCGAGCCGTCCTCCGCCACCTGCATCATTCGGGCGTTTTTCAAATCGCGTGCATAGACATTGATGTCGAACCCTTTCGGGAGGGCGAGCTTAGCCATCCGCTCCTCGCTCCACTTCAAGGGGACAGGTTTGAGAACATGACCTACAATTTCTACGCCTTTCCTACCTTTATCTTCATCGGCGGAAGGGTCACTACTGCCGGCGCCCGCTTGCGCGAAAGCGGCGGCGGGAAGCATGGCGGCGACGAGAGTGAGCAAGAAAGGGGAGTAACGCATTGGGTAAGTCTCCGGTAAATAGCTTTCTAATCGAACTCACCCCGCGGCCAAGGGTTCCATCAAAACTCAAGTTCAGTTTGATCCTGCCCCTACGACGAACCTCCGCAGAGTTTTCAATGTGACATGACATATTGCAGGCGTTAGACGCGACTTATGACCGCTTTGATTGATCCTGAAAAATTCAAAAACCCAGATGTGACCGCTAAGGGTGAGCGCCGCGCACGCGTCGTGTTTAACGCCCTTGAAACGCTCTGGTTCAATACGGGGTCGCTTTGTAATATTGAATGCGAGAATTGCTACATCCTCAGCAGCCCGACGGCGGATCACTTTGTCTATCTCAGCCCCGAGGACATGGCGCCCTATCTGGACGAAGTGGACGAAATTGCAGAGGGGCCAATTGAGATCGCCTTTACGGGGGGTGAGCCTTATATGAACCCTGACATTTTCCGTCTGTCGGAAATGGCGCTAGAGCGCGGGCACAGCCTCCTTATTTTGACCAATGCGATGAAACCCCTTATGCGGCCCCGGGTTCAAAAGGGCGTCATAGACTTAAATAAACGCTTCCCTGGGAAAATGACGTTGCGCGTCAGCCTCGATCATTTTTCTGAAAAAGGTCATGACGCCGAACGCGGCGCGGGGAGTTTTGCCGCGGGGGTGGCGGGGATGAACTGGCTAACTGAAAACGGCGTTGCTCTTAACATCGCCGGACGGGCTATGTTTTCCGAAGACGAAGCGACAGATCGGGCGGGCTACGGCGCTTTGATTGCGAAACAGGGCTGGGACATAGACGCGATGGATCCCGCCCAATTAATCCTGTTCCCGGAAATGGACGAAAAAGTCGACGTGCCGGAAATCACGAGCAAGTGCTGGGGCATATTAGACGTCAGTCCTAATGCCATGATGTGCTCCAGCTCTCGCATGGTGGTCAGGCGCAAGGGCGACGGCCGCGCCTGCGTTCTCGCTTGCACCCTGCTCTGGGATGACGAACAGTTCGAAACAGGGAAAACCCTCACCAAAAGCCTGGAGCCCGTCGCGCTCAATCATCCACACTGCGCCAAATTCTGCGTCCTCGGCGGCGCGAGCTGTTCGGCGTAATTGACTACCGCAAAATTGTCTTCCCCTTGTCCTTAGCGCTCCCCAAATTGTGAAGTTAAGGCTTTGAGTGGCAAGACACAGGGATATCCAGAAAACTACGTTGCGTAGGCTCGTTTAACTCGGGACAGGTTCCGCAAGTAGCGGATCAACCGACACCCACTGGAACTAATCTTTATTCACGTGTGTTAATTTAGAATAATTCCACGATAAGGATATATCCTGATGACGTCACGAAAGCGAAAAGAAATAGAAGTAGATGAAGCGCTTGATGAATCGTTCCCCGCGAGTGATCCTCCTTCTTGGACACCGGGGGAAGCAGCCGTCGACGATACTCGACCAGCGCAACATCAATCACACCAACCAGGTGATGAACATGAAATGATACCTCCCCCGGATTCCTTCATGAAGAATTACCAGGCAGCTGGGAAACTTGAGGGAAAAGTTGCTCTTATCAGCGGCGGCGACAGTGGTATTGGCCGGGCCACGGCAATTGGATTTGCCAAAGAAGGGGCAGACGTGGCTTTTATCTATTTGGACGAAGAAGAAGATGCGCGGGTTACCGTGGAACACATCGAAGCCGAGGGTCGCAAAGCTCTGGCGATAAAGGGCGACATAGCTGAAAAGCAATTTTGCAATGATGCCGTGGCGAAAACCGTAAGCGAATTAGGCAGTTTAAATATATTGGTAAATAATGCTGCCGAGCAACACGTTCAGGAAAATCTTCTGGATATAAGCGAAGATCAATTACGCCGAACATTTGACACGAATTTCTTCGGCTTATTTTTTCTATCGCAGGCCGCTTTGCCGCACCTGACGGAAGGTGATAGCATCATCAATACAGCCTCTATTGTTGCCTATCGAGGTAAAGATGTATTGATGGACTACGGCGCCACCAAAGGCGCGATAGTGGGTTTCACTCGCTCCCTCGCCTCTAATTTGACAGAAAAGAAAATCCGCGTGAACGCAGTGGCCCCAGGCCCGATTTGGACCCCTCTTATCCCAGCATCATTTAATGCAGAGCAGGTCCAGGAGTTCGGAGAGCACTCACCGATGGGCCGTGCCGGCCAACCAGACGAAGTCGCTCCAAGCTACATCTTCCTCGCCTCACAAGATGCCAGCTATATGACGGGGCAAGTGATCCATCCAAACGGCGGAACTATCATAGGCGGCTAAGTTGGTCCGGGAGCGGCATGGTGAAACCTGCGACTATTGGAACCCTCGATCTAAAAAAGTTAGCGGCAAAGGTGTCTGCCTGCATTGCGCTTTTATTTTTATCCGCTTGCGAGGATTATCCAAAGGACGTCAATGGCACTTCGGACACAATTCAAGAAAACCAATTAATTCGCGTCGGGTTAATTGAGCATGCTCCTTGGGTCGTTGACGACCAAATGGGGCCGCAAGGGATTGAGGTTGAACTCCTCAGGGAATTTTCCGCGAGCTTGGGGGCAACTCCACAATGGACCTTTCTGTCCGAGGCCGAAGCGGTGGAAAAACTTGTCCATCATGAGTTGGATATCGTCATCGGCGGGCTAACCCAAAGTAGTCCACGAAAAAAAGAGGTCGGATTTACGCGACCCTATTCCGCTGTTCAGAATCAAGAGACCGGCGGCCATGTGATGGCAATCGCTCCAGGTGAAAACCAACTCGTGACTACATTGGAAACATTTCTGAAATCGCGCAAAGATGGGTTGACCCAAAACAGTCAAAATGAGGCGCGCGAATGAAATTGGCGCCCCAATATGAATTCAGCGAGACGCAACGGGCCGCAATGCAGAAAGCCCGGCGTCTTGAATGGATTTCAATCGCTTATCTCATCAGCGTTATAATTCTAATGTATTTAGTTATGGGGGCGTCCCAAACAATGAAGACGGCGTGGATTGAAGACTGTCTTAGCTTAATCCCGCCTATTTGTTTTCTAGTTGGATCCCGGATTTGTTGGCGTCCGCCCTCAGAACATTACCCTTATGGGTTTCACCGAGTAGTTTCCGTACTGTTTCTATGTGCGGCTCTCGCTCTCCTCTGTATGGGCACATATTTACTGGTAGATGCCCTCATCAAATTGGGTGGACGCGAACACCCGACGATAGGGATGAAAGAGTTTTTCGGGAAAGACGCATGGTTGGGGTGGTGGATGATCCTCGTATTGCTCTGGGGAACTTTCCCGCCGGTAATTCTTGGCCGCGCAAAGATCAAATATGCAGAAACTTTGCACGATAAAATTTTGATTACGGACGGCAAGATGAACAAGGCGGACTGGATGACGGCCGTCGCTGCGATAGGCGGCGTTTTGGGCGTAGGTATGGGGTGGTGGTGGGCTGACGCTGGCGCGGCCGCGTTAATCTCCCTTGATATTGTCAAAGACGGGTGGAAACAAAGTAAGGATGCGGTGACTGGACTTATAAATCGGGCGCCGACCTCGTTAGATGACAACTATCTCGACCTTCATAAGCAAATTGAGACAGAACTCGAACGCATCGACTGGATAGAGCGGGCCCGCGTAAGACTTTACGAACACGGCCATCTTATTTTTGGAGATGGCGTTGTAAAAACTGCAAATACAGACCCCATACCCCCTGAAAAAATGCGCGAAGCCATGCAGATCGTTCAGGTCATGGATTGGCGGGTGCAGGACTTTTCCTTGACGGTAGATCGCCAAGAAGACATTTGAACCTAAGAAAATGCCTTAAAGAGCAAAGTGTTTGGATAAACGCAAGCCTTGGGATTGATAATGGGAGCCTTCGCCGCCGTATAGTCCGGCGGGTTTTTCGCTCAACGGTTCAAAGACCAGCTTCGCCACGGATTGCCCGTGCCGCAAAAGAAACGGCACGTCGCGTCCGCGCACTTCCAGCACAGCGCGGCTGCCCTGACCGCCGGCCTCATCGAGCCCGAAACCCGGGTCGAAAAAGCCTGCGTAATGGGCGCGGAACTCACCGATTTCCGGCGCAATCGGCGCCATTTCGGCGGCCTGATCCTGCGGGATAGACACGGCCTCTTGGCTTGCGAGAATGTAAAATTCTTCGGGGTCCAGCACGAGCTGCCCGTCCGGCGCGGTCAATGGCTCCCAGTAATCTCGAGCATTATGCCCTGCAATGTCGCGCAAATCGACGAGGCCGGAATGACGCCGCGCGCGCCAGCCGACAATCCCGCTCTCGTCTACGCCTTTCAGGTCAATGCTGACCGTTTGAGTATTAAGAACGTGCGGCTCACCAGAGCGAAAACGCAGCTGTACCAGACGGTCGCCTGGCCGTACCAATATCGGAAAAGTCCGCGGGGCCACTTCGACATAAAGCGGCCCGTGGTAACCGCTCGGCACCGCGTCAAACCGCGTCGCCCCGTCGCAAATCACGCGAGTGAATACATCTAACCGTCCGGTCGAGCTTTTCGGATTGGCCGCCGCGCTTAAGTCCTTCGGCAGAGCCAAAGCCTCTTTTAAAGGAATCAGGTAAACACAGCCCGTCTCTAAAACGGCACCGTTGGAAATATCGATAGAATGTAGGCACAGCGCGCCGAGCGTATCTTCAATCGTTTCGCCCTTGCCCGGCAAGTAACTCGCCCGCATCCGGTAAGCAGTTGTGCCAAGCTGTAAATCGAGGCTGGCGGGTTGAACCAGAGGCGGCAAATCGCCTTCCACGCCCCCCGCGCGGCCTTGTCCGGACGCGGTTTGCATGATGACTCCGTCATCTATCAGGCCCTTAATGGCCTGCTGTGGAAGAATGCCCTTTTGCATGGATTTGAGGTAGCACGCTATTCGCGTCTGACAAGAAAAGACTGTAAATTTTTGGGGGATAGTGGGTAAATCCCTTGCGAGTCGCGAAGACAGACCGCATTGTCAGGTTAGAGAGAGGCGTCACGGACCGATAAAGGCTCCGGGCGTAAAATAAGAGGAGTGGGGGTATGGCGAGAATAGATTCGGCCCTTTCGAGCAGCATCAAAGTGGACGAGACAGTGGCCTCTCCTATGTTTGAGCAACGCACTAAAGACGTCATTGTCCGCGTCGAACCTGAATTTCTTGCCGAACAATCCTCCGTCTCCGACTCCCGTTTTATCTGGGCCTATACCGTCGAAATCGACAATCAGGGCGAGAAAGACCTGCAAGTGACCGGACGGTTCTGGCAAATCGCGGATAGCCGCGGCCAAGTTCAAGAAGTCCGCGGCGCAGGCGTCGTCGGCGAACAGCCCACAATCAAATCCGGCGAAGTCTTTCGCTACACAAGCGGCGCACCGCTCACGGCCCCGTCCGGCATGATGCTCGGCACATACCGCGTCGAATCACCGGACGGCGAGAGCTACGACATAGACATCCCGGCTTTCGTCCTAGACAGCCCGCATGAGGGCCTCGGCGCAAATTAGGAGTTTGGAGGAACTCCCCCAAACCCGACCTTCGTTGAGCGGCTTTGTAGCTAATGCGCAATTCAAACAAATCCTAGTTGGTTAAAACTAGACACTAATCACCACTTTTCCCGTTGCCTGCCCACTTGTTAAGCGCTCATGAGCTTGCCCTGCTTCTTCCAATGTGAACTCGGTATCATCCAATAAAGGCTTGAGTGCGCCTGCATCTACAATTCTTGCAATGTCAGTCAAAATCTCTTTATGCGCGTCCCGTTGGAAATCATGCAACATCTGGATGAGCATAAAGACCACGTGTAAGGACAGGCCTTTAAAATGCACAGGGCTTAAGTCGAGTTCCAGCAAGGACACGGTGGTGGCAACATTGCCGTTAAGCGCAGCCGCTTCAAATGATTTTGGCAAATTTTCTCCGCCAACGGTATCAAATACAACGTCGAATCCTGACCCGCCAGTGTGCTTGGCAACATAATCCGCGACCTCATCCTTTTTATAATTAATTGCGGTTGCGCCATATCCTTCTACAATCTCGAACTCTGCATCCGCGCCGACGGTTGTATAAACTTCTGCGCCAAACTGTTTAGCGAGCTGCACGGCCAAATGACCGACACCGCCTGTACCGCCATGGACCAGCAGCTTTTTGCCTTCGTCGGCTCCCGCACGTTTTAACCCTTCATATGCCGTGATGCCGACGAGGGGCAACGCTGCCGCTTCGCGCATGGTCAGGGATTTTGGCTTATGGGCAATTAAGCGAGCATCCGCGGGCATGTATTCCGCGAGGGCCCCTTGCAAATCTGCCAGACCGCCTGCGCAACCGTAGACCTCATCCCCTGGAGAGAACTCGGTTACGTTTTCGCCAACGCTTTCAATGGTCCCTGCGAAATCCATCCCGAGAACTGCGGGCAGGTCCGGCGCAAATGGGAGTTGCTCCTGCCCCATAGCGCGGATCATGGTGTCGACAGTATTTACACT
This sequence comes from Litorimonas haliclonae, assembly GCF_965138505.1. Taxonomy (NCBI): domain Bacteria; kingdom Pseudomonadati; phylum Pseudomonadota; class Alphaproteobacteria; order Maricaulales; family Robiginitomaculaceae; genus Litorimonas; species Litorimonas haliclonae. The sequence continues at coordinate 515,909 of NZ_CBCSCO010000002.1, read as the reverse complement.
GGTCGCAGACACTTTGACGATTACGTGGCCGGGCTTAGCTTCTGGCTTGGATATATCGGCTGTTTCGAATTTTGCGGTTTCGCCGTAGTTGTTTAGAGCCATGACTTTCATGGGAGTCTCCTAATAAAATAGTGTTTGATGTTGGTGTGAGGTGTTCACGAAATGGTCAGAAAAATACGATTGAGCATTCTCCGTCTCCACTCGAGATTTGATACTTTCTATCCTTTGTGGCTGTCCGCGATAGCGTAGCGGCCCTCTGTACTTATATAGAGCGTACAGTCCTGTCCGGTTCCGCAGGAAATATGGTGGCGAATATCGCCTTCCGCGCCAAAATAGCTACCCGGTTCCAATTCACGGCTTTTGGAAGCGTCCGGGAGTTGATGATTGATTTCTCCCCTGATTACGACCGCGCGCAACCAGGCATCATTGCCTGTCAAGGTTCCGTCATAGCCAGCCGGTAACTTTAAAAACGTACCGTTCTTTTCATCATTTTCTACCGACCCCCAGAGAAAGGCCATTTTGGGAGCGGTTTCAATCTCGTCATTCGTGGGTTTATAGGCCCAGGTTACATCTGCGGCATCGAGCCAGACGATATTGCTAGCGTCCATATTTATCGGACGTTCACCATTGTCGAGAGCTTCCTCTGCGGGTTGAACTAAATATGGGCCTTCTAATATTTCCAGAAAAGCTGTTGCCCCGCTCCCATTTGCGCCTGCTGTAATATGCGATTCACCAGCGGGCTGTGTCCAATAGGAGCCAGCTCCCATCCACATTTCCTCTGCATTCGGGTCATCATTGTGAACGGCTCCTTCAATGACAACAGCTCTATAAGTGATGTTATGAATGTGCGGAGGCGATGAGAAACCGTCTGCGAATTTGAGAAGCACGCCGCTCGGGACATTTCTTTTTATATCACCCCAAAGAACCCCTGCCTGAGGGGCCGCGTCGCCGCGGGCGGGGTTTAACGGCACAAAGGTGAGATCCGACCCGAGAACAACTTCTGCTGCTGGACTGATGTCCTGTGCCGAGACTGCAGCGCTTCCCAAAAGTGTTGCGAGAAGCCCTAATAGTGTTGTTGTGCTTGCAATTGTTGAAAATGTTGAACGGTTAGCCATTCGATAAGCCTCTTAAAGTATTCGATTATCCAGATTTATCACTTTTGTTTTTTAAATAAAGTCGGCATAATATAGTTCAGTATTCGTGAAATGGATATAATATATGGATACAGATGCCTTGCGCCTGTTCGTGATTGCAGCGGACAGACTTAATATCAGCGCCGCCGGGCGAATGCTTGGTATGGCCCCCGCCGTTGCCAGCAACAAGCTCGCGAAATTGGAGACTGCTTTGGGGGCGGATTTATTACACCGCACTACCCGAAAAGTGTCCCTGTCTATTGAAGGGCAAGATTTTCTCCCCTTCGCCCAAGAGATCATTGCGCAAGAAGATGCAGCTTTCGCGGCTCTGGGAAAAGGAGAAACCGAACCTAGCGGAAAATTACGCTTTGCCGCCTCCAGTACTTTTGCACAAAGCTTTATCATTCCCTTATTGCCGGATTTTTTGGCGCGTTATCCGCTCATCAAGCTCGACCTACGATTATCCGATACGGCACTCGACCTCATCGACGGCAGCTTTGACCTTGCTCTCAGGGCCATGGCTCTAGAAGATAGTAGTTTGAAAGCCCGCAAACTCACAGATGATACTCGCATACTCTGTGCGTCCCCCGGCTACCTCGCCCAAAACGGAACACCCAACTCACCCGAGGAGCTAGAAGGACACAGGTTCATCGCCTTTAATTTGGGCCAGCGGGTGATTACCGGCCCTAAAGGCAAAGTAGCGACACTCGACCCTGATGATCACAATTGCCGTTTAATTTTGGATGACGGATTAAGTCTCAAACTGGCAACTATCGCGGGGGGTGGTATATCCGTGAGCTCGATCTGGAATATTTGGAAAGAACTTGAGTCAGGTACACTCGTCCATATCTTGCCCGAATATACAATAGATGACGAAACGGGTCTTTGGCTAGTTTATCCTAAGTCAAATGTAATATCGCCAAAGGTCAGAGCGCTCATTGACTTCCTGATTGAACATATAGGGAAACAACCGCCGTGGCAGCGAATCGAATAGAACTGTATACGTCGTATTCCTCAGACGTTATGGACGACGCCGTTCGGGAGCATGCAGAAAACCAGCAGGCCTATTTGGACTGCTTCCTGCGATTTTCTGATGACTGACCGCAAGGCGAAATTAAATCGGCCCTTGTCGCCTCTGTAAATAAATGCGTAGCTTCTAGGTAGGGTCTGGCCTTGATTTTCGGACCCAAGACCGCGCCGCAATGTGGGTATAGGAATGAGAGAGACGTCAATTCGCCGAACTGTTTTCTGGGCGCCGCTGAGCCTGTTCGTTCTGCTTGTTATAACCAGCCTGATTAGTCCGGATGCGTTTCTGACGGTCGCGACGCGTCTCAATGACTGGATCTTGGATATATTCTCCAATGGGTTCACTATTGCCGCCTTTGCCTTTGTTCTGACCTGCCTCTGGGCGGCGCTTTCACCTCTTGGGAAAGTCAAGATTGGCGGAAAAAACGCGACTCCTTTATTATCGCGGTGGAATTGGATGGCAATTACGCTGACGACGACGATTGCGATTGGTATTTTATTCTGGGCAACAGCCGAGCCGATCTATCATCTTTATAATCCGGGCGGTTTGCCGATTGAGCCGAATTCGCCGGAAGCCGCCGAGTTTTCGATGGTGTCGCTCTATATGCATTGGTCGTTTACACCTTACGCTATTTATACGGTGCCGAGCCTGACCTTTGCGATTTGCTATTATAACCTCAAAACGCCGTTTTCGCTGTCCGCCCCCATTGCGGCTTTGATAGGACGCCCCGCCCCAAAAATAGGGGCCGATGCAATTGATTGCCTGGCTTTATTGGCGCTTTTATTCGGACTATCCGCCAGTCTGGGCGCGGGAATTCTGACCATTTCGGGCGGCATAGACCGCCTCACCTCTTTGGTAAGCGGCCCCGTTTTGACGGGCTGTGTCGCCTTGGCGATTGTCGGCGCTTTTTTCCTGTCCTCCGCCAGCGGTCTTCACAAAGGCATTCGGGTTCTATCCGACATCAATACGAGAATGTTTCTGGCTCTGATGGTCTTCGCGCTGATTGCCGGCCCCACTTGGGAAATTTTAAGCCTCGGGGGGAGATCATTTGTGGAGTATATCAAAGAATTCGTCCCGCGCTCCCTCACCCTCGCGCCTTTTGATAATGACCCTTGGCTAAAAAGTTGGACCGTATTTAATTTCGCAAACTGGATGGCTTGGGCGCCTCTGGCCGCTTTGTTTCTAGGAAAGATTTCACGCGGTTACACGGTCAGAGAATATATTCTGGTCAATCTCGTCCTGCCGGCTTTATTCTCTGTCATTTGGATGACAATCTTTGGCGGATTGGCCCTCAATATAGAACTCGGTTCCCCCAACCTCCTTAACAACATATTAGAAAGACTTGGCCCGGAGCGCATTTTATATGGCGTCCTGGATTACCTTCCCTTTGCCACCGCTTTGGCGGGTTTCGTTGTCGTTATCTCCTTTCTGTCTTATGTCACCGCAGCGGATTCCAGCCTTGATGTGATCTCTAACCTGACGACAAAAGACGACGCGGTCAGCGACAGACCTGCTCAAGCTGAAAAACGCGCAAAACCCCGGAAAACAGATTTAGCGCTTAAACTTATTTGGGCTCTCGTGGTTGGATTTGCGGCTTGGATTATGACGACTTTATCGGGCATTGAAGGCGTGAAAATGCTCTCTAATCTTGGCGGGCTTCCGGCCCTTTTTATTCTCATTATGTTTAACGTTACGCTACTTATTTTAGGCACTGTGAAATTAAAGGATGTAAAAATTTGAATGTGATGTCGCATCCTTACAAACGCCTGTTTTTCAGGCGCGTCATTCGGAGGGTATATGCCCTTTTCGGTTTTCCCTCACCCTGAAAGCGTTTAAAGCCCCTTTTATGAGCACAACTTTACTCCAGAATGCCGAACCCGGCCTGACACAGACGCCGCCCGCGCCTGCGCGCCCGTCCCTTGTGGGCTTGGGACGTAAAGAAATTGCCGCCCATCTGGAGGAACTTGGAATTGAGCCGAAGAAAATCCGGATGCGGACCAAGCAGATCTTTCACTGGATTTATAATTACGGCGTCACCGAGTGGGATCAGATGACCAATATCGCCAAGCCCTTGCGGGCGAAATTGGCGGAACATTTTACTCTCGACCGGCCGGAAATCGTCGAGCGCCTGATCTCCAAAGACGGAACGCGCAAATACCTTATCCGCATGGCGCCAGGTATTGAAGTCGAGAGCGTGTTCATTCCTGATGTGTCAAAAACTGGCGCGCTTTGCGTCTCCAGCCAGGTTGGCTGTACGCTGACCTGCAAATTCTGCCACACGGGTACGCAGCGTCTGGTCCGAAATCTCACGCCGCGCGAAATTGTCTTGCAGGTGATTATCGCGCGCGACGATCTCGGCGAATGGCCGACCACGCAGGAAAATCGCCGCCTGACCAATATCGTCTTTATGGGAATGGGCGAGCCGCTTTATAATACGGATGCGGTCGGGGATTCCCTCGACGTCATTTGCGATCCCGAAGGATTAGGCATTGGCCGCCGCCGCATCACCGTTTCGACCTCCGGCGTTGTCCCCGATATTGGCCCGATGGGCGAGCGTACCTCTGCCATGCTGGCTATTTCTCTTCATGCCGCGAATGACGACCTGCGCTCTCAAATTATGCCGATTAACAAGAAATATCCGCTCGCCGAGCTGATGCAGGCGTGCCGTGACTATCCGGGCCTGTCCAATTCCAAGCGCATCACCTTTGAATATGTTATGCTCAAAGGCGTCAATGACAGCCCGAAACATGCCAAGGAATTGATTAAATTACTTCGGGGCATTCCGGCCAAAGTGAATCTCATCCCGTTCAACCCTTGGCCCGGGTCGGATTATGAATGCTCTGATTGGGACACGATTGAAACCTTCGCCGATATGGTCAACCGCGCCGGCTATGCCAGCCCGATACGTACGCCGCGCGGGCGTGATATCTTCGCCGCTTGCGGTCAGCTGAAATCGGAATCAGAGAAAAAGCGCGCCAGTCAAATCCGCGCCGAGAACAAATCCGCAGAAACCGCTTAAAACTCTCCAAACTAAATTAAATCCACGTCACTCTTTCAGGTTTGACTTGCGTTATCAGTCACATTTAGGCCATGTTTCCAGTGTCGAAACGGGGCTCGATAAGGGGGAAACTTTAGGAAGGGTATCCGCATGCGTCCTGCACTCGACAGTCTCGCCAATGGGCTGCCATATTTGATATTTTATCTTTTGGTCGTGACTGCCATTTTCATTATTGGCCTTGTCATTTACACCAAGCTTACGCCGCATAAGGAATTAGAGCTCGTCCAACAGGGCAATATGGCTGCCTCCATCCATTTCAGCTCGCTTATCCTAAGCCTCACCATCCCGCTCGCCGCTTGTCTGATTAAGCGGTTCAGCCTGTTTGATGTCGCCATTTGGGGCACGACAAGCATGTTTTTACAATTATTTCTCTTCCGGCTTACCGACGCTATTTTTAAGGGGATGCCGCAGCGTATTACGAATAACGAATCCGCACCGGCGCTGGTTCTTGCCTCGTTTAAACTTGCCGGGTCCATCCTTCTCGCCTTCGCCATCGCAGGTTAGGGACTATGTTCCGGCATATACCGGATTGGCTGTTTTACGGCGTCGTTCTGGCGTCCATTTATATCGGCGCCCTTCTAGTTAATAAAAATGTTGAGGCTCCGCCCCCTCCTTCTGAACTTGGGCCTCTCCTCCCGAGCGAGAGCCCTCGGGATGAACAGGTCCTGACCCAAATTGACATCCCCCGCTCCGGAACAGGTACCGCCTTTGCCATTGATGATGACGGCAGCTGGCTCACCGCCCGTCATGTTGTAGATGGATGTACTGAAGTCGCCCTCAAAGTCGGCCGTAACCGCGTTATTCCCGCCAAAGCTGAAGTCTATCTCAAGCACGATTTAGCAAAGCTGACGACGAAATGGTCCCGCCCGCCTCTGCCGCATGATGTTAATTCTCAGCGGCGGGTCGGAGAGTCAGGATTTTTCATTGGCTTCCCGCAAGGACGTCCCGGGGAAGTCGTCGGAAACCTTATCTCGCGCAGCCGAATGTTAGTTAGGGGCAGGTATAGTTCTGATGAGTCTGTTTTGGCATGGGCTGAAATCGGCCGGACAAACGGCTTGAGGGGGCCTCTGAGTGGGCTCTCCGGCGCGCCAGTTCTTGATAGAGACGGTGAAATTATCGGGGTCGTCTCTGCCGAGAATCCCCGTCGAGGCCGGATTTACACGGTTGCGCCGCGAGCGCTTCTCCCCTTTTTTAGCGACCCATCGGGCGAAGCTGAACCTCTGAATACGGAAAGTTATGGCTTACAGGCCGACCAATTAAGGCGCGCCCGCCGCATCGCCCAAGTGTTTTGTCTGGTTGAACAGCCCTAAATCAAACTCTAAAAACACCTTATGAGTGGCTGGAAAGGACCGTTGATTTGGATAGCAACAGCCGCAATTTTTGCTGGCGGGGCCTATCTGGCAGATAAACATATTCCGGGAGAACACCTCCCCTGGAAAGAATTGGATACGTCCCGACCGTTGGGGAAAGCGACGAAATCGCAAATTCTACGCATGGCGCTCTCGCCCCCAGAGGTATGTATGGATTTAGCCCGGGACACTGCCGGATTTGAAACTATACCGTCGGACCCCAAAGAAGGCCCCTCAACAGGCGACGGCAAAGACGTCTGTGGCTGGGAGGTTGCTCGGTTGGTCTACGGCCAAGATGATATTGTTCTCACGCCGGGCGAAGCCAATATGAAATGTCCGCTTTCTGTTTCCACCTATCTCTGGACACGGGAAATCGACCGTCTCGCCCAAGAAAGGTACGGAGAAGGGCTTGCCAAAATGCATCACATGGGGACCTATTCCTGCCGCCGTCAAAATGGGAATAATTCCGGGCGCTGGAGCCAACATGCCTATGGCAATGCGTGGGATGTGGCGAGCTTTGAACTAACGGACGGACATCTGGTGAGCGTCCGCAGCGATTGGACGGGGGAAGACGGCGATGCCGAGTTTTTACGTGATATTCGAAACGCCGCTTGCAAAGTCTTCAATGTCACGCTTAGCCCGGACTATAATGCGGCCCATTATGATCATTTTCATTTAGATATGGGGCCATCATCGGCCTGTCGCTAAGTAAGGAAAGTCGTTATAAAGAGGATGCCATGCATATCATCGGGATATTAACGACCATTGCCATTGCGATTTTCTGGATAAGCCGCGCGATCAGAGGGTCTCGCGATATTGCCGATGCGGCGCGCAGTTTCAAAAACCGCCCTCGTCAGAATAGATTTCGAAAGCTTCACGGAAAGTCGGGCTATGATCTGGTGGAAACACCTGTCGAAGCCGCCACTGTGTTGATGATTGCAACGGCCAAAATGGACACTCTCAGCGGGGTCAGCGAAGCCGAAATTGCGGCGATTACCTTACAGCTTGAAAACCATATGCAGCTCAGTACAGACGCAGCGGATGGAATTTATCGCCAGATGTATAATGTCACCCACGATGTGACTTTACCTGAAACCGCCCTTTATCCGATGGTCGACATTTTGAAAACATCAATAGAGCGCGAGGACGCGCAGCAACTTGCTCAGATGATGGAGCGCGTTGCGAGCTGCGAAACGCCGGCAACAGCGGAGCAGAAAGAGTTTATCCGGCGCTTTAAGGAACGCATGAATTTGCTGGGTTAAGCGCTTCTCCTTCGACTCTCCGCATAACTTGAATGGTAACGTGCTCGACCTCGAATTTTTCCTTTAGGCGGGTTTTTATGGCCTGACTTACGGGTTCGATACGGGTGTTGGGGCCTACAAACGCTTCAAGGGTTAGCATGGGTCGTTCCGGAGTAATTGACCAAGCATGGATGTGCTCAACCGCAAGAATATCCGGGATATGGGCCAGTAAATCCTCAATAATAGCCCTTCGATCAATATGTTCAGGCGCGGCTTCCAATAGGATGTAAGCGCTATCTTTCACAAGGACCCAAGCACTACGCAGGATAATTAAAGCAACAAAAACAGATAAAATAGGATCAATCGGCGTCCATCCTGTCTGGAAAATAACAATAGCAGCAATAATAGCGGCGACCGACCCCAAAAGATCCCCCAACACGTGCAGAATGGCTCCTCTTATATTGAGGTTATGCTGATCAGCCCCGCGCAAAATCCAAAAGACCAATAGGTTCACGATTAGGCCAGCTATCGCGACATAGAGCATGGGCCCCGCCAGAACTTCACCGGGGGTATGAAGCCGTTCAATCGCTTCTTTTACGATTAAGGCCGCCACAACGAATAGCGTCAGGCCATTTACGAAAGCTATAAGAATTGAAAATCTATCAAAACCGAATGTATGACGCCAATTTGCCGGACGCTTTGCAAGCTTAAATGCTGCCCACGCCATTCCCAGCGCTGCAAAGTCAGTCAGCATGTGGCCTGCATCGGCCAAGAGAGCAAGCGAGCCAGAGATATATCCGCCGGCCACTTCGACCAACATAAATAAACCGGTCAGTAGCGCGGCAATCCCTACCCGATTACGATTTGTCTCATCAACTTTTGGAGAATGGGAATGATCATGGTGGTGTTTATGATGCGAATCGTGGCTGTGAAACTCTGATTCTGCGTGGGTTTTATCGTGATTTGAGCTCATTATCTGAGATAAAACGGGTCTTCCAATTATTGCAACCGCTTTAAGCCGATATTAGCCCTTTGCGATTATCAAGATGAAAAGATTTCATTGAAGACTTAAGACGTGACAAAAACTGGATTCAAAACAGCAATCTATAAAGCAGATGTTCTTCCTGCATCTGTCACCTCCGCTTGGCCCAAGTTACGTAGCTCTAATCCGCGCCTATACTCTCCTTATTTTCACCCGGATTACACGAAAACTATCGCAAGCCTCGTGGATAATGTTCGAATTGCCGTGGCGGAAGACGAGAAGGAAATCTTGGCGATCTTGCCATTCCAAGGGGAACGCTTTGCTCGTCCCATAGGCGCCCCAATGACAGACTATCATGGTCTAATTTGCCGCCCAGACTGCGGTCTCACGATTGGTGATATTTTGAAAGATAGTTCGGTCGGAGCTTTTCACTACAGCGCTCTTGTCGAAAATGGGATGCATAATTCCGAGAATACATCCCGGGGAGCCATGATTTACTTCCCGGACGGGGCCGAAGCGTGGAAAAAAGCACAAAGCAGCTCTTATACCCGCCACATGAAGGATTTGCGGCGTCGCACCCGTAAAAGTGATGAACAGATCGGGTCCAGCCGATTTGAATTTAGAAGCCAAAATCCAGATTTGTTGAAAACCCTCTTCAAGTGGAAAATAGCCCAGTATGAGCGAAGCGGGTTTTACAACATTTTCGGGGTTGAATGGACTTCCCAGCTTTTGAGAGATCTTTGGGAGCGTCCAATTTGCGCCCCTTTGCGAGTAGACATGCACGCCCTTTATATCGGGGATAGGCTTGCTGCAATCGACACAGGTTTAACCGATGGGACAACCTATCATAGTTGGATCGTCGCTTATGATCCCACATTGGGGATTTATTCGCCAGGCGCGAGGCTGCTAAACGCTATCCTCGATAAATCAGATGATTTAGGGTATGAACGCCTTGATTTAGGAGTCGGGATAGATGCGTTCAAACGCCATTACGCCACCGAAGATGTAACGACATCCTCAGGCTTCACTCCGATTTCAGGACCGGCTGCCGCTTTAGCTCAAGTTTACGATGCCGCCGAAAAACTTGGACAGAAAAAGCTAGGTGATGCTCCGGGTCGGCTTCGCCGCCGATATTCCCAAATCGCGGCCTGCGAAAATACTGTTACCGGCCGCGCCAAGGCCATGGTTCGTTCAGTCGCAAATTGCCGACTTTGATAGCTCCTCTGTTTGGCAGTCCTGCAAAACTGTTCGTTCAACCTCACTCGACACACCCTGCCTTCCCGTGCAGTATTGATAAATATAATAATAACGGGAGAAGGATATGGTCAGGATTGATCCCTCATCAAAATTAAAAGGCAAATTCGATGAACCCAGGGAATTGAAAGCTATCCTTTCTTCTCAACGCGCTGACTTTGATCGCGCCCCTTATCCCAGCTGGTCCGTTCGGAAGGCCAATATAGAAAAGTTAAGGAACGCTATTTTTGCTTCCGAAGACGCGTTTATTAAAGTCATCTCCGAAGACTTCGGCCACCGCGCGGCCGAAGAAACTATGATTGCAGAGTTTTTGGTCCTGAAAGGCGGGTTTTCCCATGCACTGAAACATACGCCGAAATGGATGAAAACGCGAAAAGCCTCCACCGCTCTGCCCTATTGGCCCGCGAAAAACCGTATTGTGCCTCAACCCTTAGGCGTTGTTGGGATTATCAGCCCCTGGAACTATCCCCTTCAACTGGCAATCATGCCTTTGATCGGAGCGTTAAGTGCGGGCAATCGAGCCATGCTCAAACCGAGCGAATATACGCCTAAATTTTCTGCGCTCCTTAAAAGCGTCATCGCCAATAACTTTTCTGATGAAGAAATCTATGTGGCCACAGGAGGCGTGGATGTCGCTTCGGCGTTCTCCGAATTACCCTTTGATCACTTGGTGTTTACCGGCTCTACCAGTGTCGGACGAAAAGTTGCGCAGGCAGCCGCGAAAAACCTTACGCCTGTGACCCTGGAGCTAGGCGGAAAATCACCGGTCATCGTCGATCAAAGCGCCAAGCTCGATTTGGTCATTCCAAGATTGGTGAATGCAAAACTTCTCAATGCCGGACAGACCTGCGTTGCGCCGGATTACGTCCTGATGCCGCAAAATGACATCAACGCTTTTTCGGCGGCTGTGCTGAAACAAGCAGAGAAAATGTATCCGACTTTTGCCGGCAATGACGATTTCACCTCTATAATTGCGGATACGCATTACGCCCGTTTGCAGGACCTCCTGGAAGACGCGGAAAACAAAGGCGCTAAAATTGCCGTAGCGGGGAGCGATGACAAACAACAACTGGCGAAAGAGCGGCGCGTTCCTTTAACTGTCGTGACGAACACGACGCCGGAGATGAAAATTATGCAGGAGGAAATTTTCGGACCCCTCCTACCGATTGTGGCGTCCGAAACCCTGGACGAAAGCCTGCAATATGTGCAAGCGAAGGAACGCCCTCTGGCGCTTTACTGGTTCGGCGAAGACTCTGACAAGAAAGATAAGGTTTTGAAAACCTCCCATTCCGGGGGCGTTTGTATTAACGAAGCCGCATGGCATGTCGTGCAAGATGACCTGCCCTTCGGCGGTGTCGGCCCGTCTGGTATGGGCGCTTACCACGGCGAGCACGGTTTTGAGAGCTTCTCTCATCTGAAAGGCGTTTTCCATCAAAGCCGTTTCAGCCAAGGCAAAGCTCTGCACCCGCCCTATACGGACAAAACACGTAAAATGATGGGTCTGATGAAAAAAATCCTCTGATGGAAACCGAATTTGATTATGTCATTGTCGGCGCGGGCTCTGCTGGAGCCACGCTTGCCGCGAGGCTAAGCGAAGATGAAAATATCTCCGTTTGCCTGATTGAGGCAGGCCCAAGCCATAAACACTTCTCTGTTTCCACACCTGGCCTCCTGCTCCTCAATATGGTGACGAAAAAACGGAATTGGGGGTTTGAAACCGTTCCGCAAAAAGGATTGAATGGCCGTAAAGGCTATCAGCCCCGCGGGAAAATGCTTGGCGGCTCGTCCGGCTCCAATGCCATGATTTATATTCGGGGAAATAAATCCGACTATGATCACTGGGCAGAGCTAGGAAATAAAGGATGGTCATACGAAGAGGTTCTTCCTTTTTTCAAAAAGTCTGAGCATTTCGAAGGCGGAGAGAGCAAGTTCCACGGCACTGGCGGGCCGCTCAACGTCACCCATAAAAAAGAAGCCTCGCCGCTAAATCAAACATTCATTGAGGCCGCGCAGAGCCTTCAAATTCCGCTTAGAAAAGACTTTAATTCCGAACGCCAAGAAGGCGTCGGACTCTTCGATGTCACGCAAAAACGCGGCAAACGTTGGTCTGCGGCCAATGCCTATCTGGACCCCGTGGTCGACCGCAATAATCTGACGATTGTCACAGATTGTTTGGCAGAAAGAATTATACTCAAAGGTAAACAAGCCACAGGGGTGCAGATACGAACCAAATCCGGGCAGAAAACCCTATTGGCACGACGGGAAGTTATTGTCTCTGCCGGCACATTTGGCTCCTCTCACCTCTTGCTCCTGTCTGGAATTGGCCCACCCGAAAAGCTTTTACCGCATGGAATAGAAACGCAGCATGACCTGCCGGGGGTGGGAGAAAACCTTCACGATCATGTGGACTGGGTTGCCAATTACAAAGGTAAACGGTCGCTTCACAAAGAAACGATTGGGTTCTCTCTGCCCGGAACATTCAATATGATTGGCGAAATATTGAAGTACCGCAAAGACGGAACGGGGATTTTTTCTTCTAATATCGCTGAGTCCGGGGCTTTTCTTTATCTCGACCGGGATGAACCCGCACCAGATATTCAGCTTCATTTCATTATATCAATCGTAGATGACCACGGACGAAAACTACATTGGGGTCATGGCTTTTCAGTACATGTCTGCTTGCTGCGTCCGAAAAGCCGAGGAAGTGTGAGCCTCGCGAGTTCTAACCCCTCTGACGCGCCCCTCATTGACCCTGCCTTTCTCGAAGATGAGCGCGACATGGAAAAACTCTATCAAGGCGCGCGCCTCACTCAAAGGCTGCTGCAATCCGCCGCTTTCGACGACATCAGAGGCAAGCCAATTTACGGCACCGAAGAAGAGGATGAAGACCGTTTGAGAGAAGATATTAGAAACCGAGCAGATACAATTTATCATCCCGTCGGAACTTGCAAAATGGGAACTGATAAATTGGCTGTGGTGGACGCGCGTCTACGCGTTCATGGGCTCAAGGGCCTCCGCGTCATAGACGCCTCCATCATGCCACAAGTCATTTCCGGCAATACCAACGCTCCGACCATTATGATCGGCGAAAAAGGCGCGCAAATGATTAAAGAGGATTGGCCCGAAGGCGTATAAAAAAATCGCGCCGTTGCGGCGCGATGGTGGGCGATACTGGGATTGAACCAGTGACCCCTACAATGTCAATTTCACGGTTGACGAAACCCTTCCCTTCTCTCACATACTCTGCTTATACGTAAAACCACGTTATAACAAGGATTTACTCACATGGCGCCACGCTCGACTGCTTTTTTGCTACTCCCTGATACCCTCATTTAGTAGCCCCAAAGTAGCCCCAGCTAGCCCCAAAGTAGCCCCAGCTAGAGTATTGAACGATGACCAGAAGCCTCACACCGCGAACAATCGACTCCCTAAAAGCCAACGGGAAACGTCAAGAGATACGTTTTAAGGACTCTCAGGGCCTCCTCATTCGTATGGGAGCCTCAGGGGGCATGACGTGGAACTTCAAGAGGAAAGTAGGCGGTAGCTTCTTTAGAGCGACTATGGGGGCCGTTCACATCTTAGGGAATGGAAAAGTTGACCCGTCCAACGTGGAGGAAGCGCGTATATGGGCCGCTGAGATGCGTAAGAAGGCCAGCGAGGGGACTAACCTTGCTCAGGTGAAACGTGAGGCTCGTGAGGCTCCGCTTATGGAGGAGCTTTGGGACGACTTCACGAAAAGCTCTAGGTTTGCAGACAAAGCCCCCTCCTCTCAGCAAGGCGATAAGCGCACTTGGTCAGATCATATCCTCCCCTTCTTCAAAGGCGTGAAGGTCGAGGACGTAGATAGAACAATGGTGAAGAGTTTCCTCGATGAAACCTTTCAGAAAATCCGTAATCATCGGCAGTCAAAGAACGGAGCAAGAGTCAATGACGTAAGAGCCCTGCTTTCCACTCTCTTCACTGAGGCTATCTCTATTGGCTACGTCGATATAAACCCTGTAACTGCCGTGAAGCCCCGCAAGATAATCCAGAGGGACAAATACCCGCTCACACAGGAGCAAAGCTCAGCAGTTCTCAGGGAGTCCTATAAGCACTCGCAAGAGATGGGCCTGATAGTCGAGATAGCTATGACGATGGGACTCCGTAAATCCAATATCCTGAAAGCTGAGTGGCAAGAGATAGGAGATGGAGTTCTTACTATCAGTGCCACTAAGATGAAAGGTAAGAGACAACATAGCGTTCTAATCCCGCCTCGCCTAATGGAGCGCCTAGAGGAATGGCGTAGGAGGCTGGGCGTGGTGAACTCTAAAGGGGACTTTGGGACTATCACGCGGAACAAGGGTTTCATCTTCCCATCCACATCAACTCAATATGACAAAGGCAGAAGAGACTCCTCGAAACTTGCGACGCCTGAGTGGGATAGACCTCACAGGGCTTCCATTAAGACCGCATGGAAAACCATTGTCGAGAGGGCTAATGTTGAAGGGCTCCGCTTCCATGACCTCAGGCACTACTTTGGAACAACTATGGCAAGCGGCGGAATGGGCTTGCACCATCTTAAAAACCTCATGGCTCATTCCGATGGGCGCACCACTCAGCATTATATTAACAGCGCCTCTATGACCTCCCAGAGAGAGCTTATTGAAGCCCATGCCAACAAACTAAGCGAGGGCCTGAAGGAGGCTCAGTCTAACGCTACCGTTCACCCTTTTCCATCATCGTCAAACAGCAAAGGATAATTTATGACGATACTAAACCGCCTCCCCATGATGAAACTCTTCTATGAGGGATTAATAGAAATAGAGCCACCCGTAGGAGCCTCTTCACGCCCCTTCTATATCTCCAAGTTAGGCGGCGTAGGTTACGGTTGCCAACTCCCTAAAGGCCTCCCTTGGATTGAACGTCAAGAGGCTGATGAAGGCTGTTATGAAATCCGCATAGGCCGTTGGTTTATCGGTGGAGCTTCTAAGGGCGTCCTGAGGAGTGAAATCAACAGCTCCGAGGTAAGCCGTGAACAGGCTTTTGCCCAGCTTGAAGAGCGTCACTCAATGAGAGAATTGGAAGCCGCTTAGATGAACTCAGGGAGGGCCTGAGGGCCTTCCTCAGATTGCTACAATGAACAATACTACAGGGAGGGTTAAATGAACCAGAGAGCTAAAATCAGAGTCGATAGCGGCGGGATGGAGAATTATAGGATAAAGGAAATTGATAACAAGCAAGGCGGGATAGCTTACGTTGTCCAGATGAAAGCCTACGCGCCTTTGGGATAACCTTCTGGCTAACCACGCGGCATCTACCAGCCGACCTGCCTTCTAAATCCATCTTCACTAAAACTGATAAAGTCAAATTTGAGACTAGGGAAGAAGCTCAGGAGTTCCTGAAAGAAGTTGAGCATGTGCTTTGGACTAAGGGTCTTGTGGAATAATCAGTCATGCAATTATCACGTTCTGCGAAACTATACATAGTGGGGACTCACTATCCCACTGCCTCTTGATTAGCTTCACCGTTTACTCCACGAACACGCGTCCTATTGTTATTCTCCTCGGATAGCTCAATGACCTCACTGAACTTCAGAGTAATGAGCCGCTTTGGCCTTTTCATCATAATCTTTAGCCTTTGCAATCAATCGCCGTTCGATAATGGACGCACTTTGCCGGATTTTTTACTTTGAAAGAACTCGTATGTAAGTTTCGAGATTTGAACTGGGGCCACGATCGCCACGACTATCGAAGCAATCGAGAATAACAAATTTTCGGTCGATGCCGACAGGTCTGGCCTTGAATTGATTAGCGTCAGGAAAAACGCAAACGCGCCTCCAGTTACTAAAGCAATTTCAAGCGACTTTAGACCAATTCCGCCAATTGATGGCGAGTTTAAAATTAGTGCTAAAAGTCCAATAAAGTATGACGCACTAAACATGCCTAATAGAGCAATTAAAAAGGCTCCAAGGCTTATGAACTCATCTTCGTTAAAGCCGTAAAGAAAAAAGATTATACTCACTAATAATGAAACAAGCATGGCTGTAAACACGACCCCAAAGGGGTGAAAAGAACTCTTCTTTTTTCTCGGATATGATATCCCTACTAGCAGCCCAAACTGCCCCATCGCTGGAGTGAAAACTAGATGAACCAATATTATCTCTTCACTTTTGGCTGGCCCTGATGTGAGCGAAAAATATATTAATAATGGCAACAAGGCGAGCTGGACAATCATCGCAGATTTCACGTAAAAAGTAGAAAGGCCGACCAGTCCGACTCTTCTCAAATACCGATGCCACGGATTGTTCTGACTGAACAAACTGATGTTTCTCACATTTTTCACTTTCCCTCCTAGTGGGACCTAAGCCGAAACGCTGAACTCGAAAACTTCACTATTAAGAGCACCACCTCGGCTTAGGAGCGAGTGACTTTGACCCCTCGTGTGGCCAGACTCTCAGATGCCCCTCAGAAACCCCCTCACGACCCACATCAACTCCCCCAGAGCTCAGATCAATGATAAGCCGCCCATAACGGTCTTCTCCATAGCCTTTAGATACTTCCAAAGCCTTCTCCTTGGTGAAACCTACAATCCATTCTTTAGCTTCAAAGCCTAGCTCACGTTCCTTCTCGCATTTCGCGCCGCCTATTGCCGCGCCAACTCCGCCTGTCTCAGGAGCGTCTACGCTATTCAGTCTGAATTTGAGGCTTCCGTTTATCCGTCCACTGTCAGCATCGCTCCAGTAAATGCTTTTCACCTCTACTACTTCAGAGGCTTCAGCGGAGGCTCCGAGAAAGGCGCTGGAAAGGAAAAAGACGGTAATTATAGGTTTCATTGCAGAACTCTTAGAATGACTTTTCAGATGCGTCGAAAAGGCCGCAACGACAAGCGCCGCGACCCATTCAGAATTAGGACCTCAAAGTATCGGCAAACTCTTCATAAAGTCTTTCAAGATTTCCCCGCAAGCCAGTTAGGGCGTTCGCAGTCATCCTATCATCTACCAGACTATCTATGAGCCTATCTAATAAGTCGATATTGCACTCAAAGTCATAAAGCTGGGCTTCTGAATCTCTCTCAGGTTTAAGGGTAGGCATAGTTACTCCATTGTTGGTTAGTGATTAAACCCGGGCTAGCATGGGCGCGTTACCGCCGAGCAGTTCACTATTTCTCATGGAGAGTTTTGCGTCATCCCTAAATAAATCAGGCCGCGTCTTTGGGCGAGGATATGGACCAAGCCCGTGCGTCCCATACATCATCTAGCCTCTCAAATTGAGTATGAGACGATTCAATATTATGAAATGAAAAGTCTAGGCCCGTGAGCTTTAGCTTATCAAAGGAGCTCAGAACAGCATCTGTGAAAGTCCAGCCTTCCAAAAGCCTTTTAGGATTGTTTTTCTCGATGCTCAGAGCGCGATACCTCTCCCCATTAGTCCAGACCCACACCACGCCAATTTCGAGTTGGTTGTTATTGCGTCTGGTTTTACCAACGACCTGTAGAACTTCTTTATTGGTAAGTTTTGTGAGCGCTTCTGAGAGAGTCATTTGAAAGGGCCTGTTGGAGTTAATGAAGAGACGTGAGTGAGCTCGGTAGAGGCCGTTGCAGTTTTAAGCTCTCTGCCCCTCCTCCTAACCACTCTTCCAACTCTTCAGACTCAGTCAAGATGACGGGCATGGCTTTTGGGTGGATAGGAGCAACAACATCATTTGGCTCTGTTGTGAGGAAGGCGTAAAGCTGCCAATCCTGAACCCGCCTCTCCCGTCTCTTCTTTCCTTCAATCTCAGTAAGCCGCTCACCTCTCCAAGGTCTCCAAATTCCAGCAAAGAACGCCTGAGGAGCCTTTATAGAAAACCAAGCATTTTCCTTCATTTCTTTGTTCCATTCTGCAAAGCGCTCAAACGGAACTAAGCATCTATACTCAGGCTCATGGAGATATTTGCCGTTTACGTTCTGCCACCATCGGCTATCTAGATTGCGGATATTGGTAATTGGCTTTGCGCCGTCCTTGATCGCAGGAAAGCCCCATCTTTTAGTGACAATATCTAGCTGCCCTCCGCCTTCGTCTGAATTGACAATAACGAGCCCATCTTGGTCAGCCCCCACGTAACCACCTTCGATATTCAGCCCACGGCTTTCCTGAGTGAGCCCTGAAGAAGTCTGAGAGAAAAGGCTTACGAGTTCTCCGGTGCTGGTTTTGTGTGAGTATAGATTGCACATAATGAAGTTGCCTCTCTCAATCGCTCTCAGGGCTTTCTCCGCCGTTTACGCAGATAGTCCGAGGGCGGCACTTACGGGAACCACAGTGGCGGCAGGGAGCCATATAGCCCCAGAGCGAGATGCTACCAAATATGACTAGCACAAAGAGGATGGGGAGAAGAAAAAACCATTCACCAATTGCACTCTGAGGGACCATTTCAGTCAAAGACCTCATTGAGATAGGCCGCTATCCTCACGCCGCCCTGAGAAAGCCTCCGCCTCACAATATCGCGGTTCTCATAGACGTAACCCCAAGCCTCCTCACGGTCTCCCTCAGGGTAAATTTCGTCTCTTATGGACGCGCTTTCTTCTGCCCAAACGATAGGATCAGTAACCGTCCACGCTCTTACGTCTTCCTGAGTTATCTTACGGGACAACCAACGGCTCATCTCGGTATAGGATAGCTCTTCCTGTTCGATTAGCTGAGAGTCCCAGACGCGGTGCAAGTTTGTTTGCTCCCAGAAGAACGTCATTTTAAAATCATTCCCACCTTTATCCGTTCCATTCCCCGCGTGGAGGGGCTGGTGAAGGTCTCCAATGATGTGAACGGTGAAACGGAGCGCTAACTGCTTCTCTTCTTGTGACGCTGCCTCACCCTGCAGAACGGCTTTAAATTTCTCCAGCGCCGCTATTGCGTCTCCCTTCTCAGGAGCTCCTACGCTCTCATAGGTTTCACCCTTGGGAATTGTGACGTAATGATAAGGCCCTGCTTCTTTTGTCCAAAATTGATCTCGGCTTGAACGCATGAAGTCCGGCCACGTTGAGGCTTCCGCTAAGTCTTCAACGCCGAGTAGGTGACTAATCTCTTCCCGAGCTCCTTCTGAGAGATACGCCTGAGCTATTTCGCCAGTTACTCTGTGGCCTGTCTTACCCCATGCAACAGCTTGCGAGGGGAGAACTAATCCTATGACAACGGACGCGGCTAAAGTTTTGATATGAAGCATGGTCAAACCTATAACGGCTTGGCAAGCAACCCGCCAGAACAATTAACTCAGAAGGCTGCGGCTAAAGCCTCCCAAAAGGCTCTCGATAAGAGGGTGAAGGAGCTTTCCAAAGGCCTTCTGAAGAATAAGTTCAAGCCTCCTAAACGTAAGAAAAAAGGCCGATTAGGGCGTTAAATCCTTAATCCTGACATATAGCCCAGGGACCCCTCGCTCTCTCCGAAAGTTACTATAGGAGTATAGTGGGAGTCCTTGAGTGGCTCCTGTGTGATATTCGGCATGAAGTCTTAGGGGGAAGTTCTTTAGGAGCATCTGGGGGATGAACCTATCATCATTCACTTCAAAAAAATAGGTAGTGAAGCGTTTACCTTCGGGGGTCTCAGAAAAGGCTAGAATAGGCTTCAGAAGGGCCCAAAACAGCCGATTTGTAAGTTATTGAAAAACAACGACATTTCCTTAACCCAGACATATAGCCAGAAGCCCCCTCAGTTCCCTAAACATTTATAGGGGTATGAGCTTCAATGGTCGCAGGGAAGTTTCACCGTTAACTTTGGCCCCTTAATGCAGACATACAGCCTTGAGACCTCAATTACTCTTATGTTGCACATACAGCCAAGAGACCCTGTTTGAGCCTGAAAGTAACAATAGGATCGGTATAGCAAGTCCTAACGCGGCACATATAGCCTAGGACGCCGATACTCTTACGGGTGACATATAGCCAGAAGCCATGTGCCATCTGAAAGCTATTAAAGGGGAAAACGCTAAATCCTTAATCCGCACATACAGCCCAGGGACCCCTCGCTCTCTCCGAAAGTTACTATAGGAGCCCTTCTGAAGCCCTGAAACCTTATGTGAGACGATGGGGAAAGAACGTAATTCTGAGCCTAATCCCTTAAGGGGCCCATTCAGCCTAGAGACTCCCTCATTCTATCCTAAAGTTACTATAGAAATTAGGGCTAGTCGATTAATCCTGACATAAGGCCAAAGAAGCCCCTCCCTCAGGAAGTCCTACAGGAGCATCTCTAGGCTCACCTCTCCTTATCCTCCCACTTCAAGACGATTGAAAAGAGGATGATGGAAACCACTTGCGAGGATATCCAACAGGAGTCCCTTCCAAACATCTGCAGGCGCTCCCGAGGAGCCTCACTACAATTCCCTTTCATTATAAAACTCAACCTACGTCCACACATCCACGACGGCTTTCCTATGGGAGCCTCTGTGAGAGATGGTGGGCCTCTTCTTAGGAAGCCTTATCTATGACTACTAAAACCAAATCCAGCCGCCCAAAGCGTAAGCCCCCAGCTACCCGCATCTTTCATACGAAGATGAACGGCAAGCCCGTGGTAAAGAAAGAAATCAGCAATCGTGAAGGGCGCTTCGCCATTGTCGATTTGAAAGACTTTGAACGGCTATCCGCCAAGGGCCTTACAGAGAAGCACTGGATGGCAAACTCTAACGGCTGCTCTCACCTCTACGTAAGAGTAAAAATTGACGGAAACAATTCGCAGGTCGCCCGCTTGATTATGAATGAGCCAGCGCGACAAGCTATAGGATACAGAAATAACAACCGCCTTGATATGCGGCGCTGTAACCTAGTCCCGCAAAAACCTCGCTATAAAAAGCAAATGGTTAGGAAATTGCCGGAGGATATTGAGGAGAAAGAGACCGCCTAGCGGAACCTTCACAGGGACGTCTCTAAAAGCTCTCATCCTTAATCCTTCCAACGCCCTCACCTCACCGTGGGGGCTTCTTATCGAGTAGCTACAGGTAGCCCTAAGTAATTAGGCCCTAGAGACTCCTGAGAAGCTCCTACAGACTCGTTTCCACCGCTCCCACCCATCCCTTCAAAAACCCTACAGAGGCTCTCAGCGAGTCTCTGAGGACTCTTCTATGCGAGTATGAAGGGTAGGGAAAATTTTGGAGCAATTTTTCACGCGCAAGAGATACAATATGATGAATAATACTATTGCCCCCATACCCCCCACCTTCGATCCTCTCTCCTCAGGACTCCCTCCTGAGTTTGAAAAGCCTTCGCCCCCCGCCCTTAATGAAGAGGCGATGAAGATTGCTGACCTTTGGGGGCTTCCTGATAGCACCCCTGTGAGGACGCATGAAGCCGCCCTCATGCTTCGCCGTTCATTTAGAACCTTACAGAACTGGCGTTATAAGCGCGTAGGACCGCCTTATCAACTTGGCACTCCTGTAACCTATCTGGTGGGAGACCTTAGAGACTACGTGAAGGCTTGCACTACCAGACCTAGATAACCCTGCGAATTTCTTAAAAGTAGCCCCAAAGTAGCCCCAGCGGTCGAAACTGAAAGAAAATACAGTCCCTCAAAAGAGCCTATACTTACCACTAAGCCGTTGTATTTATTAGGAAATAAAGATGGTGGGCGATACTGGGATTGAACCAGTGACCCCTACAATGTCAATGTAGTGCTCTCCCGCTGAGCTAATCGCCCGTCCCATTCGACGTCAATAACGTGGGAACCACGTCATCGGGAAGCGGGTCTATAGGCGAGGCCGCAAAGCTAATCAAGGGTGAAACGCCTCCTTTGCAGATGGGCGTCACAGGCCGGTCCAACATCGCCCGCTTGCAGTGATTGGGCCAAGGGCCTAAGCGATACACATGTTCAATGCTGGAATAAAATGGTTGGGTTTGGCGTTTTTAGCCTTCGGCTTTGCAGCTCAATCCGTTTCTGCCAGCCCTTTGACGGCGGCCGAAAAAACGGTCTGTAAAAACCTACGCCACTGCCTCGAAATTTTAAAAAATCATGACGCTAAAAGTTTTGACTACCAAGTTCTGAAAAACGAATTCATTAAATTTGGCGGGACTGGCAAAAAGCGTCTGCTGCGGGCCATTTCGGATGGTGACCCCGACCTGTCGAAACACGCGGTCGTTTTGTTGTCACTCTCTAATTATGAGTTTCACGCCACCGATATTAAATACATTGCCGATCAATGGCCGAACGGAGATGTTGAAGCCTTAGCAAATTTGATGATCAGCGAATATTCACCCTGCATACGGCAAGCGGCCATTGCCACTCTCACAAGCCAGAATGAAGATATAGCATTTTGGTCACGCGAAATTTTAAAGTTTGGAGAAATGGATTTTCGACTAAGCGAGTCCAAAATTAATCCCTTTAAACCCACAGCTGAGGCTTTTAATCAATTGTCTGAAGCCGCCTATGAATATCCTACCCGAGAGATAACGCAGTTTCTCGCTCAATATCCCCCAAAACAAGCTCAACCCATATTGAAGAGTTTACTCTCCTCTAAATCTTCGGAGGTTGTTCACGCAGCTCTGAATGCTCTTTATAGTTTTGACAGTGAAACCAGCATCGACTTCCTGCGAGAGACTGTCTCCCAGTTGAAAGCTGGGGAAGAGAACATAGCTCTCGCGGTCGCGGACGCCGTACGAACAGAATATGACGACACGCAGGATAAGGCATTTATCGTCTTCGCAAAGCGGCTGCTTACAGACACGTCTTCTAATAAATATGCGGCCATGGTTGGCGCTGACATTTTGATGGGACTAGGGTCGGAAACCAAATTACCCGAATCCGAAATTGCCTTGGCCGGATTGCAAAACGCCTTGGCAGCTCACGGCACGGTCCCATTATTTTATATAAGGGACCTAGAGAAAAAGCTTGGAGGAAATCTTGAAAGAGGACTGAAGCTTTTCTGGGAAACTCTTGAAATGCGGGTTTCACCTAATGCGTTTGATTTTGTGAGCGCCCTTTCCACAATTCCGCCTAATGAGACAACATTGAAAATTTTGCAGGCTGCCTTGGAAAACGAAGTCGATTGGAGTGTCGCGGCAAAAGCAGCCGAAATAGCGAGCGCGCAAAACCTATCGACCCTTGAGCCTAGCCTGAAAGAAATCGCCCAAGGTCACCCAGTTTTGAATGCCAGAGCCTCAGCCTTGGCGGCATTGGACAGTTTGTCCGGCGATCGAACGGGCCAGTCCAAATCACAGCGTATTTGGGGACAGAAACTGGCGAGTAAAGCAAAATGGTGTTCGGTTAAGCCACATGATTTTAAAAGTGACTCCACGCAGCTCCCTTTTTTCAATGCAACGCCTATTGCCTATTCCCGAATATCAGATAGGGCCTCTCTTTCCTCCGCCATCTCGACTGGAGGGGGGTGGCTCGCGGGCTACGATCGAGGCGAGTTTTCGGGCGGATTAGTTTATTATGACAACCGCACAGGAAACGGTGAGTTGATATACGGCCAAGCGAATCCTGATAAATCTTATAAAGAATACTACGTGCCGAACGTCGTCGGCATAGCGCCGAAAGTTCAACGCCCTCTCGGGCAATATGGCGAAGACTATTGGACTTTCACTGGCTTAGACCACCTCGGCAGCGGAGGCACAATTTTATCCGTATCTGTTCAAAGCGAAGAGATTGAAGTTAAGAGGTACTTTGAACTTCCAAGAGCGCCAAAGACTATAGAGCAATTAGCTGATAATTCCCTTTTGATTAGTTTTGGAGAGCTGCCGAAAAAAGGCAGAATCCCTGATTATATACTAAGCATTACTCACCCGCCCCTGCGTCTTTTACCCAACGGCGTCGTTGTTCCAGGGTGTTTAAACCTTCCTAATTCTAAATCACAGGTTACGCCTTAATGCCTTATTCTGAAAGCGCCGCCCTTCGGGCTCTGCAAACTCTGACCGATCCTGTGGGCGGGAAAGATCTGGTCACAGCGGGTTTATTGGGAAGTCTGAATTTTGAAGACGGCACGCTCCGCGCGGTTTTGCAGATCGACCCGGCCCAAGCCGCTAAATATGAAAATACTCAAGCCGAAGCTCAAGCTGTTTTGGCGGCGCTTGACGGCGTCGAAAAGGCGTCCGTGATTTTATCGGCGCATAAAGCGGCGCCCTCTGTCGGCGGACGGAAACGCCCTCCTCCGCATCAGGCCCGCCGCCCTGAAGGCTATCAAGGCGATACCCATGTAAAGCGCGTTATAGCGGTTAGCTCCGCCAAGGGCGGTGTCGGTAAATCCACCATGGCGATCAATCTCGCTGTCGCTCTCGCAAAATCCGGTAAAGCCGTCGGCGTGCTCGACGCCGACATTCACGGCCCGAGCGCGCCTATGCTGCTGGGCCTCTCAGGAGAGCGCGCTAAAACCGAAACTGCAGAAGGCCGCCGCTTAATTAAACCAATGCAAGCGCACGGCATTAAAGCCATGTCCATCGGATTCCTGACCGAAGATGACGGCCCCGTCGTTTGGCGCGGCCCGATGGTGCAAGGCGCGATCTCGCGCATGGTTTGGGACGTGAACTGGGGAAAGCTGGACGTTCTGATTATCGACATGCCGCCGGGCACAGGGGACGCGCAATTGGGGCTAGCACAAGACATCAAACCCGCCGGCGCTATCATAGTCTCGACTCCTCAGGACCTCGCCCTTTTGGACGCACGTAAAGGCGTCCGCATGTTTGAAAAAGTCGGTATCCCTGTGTTGGGTTTGATTGAGAATATGGCCGTTTTCACCTGCCCTGATTGCGGGTCGCAACACCACATTTTCGGTGAAGGCGGCGCAAAACGTGACGCAGAAAAACTCAGCATCCCCTATCTGGGCGCGGCGCCCTTGACGATGTCAATCCGGGAAAGCGGGGATTCAGGAAAGCCCGTTGCCGCAGGTGATTCCGCCGAAGCAACACTATTTTCGAATTTGGCAGAAGCGGCCTTTAATTAAGCCAAGTCTCTTTGGCATCATCTTTCCATCCGACGGTGATTGTGTCGCCGTCTGTGATGACCGGGCGTTTGATAAGCGTTGGATGCTTGCTCAAAAGGGCCAAGGCTTTGTCGTCGTCCATTTCAGATTTTGCGCTGTCATCCAGTGCGCGCCAGGTGGTTGAACGCGTATTCAATACTTTTTCATAGCCGATAGTTTTTATCCATGTATGGAGTGTTTCTTCGGCGACGCCGTCTGCGCGCACATCGGTGAGATCCAATTCCTCATGAGATGCCTTCAATTCTTTTATTGCCTTGCGGCAAGTATCGCAGCTTTTCAGGTGGTAAACGCGGAGTGTCATATCAGGCCCTGGATTTAATAAAGTCTATCATTTCGCCGAAAACTTTTGTCTTCGGAGTATCGTGATGCATTTCATGCTCTGAGTTTTTATAGCTCCGAAACGTCACATTCTGCGCTGTTTTCGCAAACGCTTCGCTCGCCTCGCAGGAGGTAAGCTGATCCCCTTTGGCATGCATCAACAATAGCGGCGTATTCCATTGTGAGGCGTAAGCCGCAACCCGCTTACCCGCGCGAATAGCATCTACGGCCAGGCCGAAACTGATCCGGCTATGATTTAACGGGTCGGTCTCATAAATTTTTTGTTCTTCGGGAAGTGTTGAGATTTTATCGCCGGTCAAGGGCTGCCCGAGAGTCGCGGCCGGAAAGACGCGGCGAACAAAATTTGCAATATGCCCGATTATTGCCGGTGTCGGAGTCGGCAGAGCAATAAACGGCGCCGACGCGATAATGCCCTTGATATCTGGCGCAGGAGCACGCCCGTAATCCAAAACAAGCCCGCCGCCCAACGAATGGCCATAAAGAAAATGCGGTAAATCAGGGTAAAGACCCCGTGATTTCTCCAACAAAGTCTCCATATCCCCATGAAGCAATTTATAATCTGTACAGACGCCGCGTTTGCCGCCGCTGTTCCCGTGTCCGCGCAGATCCAATGCGACAACCGCTACGCCGGCCTCGCCCATAGCCTCAGCCAATTCAGCATATCGCCCTGAATGTTCCCCGAGTCCGTGGATCAGGCTCATGACGCCAATCGGTTTCACTGGAGACCAGTAGCGACCTTGAAGGGCAAGACCATCCGCAAGGCTATTAGTAGCGAAAGGCTGACCGGATAAAGGCTCAGTCATTGCGCACTTTCACAGCGGTGCCAAAAGCCAGAATCTCGGACCCGCCGGGATGTTGAGGGTTTTGGCCACCTATAGTCGAAAACTCGATCCGAATATTGTGCACGGCCGTTGCGCCGACCGCGTCCGCCTCTTTCAACATACGCACAATCGCTTCGCGTCGAGCGCGCTCCAAAACAGACTCGTAAGACCGGAGCGATCCCCCAACAATTGACTTGAGCCGCGCCACGATGATTTTGAAAAAATCAAGCGCCACAACCACGTTGCCGCTGACCATAATTGCGCCTTCTTGCAGATCACCGTGCGGCGCCGGAATATGTTTCAAATTGGTTTGCAAAATATGTGACAGGGCCGCTTCGTCATCTCTTAACCTCTGGAAGTGACGGCGTTCATTCAGTGTCCCGAAAATCACCCCGATACACAACAAAGCTATAAAGACGACGAATTCAAACATTAATCGACCACCACAGCTGTGCCATATGCATATAGCTCGGACGCTCCGGCAGTCACAGAACTTGTCGAAAAGCGGATATTGACTACCGCATTGGCCCCCAGTGATCGCGCTTGTTCGACCATCCGGTCAACGCTCTTATTGCGGGCATCATCCAGCAACTCGGTGTAGCCTCGCAGCTCTCCGCCTACAATATTTTTTAGTCCGGCCATAATATCCCGGCCAACATGTTTGGATTGAACCGTATTGCCCTGTACGAGCCCTTTCCAAGACACAATCTCACGTCCTGGAATAGTTTCCATCGTGGATAAAATTAGCTCGCTCATTCATATCTCCAAAATCTCTTTTTGAAAACATAGCCAATCACATATCAATAAGCGAATAAAAAAGCCCCACTCTGAAAAGAGTGAGGCTGTATCAGTTTATGTCTGTAAATTTATTGCGGAACGAGCACGCTATTTACGACGTGAACGACACCATTGGATTGCATAACGTCTGCATTTTCAATCATCGCTAGAGTCCCGTTTTCATCTGCGACGCGAATTCCGCCATCCATATTGTAGAAGGTGAGCGTGTCACCGCTGACGGTTGTTGCGGAGTAACTTGCATTTCCTTCCAAAGCCGCAGCTAGGTCAGCAGATGTTACCTTGCCCGAAATCACATGGGCTGTGAGAACTTTCGTAAGCATATCCTTGTTTGCGGGGTCAGTCAGAGCTTCCACCGTATCCGCCGGAACCATTTCAAAAGCAGAATCTGTCGGCGCGAAGACTGTAAATGGTCCGGGACCAGAAAGAGTTTCTACCAACTCAGCCTGTTTTACAAGGGAGACAAGCGTCGTCAAATTGTCCGCAGCAGAAGCGTTTTCAACTATAGTTTTGCTTGGATACATGGCGGCTCCGCCAACCATTGGCGCATCCATCATTTTTTCTTCTTTCATCATGGCTTTTTCTTCAGCCATCATTTTGTCTTCTGTCATTTCGGCCTTCTCAGCCATCATGGCATTCTCTTCCATCATCGCTTCGTCTGAGGCACTATCATCATATGTTGAGGCGCAAGCCGCAAGAGTAAGTGCAATAGCGGCAGCAGAGGCTGTTTTAATAAAATTGGTCATTCAGGGTATCTCCTTAAAATAAATTATACTTAAGTTACGACTTGAATTCGCTCGCGGTTCCTATTCTAACGAATTCGTAATATTCAATTTTGAGACCTCGGAAGGCTTGCGCCTCTTCATTCGCTCTGGCACGAAACGGATATGACGAACTCTCCCCCCTTGCGCGTAGCTTTTCAGATGGATCCCATGGAGACCGTCAATATCGACGGCGACACGACGTTCGCTCTGGCGGAGGTCGCCGCAGCACGTGGAATGACTCTTTTTGAATATGGCCCTCAACATCTCGCTTATAATGTGGGTCAGGTGACGGCCAGCGCCCGCCCGATGTCGGTACAGCGCAAAAAAGGCAATCATGTCAGTTTTGGCGAGCGCGTGACCCTCGATCTCGCCAAAGATGTCGATGTCGTCTGGATGCGGCAAGACCCCCCATTTGATATGTCGTACATCACGGCGGCTCATATCCTCGAACGGCTCAAAGGCGACACGTTAGTCGTGAACGACCCGGAATGGGTGCGCTCCGGCCCGGAAAAAATACTGCCGTTGGATTACCCGCATCTTATGCCTGAAACGCTCATCACCCGGGACATTCCAACAATTGATGCCTTCCGTGAAAAACATGGAGACATTATTATCAAGCCTCTTTTCGGAAATGGCGGCGTCGGGGTTTTCAGGATGAAAGGCGGCGATAGTAATTATGCGTCGCTCCTAGAGATGTTTTTCACTGCCTCGCGCGAGCCAATCATCGTTCAAGCGTTCCTGAAAGACGTATCCAAAGGGGATAAACGGATTATTATTATCGACGGCGATCCGGTTGGCGCAATTAACCGCGTGCCTTTACCCGGTGAAACCCGATCCAACATGCATGTCGGGGGTAAAGCCATGAAATCCGACCTGACGGAAAGTGATTTGATAATATGTGACGCCATTGGGCCCATGCTAAAAAAACGCGGGCAAATCTTGGTCGGAATAGATGTCATTGGCGACAAAATGACGGAGATAAACACAACCAGTCCTACGGGCGTCCAAGAGCTTAAACGCTTTTCCGGCATCGATGCGGCGGCGCTGAGCTGGGACGCGATTGAACGCCGACTGAATGAAAAATAAAAACACTCTGCCTTGACGGAGTAAATTATCGGGGATTGAGTATGCAGGTAGAAACGGCGAAGCCTTGGCTCACCTTTTACGAGGAACTGGGCATTCCTACCCCTGACTTCGAAGACCGACCGGTTGGCAGCTATGTTGAAGAACATGCGAGGGAAAGACCCGACGCTCCTGCTTTGGCTTATGTCGAGACGGTGCTGTCCTACGCCGAGCTAAACGCCGCCTCAAACCAGCTGGCAAACGCTTTTATCGCTCTGGGTCTCAAGCGCGGCGACGTCGTCGGGCTTCATATGCCAAATATACCGCAATATGTTATCGCTGTTGTCGCTATCAGCAAGATAGGTGCAATAGGAACAGGACTCTCCCCCCTTTTAGCGCCGCCTGAACTTGCCCATCAAATTAACGACGGACACGTCAAAGCCGTCATCTCCCTGAGCGATCTTTCCGGCGGTTTGGCGAAAATGCCAGATGTGCCGAAATCTCTTAAAACCGTTATTGTCACCGGCTCCGCTGATTTTCTGACGCGCGCGCCATTTGAATGCCCTGATATTAAAGGGGTAGAAGTTCTTTCCTATTTGGGCCTGACGGACCCCGCTGACGATGCGTTTCAACAGGTGGATGTAGAGTGGAATGACACGTTCATGATCCAATATACCGGAGGGACAACTGGCAAGCCTAAAGGAGCCATGCTGTCACACCGGAATGTGATGCATAACGCCGCCCAGACCACATCTATCAACAAGTGGGAAGAGGGCCGTGAAACCATCATCAGCGCTTTTCCCATGTTTCACATAGCCGGGCTTTCTAATGCGCTTTCAGCCGCGCGATACGGTGGGTTACTGGTTCTCATCCCCAATCCGAGAGATACGGATTTTATCTGCCAGCAAATCAAAGCCTTTCCCCCCACCATCATGGCAGGCGTGCCCGCGCTATATGATATGATGGTAGCCAATCCGAAATTTGCAAAATCCGAATTTTCCCAGCTTAAGACGGCTTTGACCGGAGCGGCGCCGCTCACACGCACGAGCTATGACGCCCTCTCTGCCATCATTGGCGAGGGTAAAATTTCCGATGTCTTTGGTATGACAGAAACAAGCCCTTGCTATACGGGCCATCCGCCCAAACGATACAAGATCGGCTCTGTCGGAATCCCCATGCCCGGAGTGACGGTTCGTGTTCGCGATATTGAAACGGGAACACGGGATATGCCGATTGGAGAGCCGGGAGAAATCGTTTGTTCCGGACCCCAAGTGATGAAAGGCTATCTCAACCTGCCAGAACAAACCGCTCATGCCCTGCGTGAAATCGACGGAGAGCAATATATGTTTTCCGGTGATGTCGGCTATATGGACGAAGACGGCTATATTTTCCTGTGTGACCGCGCCAAGGACATGCTGATTGTCGGTGGATATAAAGTTTTCTCTGTCGAGGTCGAAGACAAGCTTTGCGCCTTACCCGAAATCGCCGTTTGTTCCGTGGTCGGCGCAGAAGATGCCGAACGCCCCGGCAACGATATTGTTCATCTGTTTGTCGAGCTTTCCGCGGGGCACAAGGGTGACAATCCAGACTCAGTGACAGAAAAAATCATTCAGTTCTGTAGAGAGGCTATGGCCCCTTATAAGGTTCCGAAACACGTCCATTTCATTGACTCTATTCCTCTGACACCGGTTGGAAAAATCGACAAAAAGGCACTTCGCAAAACTGTCTGATGAGAGACGAAAACAGGATAAACCATGACCCTTAAAAACCTCCTTGAAAACCGTTACTCTGTTCGGGGCTTCAAGCCTGACCCCGTTGACAAAGAGCTATTGAAATCAATCTTTTCTCAGGCCCAAATGTCGCCGTCAAATTGCAACGTGCAACCTTGGGAGCCGCTGGTTGTGAGCGGTGAAATGCGGGATAAAGTCTCGAACGCCATGCTGAAATCCGTCATGTCAGGTAATCCTCCCAATCCAAAATTTGATTGGGTGACGCGATATCAGGACGAGCATCGGCAACGGCAATTCGGCTCCGCCAATGCACTTTACTCCGCCATGAATATCAAGCGTGAGGATAAACAGGCCCGCAACATGGCCATGCTCCGCAATTGGCAATTTTTCGACGCCCCCCATGCCGTCTTTTTTACGATGGAAACCTATATGGGAATTATGGGCGCGGTGGATGTCGGTATTTACGCGCAGACTCTAAACCTACTTTTCGCTGAGAATGGCATTCAGAGCTGTATGCAGGGCGCGCTGGGGCAATTTCCTGATGAAGTTGAAAAGCTCCTGGACATCCCGGACTCCAAAGGCATCTTATTTGGCATGTCTTTTGGATATGAAGACCCTGACCATCCCGCTAATGCGGCCCGTACAGACCGGGTTGAGCTTGGCGAAGCTGTTAAGTTTTTCTCCTGAAAATTCCTTTCTAAATGACGCCACACGAAAGCGCTCCGCCAAGAGGCGCTTGGCGGAGGACCGTTTTTGGCGAACCTCGAATACGGGGCGGCGCGCGTGAGGCGTATGGTTTTCGCTCATTTTCTTGGCCTTTGTCATCCCGGCCTTGAGCCGGGATCCTTTTGGGGGCGACGATTGGAACATTGTCGTTTGGAACGGGCGGAAAGATGGGAGAGCCTCGGCAATATCCTAACTGCTGCGAGGGCAATGACCCCGGATCGGTGTCCGGGGTGACAACCTTAATTGAGGCTAGCTCCTCTTCCCTCTCCCTCTCGTCCATAGCTGGCCGCACCTCCGCCGCCGCTCTGAACTCCTCCGGCCAAACGGTGATCGGGATTTTTATTCCGGTGAAATTCGCCACCGGTCTGGGATCAAAGTCATACTCGTAATCATAGTATTGCGGATGTTCATTGATCGGATTTTTCAAACGGATTTGCGGCGGCAGTCTGAACCAGCCGTCAAAATCCATCCGGCAAGGATCGCGCAGTATACGTGGATGAATACTGGCTTTCATCAATTCCCGCATTCGGGCGCGGCGCTCGAACTCTTCGGCGTCTGGGGCAGGATGGTCAGGGGGTTTATAGGTTTTACTTGGGGGAACGACCTCCAAAGCCTCTTGGCGATATGTCCAGAGCCGAAGTCGACTCCAACCGCCCAGCTCAGATATCACCCTCTCCCGCCAATCGGTGCGCAGAAGCATGGCCATTTTCTGGCGGCTTCGGAAATGGGCCTGCGAGGCCTGTATCATCCCGCGGACATGCCGCCGTAATTGGCGGGCGAGAGTAAGGGCGGCGTCCGGATAAATAATCGCGGCGAGGAGCTGCGCACAAAGAAGCGTATATTGCGTCCGTAGCGGCGCGAGGTCAGGAAGCGGCTCCCGTAGCGATATGCGGTCCTCAAAGGTCATGAGGCGAATATAGGCGCAATTTTGAAAGCGGGGACGGGATTGTGGAAAGCGGTTTAATCTCAGGACGTTGCGCGAATATAAGAGAGGGTTATTTTCCTCTTCTCGCATGTGGCGAAGAAGATTTGTGACGTAGCAGCAATAATAGGAACTACCCCCTCCTCATCCCCCGCTATCGCGGCGGAGGACCTATATATTAAACCCGCATAAAAAAACGGGCCCTGAGGCCCGCTTTCAATTTTTTGATTATTACCGCTTTCTTCAAGCGCTGGCGCGCTCCGGTATCGGGCACGTCACGCCGGTTGGCCCGTGCGCGCAATAACCTTGCGGATTCTTCGCCAGATATTGCTGGTGGGAATCCTCTGCCGGGTAATACTCCGGCGCGTCTCTTATCTCCGTTGTAACAGTTCGGCCATAAGCTTCCTCATAACGTTTGGACGCTTCTTTTGCAGCGGCCATCTGTGCGTCGCTATAGGTAAAGATTGCACTGCGATATTGTGTGCCGCGATCATTACCCTGACGATTGCCTTGAGTCGGGTCATGGTTTTCAAAAAAGACTTTTAGGAGTTCTTCGAATGTGATGACTTTGGGATCATAAACGACGTGCACCATTTCCGCATGTCCAGTCGAACCGGAACAGACGAGTCTATAATCCGGCGAGGGGTGCGTGCCGCCAGAATAACCAACAGAAGTCACATAAACGCCATCCAGTTTCCACAAAATGCGTTCCGCGCCCCAGAAACAGCCCATGCCGAACTGAACCTGCTGCATTCCATCCGGAATATCACCGAACATGGAATTTCCATTTACATGATGTTTATCGATAGTCGCGAGCATAGTAATCTCCTTAAGTCGAAAGGGGCGAAACTGTCCCGTTAATAATCGGCTCTATACAGTCCGCGAGGAGAGCGGCAATTTGCCGAGCTTTCTCTTCCGTATCAATATGGTCCTGCCTTATCTCGATTGCAAGATGACGCAAGGCAGGCGACGTGACATGCGTATCCATAGTGTGATTATAATATTCCGCCGAATAAGGCTCGTTCACTTCGACCGTGAAATTTTGAGGCAACTCCACTAGATTTTGCCGCAAAACCTCCGCGCTACTGGGGTCATGCTTTACAAGCAGACCAAAATCCATCGACCGTTTTTCGCCTGTATGGGGGTGCGGCGTGAAGCTATGAATATAGATAACGAACGGATTTCCGAGCGCTTTTAGGGTTGCGTTCACTTGATTGTGATAGGGTTGATAATACCTTTCGATCCGTTGCTGGACATCCTTCGCAGATAAATTCGAATTCCCAGGTATTTTCGTTCCGTCGCTAATTTCGGGCACTAGGTCAATCGCGTCCGTGCCCCGGTTTGGATCAATAACCAGCCGGGAAAACCCCGCCAATTGTCCCACACATCCGAAATGCTCGCATAGCTGCCGAATGACGGTTTCTGTCCCAATATCCCAGGCGATATGCCGCGTCAGATCTTCGCCGCTCAATCCGAGGTTATTAAGCTCCGACGGAATTTGGTTGGACGCATGATCTCCGAAAACAAAAATGTCATGATTGCCCTTTTCAGGAATAAGTTTGAATGGCTCTGTCATTCCTCCCACTTGGCGCATATTACGCTATTGTGCCAGTAAAGTTTCGATGCTAATGGCCCGCGCTTACATGTGGGTAAGCCTTCGCTTATTCAGAAAACCCCTCGGCGTTTGCCGAGGTCAATGCCTCAGAGGTGAGGTGGCCGAGTGGTTTAAGGCGCACTGCCCGCGCCGCATAGCGGCGCAAACATTAAAGATAAGCGTGCGCTTATCTCAAACCCCTCGGCGTTTGCCGAGGTCAATGCCTCAGAGGTGAGGTGGCCGAGTGGTTTAAGGCGCACGCTTGGAAAGCGTGTTTAGGTTTGTAGCCTAACGTGGGTTCGAATCCCATCCTCACCTCCAGCGGGCCTCTACTCTTCCCTTTACCCCCGCGCCTCATTCGCTAAACCCAGCCCATGACCAAACCGCTCCCCCCTTCTCCGCCCAATCCTTGGGTGACGAAATCGACCGAGACTGTTTACGAAAATCCATGGATGCGTGTGGAAGCTAATCCTGTGGAGCTACCGGATGGGTCGGACGGCGTGTACGGGGTTGTTCGGTTTAAAAATCGCGCCGTTGGCATAATTCCTTATCAGGACGGAATGATTTGGATGGTTGGGCAGACCCGCTACGCGCTAGACGAATATAGCTGGGAGATTCCTGAAGGCGGCGTGCCCGAGGGCGAAAACATGATTGAGGCCGCCAAGCGGGAGCTGAGAGAGGAAACGGGTTTGACGGCCGAGACTCTGACCCATCTTTTTGATGTACACACATCTAATTCCATAACCGATGAATGGGGACAAATTTATCTGGCGACGGGTTTAAGCGAGGGAGAGACGGAGCCCGAGGCATCCGAAGATATTACGCAGCTCAAGCTCTCAATCGAAGACGCGATCACTCATATCGAAGACGGACGCATCACGGATTGCATGACAATCGCGGCCGTCTACAAACTCCGCCTCTTACAGCTTTCTGGTGAACTTGATTAGGCTCTAGCCGTAAGGATTATAATGGAATCCTCTTCAGAGACATTTAGCGCGCGTATTCTCACTCAGATCAATGAGGTGAGTGAGGCCGAATGGGATGCCCATTTACCAGATGGTTCACACCCGTTTCTGAGCTGGCGGTTTCTGCACGCTTTGGAAGCGAGCGGCTGCGCGGCGGACGAGACAGGTTGGATCCCGCGTCATATCTGGTTGGAGGACGAAAAAGGAAACTCTCTCGGCGCGGCGCCGCTTTATGCAAAGCTCCACAGCCAAGGCGAATATGTTTTCGACCATGGATGGGCGGACGCCCTCGCCCGCGCAGGAGGGCAATATTACCCGAAATTGCAATGCTCCGTGCCTTTTACGCCTGCGACAGGCCCGCGCCTCTTGGCAACATCGCCCGCCCATAAGCGGGCCCTGGCCACGGCTATGGTGTCGGCGTGTCAGCAGTGGGAGATGTCAGGAATCCATCTGACATTTCTGCAAGAGAATGACCGGAAGGTCTTAAATGAAATGGGCTTTGCCGCACGCGAGGACAGGCAATTTCATTTCATCAATCGTGACTATAAAGATTTTGACTCATTTCTCGCCAGCCTAACCAGCCGTAAACGTAAAAATATCCGCAAGGAGCGCAAAGCCGCCCAAGAGGGCGTAGTCATAAAGCGGCTGACGGGTGATGATTTAAAAGACGAGCACTGGGACGTCTTTTACCAATGTTATCTGGATACCGGGCAGCGCAAATGGGGCCGCCCTTATTTGAACCGTGAATTTTTCGCCCGAATGCAAGAAACTATGCGGGACGATATTTGCCTGGTTATGGCGTGGGTGAACGGCGACCCTATTGCCGCGGCTTTGAATTTCATCGGCTCTGATGCGCTTTACGGGCGCAATTGGGGAGCTCTAATTGATAAGCCATTCCTGCATTTCGAACTTTGCTACTATCAGGCCATCGAAGCCGGGCTGGAAAGAGGGCTACCGCGTGTCGAAGCTGGCGCGCAAGGCGAACATAAGCTTTCGCGCGGCTATGAGCCTGTGGCGACTCACAGCGCGCATTACCTGGCCCATCCGGGTTTACAGGCGGCGGTGGAAAACTACCTCGTCCGAGAACGGGAAGCCGTCGAACATGAAATTAAAATTTTAGATCAGCATACGCCGTTTAAAAAAAGTGAGGGCTAGAGTGCACTATTTTTCTTGGCGATTTCGCTTTCAAGCGCATAATCCATGCCGCGCATACAGCTCTCAAATGTTGGATCAAGCGCGTAGCCTTTACCGTCTTCCCAATAAAGATAACCACCCGATTTTGCCTCGCAGGCAAGCCAATCCTGCATATTTGATCCGCCGCCCACTTTAGCAAAGGATATATCAGGAATAACCGGCAATGGTTCGGATTGATAATATCCGGTGCCCGTTACCTGAGCCGGAGGTGCTACAGCCTGCTCTGTTCGAGCCGTGGCGAGTGTTTCTGCCTGACCGGGATTTTCATAAAGTACGACTTCGTAGTTTTCGCGCTCGTTAAACACATAAGCCTGTTCCGGTGCTGGACGAAGCAAAGACACCACAGGCTTATAGAAGAAATTGGCGGTGTTTTCGGTCGCGTTCCAAGCAAAATCGCCAACTGCGCCCAATTGTGCGCACCCTGCAATGGCCAGCGTAGCCACACTCAACATCGCAGCTTTTAAAAACTGTCTCATTCTGCTCTCCGTAAATGAATATGAGAGAAGTCATACAATTTCTGTGCCAATGTCCGTAAAGATAGGTTAGGCCTACAGATTATGATGAATGAAGGACGACGCATGACAAAGAAGACGAATGTGACTTCCCCGCGCCCCAATCGGTTGGAAAAGCTGGCCGAAGCCGCCCAGACTTACGGAAATCGCAGTTTCCACAACTATTCCCAGATCCGGAATGTTGCCGAAACCCTGCGCGACGAATTTTGCCTCTTTCTGGATGAAGACCGCCTGTGCGTATTTCTCGTCCCCCCAAAGGGCCCGTTTGCTGCAGCAAATGCTGGTTCCGCCGCTTTTTCTGTTTCCGGGAAAGGCTTTTTACCCCTTGAGCCGATTAGTTTTGGTCTCGCAGTCGCGATCACAAAATTCGGCGATTACATGCGCCTTGTCATTACCTGCCGGAAAGAAGGCGGCTATATGTATATTAGCCCCGAAAAGGGCCGGGAACATAAACTCAGCCTGCCGATTAATGACACCGAAATGGACGCCCTGATTGAAGGGCTCTATGCTCATCTGATGGAATATTTCCAAGACGGCGTCGATGCTTATGACAATGGGGATTACGGAAATACGGATATCGGGTTTGATATTCTACGAATGAATAGCTAAATAGGACGGGGCTGTTGCGTGAATCGCCGAACGCTCGGTGGCAATGTAGGCCATGCCCAACTTGTAAATCGATACTTTCGAGTTTGATAAAGGAATAGCATGGCGGTTGATATTGCCCATCACGCGGTAAGTGCCTTACCTCTTAAAATTGCCCTCATCGGCACTCTTGGCATTGGCGCCCAATGGCTAGCTTGGCGCTTACAGCGACCAGCAATTGTGCTCATGGCTATTTCAGGCCTGATCTTCGGCCCTCTCCTTGGCTATCTCCTCGGGTTTAACCTACCGGGCCCCATTGAGCATTTGTTCGAACAGTTGCGGCTCGATCCGGTAAACGACTTTGGAGAGCTCTATCGACCCATGATTGGACTGGCCGTGGCAATTATCCTCTTCGAAGGGGGGATGAATCTCCGGTTTAGGGATTTAAGCGACACACGCCATGCCGTCGGGCGTATGGTTTTTGTTGCCGCCCCCATTGCCTGGGTTTTAGGCACTCTTGCAGCGCATTACATCGTCGGCCTAGCGTGGGATATTTCCGTAATGGTGGGGGGTCTGTTCATTGTGACCGGACCCACCGTTATCATGCCCTTGCTTCGTCAGGCCCATCTGAAAACCCGTCCCGCCAATGTGTTGAAATGGGAAGGGATTGTAAATGATCCCCTTGGAGCGCTTTTTGCGGTCGGCGGATATGAATTTATCCGCTTCTCTTTGACCGAAGCCTCTATGTTCTTTGTCTTTGGTAAGCTCGCATTTGCAGCGATTTTCGGCACTCTCGTCGGGATAGTCTCGGGTATTGGTATGGCCTGGGCCTTCCGCCGCGGACACATCCCGGAATATCTTAAAGCCCCTATCGTCCTCGCCTGGGTCTTGCTCATATACGTTATCGCGAACCGTTTGGCAGATGAGACAGGTCTCTTGGCTGTTACGGCCCTCGGCATGACAATGGCAAACACCAAATTTGCGGCCATGGTGGAAATGCGCCGCTTTAAAGAGAACATCGCGATTATTCTTGTCTCCGGCGTGTTCGTGATTTTGACCGCCACTTTGACTCCGGCCATTCTGCGAGAGTTTGTCACAAACTGGCGCGTTCTTGCTTTTGTTTTAACCATGATGATCCTCGTCCGGCCAATAGCGGTGATGGTGTCGACGCTTTTTTCCGGACTTACCTGGAAGGAAAGCATTCTTATTAGCTTTATCGCCCCTCGCGGGATCGTGGCTGTAGCAGTTGCGGGTCTTTTTGCTGCAGAGTTGAACGCGCTAGGTCGAGCGGATGGTACACTCTTCGTCCCGCTTGCCTTTGCCCTTGTATTTGCCACCGTTCTATTCGCAGGGTT
Source organism: Litorimonas haliclonae (assembly GCF_965138505.1). Lineage (NCBI taxonomy): Bacteria > Pseudomonadati > Pseudomonadota > Alphaproteobacteria > Maricaulales > Robiginitomaculaceae > Litorimonas > Litorimonas haliclonae. The sequence continues at coordinate 477,591 of NZ_CBCSCO010000002.1, read as the reverse complement.
TCTCATTAGCCCCATTGCGAAAATGCTAGGTCTGGCCGCAGGCGGCGGACAAGGTGTTATGATTGTCGGAGCCAACCCCTGGTCACTGGGACTGGCCAAAGCCATTAAAGATATGGGGATTAACGTGACGGTCGCCGATACAAACTGGCGACGTCTTCGCGGCGCCCGTCTGGAAGGGCATCAAACTTTTTACGGCGAAGTTTTATCGGAAAATGCTGATTACTCCCTTGATCACTCAGCCTTTAACGTTCTTATCGCAGCAACGCCGAATGACGCTTATAACTCGCTCGTTTGCGTTGAATTTGCCCCCGAACTTGGGCGCCACCGCGTCTTTCAAGTGCCTGCGCAAGAAAATGATGAGGAAGACGGCGATACAATTGCCTTTACGTCTCGGGGTCGCACGCTGACCTCCCGCGGCCGCAGCTTTGATGCGCTTACGCGTGACTGGTGGGGCGGCTGGCGCTTCCGCTCGACCAACCTGTCTGAAGCTTATACGCTAGAGGATCTCTATAATGACCGCGGCAATGATGTAGACCTCATCTTGACCAAACGTCAGGATGGCACGATTGATTTCATTCAGCCCGGACAAGAGTCCCGCGCCGAGGGCATGACCGTGCTGAGCTTCTCGCCTCCGCCCAAAGAAAAACAGGAAAAAGGGGCTATTCGCGGCGAAGGCGCCAAGAAGTCTGGAGGTCTTGCCGGGCCTTCGAAACCACTGCCCTCGTAGCTGTATTATTCTACCGATGGCAGTCGGCGTTAAACCCGTCTTAAAGGGTTGGAGCGCAGAACAGGGCTAACGCCTTATTAACCCTGTTACCTAGAGTGCCATGCGCGAGTTTCTGACATCATTGCGTTTTCCTGACTGGCAGCCGCCTGCCCTCCCCCCCAGAATCAAGTCAGGCTTGAAATTTGCAGCCGTGGGCGTCGCGCTCACTACCTATATCTGCGGCATGGCCGGCTTTGGGGCCTTTGCCCTAGCGGCGCGGGATTTACCTGATCCGAAACGGCTTTGGGAAAATCAACGCCCCGTCAGCGTACAAATCGTCGACAGGCAAGGACGGGATATTTTAGTTCGCGGGGCCACGGTTGCGCCGCGCGTTAAAGTCGACCAACTCCCATTTCATATCCCGCTCGTCATGCTCGCCGTCGAAGACAGGCGGTATTTTAGTCATATCGGCGTCGATCCCGAAGCGCTCAGCCGGGCTGTTGTTGCTAACCTAAAGGCAGGAAGATATGTTCAGGGCGGCTCGACCCTGACACAACAGCTTTCCAAAAATGTGTTTCTCTCGCCTGACAAAACTTTGCGCCGTAAGGCTCAGGAAATGATGATGGCTCTCTGGCTGGAGCGGAGCTTTACTAAAGAGGAAATTCTCGAGCTTTATCTTTCCAAAGTGTATTTCGGCAGCGGGGCCTGGGGACTGGAAGCAGCCTCGAAACGCTATTTCGATAAGCCGGCCGCAAAGCTGAACCTGCCGGAAACCGCCATGCTCGCCGGGTTGTTGAAAGCGCCATCGGCTTATAATCCCGTCAACAACCCGGACAAAGCCGCCGCCCGGACCAAGGTCGTGTTGGATATTCTCAGGGATCAGAATATTATAGATGCCAAGATGTATGAGACGTCCCTGCGTTACCCCATCCGCATCCACAGACCGCAATCTGATAACTCCGCCCAATATTTTGTTGATTGGATTTGGTCCGACATAGAACGCGTGCTGGGCGGCCCGCCTGGACAGGATGTTGTCGTGCAAACGACGCTTGATATGACCGCGCAGAGCTACGCCCAAAGGGCCGTATCAAAGCATCTGGATAAAGACCGCCGTGCCGACCAAGCCGCCCTGGTCAGCCTGGACGGGACAGGCGCCGTCATCGCCATGATTGGCGGCGCGTCTTATTCCGAGAACCAGTTCAACCGGGCGGTGAACGCCGAACGGCAACCCGGCTCGGCTTTTAAGCCGTTCGTCTACCTTACTGCTATGGAAGCCGGAATGAGTCCGTGGGATATGCAGGTCGACGCGCCGATTACAATCAAGAGCCGTATTGATAGTTGGTCCCCCCGAAACTTTAAAAAAGAATATGCCGGCAATATTTTACTCGAAGATGCTTTTGCCAAATCAATTAATACTGTCGCGGTCTCCATCGCCGAAGACGTCGGGAGAGAGAGGGTCGTTGCCACAGCAGAGCGATTCGGCCTCGGTCCGCTCAAACCCTTACGGAGTGTCTCCCTCGGCGCGCAAACGACAACGCCGCTTCATTTGACCCGGGCTTATCTTCCCTTTTCAAACTGGGGGAAAATGGCCGAGCCTTATGGAATTATCTCTATTTCGACGGCCGAGGGGTCGCCGCTTTACGACGCTGCGACCCCCGAGCTTACCCCCGTGATGGATCTAACCCATCTGGCGCAGATGAATCGCCTCATGATGCATACTGTCGAAAGCGGCACGGGCGGACGCGCGCGTATCCCCGAGCGCGATATTGGCGGGAAAACCGGGACAACAAATGATTTTCGCGATGCGTGGTTTGTCGGCTATCACCCGGACCTAGTGACAGGGGTTTGGGTCGGGAATGACGAAAACGCGCCGATGAAACGCGTAACGGGCGGGACCATTCCGACAGAGATATTTCACGACTATATGGAAGGCACGCTGCAATTTTGGCCTAAGTCTGAATTGATGGTCGCGACGGAACCTAACCGCGTCACGCAGCAGCGTAGCCGCAAAGATCGCTCACTCGACACCCTGCTGCAAACGATAGAAAACACCCTGCCTTAAAAATTAAGACAGGGCGAAGTAACTGTTTCGCGCCGTTTATGAAGGCCCGTTGTTAAGAGGGACGTTCATCTATTTCGATCAGGTTGCGAAGTTCGGCGCCGCTGAATTAGATCTCAGACGGGTAGACGGGACGGATATCGTAAGGAATATCTTCAAGCTTCCCGAGCGCTGCTTTTGCAGGTTCGTCGAGCTTCACATATGTCTGCAAAAAGGTTTCCGTTGCCTCATAGCTGCCATCACCCTGTAAGCGCACCACTTCTCCGGTCAGATCGGAAATAGACTGTTCCAACACATCAAAGTCTACGCGGTAGCGTTCTTGGTCCGGAAGCCATTCGGCGGCTCCTGTTTGCATATAATAATTATACTGGAACGCCGCCCCTTTGGCATGGGCTTCGGTAATACCAAACCGCATTGAGCGAAACAGCCCCGTGAAATACGTCGCTAGAAACTCTTTTTTCTCAGCAGATGGCAATTCACCGCGTTCCATCATATGAAGGATATTATAGGCGCCCATAACGTCGGCCTTTCCCTCTTCCACACCGGAATAGAGGTCTTTCAGCTGCGCACTCACGCTTGTTTCCTCTCCGTCCACCGTGATGTTTCCGGGGCCGAGAGAATGGGAGAGTTCATGAAAGAGCGTATTATAGCTCATATATTTTTTAGTAGTCAGTTCAGCTTGCTCGCGTACCAAAACACGTTCGCCAATCGGGGCGAGAATGCGGTCGTATTTCGCGCCGAGCACATTATTTAGAATTACCTTTTTCGCGCCTTTGGCTTCGCGCACCCGCTCATCATTGGGTAAATTAAAAGCAATTGTCTGTACGCCATTCTCGTTATCACCGCCGCCATGAACCTGATAGGTCACAGCAATTGGCGAAGCAAAACCGCGTGAAAAATTCTTGTAACTTTCCTCGACGGGAAGGTTAGCTTCCATATCGCGGAGATAATTTTTATATTTTGCGAGGGCCGCAGATTCTTCGGGATTTTTGATCGTCACGAAACTTTCATAAGCTGTTTTGTAACCAAACAATCCATCATCATAAACTTCGTAAGGGCCGATCGCGACTTCGATATCACCGTCTAAATCCATCCAGGCCATTTCTGATTCAAAATAATCATCATCCAAAAAGGCATCGGCGCGCAGATTTAGAAACTTTTTCAAATTTGCATTCTCGGACAGCTCCGCAGCTTCGCGCATAAGCTGCGCCGCCGGTTTAAGAAACTCGGCATATTCGACGTGATATGGAATAGCTTTTAATCCGCCGTCTTCCGTGCGGCGAATAACCGTATAACCGGAGGTGAAAGCCTCCTCGTCTTCGGGATGGGCCGCAATCCAGTCCTCAAATTCCTGACGCGTCATATCAGCCGGATAAAACCCGGCCCCCTCAGGACATTCATTATTGCCGTAAAAAGCAAAATCACCCTCTAGGCTATCACAAGGCCCGTAATGGAGATCAAACATAGCGAGCTGGGTTTTGGAACCATTCTGCGCGATCTCTTCCCTCAGAGCCGGATAATTCGCCCCTCTTTGGCGGAGATAAATTTCGGAAAGGTATTCGCTGGCCTCTATTAGCTTGTTCACCACTGCTTTCTCAGACGCGCTTAGAAAGCTTGTGTCCGGGTTCATATCGACTTGAGCAAATTTTTGATATTGCGCGGCGACATCATATTCCGTGCCGTCTTCCATCATCATTTTCGGAGCGGTTGCGCAGGCCGAAACCAGAGCCGCAGTTGAAAGAGTTAGAAGTGAGGTTTTAAGAAGCGAAGAGCGCATGAATTTATCCTTTATCTATCTATTCGAGACCGCCTGTGGCGCAAAATGGAACGTTATCGGATTTAAAACCGCGCAGCCCGCCTCTTATTAAAGGCATAGTAATCACAGACAGGGAAGAGGCCAAGCTTTAAAGCTGAGCGGCGATTTCTCCGGCCAGTAACTTCAGCGCGTCCATATCCCCGGATTTGGCGTCGCCATGCCCCGAAAAGGCTTCGCCTTCAAATTTCGGTATGACATGTACATGAAGGTGGAAGACAGATTGTCCAGCCGGAGCCCCGTTAAACTGAGTTACAACTATTCCGTCCGGATTAAAGGCTTTGTCCACAGCTTGGGCGACCCGCTGAACCGTGCCGAACAAACGCCCGATGTCTTTAGGGGCGAGTTCCAGCAGATTGCGAACAGGGCTTTTGGGAATCACGAGGCAATGACCGCGTGATTGCGGAAACGCATCCATAATAACGAGCGTGTCCTTATCCTCATGAACTTTTGCTGACGGTATTTCACCGTCAATAATTTTGGCAAAGACATTGCTTGGGTCATATTCGGCGTGAAGGGTCATGACTTAAGCCTAAGGCTTATAATCGGAAATGTCAGCAGGGGTTTTGAATTAATTACGAGGTGTATCCTAAGCCTCCGCGTCTAGAGTCGCTCGAAGGCCGTCCTTGTAATCTCTATACTTAGGTGACCAATCCAATTCACGTTTCGCGCGGCTGATGTCCACACGTTTGGTTTCGCTGTAAAAGCTACGAGCCATTTTAGACACGCTTTCATCATCCATTCCTACCCGAGGAGGTTTTTTAGCGCCTATAAGTTTGGCAGCATAGTCCAGAACATCTTGCGGCGGGGCCGGATGACCATCTGCGATATTATAAATTCGTTGCGGGCTAGGCGCTGCGATAGACGCCATCACAGCGGACACGATATCGTCTACATGTATGCGGTTGACAACATGACCTTCCTTTATAACGGCGCGGGCGTCCCCCGTTTTCAGTTTTTCGAAAGGCGCACGTCCAGGGCCGTATATTCCGGCGAGACGAAAAATATGCACAGGCCAGAGCGTCTCGAGCCATTCCATTTCAGCTTCTGCTCTGGCCCGGCCCCGTTTCAAACTTGGCGTTGGCGATTCCCCTTCAAAGGCCCATTGTCCGGCCCGGTTACCATATACACTTGTCGCAGAGAGGTATCCAACCCATTTCGCGTTTATTTTTGCTTGATTTAGTCCCTGAAGAACCGGGTCATAAAACCCGTTTACATCCGATAATTTTTTCGGTGAGATCGAACTTAATATAAGGTCCGCCTGCTCAAATGCATCCCGCAATTCCGGCTCGTTCAAATTCTTAATAACAATCGGAGTGATTCCACACTTTTCTAGCTCTCCTGTAGGGTCATTAGACCGGGTTGTTCCCAGAACATCATAACCTTGCCTTACGAGGGTAGGCGCGAGACGGGAGGCGACATACCCTACCCCCAAAAGTAAAGCCGTTTTGCCCGTCTTAGCTGTCTGCGAATTAATGTGGCTCGGCATTGCTGCGCCGCCCCTCCCCTTGCTAAAGGCGCTCTTATGTTACGACGCCCTTTTATTTGTTTGACCCCTGTCTTATCGGCTGTGTCTGCGGTGGCAATAACCTTTATCGCTCACCCGGCTTTTGCGGACGATATGACGGACGCTTTTGATCAGAAACATAAGCAATGCTTGGAGCGTATCGCCGAAGACTCCGACCTCGCTTATGAAGAAGCTATGATTTGGCGTTCAGAGGGCGGCGGCCGCCGGGCTAAGCATTGCGAGGCGATGGCGCTGTTTTCCCTGGGACATGAGGATGAAGCCGCTCACCGTCTGGATCAACTTGCCAAAGCCTCCGATGGCGGCACTCCAGCGATGAGAGCTGACTTTTATGCAGAAGCCGCGAATTTCTGGCTCATCTCCAATGATCCTAAAAAAGCCTATGCCTCTTCCACAGCCGGATTGAAGTTAAAAGAAAATCATACGGATCTACGAATTGCGCGCGCGCGCGCCTACAGTCTTGAAGGGCGATATGATTACGCGGAAACGGACTTGACCTCCGCTCTTGTTTTTGATCCCGAAAGTGCGGCAGCTTTGCGCTACCGGGCGGATGCGAGAATGCAGCAGGATAGATTAGAAGCCGCTCTCGAGGATATTGAGGCCTCTTTGACGCTTAATCCCGAAAGCGTCGAAACCGCCGTTCTTCGTGGACGCATTAGAGAGGCTATCCGCAAACAGAAAAAACCTGAAACGGTCTCAGAAGCGAATTAACTCTTACGCTAGAACCCAAGACCAAAAGATAAGATTGGGGGCTTTGAGCCCCCATTTTTTTAGCCTTCGTCTGGTAAATCCAGCGTCTCTAGGAAAAATTCGAGAATTTGACGATCGCGGTGAATGCGGTTTTCCGTCTTGCGAAAGCCGTGCTTCTCGCCCGGATACGTCATTACCCGCAAATTCTGCTTTCCGGACGTTTGCATCGCATCCATAAATTTGATGGAGTGACGGAACACGACATTATCATCCGCCATACCGTGGATGAGGAGAATAGGTTCGGTGATGCCGTCAATATGCGCGAAGACACTACTGTTTTCATAGGCACCTTCCGTATAATTCTCTGATTCCGGATTAGGGTCGCCCAAATAGCGCTCGGTATAGGCTGTATCGTAAAGGCTCCAGTCTGTGACAGGCGCTCCGGCAACGCCGCTGGCGTAAATATCTGTCTGACCCAGCATTTGCAGTGTCATATACCCGCCATAAGACCACCCATATATTCCCATACGGTCGTCATCGATAAAGCTCTGAGCGCGTAGGAAATCCGCCCCGGCAATTTGATCTGTCACTTCAACTGTGGCCATCGCTCGGTTCAGACCATCTTCAAAATCCTTACCGTGATTGCTCGCCCCGCGTCCGTCGATTTGAAACACAACAAATCCGTGATGGGCGAGCATTTGAGCGAATTGGTTTCGAAAATCGCGTTTGACTCTCTGAACGCCCGGACCGTTATAGACGATTGTAATGCTCGCGCGTTCTTGCCCGGCTTTCAAATCAAGCGGTTTGAATAGCATATAGTCGAGTTTGGTGCCGTCTTTACCACTGATCTGCCCAAATTCTGGTGTGATGTGGTTAGATAAATACGGATCGTATGGATGGTCACCATCCAGCTTGTTTTCGTTAAGCCACGCCAAGGGCGTCCCATCGGCATTGAAAGCGCGAGTTTGTGGGGGCGTGTCAACGCTGCTGTAAGTTCCGATATAACGCGTACAATCCTGATTAAAACTGGCAGAATGCTGACCCGCCCCTTGGGTGATTTGGGTAACGGTGCCTGCAAATTCATTTGCAGAATTGTCTTCCTCCGCATCATCTGTTTCAGTTTCGTCCGCTTCAGTGCTGGATTCTGCGTCGGACTCCTCTGTTTGGGAGACTTTGAAAATATGATTTTCCAAAGGGCTATCCTGCCAACCGGAAACATAAAGATCGCCTGTCTGATTATTTTGGCATAATAAATTATGCACATTCAGATTTTCTGGCGTGAGGGCCGTTATGTCCCCCTGCGTATCAATATTGAAAATTTGGCGGAAGTTATTGCGTTCCGCTGACCATAGAAGGCTTCCATCCGGCTGAGATCTCAAATCATTTCCGATATTCAACCAAGTCGGCGAGGTTTCAGTATATAAAACCTCAGCATTCCCATTGCGAACATTATAGCGGCGGAAGGTATGGGTTTTGTTATCTCGCGACAAAACTCCGGCGACCAACGATTTACCGTCTTCATCCCAGATGACACGCGTTAAATAAATGTCTTCATCGTTTCCGAGATTAAGCCAGCGGGTCTTGCCACCTTTGGCGCTGACAACCCCTAACTTAACTGTCGCATTGGAAGTGCCTGCGAACGGGTAACGTTGGGAAATATTCTCTACCCCATCAGCTCCGAAGTCGAGGCGGTTTTCAATCGCAATTTCGGATTCATCAATTTGAGTATAAGCGACATAGTCAGCCTCTGGAGAAAGCCAAAACCCTGTATTACGATCTAATTCTTCCTGAACAACGAAACTCGCCGTCGCATTACGAACCGTTTCGCTCGCGCCGTCAGAAAGCTGGCGTTCCAACCCGCTTTTCAAATCTTTTATATATAGCTCATTTGCGCGGACATAGGCGACTTTACTGCCGTCGGCGCTCACTTTCGGATCGGTTTCGAACCCTTTCGTGGCTGTGACCTGACGGCTTTCTTTGGCTTCTAGGTCGTAAAGATAAATATCCCCGCCTAATGGGAACAAAAGCAGATTCTCGCCCACCCAGGAATAGGTGATAATACCTTTGCCATATTCACGAGCGCGCTCTCGGCGGTTCTTTTCTTCCTCTGACAGAACTTCAGGCTCTTCGAGCAGATCTGTTGAACTCACCAAAAGTCGGCCTTCCCCCGTCGTCAGATCATACGCCCAAAGGTCTTGTTGTCTGGCGTCGTCCTCGCGGCCCTGCAGAACGGTAATGAATTCTCCGCTAGGCGCAATTTTCGGGCTGGAAAGAGTCTTTCCGGACAGAGCCGGGGAGCCGTTGATGTTTTCCGGAGTAAGAAAACCGTTCCCTGGATCGGCTGTGAGATATGTCTTTGGACGCTGGCGAGTCTGAGCCTGTCTGGCCGCGGCCTGTAAACTGTCCTGAGACGTTGTCGATGAAGACGTTTCGTTCTCACTCACCCGCTCTGAAGGCTCTGCGCCGTCATTATTACAGGCAGAAAGTGTAAGACTGCCGGCCAAAAATGCTGCAAAAGTAGCTCTACGAACTAATGTCGTTTTAAGCGATAGGAAATTGGGTTTTGGTCGGAGAGACGACATTACATAGCCTTGTATCGAACAGCTCTTATAGGAGGTGTCATAAAATGATGTTTCCGTTAAATATCATGCGGACAGGTCATTCAAGTTATTCTCGCAATTGAAGCGCGTCTTTCACGCAAAATTTTGCTTATCGCTTTGCAATTCTTTTCCTTTTGGATAGGGTTTGCCAATGCCGGATTTGCGCCCAGTCTTTTTTGTTATCGGCTTGATGGTCGCCGTTCTGGGCTTACTGATGTTTATACCTATGGGTATTGATGTGGCCTTCGAAGGTCGCTCTTGGCGCGCCTTTGCTGTCTCCGGAATTTTAACTTCCCTTTTTGGCGGAGCGCTTTCCCTGGCAAATTACACACCTAATCCTGATCTTCGCGCCCGGGGGGCTTTTCTCCTTACTGTATTCAGCTGGGTCTCCCTGTCCGTATTCTCCGCTGTTCCGTTTATCATGGAGCCTGTCGGATTATCCATTACGGATGCCCTTTTTGAAGCGACATCCGGTATCACAACGACAGGAGCGACAATCCTGACAGGTCTGGATGATTTGCCAAAAGGCGTATTGCTCTGGCGGGCGATGTTACAATGGATTGGCGGAATTGGTATTATCGTGACGGCTATGGCTGTCCTGCCTATGCTTAAAGTCGGCGGAATGCAGCTTTTCCGGTTGGAAAGCTCAGATATGGGCGAAAAAATTCTGCCAAGGGCGGCCTCTATCGCTATGGCGATTTCTTTGATTTATCTGACCCTGACGCTCGTCTGCGCCATTTTGTACATGGCCGTTGGGATGAGCGGGTTTGATGCCATAGCCCATGCTATGACGACTTTGGCGACGGGTGGGTTTTCCACATCCGATGCGTCTATGGGCGGGTTTATGGATCAGGGGGCTGATCTGGTCGGAATGATATTTATGGTTGCCGGCGGTATCCCGTTTGGGGTTTACCTTCTCATGACGCGTGGTGATTTCAACGCCCCCTTGAAGGACCCCCAAGTCAGAGCTTTTATTTCCGTACTACTGATACTCAGCCTGATGATTGCTTTTGCGCTCTGGCTCGGAACCGAATTTGGCTCGTCTGACAATGAAAGTTTCTGGCACGCTCTGCGGCTTTCGGCGTTTAATACGATCTCGATAGTCACCGGAACCGGCTACGCAACAGCGGACTACAATCTCTGGGGTCCTCTGGCCGTTGCAGGCTTTTTCTGTTTTATGTTTATTGGTGGCTGTGCGGGCTCGACGGCATGTTCTATTAAGATATTCCGATATCAGGTCGCGTTCGAAGGCTTGCGGGCTTATCTTTTCAAAATGCCGCGAAATCATGCCGTAGCCCCCTTGCGCTACGGCGGACGGGTATTGCCGGAAGCCGTTGTTTATTCGGTCTTAGGGTATTTCTTTCTATTCTTTCTGACCTTCGCCGTGACCGCTATTTTACTCTCCATCATAGGTCTAGACCCGCTGACGGCGTGGTCAGGCGCGGGTAGCGCCGTGGCCAATGTCGGACCCGGCTTGGGCGAGATTATCGGCCCGTCGGGAACGTACCAGTCCTTGCCCGGCAGCGCGAAATGGGTCTTGATGACGGCCATGATCACCGGTCGCCTGGAAATCGTTACCGCCCTTGTGGTGCTTAGCCCGGGGTTCTGGCGGAATTAAAATTCAGGGCTTTTGAATTCGGGTTTAGAGCTCGCTCAATTTAAAAATATAATCTGTCGCACAAAACTCGCAATTGGCCTTAATAGTGCCGTCCTCAGCCATATCCTCTAGAGCATCACGCTCGAAGCTTTTCAGCGTGTTTTCCAGACGTTCCTTCGAACATCGACATTGGCCGGAGACCTTATGAGTTTCGACAATGCGGACTCCGTCTTCGTGGAAGAGACGGAAAAGCAATCTGTTCTGGGACAAATCCGGATCAATCAATTCGGCATCACTCAGCGTGCCAAAGAGAGATCGCGCGGTGTCCCACGCCTCCTGGGTATCGCCGCGGGCGCTATCATCAGCAATTTTCTGAATCATCATACCGCCGCCGCGCCAAGAGGGGGCGCTGCCCGCTTCCTGTACCTGTCCCACGGCCAATCGGATTTCCGTCGGGATTTGTTCAGATTGCTCAAAATAATGCTGCGCGCAATCAGATAGGCGTTCACCCTGAATGGCGGCCAGTCCCTGATACTGATCCATGTCTGGGCCCTGATCTATTGTCATGGAAAACGTCCCGCCGCCCAAAAGCGCTTCTGCGCCGGGATTTCGGTTATCAAGTTTGGTCTCTTTCAACTTTGCGTCATCCCATCGGGCATAGCCGCGAATGGCGCCGTCCGTCGTACAGTCCGCCATGAGCAAGCTTACCGCCCCGTCATTTGTACCATGACATTGTACCACCAGACGGCCCTCGAATTTCAGCGCTTGTGTCACGAGGGCGCCAATCAGCATTGCTTCGCCTAATAAGCGGGAAATTTCGTCTGGATAGCGTGACTCTCCCTTCGGGCCAGTCAGAGCGTCATTCAACGCTTCCCCCAAATGCACGGCACGTCCGCGCACAGGTTGGCCGTCCAATTGAAAAACGGTCACTTCATTATCAGTCATTTTATCGAGGTCAGCGATAGGCTGTTTCGTATCGGTCATGGCGCTCATGTGGGGTTGGCATTGCGGGCTTGCAAGGGACGTTATGACAGCGGTCCCTGAAGTTCGTCAGTGTCATAGTAAAAAGCCCCGCTGGCAAGGCGAGGCAAAAAAGGAGGGTGGGAGGACCCTCTAAATTTTCTAAATTGAGAGCGAGCTTTAAGCGCTCATTTTATCCTTTGAAGGATCCCGCAATACATAGCCGCGGCCCCAAACAGTTTCAATGTAGTGATCGCCCTGTGTCGCGGACGCCAATTTCTTGCGTAGCTTACAGATAAAGACATCAATAATCTTCAATTCAGGCTCGTCCATGCCGCCATAAAGGTGATTCAAGAACATTTCTTTCGTCAGGGTTGTGCCCTTACGAAGAGATAAGAGCTCGAGCATTTGGTATTCTTTGCCGGTCAGGTGAACGCGGTGATCGCCGACTTCAACTGTTTTGGCGTCTAGGTTCACTTTGATGTCGCCTGTTGTAATAACAGACTGGCTGTGACCTTTAGAACGACGGACAACGGCGTGGATACGTGCAATCAGCTCATCCTTATGGAATGGCTTGGTCATATAGTCATCAGCGCCTGTTCCAAGTCCGCGGACTTTCGTATCAATGTCGGACGTACCAGACAGGATAAAAATGGGTGTATTGACTTTTGCCATGCGCAACGTCTTCAGCACGTCAAAGCCCGGCATATCTGGAAGGTTCAAATCGAGAAGAATAATATCATAGTCATAGAGTTTGCCGAGGTCGACGCCCTCTTCCCCCAGGTCCGTTGTATAAACATTGAACCCTTCTGTTTTGAGCATCAGTTCGATGCCCTGTGCTGTCGCACTGTCATCCTCAATTAGAAGTACACGCATATTTCCCTCCCAGGCGAATCATTGTCTCTAGCCGATGAGACATGGTTAATGGAACTCAATCGGTAAGGGAATCCCGTAAACCAAATGTTAACGGCATTAACCAATCTGACTAAAATGTCAGAAAAACTGCCTTTTTATGGGAGATTGGCCGTTAATAGGTCTAAATAAGCGGTAAGACCTCCTAATGTTTTTTAACCCTATCCCTTCACTGAATCGCAATTCTGTTGACTTATAACAGTTTCAAAGACGGTTAGGACGACAAGTCACTTTATAAGATTTGCGATCCCTTCCGGACCTTCTGAGGAGAAGGATGGTGAAGATCGGCAACGATCACAGTGAGATTTTGGGAGATAAAAATGGCACACTCTATGGATAAGTCTATCCAGAAAACTCGGTTTGCAATTTCCGAGTTACAAAAACGCATCAGTGTTCTGGAAGCCACCCGCGAGGACTTGGAACGCCAGATCCGTAAGCTCAACGATAGCGTACCAGAAGACAATGTGGATCCGAACGCTCAAAAAGAAGGTTATGTTGCTTACGGTTCCTATGCCAATTCCGTTATAGACCGGAAAGAAAACCTGCGCCGTTCGCTAAACGATATTCTGGACCAGACCGGCAACCTTTCTGAAGACCTCCGCATTGCAATGGACTCTCTTGATAGCTTTGAGCGCGTTCGCGCGCGCCGCCTAGCTGCAAAAGCAGAAAAAGCCATGAACCGACGCACCGGATAACCGGACGCTTACGTATCTGACGAATAAATCACGCATTGATTTAGAAGCCCGCCTGAATTGGCGGGCTTTTTTTTGATCCGCTAACGCTCCTGCAGGTTCGGATAAACCCTTGGGTTGGCCGACGAGGCCCTCTCTTGAAGCGATATGAGATCACGGAAAGTGCGTTGCGAAACGAACCTCCCAGTAGCCTATAGGACTTCAGACCGTAGGGCCGTCTGTTGCAATAGCGGGTTGCTTTCGTCTCTTCTCGTTCCGCGTCTGAGCCCTAATAAGCGAGAAAAAAAAGAGTGAATCTCTCGATTCCTTAAGTAAATCAAGCTCCTAAGAAGCACAGAAAGCCTCCTCTGAATATGAAAAAGCCTTGGCGAAGACATCTCGTCTTCGTCAAGGCTTTGCCCCCATCATGACCTCACACTTGTGGAGGTCTGCCCTCGCCCCAAAGGAATGATAAGGGGCGTGTTAAAAAACCTACTTCCCTAGAAGCGGTAACGCCCGCGCAGCATTACCGGGATCGTGGTGCGTCCCCGGCTATTATTCGTGCCGGCAATCGGTGAACTGCCCGAAATTGAGTCAGAACTATCTAGGGCCTGCGTATATCGGACGCCGGTTTCTATACCAATCGTAGAATAACGCGTCAGAGGCGTTTCGACGCCGACAAGGGCTGCGGCAGATCCCACCCATCCGCTATCGTAAAAACGCGTGTTGAGCGCAGGGGTGTCAACATTATTGATAGACGCATTCTCGATAGAAATATCGTCTACATAACTGGCCCCTAAACGTCCTTCGACATAAGGACGAACACTTTTAAGGATAACACCCGGACGTGGTTTGAAATATTGGCGTAAGCCAATCTCACCGCCATAAGATTCATAATCTGAAAGAGACCCGCGAAGGTTTTGACCTGTCGCAACGTCGCCCCAGTCCTGCACGCCGGAACTCTCCGCTTTTTCCAAATGGGCTGTGGCCGTTACTTTACGGTTTGGATTTACCGCATAAGAGACGCCTAATTCCGCGCGATAGCCTGTATCATACATATCATTCCAGGACAGATTATTGATGTCCTTACCAGCAACTTGATGCGCTTCGTCCCCGGTGACAGCGTCGCCGTGCACTGGGAAGGCCGCTCCGATGCCGCCTTCAATATTCCAGCGCGCTAAGCATTGCCCGCTATGACAGGCCTTTGGAGCTTGAGACGCCGTATTTTGCCCGTAATAGCCGTTACGGGTCTGATGATGTGAGTAATTATTCTGGCCGCCAAATCCAAGGAAAGAACAGCCTGAAAGCGCGATTGTCGCTGCGCCGAGTAATAAAATCCGCATTGTTTTCATCCTGTGTTTTGAATTGGCACAATTGCCGACACGTCAATGTGTTGCGTTCTGCCTATGCAATTACAGCACCAGTCTAAATATTCTGATTGGAAACGTGGTTCACAAAGAGTTAAAAATTAGCGGAGGAATTCACTTGAAAGCAAAAACGCAAAAACCCGACCTAAGGCCGGGCTTTCCGTAAGAGATATGGATTTTTTAGAAACTTACGCGTCCGCGTAATTTTACAGGCACTTGCCAACGGTCGTCAGACTGAACGTTTGTCTGCAAATCGTCTGTCCAGCGTATGCCAGTTTCCACACCGATCGCTGTACGGGCCCCCACTTGATATTCAGCGCCGATGACGCCTGCCGCAGTTGGCGTCCAACCTCCTTCGACATATTGTTGTGTTTCAGTACCGCCGGCGCCGCCATTAAAGGCTGCAGACGTTTGGGTTAACGTTAGATCATTGGTATGGGTGAAACCACCGGAGACGCCAAAATAAGGACGTAGCCCTGTCAGGCCGTTATTGAAACCGCCTACATATTTCCGAATTCCGCCTTCAATCGTGTATTGCTCCATATCGGACAGGCGTCCTGTAATCGGGGCTGTAACGCCGTTTTCAGTCGCGTCGCCTAGAGAAAAGTCCTTGCCCTCTGCTTCGCTGTATCCCACGCGGGCCAGAACTGTTGTCGAAGGGCTTATGTCGTAGGTGGTGGCCAAGTCATAACTGACGCCGTTTTCAAACGCGTCTTTATAACTGATCGCGGGCGTTGCCGAGACAAGGCGGTTTGGATCTGGCTGTCCATTTTCGTCTAGCGCGGGCCCAGCCCCCTTACCTGGAAACAGCTCTCCATCTATGTCGAAGCTTGTCCCTATTCCCGCCTCAAAACCGAATGGGAGAGCAGCGCTTCCGCCGCGCAGACCGGTTTGATAGCTACAACACCCGCTCTCGACACGAACAGGCTGCTGATAGCCGCAACATGCGCCGCCGGCGGCATAGGGTTGCGGCACATATATTGGCTCACCTTGGATGTTTTGAACATAGGCACCGTCTACATATTGACCATTAGAAAGTTGCGTCCCGACGACATTTTGTCCGTAAGCACTTCCCTGTTGTCCGTAGGCGTTTCCTTGAGCGTAAGCATTTCCTTGCGCGTAGTTGGTTTGGCCATAGACGCTCTGCCCGTAGGTATTTTGACCGTAGGCGCCTTGTTGTCCGTAACTATCTTGGGCGTAACCACCGGCCGAGGCGCCGTAGGCAGCTTGATCATATCCGGCCTGAGCATATTGCATTTGACCGTAACCCGCCTGGCCGTAACCCGCTTGACCATATTGGCCATATCCGGCTTGTTCATAGCCGCCATAGCCAGCTTGACCATAAGCGCCCGTAAAGCCCGCATTTGAAACGCCGTAAGCGCCCCCTGCTTGATGTCCGTAATTGGCTTGATGTCCGCCCGATCCGAGCCAAGAGCAACCTGATAATAATACCGCTGATAAAGCGCAAACTGCGAGCCGCATATCGGCCTCCCTTTTCCCAAAACTGGTCCTGTTCTGTTTTACTTTAAACCACCTTATGCTTAATAAAGCGTTGCTAAACCTACAACAAAACCTTAATTTTCAACTCATTAGACGGTTAATCGACCTCATTAACGCCGATCGTCTAGAAATTATAACTTCCTCGAATGGTCAACGGGACAGCGATATTGGTATCGCCTTTTTCATCATTGGCGTATTTGCGAGCGCCTTCGAAACGTAATCCCGTCTCGAACGCCAAACCAACGCGTGGCGTTAATTGCCAATCAATACCTGCGTTTAATTGGCCCGATGGCACCCACTGGCTGTCATACAAATTGACCGTACGCTCTTGCCCATCCAGATCGTAAAACTGTGTTTCTTCTCCATCAGGATCGTTGAAAGCCTGCTCATAGAATCTCTGCTGTTGATCTGTTGTATAAGATACAGCGTTATAGTGCGAGGCGCCGACAGAAGCCCCGACAAAAGGTGTGATGGTATTGACCCCGCCCGTTTTATTTACCGGATTAAAATAATGGCGCGCGCCGACTTCTACGTCATAACGCTTCATATCTGAGAAATCGGCTGAAAACCGCGCGACATCTTCATTTGGAATAAAAGCTGTTTGTGTCACAGCAGGGCCGAGTTGCGCGCCGGTATCATCATAATCCGTTGTCGTAACATCGCGGTAGAGCGTTGCCTCGACTGTTCCAACTACGCCGGATTTGCCTTCCGCCGCGGAATAACCGCCCTGAACGAAAATGGTATTCTTGTTAGACAGAATATATTCACCGCCAATGGCTATACGGGTAGGTGTTGACCAAGCATCATCAAAGGAAATTGTCGGGGTTCTCGCCTCGTCATACAGCTCGCCTCCAAAGCGGTCTCTTGCTCCGGCGGTGTAAGTTGTCGATTCTACTCGCCCGCTTGCAACAGAACCTTCGACGCGGCCTTCTGTATAGGCTTGAGGATTATAGCCAACCGTTGGGTCAGTCGACAGACCGGTTTCAGGATCCGTTGGAAATATTCTATAATCCAAAACATCGCCTTGGAAACTTTTCTCAGCGCCGAGGCTTAAAGAGCCGCGAAATTTCGGTTTGCGGAGTTGCGGGGTGTGTGGCTGATAGTTTGCGCCTTGGTGAGCGGCGGAACCAACGTGCAAGCCATATCCGCCAGTGGTATAGCTCGGCTGCCCAAATTGTGGCTGTTGTGGAAATCCGTTTGTCGCGCCATATTGTGATGTCGCGATCGTGACTGCAGCTGGGTCACATCCCTGCGGCGCCGTGGATTGAGCCGTTGGAACCTGACACGGATCATATGCTCCTTGCGCCTGATAGGCCCCGTATTGGCCATTTTGGGCGTAAGAACTTTGTTTCTGATGAGAACTGCCCGTCAGGCCTCCCAACCAGGAACACCCGGACAAAGCAATTGCCGAAACCGCACATAAAACAAGACGCATGAAACATCCCCCTCAAACGCAGGCGCCCGAAAAAGGACGGACTCCTGACCATGGTTAACAAAGGAATGCCCTGTTTTGCTTAACAAGCCGTTTAAGAGCTGAATTTTTTAGATATTATTTAACCACATTAGAACCGCGGTTATAATAGCAACTTCACATTTTCAGGGGGACGGCCAATGATCGCTTGCTTGCCGCGCACCACAATCGGACGTTCGATAAGCTTAGGGTTTTCGACCATGGCACTAAGAAGCGTCGCGGGATCTGTTTCGTCCTTGAGACCCAATTCCTTATAAACCGCTTCTCCCTTACGCATAATTTCTCTTGGATCGCCAATGCCAAGACGGGTCATGAGAGTTTGCAAATCGGATGCGCTCAAACGGTCTTCCAGATATTTTACGATAGTAGGCTCGTACCCCGCCTCTTCAATCAACGCCAAAGTCTGACGGGATTTGGAACAACGCGGATTGTGATAAATGGTGATATCCATGGGAGCCTCTATTGAGATGCTTGTTGATTTCGCCACATCATAGCGTCATGACGGGATAATGAAAACGGTTTTAGTGATATCTTCTTTTGTCGCGTCCAGCCGGGTCGGGGCCACTGTCAGCGCATTTTGCTTGCGCCGCCTCGGAGTCGAGACGATTGTCTTGCCGACGACCTTAATGGGTCGGCACCCCGGATGGGGCGCGCCGGGGGGCGGCGCAGCCGAGACGGCTCAGATAGAAGATATGTGGCAGGCCATCCGAAAACAGCGACTTCATTTCGACGCCGTCCTGACCGGCTATATGGGGCATGTCGATCATGCCGCCCTAAGCGCCCGCATCGTTCAAGAGGTTAAACAAGATAATCCGGAGGCCATAATACTGGTCGATCCGGTTATGGGCGATGAAGGGGCACTCTATATTCCCGAAGATCGCGCGATGATGGTAAAGTCGCAACTTGTCCCGCTCGCCGATATTCTGACTCCGAACGTTTGGGAGCTGTCATATTTGACGGGAAAAGAGTCTGAGACTGCCCCGGCTATCGCTCAGACAGCCAAAGATTGGAGCGCCGACACTGACATTTTAGTCACCTCTGTTCCGGTTGGAGGGGAGATTGGCGCTTTGCTCGTGACGCCTGAAGAGTCCTCTCTCGTCCAACATAAAAAATTTGATAAAGTCCCTCATGGTGGAGGGGACGCCCTCGCGGCAACTTTTTTGGGGCATATACTTCTCGGGTTATCGCCTCGTCAGGCCTTGGAATTCTCTGTCGCGTCCATATTTGAAGTCATGTCTGCCGCGATGGAATTGGATGCTGGTGAATTGCCAATTGTCCGAAAACAAGAAGCGCTTGTCCAAGTTGACCCTTTGATGAGTAGAAAGATAGAGATATGACTGAAACGCCGTTTGATATTTTTGCCGCCGATGGATTGGATCCGGCGGTCGAGGCGTTCAAAGCCAATTTCAAAGAAACGGATGAGATTGGCGCGCAATTCTGTTTGATGCGGGAAGGCGAAGTTTTGCTCGACCTCAAAGGCGGCTGGATGGATCGCCAACAAACCATGCCAGTTCACGACGATACACTATTCAGTGTCTTTTCGACTGGTAAAGCCATGGCCGCGCTGGTGATAGCATGGCTCGCGGAAGAAGACCGCCTTGGTTATAACCAACCCGTGACGACCCTCTGGCCGGATTTCGGACAGCACGGCAAAGATAAACTGACGATCGCACAGATTATGTCCCACCAATCCGGCCTGCCCGGGATAACGGATATGGAATGGAAACCGGAAGATTGGTTTGATTGGGAAAAAACAATTAAGACCTTGGCGGCTCAGGAACCAATTTTCGAGCCCGGCACACAGACCGGATATCATCCCGTTACTTATGGCTTCCTGGCCGGAGAAATTGCGCGCTTGGCCGATGAGCCTCAGCGTCACTTAGGGCACATTCTGCGCGAAGAACTGGCCGCCCCATTTGATGCAGATGTCTGGATAGGACTGCCTGCCAGCGAACATGAGCGCTGCGCCCAGATTGCAAAGCCCAAAGCCATGGCGGATCTCGGCGAAATGAACGCCGCAACGAAAGCCGCTTTTATGAGCAAAGCCGCCTCGCCCGGCGGTAAAGGCGCGGCCGCTTGGCGCGAGGCTCAACTTGCCGGATCAAATTGCCACGCCACCGCGAAAGGACTGGCGACACTCATGCAAATTGCAGTCAATGGCCGCTGCGGAGACGCCGCCGTCCTAAGTGAGGATACGTTGACCGCCTTTCGTGAAAAACGCATCGGCGGAGATGACTTGGTCTTACCGTTCGAAATCAATTTCGCGGCCGGAGTTATGCTCAATACGCCGAATTATTTCTATGGACCGACAGCCGAAACGGTCGGCCATAGCGGATGGGGCGGATCTTGCGTTTTCGCCGATCCTAAAACTGGACTTCACGGCGCCTATGTTATGAACCGTCAGCATAACACTCTGATCGGGGATAACCGTTCGCGCCGCCTTATTGACGCCGCTTATGCCGCTTTAGGAAATTCAAAATGAGTGACAAGATATTAGAACGCCTTTGGGAAATGGGGCCGACCTTCACGACGGGGACGCCGCACGCTGAAAAGCTCGGCATCAAATTCGTTGCCGTCGATAAAGGCCGCGCGACGATGTCATTGCCCTATAATAAAGAGCTGATTGGCGACATTAATACAGGTGTATTGCATGGCGGGGCGGTAACAACTCTGCTTGATCAATCCTCCGGATTAGCGGCGGTGGCCGGCTTCGAGACGCTGGGCGCGACGGCAACGCTCTCCCTTCGGATTGATTATATGCGCTCGGCGACTCCTGAAAAAACGATTATTGCGCAAGCTCATTGTTACAAGGCGACCAAACATGTCGCCTTCATTCGGGCCTTTGCTCATGACGGAGACGAGACAGACCCGATCGCCACTGCGCAAGCCTGTTTCATGGCCACTGGCCCGCGTCTCAAAGCGGAGGATATCAAATGAACCGTCCCTCAAACATCCCTGAAAAATCAGAAGACCCCGCAAAGTCCCACCCTGACATTCGAGACCTTCTCGAATCTATTCCCTACGCCCAGACTCTAGGCGTAAGGCCCTTTTTCATGGGCGAGGAGTTTACGCTCATTTTGCCATATAAGCTGGAGAATATCGGCAATCCAACACTCCCGGCTCTGCATGGCGGCGGCGTCGGCGGCTTTATGGAAGTCTGCGCAATTGCTGAACTTATCATGGGGAGCAAAGCTGAAAACTTCCCGAAGCCTATAGGTATCAATATTGACTATCTTCGCCGCGGCAAACCTATCGAAACATATGCCCGCGCCGACATTTTCAAACAAGGTAGCCGCGTGGCCAATGTGCGGGTACGGGCGTGGCAGGAAAGCTATGACTCCCCCATCGCCACTCTGCACGGACATTTCCTGACCGCGAAAGGGTAAGCGGTCACTTTCACCGCCTCGTCTTCATTCCACATACAGGTCATGAGGTACTGCCAATATCCACACACGACAAAGGATAGCGATTTACGCGCCCCCAACCCCCACTCTCGAAGGACCATTCGCGTCACGACGTATAACGTCGTTTTGGCTCAAACCCGAGAATGGGGAAAGAGGACTTGCGACTACTCACGCCGCCAAGTCGTGCCGTCGGGGCCGTCTTCGAGCACAATTCCTCGCGCTTTCAGCTTATCGCGGATTTCATCAGATCGTTTGAATTGCTCACCCATCGCGGATTTATCGCCGAGTTTTTTGGCGGCAATTGCCGCGGTTTTGGCGGCGTCGCGTTGCTGGATCAGGTCGTTAATTTCATCTTCCTCGTCGTCAGACGTGTTGCCCCGGAACCAGTCTTCCGGGTCTTTTTGAAGGAGACCAACTAAATGAAAAGCTCGGTTTGCCTTTTTAAAAAAGAAATGAGCATCTAAGAAGTCATTCGTTGAGAGTCTGTTCGAATTTTCAATCATCCCATCGGAAATTTTCGCCGCGTTGCTAATGTCTGTTCTAGCAAGTAAAACAGAATTCAGAGCGTTTAAATCCGTAAGTATTTCTGCGTTATTTTTATCATCTTCGAGGTCGCTTTTTAGCTTCGCTTCCTCATCTTCAGTGATTTCACGGTTTAACTTTTGAAGGTTTATTTTGGTACGACTTAATTGACTATATGCGCTTTTTAAATCTGACTTACTCTCTCGCAGTAACTCGTCTGACCATTGCAACTCACTCCGATAGTGGGCCTTTAACAACGCCAAGCGAATAACCTCCCCGTCCCACTCTTTCAGCAGGTCATGGATCAGCGTGACGTTCCCTAAGGACTTGGACATCTTTTCGCTGCCCATATTGAGGAATTCATTGTGCACCCAGAAATTGGCAAATTTTTCCGTGCCGTTTGAGCAGCAGCTTTGCGCAATTTCGTTTTCGTGATGCGGAAATTTTAGGTCGACCCCGCCGCAATGAATATCGATTGTTTTGCCAAGCTTGGCTTTCGACATAGCGGAACATTCGATATGCCAGCCCGGGCGACCTTTCCCGAAAGGCGCGTCCCAACCAACCCCGTCCAGTTCCGGTTTCCAGAGCACGAAATCTGCCGCATTGCGTTTGCGCGCCACTTCGCCTTCCCCGACACGGTCGCCGCCGCGCAGCGCGTCGAGCGTATTGCCGGAAAGCTTCCCGTAATCGTCATATTTGGACACATCAAAAAAGACGTGGTCGTCAGATTCATAGGCATAGTCTTTTGAAAGCAGCTCTGAAATCATCTCGATCATATCTGAAATATGTTCGGTCGCTTTCGGCTGATAGGTAGGTTGAAGGCAGCCTATCGCCGCCAAATCGTCATTGTAAATTTTGGCGTATTTTTCCGTAATTTCGGAAATGGGTTTGCCCGTTTCCTTGGCGCTTTGGATAATTCGGTCGTCCACATCGGTAATATTGCGCGCATAGACGACATGGTCTTCGCCATAGATATGGCGGAGCACGCGGAACAATACATCGGCCACCACGGCGGCGCGGGCATTGCCGATATGGGCGTAGCTATATACCGTCGGCCCACAATTATACACCGTCACCCGTTTAGGGTCTTGCGGAATGAATTTCTCTTTGCTTCGCGTCAGCGAATTATAGAGCGTCAGGGGATGTTCTTCCGTGGTCATGGCGGTGTCTCTACCCAATGCTGTTCTTGTTTGGAAGCCTCTCTTGTCTGTCAGGTGGGTTTTGTTCAAAAGGCCGACATGAATAACCCTTTCAAGAAACAACAAATCATTGTGGGCGCTCTCGCCTTGTTGGTCTTGGCCGTCGCGATTTTCAATCGTCCAGATACCGGAGACGGCGAACTTCACTTCGATGTGAAAGGCGAAAGAGCTTATGTTTACGGCACAACGGATAGCGCTTCTGCCGGAGCAGTGGACGCGCTTATCCGCGAAAACCCGCAAGTAGACACGCTGGTTCTGAAATATATGCCCGGCACGGTTGATGCGGATCAGAATCTTCGCCTCGCGCGGTCCGTTCGGAAAAACCGGTTGAAAACCCATCTGGAGAGAAATAGCCGTATCGCCTCCGGCGCGGTGGATCTGTTTCTGGCGGGGACAAAGCGGACCATGGACTGCGGCGCGCAAATCGGGGTGCATAGCTGGTCAATTGCTGGCCTTGAGACTTACGAGCCGAAAAACGACATTTTTGACGCAAGACAAAGGCGCCAGGAAGGATTTCTACGCGATATGGGAATTGACCCGGCGTTTTATGTCTTTACGCGCGACGCCGCCTCCCCGCAGGAGCTTCATATCCTCTCGCCGGAGGAAATAAATCAGTATAATCTTTTGACGGAACCCTTAAGTTGCTGAAATTACCTATCTTTACTTGGCAATGGGCGCCCATCTGACCTCGCCGATTTTGAGCGTATTCTTTTATAATAATTTGCCTCGCTTCTTAAAATAGACTAAAAATTTGGTAACGGCATCGTCATCTTGATCATAATTTGGCCTCATTTAGCCCGTTACGAAACATTTGTTTATCAAATTGGAGAGTTACATGACCCATCTATCCCGCACTCTATCCCTTTCGGTTGCCGCGATCGCCTTACTGGCTACGCCCGCTTACGCCCAAATCTCTGACGCCGTTAAAGACAAAGCCGTCGACGTCGCAAAGGATAAGGCCAAAGAAGTCGTCAAAGAGAAAGCCCTCGAAATGGTCGAGAAAGAGGCTGCCAAGTCCACTGAGGACGCTGTTGAAGGAGCCATCGAAGCGGAAGTTGAGTCAGAAGTTGAAGCTGACGCTGACGTGGAAGCTATGGACGCAGCGGTAGAGGCGGAAATGAACGCCGAAGCAGACGCTGTGGACGCCGCGGAAGAGGCGACAATGGAGGCCGTTGAAGAGGCTGCCGAAGAGGATGCTATGGAAATGGTTGAGGACGAAGCAGAAAGCGCCGCTGAGGAGGCCGCTATTGAAGCGGTTGAAGACGCCGCCCCGACGCTGAGCGATGCCGCTGTCCTGGACGCTGCCGAAGACGCCGCTGAGAAAAAGGCCACTGAGATTGTGAAATCCATGGCGAAAGAAAAAGCCGAAGACGCTGCCAAAGACGCAGTTGAAGATGTCGTGGGCGATAGCGCGGCAGCGACTGTCGGCATGAAGGCACTTGTCGGAAAGCCGAGCAAAACGGATATGGCCAAAGACGCTTTGAAAGACGCGGTGGAATCTAAAGCGGAAATGACGGACGCGAAAGAAGTCGTTGTCGAAACGCCTGAAGTCGCTGCCCCGACTGTGGCTGTGGAAGGCTCTGCCGAAACCGTTGTCGTAGATTGCCCGGAAGGAACAACCGCCCAAGCTGACGGCACTTGCATGATTACAGGCGACTACGAAGAATAGTCTCCGGCCCATTTTAGAATGGGGCAATTACCGTTTTGCAGGCTAGCTTTTCGAGGTTAGCCTGCCTATATGCTGGTTATGAACACTGAACCAGCCTCCAAACCCGCCCTTAAAGCCGTGAATGATGCGCCCCGCCCTTCCAAGGAAGAAGCGATGGAAGCCGTTCGCACATTGATCGCCTGGGCCGGAGACAATCCGGATCGCGAAGGGCTGAAAGACACGCCCAAACGCGTGGTGCAGGCTTACCGTGAATGGTTTCGCGGTTATGATATGGATCCGGCCGAAGAGCTTTCCCGCGTATTTGAAGATGTTTCGGGCTATGACGACATGGTCATTCTGCGCGAAATCGACATTGAGAGCCATTGCGAGCATCACATTGCGCCGTTTCTCGGCAAAGCCTATGTCGCCTATCTGCCCACGGAAAAGGTGGTCGGAATTTCCAAACTGGTCAAGGTTGTCGAGGTCTTCTCAAAACGCCTCCAGACCCAGGAAACGATGACGGCGCAAATTGCCGACGCCATCGACGAGGCGCTCAAGCCGCGCGGCACAGCGATCATGGTCGACGCCGTGCACCAGTGCATGACGACACGCGGCGTGCACCACCCTGATGTCTCAACGATTACGACCCAGTTTACCGGGGAGTTCAAAACCAACCCGTCTTTGCAGGATCGTTTCCTGAAATTGATTGGTAAGTCTTAGGCCGGCAGCCTTTGTGAGCAGCGCCGGTCTGATTTGGCGCAAAGCTGCCTTAGCTTTCGCATCATTCCCTCGCCTTTGGAATTATGAAATCGGCTGGGTGGCCGGAACGCGTGTTGCCCGTAAGTGCAGCGCATAAAACCCCTTTCGGTCGGTTCGTTTTCTTCGCCGCCATTTGGCTCCGCGCATGTGACACAGCCATGACGGCTATGTGAATCCTGTACGAAACATGGTTAATGGGAAGTTAAAACACGTCATGGGTGGCCAAATTCGCTTTATATTTTTGACCGAAAGGCAGTCTTGCCCCATTTTCCAGCCTTACGAATAATCTTCCATCGCCTTGCGGCGAAATTTCACAAATCACTTCGCGCTTCACCGAATGGGAGCGGTGCCCCTGTTATGTGTGTCCTCGGCCTCGCGAATGAGCTTTTCGAGAGAGACCAGGTCAGGTGTGTCCAAATGAAACGATGCTACGTCCCCGGGCGTAAGTAGTCACATGACCGACCGCACTTTTCCTGATGATTTCATTCCAGCCAAACCTAGCCCGGATAAAGGTGAGCTGACGGAGTCAGAAATTATCAGCATGGCATGGGAAGATGAGACCTCGTTTGATAATATCGAATTGCAAACAGGCCTATCAGAGGATGAAGTGATAAAAGTTATGCGGGGCTCTATGAAGCCCAGTAGTTTCAGGATGTGGCGTAAACGCGTCACTGGCCGCAGAACGAAGCACAAAGCTCTAACGGAAAATAGGGCTTGAATTAGTTCGCTGAGTTAACGCCGCGGGATCCTTTCGACCCCGTCAGGGGTCCTCTCATCCGTTGCTTCATCGCGCCTGTCATTGCCTCGGCGCGGCATTGTAATTGAGTAGGTCAACTCTTCACGGGACACGATGCCGTCCTCATTTTCGTCGGCGCGGGCGAACTCGTTTCTAAGACCGTTTCGAAATTCCGTTTTTGTCATCCCCCCGTTAAAATTAGAATCAAAACTTAGGAAGTTTGGCATAACTTCGCTGGATCCCATCACAGAGAGAGCCCAATTCCCGTAGTCAATCGCGCTAACCTTTGCTCCAGAATTGAGACCTTTCCATTCTTTCTCGATTCCCGCTTCTAATTCGGTTTTTGTCAATCCAGCCTGACCGTCCGTATCCATCGACGCAAAAACCAATCCGATTGGTCGCACAGCTACTATGGATCCACCACTTCTTAAATTGTCCTGTGGAGTCGTGAAGCTTCTCTCCGCCCCGGAATTAGAGGCACAAGCCGAAAACAATACCGCAACGCTCATGCCGAATATAGCTTGCACGCAAGATTTCGATAGATTTTTCCGTGAAATCTTTATTATGGGGAATTTTGTCGATGTCATAGTCGGCCCTTTAATAATCGCCTCAATATAGAAGTTGCGCAAAAAGAGGCACGTTACAATGAATTTATCACAGAGAATTCTTTCCGTTCCTCCCCGATTTATACTCCAACCAATAGAATGGCTCGGGTATTTCAAACTTAATACAGTTAGATGAAACGTTTTTCCCCCTCCTGACGTAACTAGGGGGATGAAACCTCTGATACACTCTAGCGCGGCCCCAATATCCCGCCAGCGCATCGCTATTATCGGCAGCGGTATCTCCGGGCTCTCCGCCGCCTGGTTGCTCCATCCTCATCATGATATCACCGTCTATGAAGCCAATGATTATATTGGCGGGCACAGTCATACCGTCGATATAGAGACGGGAGGGAATACACTTCCTGTCGATACGGGATTTATCGTTTATAATAATCGGAATTATCCTAATCTCAGCGCGCTTTTTGAAACACTGGACGTTCCGACTTGGGAAACGGACATGTCTTTCGGAGCCTCCCTAAATGACGGCGCCTTGGAATATGCCGGAGGAACGAAAGGCGGGCTGTTTGCTCAAAAGGGCAATCTTATTCGCCCGCGATACTGGTCGATGCTAAGCGAGCTCATACGGTTCTATAAAAACGCGGATCGCTATCGTCTGGAGCCGGAATTTGCGTCTCTTCCGCTTCGGGCCCTTTTGCAAAAGGAAAACTATTCAGTCGCTTTTGTCGAGGATCACCTCGCGCCCATGGGGGCGGCTATCTGGTCATCTGACTCACTAGAAATTCTGGATTTCCCGGCACAAAGCTTCATGCGCTTTTTCAATAATCATGGTCTAGATCGTTTAAATGACGCCCCGGTCTGGCGAACCGTTAAGGGCGGAAGTCGGGAATATGTAGAGAAGCTATGCGGCGGATTTACCGATCGGATTAGATTAAACGCCCCTGTTCAATCCGTTAAGGGCCGTACAATCATTACGAAATCGGACGAGCAGACATATGATCACATCCTGTTCGCGTGTCATTCTGATCAGGCCCTGAAAATCCTGCAAAACCCTGAAAATGAGCAAGGGCGCATTTTATCAGCGATGCGTTACCGCCCCAATGAGGTGGTTTTGCATCACGATGAAAACTTGATGCCAAAACGTAAAAAAGCCTGGGCGAGCTGGAATTATCTCTCCAGAGACAACGCGCAAGGACCGCCCGCTGTGTCCTATTGGATGAATAGGCTGCAACATGTCCCGACACAGACGCCCGTCATCGTTACCCTGAATCCGGATCGGCATATCAATCCGTCAAAAATCTGGGCGAAATTCAGTTACGATCACCCGGTTTTCGACATGGCGGCGGAAGAGGCCAAATCAGATATTTGGGCCGTGCAAGGTCAAAACGGATATTGGTTTGCCGGGGCCTATCTAGGGGATGGCTTTCACGAAGACGGCATTCAGGCGGGGCTTTTTGCCGCCGAGCAGATAAGCGGACTAAAGCGGCCCTGGGACAAGCCCGGGCAGACAGCCCGATTGCGGCTTGATGAATTCGTTCATAAAACCGACAAAATGGTGGCATGAGTTTTGTTCAAAATGCCCTTTACCGCGGGACGGTCAGTCATACGCGGAAAATGCCGGTCAAACATAGTTTTGACTATCCGGTTTTCTATGCCGCCATAGATTTGGACAGTTTTGAAACAGGCGGTGACCTGCCGTCTTTACTCAGTCTGGATAGTTTCAACCTCTTTAGTCTCAGACAAAAAGATTACGGGGACCAAACGCCTGAAGGATTGAAGGATTACATCCGCTCCGTTTTTTCCGATGTCGGTGTTAAGACGCCCCACAAAATCATATTACTCACAATGCCGCGCCTATTCGGATATACGTTTAATCCTATTTCTATTTTCTATGCTCTGGACGCCGATGGCGATGTCACGGGGGTTGTTTATGAAGTTCACAACACATTTGATGAACGCCATAGCTATGCCTTTGCGATTTCGGATGATCTCACTCATCATTCAATTGAAAAGTCTCTTTATGTATCCCCGTTTTTTCATGTCGAAGGGGGATATCGATTCACCCAAATTGTCCCCGGGCAAAAGCTGAAACTTGGCATCCAATATTCTGTCGAAGACAAAACCGTTTTCTCCGCCGCCCTATCTGCAAAACGATCGCCATTGACCAATAAGACCCTTTTGAAAGTCTTCTTCCTCTACCCGCTTCTGACCCTGAGAGTAACAGCCGCCATTCATTTTCAGGCGCTCAGACTCTGGTTTAAAAAAGTGCCCCTGACCTCCAAACCCGCGCCGCCGAAACAGGCCGTCAGCTCTAAATCCCCACCGATATAAATAAAAAAATATGACAAATAGTTTGACCCTTTACGATCCTCCGAAGCCGAATGATCATACGCTAAACCTGCGCGGCCGACTATTGGCCCTCGCCTTCGCCAAGATGGATTTTGGCCATCTTTACGTTCACTTTCCGAATGGGGCGATACGAAGTTTCGGGCCGAGCGATGGGGAGCCAGCGCGCTTGAGCATATCCTCCAATCGAGCAATCTCCCGCATTCTCACCAACGGAGCTTTGGGTTTAAGCGAAGGCTATATGGCGGGGGAATGGGAAACAGACAATCTCCCTTACCTGCTACAGATATTGGGGCGGAACATGCTTCGCCTCGAAGCGCTCATACCCCGGTTTTTCAAAATGGATTGGGTGGACCGCTTGGCTCATGCTTTTCGAAAAAACAGTCGTGCGGGAAGCCGTAAAAATATTGCCTTTCACTATGACTTGGGGAACGCGTTCTACAAATTATGGCTCGATCCCAGCCTGACTTATTCCTCGGCTGTCTTCACGCGGCAGGACCAATCACTGGAAGAGGCTCAACTTGAAAAATATCGCCGCCTTTGCCGTCACGTCGGCATCAAAAAAGGCGACAAAGTCTTGGAAATTGGCTGTGGCTGGGGCGGGTTCGCGGAAGTTGCCATTTCCGAATTCGGCGCCCACGTCACGGGTTTGACCCTTTCGCGGGAACAATTGGTTTATGCTCAGAAGCGACTGTCAGAGGCCGGGCTCAGCGAGCAGTCTGATCTACGCCTGCAGGATTACCGCGACTGCGAAGATCAATTTGATCATATTGTCTCCATCGAAATGTTCGAAGCCGTTGGGGAAGCCTATTGGCCAACCTATTTTGACAGCCTGAAGCGATGTCTCAAACCCGGCGGACGGGTCGGCATCCAAACCATCACGATCGATCACGGCACATTTGAGCACTACCGCACCCATGTGGACTTCATTCAAAAATATGTGTTTCCCGGCGGAATGTTACCGAGCGAACCCGTTTTCGAAAAACTGGCCCAGACTGTCGGGTTCAACCTTCTGGAGCAGACCCGGTTTGGAGAAAGTTATGCCCGGACTTTGGCCATTTGGCGGGAGAAATTTTTTGAAACGATTGAAACCGTCCGTAAACAGGGTTTTGACGAACGGTTCGAAAAAATGTGGGATTATTATCTGTCCTATTGCGAAGCCGGCTTTAAACTTGGCACAATTAATGTGAGCCAGATTATTTTGAGTGAGAAAGCATAAACACTGTAAAAACAATGCGTTAAGTCATTTTATTTGGAACTCTCACCCCAGCGCCCCGTAGATAAGATATAGGGCTCCCGGCCTTAAATTCATTTTTACACAGGAGATTTATCTCTATGCCTCTCAATAACTTAAAAGACCTATATATCGCTGAACTCAAAGACATCTACAGCGCGAATAAACAATCCAAATCCACGACAAAAATGTTGGCGAAAGAGGCCACGGATGCGGATTTGGTCAAAGCCTTGGAGCGCGGCGTAGAGGGCGTTGATGACGGCATGAAAGCCATGGAATCAATTCTTGATAAACATGGCCATAAACCCTCCGGCGAATTCTGCAAAGGAATGGAAGGTTTGATTAAAGAAGCCAAACATCACGTTACAGAAGAAAGCTTTGGCGACACTGATGTAAAAGACGCCATGATTGTCACACAATATCAGCGGATGGAACATTACGCGATTGCCGGATATGGCTGCTTGCACACCTTTGCCCGCCGCCTAGGCCTTGATGAAGATGCTAAGAAAATCAAGACCTGCCTTGAAGCTACGAAAGAAGGCGACGTCTATCTTTCTGGTCTTGCGGAAAGTGAAATTAATAAAGCTGCACTCGCGGCATAATTTAAATATAACCCTCAAGAGCTGCTCCCTTTCTGGGGCAGCTTTTTTTATGCCCTGAAATAATCGGAAAATGACCCTGATTTGGTTTAAGAAATACCATACTGTTTCATGATAGAAACGCTGCACCCTCTATCGTCCTCGCACCTTATGATAACTTCTTCGAAAGTACGATTTCCAATCTGACGTAGTCGCCTCGCGCGGGGCCAAGATAATTCTTATCACTGACGTGACAGGCGCAAAATCAGTAACGATAAAGTATCGCTCCATGCGCTCTCATTTGATTTAACTTGTTTTAAACAGTATGTGCGCTTAAATTTGCCTCACGTCGGGGGCAATCATGTTACGTATCATAAAAATATTACTCGTATTGAGCGTCTTTTTATGGGGCATATTCGGGGCGTTCGGAAATCTAACGGATTGGAACGGGACAATCGGGGCGGTCGAAGCGGTCGCGTCTATGTCCACCTTTGAAGGCGGCGCAGAAAGTTGGCGGGCAACCACCAATCCCGTTCTTATCTTGGCCGGTGCACTCTTTATTATCCTGTCGAAAGTGACCGCAGGGATTTTATGTTTAATCGGCGGGGGCCGCATGTGGAGCGCGCGAAAGGCTGACCCGGCCACATTTAATCATGCCAAAACCCTTGCCCTCTCGGGCTGCGGCGTGGCCATTTTCATGTTGTTTTTGGGCTTTATTGTCATTGGCGAAGGCTGGTTCGAACTTTGGCGGTCTGATGTCTTCCGCGATTTGGCAGGGCAATCGGCTTTTCGTTATGCGGGCATGATTGGCATCGTCGCAATCTTCGTCTCCGTAGCTGACGACTGACCCCTTCAAGGTTCAAAGCCGCCTGCAGTGGTTGACATCGTCTCTTTCTAAACCAATGGTCGGGAGAATTTCAGAATTAGGGTTAAAGAGATGATCAAAGAGATATGGGTTACCGTGAGCGCGAGCGTCATTTTAATGGGGTGCGCGCAAACCGCGACTGTCGATAACCCGTCCTTTCCTATCAATACGGCCAATATGTCAGAGGACGTCAAAATCATGGCGTCCGATGACTTTATGGGCCGTGCCCCGGGAACCGAGGGTGAGACCAAAACCGTCAATTATCTGATTGAGCGTTTTACGGAACTGGGGCTAGAGCCGGGCGGTCGCAATGGTAAGTGGACAGATCCGGTTACGCTCAACAAATCCATTGTCACAGATGTACGGGCATTGAATGTCGATCAAGGCGGAAACGTTATCGAGATAAAACAGGGTCAGGACATTGAAATAAGCTCCACCAACCCCCGCGACACTATCAAAGTCGAAAATGCGCCTGTTGTCTTTGTCGGCTTTGGGGCCAGCGCGCCGGAGCGGGACTGGGATGATTTCGGCGATATAGACTTGGAGGGCAAGGTTGCGCTGTTCCTCGTGAATGATCCGGATTTCGGCGTGTCCGATGACCATCCCGTCAGCGGCCTGTTTGGCGGTCGACGTATGACCTATTATGGCCGCTGGGCCTATAAATTCGAAGAAGCGGCCCGCCGCGGCGCGGTCGCTGCTTTGGTTATTCACGAGCCGAAAGCGGCCGGATATGGATGGAATGTCGCCGCGTCTTCACCGGGTGAAAACTACGCTGTTGCCGGAGACGGCGCGAAGCTTTCCGTCGATCTGCAAGGATGGCTACATGAAGACATGGCCGAGCAGTGGGTAGAGTCCGCCGGATATGATCTTGACGATTTACGGGTCAAAGCCCGTCAAAAAGATTTCACGGCATTCCCACTGGACGACCTGCGTTTCAACACGGATTTGGCGCTCTCCGTCGAGATAGTCGAGAGCCAGAACGTTTTGGGTAAAATCACAGGAACCACCCGTCCGGACGAAGTCATTATGCTCTCCGGCCATTGGGACGGCTACGGCGTGGGCGAGCCTGACGCGCAAGGACGGACGGTCCGTCCCGGCGCAAATGATGACGCTCTAGGACTGGCGGGGATGATGGAAATCGCCCGGAACCTGAAAGCCGGACCGGCGCTGGAACGCTCTGTTGTTTTTGCGGCCTGGACAGCGGAAGAAAGCGGATTGCTGGGTTCGGAAGCTTACGCCCAAGATCCTATCTATCCGCTCGAAAAGACTGTCGCCAATTTAACGCTTGATATTTTGCAGACAGCAGGGCCAGCCAATGACGTTATTCAAGTCGGCGAAGGGCAAAGTGAATTGGAAGAGATGATGGCCGCGACCGCTGCGACGCAAGGCCGGACAGTCTCCCCCGAAGGCCTGCCTGAAAATGGATTATTTTACCGCGCGGATCATTTCTCCCTCGCCCGGCGCGGTGTTCCCGTCATGTTGATTATGGGCATCGCAGGCGGACCAGATTTGAAAGACGGCGGCCGCGAAGCCGGAGACGCTTGGGTGCAAGGCTATATAGATAACCGCTATCACAATCAGAACGATGCGTGGAATCCTGACTGGGACCTTCGCGGCGCGGCGCAGGACGTCGAGCTCTTTCTGGATATGACCCGCCAAATGGGTAATTCGGATGACTGGCCCGAGCTGAAATCAACGTCTGAGTTTAAGGCATTTAGAGACGCGAGCGCGGAGGCGCGGGAGTAAATTTTAGGGGATACTATGAAAGTTCTACTTTAGCTGGTTATTGCGTGGAATTCGATAGATCTGATTGGGAAATTAATTCTCAGCTTTGCCGATTACGAAAGTATAGCAATGGCATTAGGGTCTTTTCTTGACGCCTCAATCTATTCTGTTTCGCTAATTATTTTGGCGGTTTTCGCTTTGAAATTAATCGGCAAATCTAAAATGTAAAAGACAGCCATGATATTCCACGGGCAATTGCCCGCGTTATTATCACCTCGCGGCTCTCAACACTCCACCACATTTACCGCCAATCCGCCTTGGCTCGTTTCTTTATATTTTGTGCTCATGTCGAGGCCGGTTTGGCGCATGGTTTCGATGACCTGATCGAGACTGACTTTTGACGCTTCACTGCTGTGGAGGGCGAGCCTGGCCGCGTTGACGGCTTTCACCGCGCCGATGGCGTTGCGTTCAATACACGGAATCTGGACAAGACCGCCCACCGGGTCGCAAGTCAGACCGAGATTATGCTCCATGCCGATCTCCGCGGCGCTGCACACTTGCTCAGGGCTTGCGCCCCACACGGCGGCCAATCCGCCCGCCGCCATGGAACAGGCCACGCCGACTTCGCCCTGGCATCCCATTTCGGCGCCGGAAATTGACGCCCGCTGTTTATAAAGCAGTCCAATACCGCCCGCCGCCAGAAGGAAAGTGCGGATCGCGTCTTCGCCCTTTTCCACGCAGTAATGACGGATAACCGCCGGGATAATCCCGGCCGCGCCATTGGTCGGCGCAGTGACGACTTTGCCACCCGCCGCATTTTCTTCGTTGACCGCCATGGCATAGACATTGAGCCAGTCAAAAAGCTGTTCGCGTTCATTGGACTGCGGCGCGTTTTGCAGCTTGTCCCAAAGCTTGGGCGCGCGCCGGGTGACTTTCAGCC
Source organism: Litorimonas haliclonae (assembly GCF_965138505.1). Taxonomy (NCBI): domain Bacteria; kingdom Pseudomonadati; phylum Pseudomonadota; class Alphaproteobacteria; order Maricaulales; family Robiginitomaculaceae; genus Litorimonas; species Litorimonas haliclonae. The sequence goes on along the minus strand of NZ_CBCSCO010000002.1, from coordinate 443,201 downwards.
CGCCGGGAAGGATGCCATGCGTCGCCAGACCCTGATCGATACAGGCCATCATGGTCTCGCCAATGGCGTCGAGTTTTGTTTCGGTTTTCTTGCGCGGGCGTTTTGTGTCTTCATTCGCCAGAATAACATGTTGAATGGACAGATTTTCGCGGTTGCAAATACTGAGCAGCTCTGCGGCAGAGGTGAACTGATAAGGCCCCTTCTCTTCGCCCGTTTCGACGCGGTCATTTTTGGTCGGCTTTTTGAGCTGGGATCTCGACGCAATAAACCCGCCGCCCGTTGAATAATAGGTCCGGCTGGCAATGACTTCACCATCCTTGTCAAAAGCCTGAACATACATTTCATTGGGGTGGAGGTCGGCGGCGGTGTCGTAATCCAGACGGATGTCTTCTTTATAGGCAAAGTCGATATCCTGCTCTCCGCCTAACAGTAGACGGTTATCGTCTTCGGCCCTAGCGCAGATCTCGTCCGCTTTTTTGGGATCAAAAGTTTCAGGTTTCAGACCTGCCAAACCCAACAGCGCCGCGCGGGGCGAGCCATGGCCTTCTCCGGTGAAAGCAAGTGAGCCGCGCAAGTCCACCTGCACGCGCGCCGTTTTGCCAAACAGCTCTTTTTGTCTGAGCCTCGCCACAAAGCGTTCGGTAATGCGCATAGGCCCAACGGTGTGAGAACTTGACGGGCCAATCCCCACGCGAAAAATGTCTAAAACGGATAACATGGCTGGACGGTATCGTCTTTTCGGACTTTGGCAAAGCCGATTTCTGTCCTAAGCTCAGTTATGAGTTTTTCAGATAAAGAGATTGCGGATATTCGTGCCGACACGCCCGCCTGCGCCGCCCAAATTCATTTTAACAATGCCGGGGCTGCGCTTATGCCCAACCCGGTATTTGATGGGATGCAGACCCATCTGGAGCTGGAGCGGGACTATGGCGGCTACGCGGCGGAAAGCCTGGCGGCAGAGAAAATTTCGGGCTTTTATCCCGCGCTGGCAAAACTCCTAAACGCAAAGCCTTCCGAAATTGCGTTTGCCGCCAACCATACCCGCGCCTGGGAAATGGGATTCCGCGCGATGGATTGGCGAGAAGGGGATAGGCTTCTCATCCATGACAGCACTTATACCTCCAATTATCTCGCCTTTCTACATCTGGTCAAAACCAGAGGCATTGTTCTGGATCGAATTCCGTCCATTGAAAGCGGCGTCATTGACCTGGAGCGTGTTGCGCCCCTGATAACAAACCGAACGAAAGCTATTGCGCTGACCCATATGCCGACATTTGACGGGAGCATTCAGCCCGCCGCAGCCCTTGGCAAAATTGCGAATGACCATAACCTCTTATATATTGTCGATGCCTGTCAGTCTGTCGGGCAGGCCGAGATTGACGTTCAGGCGATTGGGTGTGATCTGCTCGCCGGAACCGGGCGCAAATGGCTGCGCGGCCCGCGGGGAACCGGATTTTTATATGTCCGGCAAAGCGCGCTTGAAAAATTATCTCCCCCGCTAATTGATAATATATCCGCCGCTCAAACCACTGACACTGAGTTTGAGTGGGCCGACGGGGCCAAACGGTTCGAAACCTATGAGCGGCACGTGGCCGGACAGATCGGCCTGTCGGAAGCAGCAAAATATGCAATTGATTTGGGACTTCCTCGTATTGAAGACCGAGTCCAAAGCCTTGCAAAATCGCTACGGGAGACCTTAACAGATCTTCCTGTCAGCGTTCTGGATAAAGGCGAAGCGTTGAGCGGGATCGTAACATTTAGATCTGAAAGAAAATCTGCCAAAGACATCATAGACGCGCTTTGGGAGAAGCGAATTGCGGTCAGTTACATCTCGCCGCATCAGGTCACAGAGCGGCCAGACGCGGTTAGAGCGTCTATTCACTATTACAATACTCAGGACGAGATTGATAAGTTTTGCAACGAACTTGCTCAGATTATCAGGTGAAGCGCTTAATTGTCATTATGGGAGTCGCCGCGTCCGGTAAATCCACGATAGCGTCCAGGCTATCGGAAGCTGAGGGTTGGAAATATTTAGAGGGCGACGAGTTTCATCCTGAAGCAAATGTCGAAAAAATGGCGGGCGGAACGCCGTTGACGAATAAAGATCGAGAGGCGTGGATTGACGCGATGGCTCTTGCGGTGGTTGAAAATAAAAGTGACCCCATCATCTTATCCTGCTCCGCCTTGAACGCATTTGTCCGAAACCGATTGCAAGACGGATGCGACCGCGCCGTATCATGGGTTTATTTGAAAGTTCCGCGCGAGGAACTCATCCGCCGTATAGAAGAGCGTGAAAACCACTTCATGAAAAGAGCCATGCTCGACAGCCAACTCTCTACGCTGGAGCCGCCAGAGGATTGCCTAGAGGTTGATGCAGACCATTCTATCGAGGAAACGATAAACACAATTAAAAGCGGTCTGACTTTGCAGTCTTAAACTTTAAACTAAATTTGCGAATTTGAACCATTCCTTAAATGCCGATTGCTCGGCCTCGCTCATATGAAGTCCGCATTTTGTCCGCCGCCAGAGAATATCTTCCGGTTCTTCTGCCCACTCGAATTCCACAAGATAACGCGCATCCGCTTCGGTCAAATTTCCGCCAAAATACTGCCCCACACCGTTTCTCAAAACCCTTGTAATGCGCGTACCGTATCGACGACAAATTAGTCGCACCAGTTTAGGGTCTAAATCTGGGTAATGCTCCAACTGCGACTTATAAAATTCCTCAAAATCCGCTTCCGGGATATTCCCGCCTGGAAAATACGCGTTTTTGGTCCAGGGCTTGCCCATGTCCGGATAATAATGTTTGATTTTTTCCATGACATGGTCGGCGAGTTTTCGAGACGTCGTAATCTTCCCGCCATAAACAGAAACAAAAGGTGCGTCCGTTTCATATTTTTTCAAATCCAGAACATAATCACGCGTTACATCCGACGCATCGGCGGCCTTGTCATCATAAAGCGGGCGAACACCTGAATAAGTCCAGACGACATCAGCGGGAGTCGTTTGAGTTTCAAAATACTCATTCACGCAGTCACAGAGATATTGAATTTCCTCGGCCGAGGCTTGCGGCAGATTCTCCGGCCTTTCATGCGGCACATCCGTTGTGCCGATCAGGGTAAAGTTCTGCTCATAGGGAATCGCAAAAATGACTCTCTCATCGGAATTTTGAAAAATAAAAGCGTGGTCGCCGTCATAAAGTTTGGGCACGACAATATGGCTGCCCTTGACCAGGCGAAGGGTTGTTTCGTCTTTTACATCGCTTTGCTCAATGGTTGAGAGGAGACTATCCACCCAAGGGCCGGCGGCGTTCACGATGCCTCTGACTTTAATTGTTTTAGACGTGTCTCGGTTTTGGAGTTCGGCCCGATATAGTCCGCCTTCGCCTTTAATAGAGCGCACTTCGGTCCGGGTAAAAATATCGGCGCCTTGCTGGGCCGCGTCCACGGCGTTGAGGGCTACCAGACGCGAATCCTCGACCCAGCAATCCGAATATTCAAAGCCTGTTTCCAACCTGTCTTTAAGGACGTCAAAACGCGAGCCCTTTCGTCGTTTGCGGGTTTTCGTTCCAGGGAGAAGCTCTCGTCCGCCAAGGTTGTCATAAAGAAATAATCCCATGCGCAAGAGCCATTTTGGGCGTAAGCCTTCATCATAAGGCAATATAAACCGCAAGGGCCAGATAATATGCGGCGCCGCGCGCAGGAGAATTTCTCGCTCTTTGAGAGATTCACGAACTAATTTAAAATCATAATGTTCAAGATATCGAAGCCCGCCATGAATGAGCTTTGTACTTGCCGAGGACGTATGGCTTGCCAGATCATCTTTTTCGCAGAGCACAACTGAAAGCCCCCGCCCGGCTGCGTCACGTGCGACGGCCGTGCCGTTAATACCTCCGCCAATGACAAGCAAATCATAGACAGGTATTCTGGCGTTTAACGCGGTGGCTGAAGGCATACATAATCCCTTATGACTACACTCAAGACGTAGAATGCGCGCCAACTATTCGCAAATGAAAATTCGGGTAAAACACCCGCAGATGCAAGCCATGCGAAAGAGGTCTTAGGGTTTGAACCGCAATATTCAGATATCCAAAACATCATTGAGACGGCTTGGAATTTTCACAAACGCGTTTGGAAACTATAAGCGTTCAACCCAATCACTAAGAGAGCCAATGATTTCTTCGCTATGTTTGACCCAGCGGAAATGATTTATTTTTGGTTTGATCGCGTCTGAAGGTTGGTATTCTATCCGCGTCAAACGGGCAGATTTCAATTTTCCAACCAAATGATCCGTTGCGCTGTGAGGCGCAAAATCATCCCCTGCAATCGACAAAGCGAATACAGGACAGGTAATTTTCGTCATAGCGGACTCATAATCAAAATTGGATCCTTTGAGCGCAAACCTACCCGTACGTCCCTGCCGCGCCCAGGCGCTCATGACGGTTTTGGGCTGTCGCCCCCCAAACCCGATTTTGTGGCCCGGGAAATACCCGAATAAGCCGGAAATCAACATAGCGCTCTGGGTGGCAAACCAGATTTTCAGATTTTGCGGGAAAGGATAGGCGCGAAAATAAACGGAACCGCTGGCAATTAATGCGATGCCTTTGACCTTTTCCGGATGAGCGGCGGTATAAAGCAGACTTAGATGACCGCCGAGACTATGCCCCAATAAAACAATGTCCTTCTCAGGACAGTTTTCTTTCGCCGCTTTGATATAGGCGGGAATATCCTGTTTGACCATTTCGCGATATCCAAATTTCGCGGCTGGGGCCCTGCTTTGACTTGTTCCCTGCCCCCTCAACTCACAGAGCATGACTGAATGACCCTCCCCCGTCAGCGCGTCTGCAAGAGGCCGGTAATAGGCGGCTTTCACTCCCATCGCCGGAAGACAAAGAAACAGAATGTCTGAGGCGTTCTGGTCAGGCTCGTATAACGCTGCCTCGCTTCTCGCTCCATCGTTAGTCAGGATAGAAAGGGTTTGCATTTTCATACTCTCCCTTCTTTCTGATCCCGCCTATTTCATCAAGAGAGGAAACAGTTCCGGATTGCCGAGAATAAATTTGGTAACGAAATTTGTCCCGAACCTTGTATCGCGGGCGAAGTGTTTCTTTTTATCACTGATACATTTCAGAAGCATTTTCCCCTGCGTATTTAGAGTGTGCGCCATATAATCTGTCTGAAGGTTTCCGTGCCAGACGACGCCCATCTTGTTGACCGTATAGCGGTCCGCCTCTTCTTCGACGCACCCTGCTTTTATATGCGCGTTCAGAACATTCATTGCTGGGGCGTAACGACGGCAATCTTTAAATGGCTCGAGGAGGGATTTATCTATTTCCTTAAATCTCGGGAACATGACCATGAGGCGATCGAGTACGCCGTCCAGTCCAATGGGCTGCATCGTTGTCGAGGAAACGCCGTATGCATCAATATTGGCGATATAGTCCTCTATCTTGTCGGGGTTGATAGAGACCATGTCCTTTACATTGCCGCGTGCCGCGCAGCCCACCCCGATGATATCCTGCCGCCCGCAATGCGCGGTTTGATATTGCGAGGGGTGGTTTCTTTTGGAGAAAGTCTCCGCGATGGTATTGTGATAACCGTGTTTGGTCATGAAATCATAGCCGAATTCACGCATCGCCAAGAGCTGCCACATTGTCCCCGGCTGTTCCAACCGCTCTTTTATGATGAGCTTGTGCATGGGCCGATAAGGGAGATAGACTGTTCCGAACAAATCGGCTTCTTCGGGTTTGTACTGGTTGACCAGCGTGTCGAGGTCCTCGACAAATCCGTCAAAAGTCTGCCCCGGAAGATCATACATCAGGTCAACGCACCGGTCGCCCTTGTAATTAATCTTCTCCAGATTGGTAAAAAGCTCATCAATATCTTCACGGCTATCTACCCGGCCGATTTGCTTGCGAAGCACGGGATCAAAAGTCTCGATCCCAAAGGTTACGCGGTCAAAGCCGAAATCTTTGACGAGTTTCAGCTTTTCAATATCTTTGAAAGATCGCGGCTCGCCCGTGAAGGTTTTTTCGATCACGTCGTAATTCGGGACGACCTTTTTCAAATGGGTGAAAAGTCGTTCCATCCCCTTATGAGAGAGCGTCGAGGGCGTCCCGCCGCCAATGTAAATCGCCGTGAAGTTTCGGGCCTGGACATAGGGCTGCGCCATATACCAGTCGATTTCCTTGATCAGATAGTCAACATAGAGGTCGAGCCTGTCCTTTGACTGACGCGGATAATGGTTCTTGTTGAAATTGCAGTAATGGCAGAAGGATTTGCAGTAAGGCACATGAATATACATCATGATGTCGTCATTTAAATGACCGCCCTCCTCTTTTAATTTGAGCAAATTTTCATTGACTTGGTCGCGTGTCTGCCAATCCCAATCCATCGTTCCGAAATTCGGCATGATGAAATGGGTGATCGCATAAAGACGGTCAAAGGGCGTCGGCTGAGGCGGGTTTGGTCCGTAATAATAAGGTGTGAAATCTATTTTGGACATAAGGAGCCTCTTTTTAAGTCGAGATGAAATTCTAGTGATTTCGGGGATCTTGGCGCAGAGGAGAGACAGCTCTCGACAGTCTCTTTTGCCGCGCGGAAGCAATTTTCAATCGAGGCGCCTTTGATATAATCCCCGGTAAAATGAAGGCCTGGATATTCAGATTGGGCGTCCCGCAGATCTGATCTGAATTTGGATTCATTCAGGGTGTAGCCACAGAGCCCTTGCGCCCATGATTTTCGTTTGAAGACTAGACAAGAATTTCGTTTCAAATTGAAGTATGGTGCCGATTGCTTCTCGGCGATGGATAAGAGTTGATCATCGAGCATTTCGTGCGAGTTCAGGGCTTGGGCTGCTGCGCCGCTAAAGGTGTAACGCACCCAGTTGAGATCATTTATGCCGTAAGCCCCGATATTGCTGAGAGCGGAATTCGGCGGGAAAGTCAGCGCCCGTAGCTCTGTTTCGAAGACAGGTCTCTCATACTTCGCGACAATGACCGTGACAGGGAAATATCTCGGTTGCCTCAAAGCGCGTGATATTCCTGGAAAATCAGACTTTGTGAGGATAGCGGCGCCGTAGGCTGGCAACGCGATAATCACCTTTGAATATAGCTCCATGAAGCCATCACCTGCTAAAGCATAGAAGCCATTTGTCTTTCGCAGCGCTTTTACTGATGTCCGTAATTTGGTTCGAATATCCGGATCCGCCTGGAAATCCGAAAACACATTTTCCAGTGGCGAGGCAATTTGCTCATATTCATCTTTCAACATTTGAAGATGAGTCCCGAAATTTTCTATCGCCATCTCATCCGGTTCGGCGCCGTTCATGCGAACCGTCAAGGCTCTGGCTATGGAATTTGAGAATTTGCCGGAGAAGTAATCTGTCAGAGTTTCTGCCCCCTCCCTCTCTAGCGCTTTGAAATAAGGACCTGACAAATCCCCATTGGTTCTGTCCGCCTGCACAGCTCTCCACGCGCGCCTTAATTTCCACAAATCGGGAATTGTTGCTGAGCGAAGCAGGGTAAGAAACTGCTCTCTCTTCTCTTTGGAATTAAAGGGTAGGACTTTTCCATTCGAAAGACGGGCAGAGTTCAAGCCAAAATATTCGTATCTCGGCTTTCCATAATGGGCGAGGAACTGCCTGAATTCTTTATAGTGAAACCCAATATTTTTGCCGCCAAGACAGATTTCCCGGCCCTGCAGGTGAGAGAGAGCCATACGACCGCCAAGCCGGTCCGATGATTCGTAGAGATCAACCTGATGTCCTTGCCGCGCAAGATAATAAGCCGCGGCCATGCCGGACACACCGCCGCCAATAACTGCAACTTTGTGGTGTAGTTTTTCGCTCACCCTGAATGTCTTTCATAGCGGGCCAGGAGTTTTCGGTGAATGAGCTTTATATGGCTTTGATAGTGAACGCAGGCTTGACCGTTTTGTAGGAATATTCCGTCAAAGGACAAGGATTGCAGCTTCCCTCGCCGATAGGCCGGATTGAAAATGCGGCACTCAATAAAGAGATCATCCGACAGGTTGATAAAGCCGGAAAAACGCATGTCGCAAGCTTCCAGCACAAAGCCGTAATCATAGCCCACATCATAGAAAAGATGCGGTATAGCCAGTCCTACCTGCCTTCCAGCTTCGATAATATACAGGCCTGGAAGGTGATCTCTGACATGTTCGAAGAAATACGGATGATCCGGAATTATTCTGACTTTGGCCATATATATGACCTGTCCGATCTCATCCGTTTTTGGCGTAATGGACGATATAAAAACGTTATTGCCAAATTGTTTGTGAACGTCCGCTTGGCGTACAGGAAAAGCTACAGAAGGAAGACCCCCTTTCGCCGCCTCCTTTATATGGACTGTCACAGCCGACACTACTCACCTCACAACTTTATGGTGTGATGATTAGGTCATAAGCTTTCTGGTTGTCAATATATTTATTGCAACTTTTTGGTGTGGTTATAAAAGGGGGCCTGCAAGACGGAGTAAATTTTCCTTCAAGCGAATAGAGAAACTTCGTTGTTTCCAGAGCTCGCGCTCAATGAGATGGGAGTTTTCAATGTAGTCCTCAACAACCCGGGACAAGGCCTTGTGAAAAAAGCGGTCATAGACGGCCATCGTAATTTCAAGGTTCAGGTAGAAACTTCGCATATCGACATTCACTGTACCGACAAAACAAATATCGTCATCAATCAAGATTGATTTGGTATGGAGCATTCCGCCCTGATAGCGATAAATCTGTACGCCGGCCCGGAGCATTTCGGAAAAGACGGACTGCCCGGCGAAGCGCGCCATAAGGGAGTCGACTTTGTGAGGGAGTATAACTCTCACCTCCAAGCCGCGCTTGGCCGCGTTGCAAAGTGCCAAAACAATCGCCTCGTCTGGAACAAAATAGGGCGTGGTGATCGTAATTTGTTTCTGCGCTCCAAAAATAGCCGAAACGATTACCTCATAAATCAAACTTGAATAAGATTCTGGACCGGAGGGGATAAGTTGCAACACAGCATCCCGCGCAAAATTCTCATTCGGCGTATGCTGCGGCAATTTCATGATGTCTGATTTATCAAAGTCCGTCCCAACATGATCGAATATAAAGTCTGTATTAAAAACGACAGCCAGAGACGAGACAATATGGCCTTCGAGGCGAATCATAATATCGACCCAAGCCCCGACATTGGCGTCTCGTTTGAAATATTCCGGATCTGCCAAATTGAGACTTCCCGTATAGCCAATAGACTGATCTATAACGATAATTTTTCGATGGTTTCTTAAATCTGTCCGCTTGGAAACTGACTTTAAGATACCCACGGAAAGTGACGCCTCCACCCTAACGCCGACCTGCATCATACTTCGTGGCCAGTGGCTTTTCAAAAAGGTCTTACTGCCGAAATCATCTACCAGCACACGGCAGTCGACTCCGCGTTTCGCGGCTCTGATAATAGCCTCCAAGACTTCATTCACCCTGCCTTGCGGATCGATGATATAGAATTCTAAGAAGAGGTGTTCTTTAGCCTCATCGATGTCTTTTATGAGCACATCAAAAAGAGCGTGAGCATCAGAGTACAATTTGATTTTATTTCCGATGGACGGATGAAACCCGGTCTCTTTCGAAATAACTTTAGACATGTGTCTAAAGTATTCTGAGACTTCTAGTTCCTCACTTGTCGTTACAGCTTCGTCAATTTCATAGGCATCTTGAAAGTGTTGTCTAATTTTTGGGCCAAGTTTTAGACGCTTACGTCCAAGTCGATGATCGCCGAAAAGAAAGTAGATAAGAAGGCCGATGACAGGAAGAGCAGCTATCACCATAATCCATGCCAAAGTCGTGTGGACGGCGAGACGACGGCTTATCACCCTAAAAGAAAATACAACTACAATAATAATGTGCAGGAGCAGTGTTATCGGTGCGCCGAACATATAGCCCCCTTGTTAATTCGTAATATTTAATTATCCCGATTGAGTTACCCTTTCGAGAACAATTTGTTCCTTCAGCCGTAAAACCCCTATGCAACTAAAAGTCCTTACATGGAATATTCAAGCCGGCATCGGCACTCAGGCGACTCATCAATATGCGTCCCAGGCCTATAGGCAGGTTTTACACACCCCTGCCAAAAGGCGGACGCTCAAGAAAATTGCAAAGGTTTTGCAAGATTACGACTTAGTGGCGCTGCAAGAAGTCGATCTAGGGGGGCGCAGATCAAATTTTCAAAACCAAGTTGAATTGCTTCAATCCTATGCCAAATTCCCGCATGCGGTGTCACAGGAGAATAGGGTCGTCGGGCGAGTTTCCCGTCATGGGAACGCAATCTTTTCTAGATATCCGATTTTGGAAGCAGCAGATCTTAAGCTACCGGGCAGCCGATCGGGCCGTGGAGTTTTGATAACCCGGATAGATTTACCCAATCCGATTTATTTTGCAAATACTCATCTAAGCCTAGGGTTAGCTGATCAAAATCTGCAAACCCATTTTATCTCTGAAAGTGTTCCGACTGATGGAACCGTAGTTATCGCCGGAGATATGAACTGTGGCTCTAACTCCACACCCATGAAATCCCTCTCTCAGAGTCGGAAACTGAATATTCTGACCGAACCACACGATAAAAGCTATCCAAGCTGGAAACCCCGGAAAGATTATGACCATATTCTGGCGGATGAGAGGCTCGGCCCGGCGAAGGCGGATGTGGTGGATTCCATGTTATCCGACCACCGACCGGTCCGGACGACACTCACTCTAAATGGGTAACAATTTCGCGCCGTTCACTGGAACAATTACACTTTTCGAACGTAAGCTCTATACTCAGAAAATGCACTAAATTGGATGAGTTAAAGGGGTGCCACTCATGCCAATAATATTTAAAAAACCGGCTTTACTTATCAATCTGTCTTCCGGAAGCTCCTCCGACGTCTCGGAGGAGATCACAGCAAAGCTCGTGGATAAAGGGCACGCCGCGCCTGAAAAATTTATTTCCAAAGGTGACGGGATTGAAAAACAGTTCCAAGCGCTCAAGACATACAAACCAGATTTAATAATTGTTTTTGGCGGTGATGGGACATGTCGTTCAGCGGCGGAAATCGCCAGACACTCTGATGTGCCTTTAATCGCTCTTCCTGGCGGGACAATGAATATTCTCCCCAGAGAACTTTACAAAACGGTCGATTGGGAAGAAGCGCTGACCATAGCTTTAAATCAGACTGACCCAAGGTGGCATACGGCCGGGTTACTCAATGGCTCGCCGTTTTACTGCGGGGCAATCATTGGCGCGCCGACGCGTATGGCAAATATCCGCGAAAGCGTACGGGACGGACATATTTCCGAAGCCGTGACGGCCATTCCTAAAGTTGTCGAGTCTGTAACAGAGGGAGAAACTTTCTCTTACCATGTGGACGGAGATCCCACCGATTTAGAAGCTAATGCCATACTGCTATCGTTCCCTCCGCAGTCTGAATACGCAGACGCGGCGCCGGAACTCGATATGGCCTCTGTCATGCCGCTGAGCGTCGGTGAGTTGTTGAAAGTAGGCGCTCAAAGCCTCTTAATGGACTGGCGCGAGTCAGAAAATATAGAGTCGAAAAGAATTCGTTCGCTGGAAATTAAGGGGCAAGGCCGATTTGAAACCCTTTTAGACGGAGAGGCAGAGATCGTATCCTGCCCCCTAACCGTTACGCTGGAAAAAAGAGGCGTGAAGGTAATGGCTCCAAACCCAAAAACTTAATCCTCAGGACGACATGACGTCTATTATTCAATTTGCAGATATTCATTTCGGGGTCGAGGACAAGGAAGCCATGAGCTGCGTAAAGGCCACTATCGAAAAGCTTGAACCGGATATTATCGTTATTTGCGGGGATATTACCCAAAACGGATCGGACGAAGAATTTAAGGCGGCGCGTGACTGGATACAGACTTTGAACGGGCCCAAACTCATAACCCCCGGAAATCATGATACCCCTATGTATGGGTTGATAGAGCGTTTCACGCGACCTTTTGCAAAGTATAAAAAATGGATTGAGCCCCTCAGCGTTGCCCATTTCACCAATGAGGATGTGACTATTTTGCCATATAATTCCGCGCGGGGTTGGCAATTTGGATTTGACTGGTCGCTAGGGGCCGTAAATTTAAAAGACTTGGCGGAATTAACGGACAAAATTAAAAAATTGAGCCAAGGCGGTGTCGAGATGATAATGGCGCACCACCCCATGATCTATCCGGAGCTCTCGCCCCTACAAAAGCTAACGAAAAATGGCTCGGAAACTCTAAAATATTTAAGCCACCGCAATGTCGATGTCGTTTTGACGGGCCATGTTCACGTGCCTTTTGCTATTGAGCGACAACCCAATGAGACAGAAATTATGTCTATTGGGGCCGGCACGCTGTCTCGACGCCGAAGAAATAAACCGGCGAGTTTTAACCACATCTCCGTGGATCAAAAAATGATTAAAGTCAGCGCCGTCGAATTTACGGAGGGCAAGTTTTTATCAACTGAAACATTTTCAAAGCGCATCGACTCTTTGCATAGTCGTCGTCCCCTCAAACCGCAAAAAGAAAGAGATTTAGGTCATGACAAACTATCCTGAAATGGATCATACCGCATTGGATGAGCAAGAGAAAATTGTTCAGCATATTGAAAGCTTGGCGGCGTTGATGGATAGTCAGTTCAAACTGCCCGGGACGAGCATAAATTTAGGTCTGGACTCGATTGTCGGATTAATCCCCGGGGTCGGCGACACCGCCAGTTTGGGCGTTTCGGGTTATATCTTCATGCAGGCTGCCCGGCTAAATCCGCCCAAACGAAAGATGTTTCGAATGGGGTTTAATATATTTCTGGACTGGCTCATCGGTCTTATCCCTATCATCGGGGACATTTTCGACGTGGGCTGGAAAGCAAATAATCGAAACGCAAAGATGATGCGGGAGTTTCACGACAAGAGAAAACGGTCGAAGCCAATAAATGTGTCTCCATCTGATCCTCAGAACCCAATCTAAGCCGTTCAGCCATCACTGTTAGCCACAAAAAAAACCGCCCAAAGGCGGTTTTTTATTTTACTAATTTTATCGACTTACCGAGGGTCTTCGTCGCCATCAGGACTATCTTCGTCCGGCTTATCGACATCAATCGTTGGGAGGTCAACGGTAGTTTCCTCGGTTCCCGTTTCAACTGTCGGCACTTCGACTTCAACAGTCTCGGATTCAACATCAACTGTGGGAACGTCAACTTCTGTTTCTGTAGTGCCAACATCGACGTCTGCGACATCCGCGTCGAACTCAGGCATATTGCCGTCTTCAACGGCGACATCAACGTCGGGTAGGCGCGCTTCTTCAGTTTGATCTACATCGACCAAGTAAAGAGCTGCGACCGCCACACCGATGATGACGACTGCGCCAATTGCGATACCAGCGATTTTACCACCGGATGATTTTTGGTTATATTCATTACTCATAATTTCTCTCTTTCTTTTTTTAGGTTAGCGGTGTTTTTGTTAGTTAGTTTTTAGGTCCGACAAAGAACCAGACGATAAATCCGACAAGTGGGAAGATCACGACAAACAATGTCCATAGGACCTTGGCCAATGTAGATGCACCAGACCCAAGAATGTTGATGACCGCCCAGATAATCAGAACCAAGTGAATTAGACCTAGTAATCCTTCGAGCATATTTGTTCTCCATTATATCTGCGGCTCGATTGCCGCGGTATATGTTAACAACCTTGACATCCCGAAATAGTTCCCGGTTTTTTAAAACAATATAAAAAGGAACGGTTCGCCAACGCAGAACGTATCTGTCACCCACGCCTCTTTTCACTTTGGATATTCGAATGCTGCCCGTGCCAAAACTTCTGCGATATAGCGAAGACAGCGAACCTGGAATTTCCCGTCATAAGCGTGGCAAAACCTTTTATTACAAACTTCCAAATGGCGACGCGCTTCAGAAAGATGATGCTCTGCAACGTATAAATGCGTTGGGATTGCCGCCTGCCTATACGGATGTTTGGATTTGCATTGATGAGTTTGGCCATCTGCAAGCCACTGGCCGCGACGAAAAAGGCCGGAAACAATATCGCTATCATAACCATTGGGCGGAGTTCCGAGCCACTCAGAAGTTTGATAAGCTTGTAGAGTTCGGAGAGTACCTCCCCTCTCTTCGCCGGAGGGTCAGGCGCGACCTCAAGGGAAGCGCGCCCTCTAAAAAATACGCGAGCGCCGCCTTGGCCCGGCTCATCGATAAAACCTCCATGCGAGTTGGCAATCAGACCTATGCTGATGAAAACGGAAGTTACGGCGCAACGACCCTTCGTCGCAAACATTTGGAATTTGAGAAGGGGGAACTCGTGTTTAACTACAAGGCGAAAGGTGGCAAAAAAGTAAATGTTCGGATGAACGACAAACTCCTTCACAAAACCTTGGAGAAAATCGACAATCTACCCGGTCATAGAGTGTTTCAATACATCTCCTCCGGCGGAGATAAATGTGTTCTGGATAGCTCAGACGTAAATCAATATATCGGCGAAGAGTTTTCAGCTAAAACCTTTCGAACTTGGCGCGGCACTGTCGCGGCCTTTGAAGTAGCGGCCAAAGTGGAAAACCCTAAAATTAAAGAGATGAGCGAGGCTGCCGCGAAAGAACTTCATAATACGCCTGCAATTTGCAGAACCAGTTACATTCACCCAAAAGTTATCGATTTAGCGACCGCAAGTTTTGAAGAAAGAACAGAGAGGATCGCGGTTCTTCGAGGGGTGAGCAAGCGCGGCCTGCGAAAATATGAATCGCAATGTCTCGCCTTTCTGAAATCCTAAGTCGGAAAGTTACAATAATTGCTAGCTTAGCGGAACTAATCCGGCTTCCGGGCGCTTATTTAGCAAGCCATTTGAGAGAACAAATTACCAAGGAGTATCCACATGCGTTTTATATTAAGAACGATAGCCGCTGCGGCCATCTCGATTATTGTCAAGGAGGCGTTAACCCGTGATGCGCAGACATCTGCTTCGACGACATCTTCCTCCAATCCAACAAATAAAGTGAACTAAGATCTCTTACTCTAAATTTACCGACTGGATGGGCATGGCGCCAAGTAATGCCCTCTTGATTTTTTTATCTATTATCGGAGCCTATGCGGCGCTAGTGATATTTACTCGCATCGCCGGCATTCGCAGCTTTTCCAAAATGAGCGGTTTCGATTTTGCCATTACAGTCGCAATCGGCTCTATCTTTGCGTCCATTGTAATGGGCAAATCTGTTTCACTCGTCCAAGGCGTCGTGGTTCTGGCCATTTTATATGCCTGCCAGATCGGATTTGCTACCATGAGGGTGAAACTAGATTGGGTCCCGAAACTCGCGGATAACAAGCCGCGCCTCATCATGATTGGCAAAGACATCCAATATGATCACCTTCGGAAAGCGAAAATGAGTGAGGGTGACCTGATGGCTAAGCTCAGGGAAGCAAATGTCGGGAACCTGGAGAGCATCCAAATTGTGGTTGCGGAAACTACGGGCGATGTGTCTGTCATACATCATCAAGACAAAGAGCTTAGCCCTGAAGTTTACAAAAACGTTCTTGGCACGGAGAGGCTGTCGTAAGCTTACGACTAAGCACTAACAGATAGCCCCAAATCAAATTCCGAAAGCGAGCAAGGCGTCAGCCAATTTACTGAAGGCGGCCTGATTGGCTCCCTTTACATAGTCAATATGTTTGCCATTTTTCCCATGGGTTTTACAGTCGTCATGTATTCTACCCATTATCTGCTTGAGCTTTTCGTCCAGCGCTTCGAAGTCACCTTTTCCAAACGCCGCGTTTTGGCTCATTTCCAATCCGCTCAAGGCAACCCCGCCGGCATTGGAAGCCTTACCCGGCGCATATAATATTTTGCTCTCTCTGATAAGTTTGGTGGCTTGGGCCGTGCAAGGCATATTCGCTCCTTCGGCGACCGCAATGACCCCATTTTGCTTAAGACTTTTGGCGTGGTCCTCGTGAAGCTCATTTTGCGTGGCGCAAGGTAGAGCTATGTCGGCTTTGATATGCCAAGGCGCTTTCCCAGCGGAAAACTTAGCGCCTTCAAATTTTTCCACGCAAGCTTCCAAACTCGTTCCTGACCTCAACTTTAATTCTTTGACGAAGTCAATTTGATCCGCGCTGAAACCGGTAGATATATGGAGTGTGCCCTTACTATCCGATAAGGTAAGAACTTTCGCATTCAACTGAATGGCCTTTTCTGCCGCATGAAGAGCCACATTCCCTGCCCCGGAAATCAGAATCGTTTTACCGCCTATTTTATCCAAATGCGCGTCCAACATATCTGAAAGAAAATAGATCAATCCATACCCCGTAGCCTCGACGCGTACAGGCGAACCTCCATAAGATAACCCTTTCCCCGTTAAGGTTCCGGAGAAGCTATTGGTCAGTCTTTGATATCTGCCATATAAGTAACCAATTTCACGTGACCCAACATTTATGTCCCCGGCCGGGACATCCGTTCGCGGCCCAATATGGCGATGAAGCTCATCCATAAATGCCTGACAAAATCTCATAATCTCTTTATTTGAACGCCCTGACGGGTCGAAATCTGCCCCCCCTTTGCCGCCGCCCATGGGCAGGCCCGTCAGGGCGTTTTTAAAGGTTTGTTCAAAGGCTAAAAATTTAAGGACTGAAATATTTACAGAAGGGTGAAAGCGAAGCCCGCCTTTATAAGGACCAATTGCGCCGCAATTTTGGACACGCCAACCCTGATTAATTTGAACTTTGCCGTCGTCATCCTCCCAGCACACCCGAAAAGTTATTATCCTATCGGGAACTGTCAGCCGTTCGAAGATGCGCGCGTCTTGCAGGCGTTTGTCGCATTCGATCACATCTGTAAGTGTTTCCCCAATCTCTCTTACGGCTTGGAGAAATTCGTCTTCTCCTTTATTTCGAGATTCTATTCGGTCCATGACCTCAGACCAATTATAGGCCTTCTCTTTGTTCTCTTCCAGGGGGGCGTCAATTTTAGTCTTTTTTATTCTGGGCATAAGTCCTCAATATATCTCAAAATTCTACGCGGCTCCGCCTCAGGCGTTCCTGAAATGCGACTAGATTTACGAGTGGAAGACATCACATTAACGTTATGATTTGTTTGGGTAATTAACGGCTCAGACTCATATGCATTGGAACACAACTAAAAAACGGGCGTAGATTTTGTGAGTTATGAAACATGAAACTGCCCATAAATCGATACTAATCGTCGAAGATGACCCCTTCATTGCAATGGATCTGGAAGATACGTTTATAGGCGCCGGGTTCTCGGTAATCGGTCCCGTCGCTGACGTCGAATCTGGCTTATCTTTAATAGAAGAACACCGGCCGGATATTGCTACCCTCGACTACAACCTAGGACGTGAAAATAGCGTTCCAATCGCTAACGCCTTGGCGAGCATCGGCGTTCCTTATATTTTCTTATCGGGCCAGATGAGCCGTGTCATTGAAACACATGATGTGCCCGAACGACTTATAGTCGGTAAACCTTACGTTCCTTCTAAGCTACTGAAACTTATTAGTCGCACGATAGATAAAGCCACCCCGTCTTCCAATTCACGGTCCGAGCCGGGTTCTGGAATAGCATTTGGTTAAACTAAAGCGCGTTCGGAAGCTAAGCTTAAAACCTTGATGCGAACACCGGATGGCGGGGAAGGCCGTTAACACCGAGTCGCACCAAGGCCGCCGCGCAATAAAACGCAGCTAGCAAAGCTATATGTTCATAGAATGAAACCGCATTAACCTATGATATTTAAAACGCTTTTATTTTATAAGGTTAGTAAATTTGACTGAGCAATTATCCACGCCCAGCAACCCAATGCTGACCGTGCTCTTGCTCTAAAAAATAAGCCGGATCGGCTATCATTTTTTTAGACACATTGTAATGTTTACGAACCTCTGCCTTATCTACCTCTGACGGTAAAAGCTCTTCGGCGGCAAATTTTAAGTCCTCCAATTGTTTCATGATACAAGCTTTATGTTCATCCCTTTCTACAATGGCCGTCATTTCTGTGAGTATCGTCATCATCTTAATTGTCGTATTTCTATCAGTCGCAATATAAGCTCTGGATTGATTACAGATTGTTTGTACGAAACTTTCAAATGTAACCGGATAAGCAATCAGCCGTAATTTACCCGTTTCATCATACCGACATGGACTTGGGATATCTCCGGCAGCAAAGCTTTTCATTGAACTGTGAAACCAGTTAATACAATTTATCGCGGTAAAAGGATCGTTGACCCCCGGAGACAATGCCCTCGCCAAAATCTCGACCAGTTCATCCGCTAGAAATAGGATATTCTGATGCGCCGAACGTGAATTTCCGGTCGCAAACCCGTCTAAAAACTTAAGCTCTTGTTCTTCCGACAAGCTATCCTCACCCCAAATGCGGACAAGTATATCGCCTTTAGTCACGAAATCTCCGGGGCGGTATTCAATTTTTGCAACAACATCCAGCTTCACACAAAGGTCCAGAAGCGCCTTTTCGTTCAGGGTTTGAACAAACCCTTCAAATTTGGATCGAATAGTTTGCGCATCACTTAATTTATAATCTTTCAGATTGATTTCGCTGTCACGTTTTGAACGACCGATGTTCTTTGGGTAACGATTCTCTATATCTCTTGATAGGCGCCGGCCGACCCGGCTAGTAATATTTCCGACGTTAAGTATTTCCGGGATATGGTGAATGAAATAAATCAGCACACCTACGCTCATAAGGGTTAACCCCATTGCGACGAGAAGAGATATATTCGGTACGAATTCGGCGATGGCATCTTGCGCATCCGTTCCGTCTCCGGTTCGGGCGACGCGCAGGATCAGCAGGCAATAAATAAAAGTAGAGGTAAATGTGCCCAGCGTTACCTGATTGCCCCGGTCGCGCATAAAATTACCAATAAGTCGAGGGCCATATTGCCCTGCCGCGCTAGTCACAGCTACCATTGTAATAGAAAAGGTGGTGGCGGCCACGCCAATCATGGATCCGGCAATTGTGGCCAGAATTGTTCGAGCGCCAGTAGCTTTATTCGATAGGAAAAATATTGAATCGTCCGAAACCTTAAGTCCGTAAATCTCGTCCAAGGAAATTGTCACATATGCGAGAAAGATTGCCCCAAAGGCCATAAGGCCCGGAATGAAGTAATAGCTACCTTGCAAATCCTGCCACATTTTTATTAGTCGTGCGCTCATATTCGGGGCTTCTCTTCGTGTGAACAAACTTGACCCCACACCTCCAAAGGTTTTGGTGTCAGGACCTGAGCTTTCAGGAACACATTAGGCTTTTTTTACTTCTGAATGGGACTTGAGTACGCCGTCGCCGTCATCCTGTTTAATATAATAGGCTGGTTCGTCTTTACTTGCTTTGCGTTTGACCTCGGTCCCCTTAATTTTTCGGGTAACGTCTTCCGTGTAAACAGTCTCAACTTTTCCTGTAGCCGTGCCGCTTGCCCAGTCCCACTGGACCTTTGCACCTTCTTTATAAGTCGTCATCATGTCTCCTATAGTCTGCGTAGGTTCTAATATTTACGAAGCTTACGCCTATCGGTTTTGCCAGTTCCTCAATTTCTGGTCATAAAAATTAAATTTTCGTGCTGGAATGAGGGAACCGAAGCGAGCCAAACCAGTTACTATGAGAAGACGACTACTTACAACCAACCAGATATTGAACCATGTTAAAACTCTTTTTTGCCAGCTCCGCTTTGATCCCTGTGATCTTTCTGTCCTTAAATGTGCAAGCGGAAAGCAACGGGAGTTCTCTAAGAAAAGAGAGCCTGAGTTACAATACCTCCATCGAGCTGACAATTGAGGAAATGAGCAACTGTCAATCAGGTGAGATTCCCGTCTATTTTCACGATCAGTTTATTACCCAGCATTCGGCGGAACTAATTAACACAGCCTCAGACGTAACGAATAATTGTGAAATTGAAGCGTTGAATGTCGTTGTTTACAATAATGATGAAACACTGGAGATGATGAAAGAGCGCGAGGCTGAGATCAAATCATATATTCAAGCGACAGGTCTTCGCGGTCCTATCTATGCCAAAATTGAACAAGGCGATCGGGATTCCCTCTGGCTAAATGGCCGCCGGGCGGTTATAGAAATAGAGCTTAACCAAAAAACAGATCTGGTCGCAACCAGCTAGATTACTAAGTCAATTCTTATGAACCCACTTATCAAGCGCGTTGCACATTATGCTGACGTTGGCCCGAAACATTTTGAAGGTTTGATAAATTTACCTCACAAGATTGAAGTCCGAAAAGCCGGTCAGGAAATTGTATCTGAAGGCGATGTTGTTGATTTTGTTTTCATTATACAATCAGGTTGGGCAATCCGTTTTGACCTTTTGGATGACGGGCGACGTCAGATATTAAACTTCATGTTACCCGGTGATTGTTTTGACATGATGTCATTAACCAACGCCAAATCAGATCACAACGTGTCTGCCGCGACGGATTTAACGCTTCGCCGACTTAAGGCCTCGGACTTTTTAACAGCCATTAAACAAGAGCCCGCCCTTGCCACAGCCTTTTGGTGGGTTGCCGTGCAGGAGGAATCCATCCTTCGAGAACAAATTATTAGGGTTGGCCGGCGCTCTGCCAAAGAGCGGGTCGGACACCTCATACTTGAATTAAATCGGCGCATGGCCGCGACGACCGGAAAATTGGAAAACTTCCTGTACCTTCCTGTGCCGCAATCCCTGCTCGCAGACGCATTAGGCCTATCCGTCGTGCATATTTCCCGAACGCTGACAAAGCTGAAAGCAGATCAGCTCATAAGTACGGATCATAACGGCATCCAAATTCTAGACCGGCCAAGATTAGAAAAAATATCCAATTTTGACAGTCAGTACTTGCATCTGGAAAAGCTCACCTTTTAAAAATTTTAGATCAAAAAAAAGCCCCGTCTTAAACGGGGCTTTTATAATTTCAGTTTTATTTGTTATCCGTGATGGAAAAACAGCGCTTGACTGATAGCGGCTTTCACGTTTTCGGGACGGAAAGGCTTACTAATCAAATAAGCAGGCTCCGGCTTATCTCCTGTCAATAGGCGTTCCGGGAATGCTGTAATGAAAATAACGGGAACGTCGTATGTCTCTAAAATATCTGTGACAGCATCAATGCCCGAACTTCCGTCGGCCAATTGAACATCTGCCAAAACAATACCGGGTTTCTTTTTTTCGACTGCTTTAACAGCTTCTGTATGAGTGGCAGCGATAGCATCAACTGTATGGCCCAATTCCTCGACGAGACCTTCAATATCAGCAGCGATGATCGGCTCATCCTCAATGATGAGAACATTGGTCCGTAATTCTTTTTCAATATCGGCCTCAGCCTGATCTAGGAGGGTTTTAGCCTCATCAGGCGAAACCCCCATAATGACAGCGATCTCTTCAACCGACATACCTTCTAGGGCATTGAGCAAAAACGCCTGACGAGAGGTCGGTGTTAATTTGTGAATTCTCACGGACTGAGCATCCCCGCCTGGCACATCATCTGTTTCCAATTGCGCGCCCGTCGTGTTCCATATACCTAGGAACATTTGAAAAAGAGCAATTTTGGGACTTAGGGAGTCATCCATATCGACATCGCCCGCCACGAGAGCCTGAAGCGCTGTACGGACATAGGCGTCCCCCCCGGTTTGTGTCCCCGTCAAAGCGCGGGCGAACCGCCGCAAATATGGTAATTGAGGCGCGTATTTTTCGACCAGACTCATAATTTTCCCTTCAGAATGTCCTTCAAACTTTACTTCGTTTAAAGCTTAAATGATTAATAAGTTGATTACACTTATTGCACATACGCAATTGGAACCAAGTAAGTTCCAAGGCGTAGCTAAAAATTAACGGGTATAAGAAGGGTCCTCCACGAATGACGCAAAACGCGAAGAAATCAGATGAAAAACGCGCCAAATCCGGCGAAGAATTTGCGAAAGACCCATTGAAAGATAAGATAGGGACCAATCTGCGCCAACTTTACGATAGCGTCGTCAATGAGCCCGTACCAGACGACTTCCTTTCGCTCTTAGAACAAGCAGATAAGGGCAAGTAAAGTGGCTAAAAACATCGACGCAAACAAGGAAAAGCTCGCTTCGGGCTCTACTCCCTATGATCCTAACGACACAGCCCCGTGGGCGCCGCTCGACGAGGAGCTATTTCGCAAGGAGCTAACTGAGCTTATCCCCCATCTCCGGGCCTTTTCCCGATCGCTATGCGGGAATGCAACCCTCGCGGATGATGTCGCCCAAGACGCGATGCTCAAAGCTTGGAAATCCCGCGACAAATTTAAACCGGGCTCAAACTTGAAAGCTTGGACCTTTACCATCCTTCGTAACCAATTTTATTCTATCAAACGCCGATCTTGGCGGGCAACCTCGCTTGATCAGGAAGTTGCCGAGCAAACTATTGTGGCGACGGCAGATCAGGAAAAGTCAATTCAACTAAACGAGCTGCGCCGCGGTCTGGACAGCCTAAAAGAAGATCAGCGAGAAGCCCTAATTCTCGTGGGGGCCTCTGGTCTGTCCTATGAAGAAGCGGCTGAAATCTGCGACTGCGCTGTTGGAACTATAAAAAGTCGCGTGAGCCGGGCACGAAAAGCGCTTGAAGCCGTTATGGACTCTGGAGTTTTTAACACTGAAGCCGATACGGTCGGAGCAATGGACGCGATTAGCTCCATTTTGAATGAAGCGGATACCATCGCCGGTCGTTAATATAAGAAATGCGAGACAGTGGCGGGGAAGGCTAAATCTTGGAAAAAAAAGAATCGAAATTTTCAATGACGGATTTGAGAGTCCGCTTCGGCGCGATCTTGGGCCTCTGCTTGCTTCCGATTTTGATTTTTTCAGTGATACTTTCATTGCAAACCGGAAGCGCGCTTTATGTCACGATATGCGTTCTGGCTTGGTGTTTTGCCTACACAGCTATCTGGTTCTCAACAGACAAACTTATACTCTCCCCACTACGAAAAATACGCCTGGCTTCTATGCGTTTCACTAAAGGAGACTTCAAAGCCCGCGTCGCTGACTTAAACAGGGTTCCCGAACGAATTTCTTCTCTGGGAATGACGTTCAACCAAATGGCTGATCATATTAGTGAGCGCGAAGCTAAATTACTCGATAACCTCATTGAAAAGGAAACACTGCTGCGGGAAATTCACCACCGGGTAAAAAACAATCTTCAAATCATTATTTCACTTTTGAACATGCAGGAACGAAAGCTGACTGATGTCGCAGGCCTTGAAGCAATCCAGGAAACCCGCAGCCGTATCAATGCCATCGCACTTGTTCATAGAGGACTCTACGAAGGAGATGACTTGCGAGTCATCCGGATGGATATCTTCTTAAAACGGCTTATCACTGAACTCGAAACCGGATTAGACGCCGACGAAGCTGGCATTGACGTGGATCTTGAAGTGACATGCGACGCAATGGAGCCAGATGTCGTTATTCCAGTCGCTCTTTTCATTGTCGAAGCCCTAGCGAACTCTGTCAAACACGGATTGGCAAAAGGCGGCACGGTTTCAATTAGTTTGATATGTGAAAACGAAGAAATTATCGTCTCGGTTGTTGATAATGGCCAAGGAGTGGGGGCAGCGCCCGTAACTGGTGTCGGTTATAAATTAATGCGCGGCTTTGCTCGACAACTCGGCGGCGAGTTCAATATTCAGAAACGAAAAAAGGGCCACGGCGTGACCCTTCAATTTCCTTTTAAAGAAGAGGCCTCAGACTAGGCCTCTTTCGAACATGTTACGCTTCGCCTTTTAATTTCATCAAGGCGGTTTGTGCGCTTTGCAAATGGTTCTCTTCGCCGCCTTGAATGCCCTCGGCAGATCCACGAACCAGAGCCTCCTCGTCTTCGATCCATTGCTTCAGTATCTCTTTTTTCTTAGCCTCGCTTAGACTATCATCTGCAACTACCGCATCTGGATTGTCGTATTTTTCGTAATCTTGTTTCATAAATATTTCCTCTTTGGACTTATATGAGTATCTGCTCTCTTTGTTCCGTTTTAAAGAGGTTTTCTTGGAACTTAAAGGCCTTGCCTATCGTTAGATTTATATAGAAGCGCAACCCTGCGCGAGAAGACGATTAACAAGGAGAATAATCATGGCTACTACAAAAAGTCCCTCAAAGAAAAACGTTGTCGCTCTTTCTGGTAAGGATGAAAAAATTGCTGACCAGCTCGAGACACTTCGTGGCGACATTGCTAAACTGGCAGAGACTGTAAAGATACAAGCGAAAACAAGTGCGTCTCAAAAAACTCGGGCTGTAAAAGATGTGACAGCAGAGAAAACAGAAATCGCTAAAGCACGTTACGATGAACTCACTACAAAAGCTGAAGCGTCTATTAAAGACAATCCACTCACATCCATTGCAATTGCTGTGGGCGCGGGCATGGTTCTTGGCGCATTGTCACGCCGGTAGGCCCGAATGCTTAGAAAAGCATATTATCTGATTTCATTGCTATTGAAATCTAGAAAAGTAGTCTCGAACAAATCACGGTTCGGGATTACTTTTTCTTATTTTCTAATGGGCATCGGAGCAATATTCCTAACCTGCGCGGCTTTTGTTTTCATACAAAGCCTATATTCCACGGAAATCGCTTTCGCAGCATTAGGTGCTTTATTTTTGACTGTTGCCTTCACTGTTTACTTCACGGCGAAGAGGAAGTTAGCTAAACCGGAGTCCGAAACCCCGATAGGGTTAGAGGATGATCCCTTGAGTGCTCTACTGCCTGATGTGATAAAAGAGAACGAAACGATCAAAAATCTAGTTTCTCAAATTTCCCACAACCCCATTATGGCAACATCTGCCGCCGTGACTTTAGGTATGTTACTATCTAAAGAGTTTTTTGAGGATTAAACTAATGAGTAAAGAACCGGAACATGTCGAAGAGGTCGACGCTAAAACAGGAACCCGGGTTAAAGGCATGACAAGTGTCCTTGGGTTATCTATTACCGCTATTGTAATAATTATGATCGTCGTTTTATTTGTCTTTGTGTTATAATTTAAGGTAAGCTGACGGCATGAAATGAAAAACGGCTCAAAATTTGAGCCGTTTTTTTATTGCATGAGAGGTCATAGCACCCCTCGCCACCTATAAATCGGCAGGAGTACATTGGACTTTTTACGCCGCACTTCCGATAGAACGATCGTGTCGCCCTTCCCGAATCTCTTCGACGATTTTGGCGTTGAAGGCCTCTAAATCATCCGGAGAGCGGCTAGTGATAATGCCATTACTAACTGCTACCGCTCTATCGACCCAATTCGCGCCCGCATTACGCAAATCGTCCTGAATAGAAGGATATGAAGTCATCTCGCGACCCTTAACGAGATCTGCGCTAATAAGTATCCATGGAGCATGGCAGATCGCCGCTATGACTTTACCCTCTTTTGCAAAACTTTGGACTAAAGCCTTTACTGTTTCTTCTGTCCGGAGACTGTCTGGGTTAGCTAATCCGCCAGGTAAAACGAGAGCGTCATAACCCTCTGACTTAACGTCTTTAGTGAGCATGTCCGGTTTAATCGATCGGCTATCACCTTCACCTGCCGATATTTCATCCATTTCTAAAGAGGCCAACTCAACAGTTGCGCCTTCCTTTTCCAAAGCTTCTTTTGGGGAGAACAATTCGTCCTCCTGAAATCCGTTGGTCGCAATGACCAGTACTTTAGCGTTTTCGATCTTAGTCATTTGTATCTCCATGTTTCGTAAGAAACCGCGGGCACATCGGGGGAATGTGACTATTATTGGCGCGATGCCGAATTCGGCGTCTTAACGAAGATACGTGATAGTATCTGATTTGTTGCGTTAAAGGTCGTTAAGCCAGGCTAAAGGCATAACTTTAAAGCCCCATATCGGAAGCCTTCCAGACACATTCAAAAGTCATCCCATTGTCTTTCCATTTTAGAGAGGGATTTCCTTTGAAGGTTGAACGGGTCATTTTCATCAAAACCCGCATTCCAAAGCCCGTTGTTTTGGAGGGAGCGGCGACATCTTGCGAAGATGTCTCATCCCATAGGAGTTTGAACTCGTTCCGGTCTAGATCTGTTTTCATTAGAATTTTTAAGACCCCGCCCTTCCCTACGTCGTGATGATCGGAAAGCGAGCCATGTTTCACTGCATTCGTCATAAGCTCGTTTAAGCAAAGGCATAAAGTTTGAGCGGCAGCCCCATTTAAAACGAAAGGGTCAATATTACTTTTCACCCGAGGGTCGTTGTCTAGTGATTCCAGAATTTTTTTTGCGATTTCCTGAGCTGACGCGCTACGGGTCTCGGATCGAAGGGTTAAATCGTTTAGGGAGCCAAGAGCTTGGACCCGTCCCAAGAAGGCGTGTTCCAACTCTTCAATCGTGCTCGCTGAACGCGCCGCCATCCGGAACATTCCGCTAATTAAGGATAAGTTATTTTTGACGCGGTGGGCCATCTCATGAGCTAGAAGTTCATTATGTTCTTTGGCCGCCATAAGGTCTGAAACGTCCAAAAGAACACCGACCAATATATCCTCGCCCTCGTCGGATTTAATAAATTTCCCTCGGCCATCCAGCCAGATTATTTCGCCTTTGTCGTTTCGAATTCGGTATTGGGCTTCATAAAGTTTACGCTCTTTCCTCGCCGATTCGATTAAGCCTCTAACCTGAGACTGATCATCTGGATGGATCGTGTCGAAATATTCCTGAGCTGGAAAAACCTCTCTTTTTTCCCAAAGCCCCGTAATCGACCGCGCCACATTATCTAAAGAGCATTCATTTCGTGTGATATTCCACATCCAACGCCCAATGCCAGCAGCTTGAGGCGCAATTTCATACCATTCTTCTTCACTCAGGGTGTTGAAACTATTGGACATATTCGATAGCCATTGACGTTATATTTACCTCGTGTTTTTACACTGTAATGAAACGGAACAAACTGATTACTTAGACCGTTCCGCTCGCGATATTAAAAGGGCTTTTAATTTTTATGTCAAAGTCGGTTCTCATAGTCGAAGACGATCCTTTGATCGCTATGGATATGGAAGACTTTTTCGAGTCTAAAAACTATGACATATTAGGCCCGGCTTTCAACGTGGCGGACGCTCTAAATTTGCTAAAAGACAATCAGCCTGATTGCGCAACCTTGGATTATAATTTAGGCAAAGAAACCAGCGTTCCGATTGCCGACATTTTATATAATTCCAACGTTCCTTTTGTTTTTGTAACTGGTCGTATGGCAGAGATTAAGCGGGAAAATGATCTTCCTTCTGCACCCGTCCTGACCAAGCCAGTTCACTATACAGAAATTCTGGCTCATTTCGACTAAAAGTCAGCCCTTACTGATAACTTCAGCTCGTTCTAAAAGTCTCGCTTCCACTTCAATGAGAGCGCCTGCTCATTATCGGATTGGATCCGAGACCGCAGAGACAGATTCCGCCGAACTTCCCAATCTATAATTGCTCCGGACGCATTATCTCCTCCGCCTGAAAAGACTTGTAAATACACATCTTTAGCTAGATAGCGACCACCTGTGATTTGGGCAGACCCATCATCATTGAATCCGACGCTTAATTGTCCAACGCCAAGAGCGTCTCTCAAGCCCCCGAGCAAATCAAATCCTCCGCCATTGCCGGAAAACTGTGCCAAAGCGCCAGCAAGCTGCGCGGCTTCAATCGCTGAAAGCTCTGTTGCTGACCGACCAAATAACAATGCCGATAAAATTTCATCGTCAGGGCGTTCAGGGGTAGAAGAAAGTTCAATTTCTGGCTGCTCAACCGTGCCCGTAATTTTGACCCCTGCGTCTAGGTTTTGCGTTTCAGTATTGGCAACAAAATCAATTTTCGCCGTGCTGACGGGCCCGTCAAATTCAATTACGCCGGACTCAAACTCCAACTCTTTTCCGGCGAGTTTATAGCCTCCTCGTATTACGCGGGCCTCGCCGTAAATTTCAGGTTCTAACCCTGTGCCTTTAATCTCTGCGTCAATAGACATTTCGACATCAAGACCTTGGCTTCGAATGAAGATACGACGGGGCGCCGAAACGTTGAGATCTAAGGCGACCGGATAAGGCTCGGCTTTTGGTTTCGGAGCATTGGCTTCAGGCGGCAGATTTATCTCCTCTACCTCAATTGTCACGACACCCGGGCCACCAGCGACAAATTGCTTTACTTCTGCCCGCTCAATCGTGACATCTCCTGAGAGTGTCCCCTTCTCTTTTTCAGTTTCAAAAGAAACGTCGCCAGAAACGCGACCTGACAAATCCCGGCGATCCAAAGCCCGGAAGCTTTGGGCTTTGAAATTGGCCTGCCCGATGGGAACACCAAATTCACCCAGTTTGAAATTTCCTGATCCAGAAAAACGGCCATCACGTCCGTCTGTCAAGGACAGGCTCTCCAGAGATACGTTATCGTTTGAGAAGCGGAATAAAAACTTACCCTGCCTAATTTGTGTGCCGAGTTCAATCATCTCGAGTTTTATCGCCTCTCCGCTTACCTCACCCGACACCAAGGGGGACCCCAGCGTTCCGCTCACATCCAGATTAGCATTTAACTGTCCCGAGAGGCCGGCATCTTTAGGCGCCACTAACCCCAACACCGCACTTGCAGCGCCATTCGCAGAGAGGGTTCCCTGTAGAGGGGCGGTCATATTTGGCCGAATAGACGTGAGACTATTCTCGCTTTGAAGGGCAACTGTACCATTCCCATCCAAATTAAATTCATCTTCTGATAATCCCGTCAAAGTCCAATCCAGATTAGTTCCGCGCAAATCGCTGTCAAATGTGATCGAAAGGCCTTTTCCTTTTTTGCGTTCAAATCCGCGCCAGTCCGTCATGGTGATATCAATTTTTCCTTCGGGTCTATTATTAGGGACACTAAGGTCGAGGCTCATGCCCAAACGTCCTTTCGTATCCGCTAGGATGTTCCCAACTGGAAGTGTGCTGATAGGTAGATCCTCAACTATGGCCACCAAACGTTCCTGTTCACCTCTTTGGTAAGTCATATCAACTTTCCCATCAGAGACATTGAGGGCCGCCGTTAAGAGAGCTTGGCCGTCTCCATACTCTACTCGAAGCGGTTCTATTGCGCTTATCGGGACACGACCGTAAGCCGCCTCAGGAACTAGTGAAATAACGAAGTTATTGTTTGTATCCCGGGTCACAGCAATTGGAGTTTCAAGTTTAATAGGCGTGTCCACAACTTCGCCGACAACTTGCCCCACCGTCTGCATGTTGCCAGTTAAATCCGATAAAGTTCCTTCCAATGACGCAGCTAAATTGTCGATCTCTAATTGTTTATACGCGACGTTTTTGGCATCAGCTTCAAGGGTGACGCCTTGCTCGCCATTCAAATTATTGAGCTTCAGATCCAGGCGCGCATAGCGTCCCTCTTCTTCGGGTAAGTCGAGAGAGATTTGACCTTCTGCGACACCGTTCTCAGGCAAGGCCAACTCGCCGTTTGCCGTCAACTGACCCACTGACGCCTGAAGGTCGGCCAGGCGAAGAACCGATTGGGTCGAAGAAAACTGGGCGGAGACGGTGACGTCTCCATATTCTGATCTCGCATCAAATTGTATCGGGCCTTTTGGAGCCTCTAAAACATCCTGAATTTCTGTGCGCAAACGCGCCTCAGAAAAAATTCTGTCATAAGCAGTTATTTGAGGCGTCGTGGCATCCAGACGCACATTCGGAGACGCCCTACGGCCCGTTACCGTCCCGCTCACATCTGTGCCCTCTGCAAGAGTGACCGGCTTGTATGTCACAGCTTGTTTGAGAGAGGCCTCTAAATCTAGATTCAATTCATCTTTTATTTGCCCGGAAAAAGCAGCTGTCACGCCGTCCCCATTCACAAGACCTCGCGTAAAATTAACACCGCCTTCGATAGGACTAGCGGCAATATCAAAGACCACCATAGACCCGATGAGGGCGCCTAACGTTTCTTCCATATCTGTGAAGGGAACGAACCGTCCATCTGCTGTAATGGCGGGCGCGCTGTCGGCTGTTTGGACGGCTTTATAATCGGCTGTCAGTTGTCCTCGCGGAACCGCTCCTATGGCATTTAACGCAAAATTGGCGCGCCCAGAGACGGAGTAAGTCAAAGGTTCCATCGCCACACGTCCAGATGCCGTTGCCACATCCTTTCCACTGGTCAATTTCGAAGAGGCAAGACGTAATGATTTTCTCTCTAAGTCATATTGTCCTTTTGCCGAAAGTTTCAGAGACGATTTTAACGCCAATGGCATATCCGCCACAAGATCAACGCCTGCCGCTGTTATGTTTGAGTCAAAATCCGCAATTTGGCGGTCTTCACTCAGCGAAAGTTGAACGGGTCCCTCGAATGAAGACGCGCTGCCTTGAGGGGTAACAAGTGATTTTACTGTTAGATTTCCCTGAAATGTCGTTTGCGGCGCGCTTGTCACGTCTCCATTCAATCTTACACCGCCGAGCTGATACCCGTCTGGAAGTTTGTAGAACCGGGAAAAATTAGGAATATCGGCTGAAACTTGAGCATTTTGGGGCAAAAAGCCCTCATCCGGCAAATTCCCTAAGGCAACAATCGACGCTCCGCCGGCCTGAACGGAAAGATCAAAAGGCTTTTCATCACCTTCTCTTAACAGGGATAAATTACCGATTATGCGGCTATCAATATCGCGTGCGGGCGCTAAAAGCGGCCAGTTTTCGGTTTCTGCCGCCGCGGAGACGGAAAGCTTGTCTTCGGTCCACTTTGAGGTCACATCCATTATGGGGACGCCGTCAAAAGCCAATGAGACATTTCCTTCACCCGACTCTATTTCTCCAGTTATTTTCCCGTCTCCCGTCACAGTCTCTCCGTCCGGAGCTTGGATTAAAGTGGCAATCGTCCCGCCCGGAAGTCCTGTTAGTTTAAAATCACCCTCCATTTCTCCCTTGGGCGAGCGCGTAAAGTCCAGCTTAACTACATCGCCTTCGATATCTGTCCTGACAGCATCCAATAGCGCTTTCATCGAGCCGTCTCCGGCCAGTGCGTATTGCGCTTGTAGACGCGCTGATACCGGCTGACCGATAACCGGCTCTTGCAAATTAAGCGAGGGTGTCACGAAGTTTTCGAGTGTAACCGTTAATGGGTTGCCAGATGGGTCCGATGCCGGAGTTTCATTCAAGACAGGCTTCCGGCGGATGTCGATATCCGCAATATTAAGGTTTTGGATATAGAGGTGCTTATCCAGGAACTTCAGAGGCTGCCATTTGAACTCAATGTTCTCTGCGCGCGCCCATACGCCGTCTTTATCGCGTATTTCCACAGTCTCTATCGTCAAAGCCTTGAGCGGATCGCCCGAAAGACCGGAAACTTTAACGCCTTCAACAGGACCAAAGCTCCGGGAATTAATTTGGTTTTCTATAAACTTCGCTCCGGAGGCGGTGGTGATATAAATGCGCAAGGCAAACACCAATAGAATAATTAAAGCGATGAGCGCAATCCCGCCGCCAACAGTCCATTTCTTCCAATTTGATTTTCGAACTGTTTCAGACATTAAAAGGCCTGCCCGATAGAAATGTAAATTTGGAAAGCATCGTCGCCGGGACGTTTATTTATTGGGAAAGCAATATCGGCCCGAATTGGCGCGAAGCTTGTGAAATACCGCACACCAAACCCCGCGCCATATTGGGTCGTGTCGAAATCCGGAAACTCTTCATTGCCAACAGTGGCCGCATCGACAAACCCGACAAAGCCGAGATTACCGTCAAAGAGACTATCGTGCCCTCGATATCGGAGCTCTGCACTTCCTTCTAAAATGCTCCGCCCGCCGATGGTCTCCCCTTGTGCGTCTCTCGGCGAAATAGATTGATAGCTATAGCCGCGCACGGAACCTCCGCCGCCGCCGTAAAAGCGTTGATTCAACGGTACCGCCCCAATATCAGCCCCAAATATAGACCCGTATTTCGCGCGGACAGCCGCAATAAACTTATCACTCACCTTTTTATAGGTACTGCCGCCCAGCTCTCCTATGACATACGCTCCCTTATCATCCCCAAAGTTATAAGTCGGAAGCGCATTTACCTCGACGAAAAAACCTTGAGAGGGGTCAAATATATTGTCGCGGCTGTCATAGACGGCCCCGCCTTTAGCCTGAACTAGGTAAGACCGCGTTTTCGTGGCGTCGTCTTCTTCAAGTTTAAACTGAGATGCCTCTATCCCGATACCGGCGCTGACTTTAAACCTTGATGAGATTTTCTGGGTGAGGAGAGCATCCGCGCTTACGCGTTCGCCCCGAAAGAATTCCGAGTTTTCTCGAGCGACTTCTGCGGCCAGGTCTAGTTCTCTATCCACTCGCCACGCATAAGGAATGTTGTAATCAACACCGAAGCTTTGGAGGTTTGTTTTCGCAATCGCTGTTAAGGTAAGTGTTTGCGCATAGCCGATAAAATTACGGCGTTCATAGCTGGCGGAGATACCGCTTCCGTCTGAAGTAGAATAACCTACCTCCCCGGAAATTGTATTTTTATCGCCCTGATCAATATTTAACAAAACATTCCGGGTAATCGTACCATCAGGATTTTCTGTTCCGCCGTCCTCTAGGCTGGCTGTAGCGCTCTCAAAAACACCTGACCCGAGGGCGCGCGACGACAGTTTATTTATTTTACTTTGCTCATAGATTTCGCCCGGTTCAAAAGGGGAAATCATATTCGGCCAGCTTTCGTTAACATAAGCCGTCCCAGTTTGCTTAATCTCGCCAAATCGGGTTTTCCGTCCAGTTGAAATAATATAATCCACCGCCATGGTGTCTGTCGCGTGATCTACAACCGCTTTACGCGGCAAGGCCTTCGCATCGGGATAACCCTGCCCTTTCAGTTTGTTCACTACACGGAGCTCCGACGCCACGACCTGAGCGGATACGGCTGGCGTCCCCTCATTTTCGGAGACCATCGTCTTCAGAGCGTCACCGCTCTCAGGAAGACTGTCCTCAAAATCAATCGCAAAAGTGTCGAACAAAAACCTGGGGCCTGGTTCGATCAATAGAACGGGCGTCAGAGCTTCCCGAGACTCCTCTTCAAAGTCATTGTCAACAAAACCGTCTTCCGAGAGAGTTCCGATTTGAACATCAATCACGCTTTCATAATAGCCTTGAGACCGGAGGATAGCCTCGGCTTTCTCAACGACTTTTCCTGCTCGGCGCCGTGCCTGTGCCGTCGACCGGGGGGCTTCATCAACTTGCCCGATGGCCAGAATTAATTGCTCTCGCAACTCCTTCGGGATATCCCCTTGAACGCGCGCCAGCGGTTCATCCGCCCAGGCCATATTCGCGGAGACAAAGGTCCAGCTTAGACCAAGCCATAACGCGACAGCCGAGCGTGACATGAAATTTCGCTGAAAAATAATCGAAGTCCTTCAAATCCAAAATGCAATCCCAATAGGGATCCCAAAAAGATAATGCCTGAACGCTCTGAGAGTTGCTATTTTGTTAGGCATATTTACACATCGACTTATATAAAAATGGCCTGATTGGAAGTTACATATCAGAAGGAAAATAGTCTTCTGCAGATTTCAAAGTAGCTTTCCGAACCCGCGCCCAAGGCCTATGCTAAATTCAATAGGGTCTGTCACCAAAAAATAATTACTGACGCAGCGGTGATTGCAACGAGCCCGAGCGCGATCCATCGGTCGCGCGCAAGGTTGATTTGGGTGGCTTCCAATGTACGCGTCGCGGACCAGAGCAGTCTTGGATCGACGTCCGGAGCCTCCGACATCCGGCTGACGACATTCAGCGTCACAAGGCTGACGAGCGTGACAGGCAATGGGACATGCAAATAATGTATGTCAAATAACCCCAATCCATCGCCGAACAAGCCAATCAGAGCGGCCGTTACCAACCCCGTGGTTAAAGCCGCAATTGCGCCATTTGAGGTGGCCCGCGGCCAAAACATTCCCCCCAGATAAACGACGACAAAAGGCGCGACTGCATAAGATAAGACCCCCTGGACGTATTCAAATAAGGTGCCAAAATTTCCAATGAAAGGCGCCCATATGGCGCTGACCCCTATAATCACAAATGTGGATATACGCCCAATCCGTACCAGATGGTGCGAGGAAATTTCCGGGTGACGCCGTTTGACGAAATCCATCGTTACTAAGGTTGAGGCAGCGTGAAGCGTAGAATCCGTATTTGACAAGAGCGCCGAGACAAACCCTGCTAAGACAAGTCCCAATATACCCGCGGGGAGTAGCTCAGCCAGCATTGCGGGGTAAATTCGGTCCGGCTCAGTCAAACCCGGAATAAGAGAGATAGCGGCGATCCCTGGCAAGACAATCACAAACAATCCTAATGTCTTCAGGGCACCCGCCAAGAGGAGTCCTCTTCTTGCATCCGTTTGGCTCTCTGCGCTCAGCACCCACTGCACCATATTTTGGTTCACGAGCCAATAATATGCGCCGATAATCGGAACGCCGACAATCAGTCCTGTCCAAGGCACCGCCCGGTCATCAAACCCCCTGATTAAATTCAAACTTCCTTTTGGAGCGCTTTCCATAAAGCCCGCCCAACCGCCGACGGCCGAAAAGGAAAAATACGCGATCATAAACGCGCCTAAAATCAGAATAATTGATTGGTAAAGGTCCGTTCGGGAAATAGCCGTCATCCCGCCAACAACTGAATATAATCCTGCGATTAACATGACCAGCACGATCACGACGTGGGTTGAAAGCCCCGGGATGAATTGGTTGAGCAGCAGCCCGCCCGCATATAGCGAGCCAGCCATATCAAGGAATACCAACATCAATATAATAAAAACCGAATAAATAACTTTCACACGGGAATCAAATCGCTCGGTCAAATACTCCGCGATTGTGTAAACCTTGCTGCCGCGTACAACCCCAACCATGACAAGGGCGAAGAACGCCAGAGCCAAAATTCCGACCCATTCATAATTATAAATGGCGATACCAATGACGTAGGCAGCCCCCGTAATGCCAATAAGGGCCGAAGCAGAAAAATTTGTTGCGAAAAGCGAGAAGCCGATTTGATGCCATTTCAGTTTTCGACCCGCGAGAAAGTAATCCTCGGTCGTTTCGGTTTTAGATGACCCGAAAATGCCGATTCCCAAAAATGCTGAAATCAGCCCAAGAAGGATTATTCCGTCTAAAAGGGTCAAGTTATTCGTCACGAGGCATACTTTAATCACTTTGCTTTCAAGCTCGTCCTGAGAATGAGCAAGTTCAGCCCTGATAGACACGAAGTTATATTAATGAAAGCTCCCCTGATGGAAATACGTCGTAAACCCTATTCGTAAAATACCAAGTGCTTTTAAGGATTCCCGAATCAAGAAAAGTTCCGCTCCACCGATTTGACGAAACCTCTGGGTAATGTATTACAGATGGAGAGGTACGGTTTATTAAACGTCTATTGAGACGGCAAAGACCATCGCCGTAAACTGTTCGGATTAATTTCATGCCCCCCAAAACAGTCACACTAGAAACAGTTGCCGAACTTGCAGGTGTCTCGATAAAAACTGTTTCCCGTGTCGTAAATAAAGAACCTAATGTCTCCGCCCGGACCAGCGACAAAGTTCAAGCGGCAATTACAGAATTAAAATTTCGACCCAATATGGCGGCGCGTCAACTTCGCGGACAGAGGAGCTATAGCCTGGCACTAGTCTATGAACCGCCCTCCTCAGAGTTTCTGACCGGTATTTTAGAAGGTATTTTGCCCGTTTGTCGGGAGAACTCCTACACTCTATTATTGGAGCCTCTGGCGGCATCTGAATCCCGTGAACATATTAATATGGTTATCGAACGCCGCCTAATTGATGGTTTTATTTTACTGCCTCCGCTTTCCGAAGACAGGGATCTCATCCGCTCCGTTCTGAAAGCCGGATTGAAAGTCGTATTGGTAGAATCCGCATTAGAAACACAAGACCAAAACCTATCTGTTAGTAAAGTCGGAATCGACGACTTCGCCGCCGGAGTGGAAATGGGAGAACACCTTCTTCGCCTGGGCCACAAACGCATTGGCTATGTCAGTTTGAGGGAACAGCATAATATGGCCAATCAACGCGGCGAAGGATTGAAAACGGCGATGAAAGCTGCGGGTCTTCCGAAGGAGAATTTCCTGTATGCGCGCGGCCAATCATCTTTTGAGTCGGGCTATGAGGGCGGAAAAGTATTGTTAGAAAATGACACGCCGCCGACAGCCATTTTCGCTGGAAATGACTATATGGCAGCGGGCGTCATTTCCTGCGCCAGAGATATGGGTTTGAATGTTCCAGAAGATTTATCCGTCGCCGGGTTTGACGGCGCAGATCTTTCGAAGATGTTCGTGCCGCCCTTTACAACCATCCAGCAACCCCTTCAAGTTTACGGGGAATGGGCCGCCAAAAACCTTTTGAAAGCCATCGTGAATCCCAATGCCACACCGATCACAAAAATCCTGGATCACAAACTCTTTAATCGGTCGTCCGTCCGGGATTTGTCGGAATAATTCGGGAAAGTGATGACTTTCGCAGGAAACTATCAATCAATTAAAAAACTTAAATCGTTACAAAGGCTCGTAGTTCTTTCATTTTCAGCTTTGTTCCAATTTCCAGTAAAGCACCGACATTCGCTAAATTAGTATTTTAATTTTGACTCAATTTTGCTTGGCTTTGAGCCCCTCTTTCAGGCCTTCCACGCAACATTGATGAAACCGCTTGGAGATTTTCGCTTCCGGAACCATTACATTAAAGCCGTGATAGGCACCGGAAAATATCTGTAAATCCACGTCGACGCCATTCTGATCAAGTCGGTCGGCAAACCGACTGTTTTCTTCGCAAAACAAATCTAGGCTCCCGGTCGCGATGAGAGTTGGTGGAAGTTTAGTTAGATCCTGCCTTCGGGCAGGTACAGCTTGCGAAGGAACATTCGGCCCTCCTGCCGGGCAGCCGAGATAAGAGCTCCATCCGAACTTGTTACTCTCGACGGTCCAAATAAACTCTCCAACCTTGTCAGGGACCGGTCGCGAACTTCCTGTGCGGTCGTCTAACATAGGATAAAGGAGCAATTGAAACGATATCGGGTAAAACTGCCTATCACGCGCTGCAATTGCCAAGTTAGCCGCATGCCCGCCGCCAGCGCTGTCACCCCCCACGGCTATCCGGTCGGTATCAATTCCCAAAGCTTTCGCATTTTCAAACATCCAGCTTAGAGCCAGATAGTTATCTTCTAATGGGGCGGGGAATGTATTTTCCGGAGCAAGGCGGTAAGCCGGCAAACAAATGACGCAACCTACATCCGCCGCGAGTTTCTGCATGGTTGGGAGAATTTGTTCGGGGGAACCAAAGACAAAACCACCGCCATGTAGATAGAGCAGAGCGGGCCGCGGCTTCCCGGTGGTACCCGGATCGATTATGAGCATTCGAAGACCGTCCCCGCGTTCGGGGTGATGAATTATGGTTTCTTTGTACGGCGGATCCCGCAATGGATCGGATGGTGGGAATGCTCTTAACACAGAGAGCCCCTCCAAATTTAATTTAAATTCAGGGAAATGATCCAAGGCCGGTCGCAATTCTTCGTCGACGTGATCAAGGTCTTTCCTTATAAGTGACTTGGTTTGATTTGCAGTCACTTCCACCCCCTCGATAGATTAGAATTTAAACGACAATGTTAGGACGAGACTTGCTCGCTTTCCTTCATACGCAGTTCAAAGCGGCAGAAAACTCCTTACAATGATAGTAGTCGGGATTTGGCGAAAACCTATACTATAGATGAGGCTTTAATCCTCGCAGCTGAACCGCCACTATAGGTTAAAAAATTAAGGGGAATGTTATGATACGTGTCGAAGATAGGCTAAAAATTGCTGATAAACTTCACCTTTACACCCACGCGATCGATCGGCGACGGTGGGACCTCATGCCTAAAATTTTTCATGATAAAGCTATTTTTTTATTTGGAGAAGTTGAAGGGGATTGGCGAGGATTTATTGAACAAGCGAAAGCCATAATAGATCCAATGATTTCTACCCACCACCAACTTGGCAATACACTCTTTAATTTTGACGGCGACGTTGCACATTGCGAAAGCTACCTCACAGCGACCCACATTTTACCTGCTGATTATCCGGTCGATATGCCTTTTCCGGGTATTGGACGTCGATATGTTGTCACTGTGGGCGCGCGGTATATTGATCGGTTCGAAAAGCTAAATGATGATTGGTGGCTCAAGAGCAGGAATGGGGTGTTTGACTGGAGACAGGATACAGAGCTGAATGATGGCGGCTTGATAGAC
The DNA here is from genome assembly GCF_965138505.1 of Litorimonas haliclonae. Classification (NCBI taxonomy): domain Bacteria; kingdom Pseudomonadati; phylum Pseudomonadota; class Alphaproteobacteria; order Maricaulales; family Robiginitomaculaceae; genus Litorimonas; species Litorimonas haliclonae. The sequence goes on along the minus strand of NZ_CBCSCO010000002.1, from coordinate 405,012 downwards.
GGCCCTCAGGATGCCTTAGGTCAAACAGACGAAAGTGATCCGTCCAGGATCGTGACGTCGAAATGGCAAATATAATTCATCAACTAAGATGCTAGAGCCAGATGTACCGACTAGTAATAATAAACAGGTTGTTTCTCTCAACACTGGAATCGCTTATATTGACTCGCCATTGTCGATGAGGGTGTCCGAGCTGTTTAGAAAACGGGATTCATCTGAAGACAAATAAAGCAGCAAATTTCCCACGTCCTCTGGTTTTCCCATTGCATTTGCTTTTGCGGGCTCAGCCAATTGATCATCCGTCAGACCCGCCACCGCCGACTTCACCATATCCGTGTCATGTGTCCCGGGAAGAATCACATTACATCGCACATTTGTTTTTCACTTCTAAACAATGTGCCGCAATACTTCGTGTTATAGACAGAATAGCGCCTTTTGCGGCAGAATAAGATACAGTTGGGCCCATGCCTTTTTTGGCGGCGATTGAGGAAACATTCACGATGGAACCGCCTCCGGACTTTTCCATTTCCGGAATGGCATATTTACACCCCAGAAATGTTCCTTCGACCATGACCGAATTAATGAACCTAAATTTTTCGAGAGTGCTATCTTCAACGGACGTAAAATCCACGACGCCCGCATTGTTTACTAAGACATACTGACTGCCATTTTGAGTGCTCGCTTCATTTAAAAGCTCGTCTTGAACTCAACACCCCAACGACGCGCAATCTCGGGATTGGTGAAGTAAAAATCCGGTAGCGCGTTAAACGGCCGTCCGTTTCGGCCCACGCCATCAGCCAGCACATCTTTACCAAATGCTGTTACCGATAAGTCAATCGGGAGGCCCGTATCTTCTTTGTAAGTATCAAGTGTCACAGAAACATCCACGACATCTGTGGAGGGCTTAATAGCTCGCGGATCAAGTTCAAACAGAGCAGCCCCAGCCACGAAACTATCTGTATGTTTGTAGTTAGCGGTGAATGTAAGATCAGTATTACCAATAGGGAGAATATAGTCTCCGCCTAAAGCGAATGTGAATTTAGGGGCACGGCGTAGTTGAGCCGTATCTGAGATATCAATTACCTGGCCTTCCGTGGACGAACCAACGCGCGTATCCAGTGCTGTGAAATTATTATATTTCCAATCCAATAGACCAACCGCAAATCTGAAATTCAGATTTTCATTCGGGACATAGACCCCCTCAAGTTCAGCGCCGTAAGTTTCGGCAGATGCGGCATTGAATACGATAGTCGCAGTGGTGTTATTGCCCAATCCGAACAGTAGTTCTTCCTGCTTATCATTATATTTCGAGTAAAATAAAGTTGGGTTGAAACGCAGCCTATTGTCAGATGTCTGGGCGCGGAAACCAATTTCGAAACTATCAAGAGTTTCTGGTTGATACGGCCCCAACGCATCAGGGGTTGCTGCTCGACCATTAAACCCTCCACTGCGGATACCTCGTGAGTAGCTTGCATACCCAAACAGATTGTCCGTGAATTGGTTGTCGATAATTACCCGCCAAGTTGGATCATTGAAAGTTTCTTCGTCCTGCGCCGAAGCTGTGACTGAAAGGTCAGATGGATCCAAGAAATTGAGCAAGAATTCTTTCTTTTCAGATGAATAACGCAACCCACCCGTTAGGCGTAGAGTGTCTGTTAAATTATAGGTACCTTCTCCGAAAACAGAAGCGACGCGTGTATCTTGTTCCGCGTAAAAACTTTGGACCGCATCCCCAAGTGAAAAAATTTGTCCCGCATCGTCGCGCCCAAAGGGATTGTCGAATGGAAAAATATCATAATGAGTATCAAGATAGTAGGCCCCAACCACGAAATTGAACGGCCCATCATAGTCGGATGAGTACCTAATTTCTTGACTAAATTGATCAGAATTTTGCGGACGGTAAGCGGCTATAAGAGGCACAGGACCAGCTCCAACATCTATGGGAAGGGTCCCGGTGTTTTCCTCCTGAAGTGTCTCTTCTGAATCTCGAAACCCGGTAACAGATGTGATTGTACCGTTTCCGACATCCCAATTCATTTCCAACGTTGCCGCAAATGTTTCAATTGGAGCCGTATAAGGGATAGCGCCGAAAGACGTTTCAAATCCGCTATCTTCTGCAATGTCGAACGATCCTTCACGACAAGCGGAAGGCTCCAGACCTCCCAACGCGGCGCAGATCCCTTCGCCTTGCTCTGTTAAGTTAAGGATCGGCGGATAAAAAGAATTGTCGTCTTGATAGTCCAAGGCCAAATAGGCGTCGAAATTTTCAGTAGGGGTGAATAGGAATGAGGCACCGAATGTGTCCGAGTCTTTGCCCGGATCATTTTCACCTGTGACGAAACTGTCGGTAAAGCTATCAGATTCGTTATGAATATAATACACTTTGGCCGCCAGGACGTCCTCTACGATAGGGGCTTCACCGAAAGCTTTAAAGTCGAATTGATTGTGGGAACCGAACAATGTGCTCGTCCGGAGATTGGTTTCGCCTGTTGGACGCTTCCGCCGGACGTTGATTGTACCGCCGATTGTGTTCCGTCCGTAAAGTGTCCCTTGTGGGCCACGAAGAACTTCAACTGACTCGACATCATCTAGATCAAACAACGCGCCAGTGTTCCACGCCAAGAAAACGCCGTCGATGGAAACACCTACTGTAGGGTCAAATGACTTTTCTAAATCGGAGAAGCTCAACCCCCGGATAGAAGCTCCTAAGGCGTTACCTGAAAAGTTTACGCTTTCTAACTCCACGTTCGGGATAAAGTTTTCAACCTGAGTAAGCTCCTGGGCCTGATTCCGTTCGAGGACACCTTCGGTCAATGCTGTAACCGCAACAGGGGTGGTCTGTAAGTTTTCTTTTTTCTTCCGGGCGGTGACGACAATCTCGTCCACCCCTCCGCCCGCTGTTGTTTGCGCGTAAGCAAAATCTGTTACACCAAAAACTAGTGCGCAGAGCACGGCTGAACTTGCTCCAAATTTGACTGACATAGATATTCCCCTGTAAAATTATTTATATTTGGATTTTACAAATCGAGGAACAATTGGATACTAATCTTATGGCTAGTGATATTCGCTCTGGGGTTTCTAAGATTACAAATTAGATAATAACTTACCGCACGGACCGACAAATTTTATAGATTTTGAGGAGACATTCGCGTAGCGAGGATGGCTCTATCACTTAGCGTTTACTAAGTTAGCGGCCAACCTGTTACCCGTTGAGAACACCAGGCAAAAGGGGGGTGATTTGTATTGGCGTCGGGCTAATTATTATTTAATAGATTTAGCCCTTTGCCGCCTTCACAGCCGCGTTGACCTTATTTACATCAAAATAATAGGGACGAATTTCACACACTTTATCGCCTTTAAAATGAAAGACCTCCAACATCTCAATCGGTTCTTCTTCCCCCACACTGAGAGTAACAACGGCCGACACTGAGCGCTCGCCGACCATAACACATTCTCGGTTCAGGCCAGTCACGCCAAGAGTTTCAATCATCACCGGAAATAACTCCCTGAGGGCTGATTTTCCAGTATATTTGCCGGCGAAGGGTAGAGACGACGCCTCTTCTACAAAAAAGTCATCGGTGAGGTGTCCCTCCACTTTTTCGAAATCGCCTACTGCAGAGGCTTCATATAATTCATCAACTATTGCGCTTAAATCTGCCATCCTGTTCCCCTTATCCTTTTGACCAGTTTCTAACGCGTGTTCACCCCGTTATCACCTCTAATATTAGCTAGTGCTATCTCGATTCTAATGAAAAGGCCTCATCGTGACCGAAAACAGATTCTGGCAATTAAATAGCCATCCCAACGGCAATGATTTCGAGTCCGCGCTTTCTTTGGAAACGTCAGAAATACCAAAGCCAAAGGACGGAGAGGTTTTGATTAAAAATGATTACCTCTCTCTCGATGCGGGGACCCGCATGTGGATGACGCCCCGCACCGACGGCTATCAACCCCCTCTTCCGCTTGGCTCCATGATGGTCGGTTTGTGCATAGGCAAAGTTGTAGAATCCCGACATCCGGATTTCAAAACCGGGGATATGGTGAGAGCCTTCGGGCAGTGGGCAGACTATTCCTGCGTGGAGCCGGAGATAACGGGTCTTGTTCAGATTGATACCAATGTGGATGACATCAGACAACATTTCGGTGTTTTGGGAATGAATGGCTGGACGGCCTATTGGGGGTTGCACGAGACCGCAAAGGTAAAAGCTGGAGACGCTGTTCTCATTTCAGCAGCCGCTGGCTCGACCGGAATTCTTGCTTGCCAAATCGCAAGAAATGCAGGGTGCCGCGTTTATGGGCTCGCCGGAAGCGACGAGAAATGCCGTTTTCTGGAAACCGAAATAGGTATTGAGAAAGCGTTCAATTATAAGACGGAAAATCTCGAGGAAGCATTTAAAGAAATTGAAGGCGGAATAAATGTTTACTTCGATAATGTCGGCGGGCCGATATTGGACAGCGTCTTCCCGAACATGGCTCTTTATGGGCGTATCGCTCTTTGCGGCCTCATCGCAGAGTACACCGCCGATGGCCCAAAAGGCCCTCAGCAATTTGATCAGATTTTAATGAAACGCCTCACGGTGACTGGATTTTTCTCCCCTGACTTTATGGATCAGGGCCCCCGTTTATCGAGAGAGCTTCGATCTTCTTTAGACGCAGGCGACATATTCATTCCGTTTGACGAGACGCAAGGCTTAGAAAACATGCTTTCGGCTTATAAAAAATTATTTACTGGCGGCAACATCGGTAAAGTTGTCTTGAAACTCTAATGCCCTAGACATGAAATTCTGAATGACTAATCGTCATTTATTTCTTACCCACACTCAGATGAGACTGGAAAGCCATCAAAATTAATAGCTGTTTCCATCCGCCGGTAAGTGTGATGGCGGAAAGATAAAAAATCCGTCTCGCTGTGTCTGGTTTACTGGTAACATAGCTAGGGCAAGGGGATGGGTTTTTAACTTATAAAATAAAAAATGTATATCGGGAGGAAACTATCATGATGGACTCAAAGTCCCTAGAAACGGCCACACTCAAATGTTTGAAGGCGCATGATCCTAAATATTCCGATGCGAAAGTACGAAGCTTAACTCCGATTTCTGGCGGGTACAGTCGCCTGACCTATAGGGTTAATCTTGGCTATGGCGACAATTCTACTGACCTGATCCTTCAATACTTGCCTAAAGGGGCGACCGGGCTGGTCCGGGTCGATCGAAAGGTCGAGAATGATGTTTTGAAATTCTTGTCGCAACAAAAAGGAATCGATACCCCTAAGATGTTGGCAAGTGACGTCGATGAAGCCTTTTTCGATAGCGCCACATTCATTTTTGAAGCTGAAAAAGGACAAACATTTATTGAGGTCTGCCGGCAAGCCAAACAAGAAGACTATAGCAAGCTCAACAAAGTCGTAGCTCGAGCAGGCGCTGCAGTGCACTCTCAAGATATCGAAGACCTCCCGGCATCTCTTCCCCGACCTGCGAGCTGGGATGAATATATAGATAAGCAAATCGATTTTTTTCGGCGCACCGAATCTGAATCTTTAACGTCCCGTCCGTTTCTTCGTTATATGGCGCAATGGCTTGATGACAACCGGCCGCCGCCAGCCCCGCTGAGCCTTGTCCATGGCGACTTCCAGGTCAGCAATATGATACAAGCCAAGAACACGATAGATTCCGTGCTTGTCGATTGGGAGCTATCCCACATCGGCGACCCACGAGAGGACCTCGGGTGGTTTACAATGGTCTGCGGCGCTATACCGCCCAATATATTAGAAGCGGATGTCGAAGGCTTCTATGAAGAATATAGAGCCAAAACAGGCCTAAGCCGTGACGTAATAAATCCGGCGACGACAGCCTACTTCTTGATAATCTCGTCCATTCAAACCCATATGGGGATGATGAAATCATCTGATGCATTGGCCGAAAGCGCTGAACAATCACAATCCGTTCTGGCCGCCTACTATATGAACATCACAACCTATCAACACATGAATTGGATGAACGCCATTAAAGTCGTAGAGGATGCCAAATGATTATTTCACCTTCTATTTCTCAAGTCCTGCGGGGCGTTATCCACGAAATGAACACAAATCTAAAAGAAGGCTTAGCGGACCCCGTGAAGAAGGGGCAAATTGATACAATTATTGGCGTGCTGGGTAGCTGCGCCATGCGAGCTGATTACCAATCCACTTTTATCAAAGAAGAAGCAGACGCAATTTCTGCCTTGGCCGAAGAATATCAAACCGAAGGAAAAGCAACTCCGGACCTAGAAGACGCCATTGAAAATCTATCTCAAGCATCAGATGATCATTCGCTCTATCAGGCGGCGAGCGAAACCCTCTCTGCTATGTCCGATATTGGCGATTCGTCCGGGCCTGATCTGTCCCAAAAACTACTTGGTTTACTTGAACAGAGATTAGGTAATGAATTAAAAATTATCGGCGGCGGATTTGAGGCAGCAGGGCGGGGTTAGTCTTCGGGTTACCCCCTCAAACATAGGCACAAAATTTTCCTATTTTCAGCCACAAAAAAACTATGATGTTTATCGCCATCATAGTTTAAGTTTACCAAAATGAGAGCGAGAGACCCTCGAAGGGTGAGTATAGCCTGGAATAAACTCTCAAGTTCGGAGAAATATACACTTTCAAATTAAGCGCCTAATTCAATCTCAGCCACAATCTCGCCGATTTGGCAGGTTTGTCCTACCTCAGCAACCACAGTCAAAGTACCTTCGAAAGGACACTCTACGTCTTGCGTAGATTTGTCTGTTTCAACGGCGTAGATTTCTTGGCCGACAGTCACTTTATCGCCCGTTTTCACGTGCCACTCAGCAATCGTTGCCTCGTCCATCGACATCCCTAACTTCGGGAGTTTTAGTTTTACTTTTGCCATTGTTAGCTCCTACCCATGACATTTTTAATAGCGATTTCTAATTCGGCCTCACCGGCGGTCCAGTCTTTTTCCAGAGACGGGTTAAACGGCACAGGTGAAAATTTAGAGCCGACACGTTCTACCGGAGCTTTCAAACTATCGAATAAAGACTCATGAATAACGGAGGAAATCTCCGCGCCCACGCCAAACTCTTTTACGGCTTCGTGCATTACGATGGCTCGTTTTGTTTTAGACACGGAATTCAAAACTGTTTCCTTATCAAAAGGCGAAATCGTGCGCAGATCGATAACTTCAATAGAGACATCGTCTTTGAGCCGATCGGCAACAGCCAGACAGTCTAGCACCTGTCTGCCATAGCTTACGATTGTCAGATCTGTCCCTTCTGTTAAAACCGCAGCTTTCCCAAGTGGAACCCGGTACCCTGGCTCAGGCATTGGGCCTTTTACTCTCATCATGGCAAGATGCTGGATGAAGATGGTGGGGTTATCACTTTCGATGCAGGACAGGATAAGCCCCTTTGCATCGGCCGGGTTCGAGGCCGTGACGATGGTTAAGCCCGGGACATGCGCAAACCAGGATTCAAGCCAGTCTGAGTGTTGGCCTCCAAATTGGCGGCCAGTCCCGGTTGTCGTCATAACATGAAGCGGCACGCCAGTTTGTCCGCCTGACATAAATCGAAGCTTAGCGGCATGATTGACCAATTGGTCCATGGCCACAGTCAAAAAGTTCATGAACATGATATCCGCAACGGGCCGGTAACCCGCAATTGCAGCGCCCACTGCTGCCCCCATGATGGATTGCTCGGCAATCGCCGTAGAACGAACCCGGTCTGTTCCGAATTTTCCGGACAATCCGTACATTGTTTTAAAGACGCCGCCGCCTTGTTCGTCACCTACATCTTCACCTAGCACAATTACCTTCTCATCCGCCTCCATGGCTTCAGTAAGGGCGAGGTTGTGGGCTTGGCCAAAATTCAACTGTTCACTCATGCCGATACCTCGTAATCATACACGTCGATTTGATTTTCCCGTATATCCGGGTCTCCGCTCTCAAGAGCAAACTTCGCAGCCTCTTCGACCTCCACTTCGATTTCGGCGTCAATCTCGTCGAGCATTGATTCCTCAACACCGCTACCCAGCAGATGCTGCCTTAGAAGTGGTACCGGGTCGGCCTTTTTGGCGGCCGCCATCTCCTCTTTCGGTATATAGCCGCCGGGATCTCCAAACACATGTCCATTAAATCGGAATGTCATGGCTTCAATAAGGGTTGGCCCCTTTCCGGCTCGCGCATGATCCGCAGCTTCTTTCGCGGCCTGATACATCTCAACGGGATCATTGCCATTGACGCGGACCGACCTAATTCCATAAGCGGCTCCGCGTTCGGCAACCGTCTCGGTATTAGACGTATATTCAAACTTTGTGTGCTCTCCATAAAGATTATTCTGGCACAGAAATATTACGGGCAAATTCCAAAGCGACGCCATATTTACGCCCTCATGGAAAGCGCCGATATTTGTCGCGCCATCGCCAAAGCAGGTCACTGTAACCCGGCCGTCTCCTGAAAGCTGGCTCGCTAGTCCAAGACCACTAGCGATCGGAATACCGGACCCAACAATCCCTGTGGTAACCATCACGCCGCTTTCGGGATGCGTAATGTGCATGGGGCCGCCCTTACCGCGGCAGGTCCCGGTAACTTTTCCGGCATATTCCGCCATGAGAGGTTTTAGGGGAACTCCCTTTGCAATTTGATCGTGAATTCCCCGGTAAATAGTAACGAGGTAATCACTTTTTTCTAATGCCGCCATCATCGCAGCAGACACGACTTCCTGGCCCCGCGCAGAGTAATATACGATCGCTAGATCTCCCGATGAAATCATTGAACGAAATTTGACATCGGTCTGGTAAATCTTTTGGGTGCGTCGATAGATATCGACGAGCACGTCATTGGACAGCTTTTGCTTTTTCATATGAGGTTCCACTTTTTCTATAGTCATATTTCAGCAGCGGGCCTTTTTCACCCCTATTAAATGACAGGGGTAATTTTGTCTCTCGAGCCTGCTAACTTCTCTACCTCACAGGAAGGTTAGTTATTACGCCCTCAGGTTTAACTTATGAGAGATTATGAATACGACTTCAGACATGCCCGATGCCTCGCAAACAGATAACTTTCGTGAAGAAGTTCGCGCATGGCTTGTCGAAAATTGCCCTCAAAAACTGCGCGATTTACGCAATGGTAGCGAAGCGCGTTGTTGGGGCGGAAAGCAATGGACTTTCGACTCCGCCGAACAAGAGAAATGGTTAGAGCGCTGCATTGAAAAGGGCTGGACCGCACCGTCTTGGCCGAAGGAATATGGCGGCGCAGGCCTGAGCGCTGAACAGTCCGCTATTATCAAGTCTGAAATGGACCATCTAAACATTCCCCGTCCATTATATAGTTACGGCCTTACAATGTTAGGCCCCACGCTTCTTAAATACGGGACTCCGGCTCAGAAAGCCATGCATTTGCCCGCTATCGCCAAGGGCGAAATTCGCTGGTGCCAAGGCTACTCAGAACCGAATGCAGGATCTGACCTGGCCTCCCTCTCAATGAAATGTGAGGATAAGGGCGATCACTGGTTGCTAAACGGACAAAAGATTTGGACCTCAACAGCCGATAAAAGCGACTGGATTTTCGCAATGGTTCGAACAGACAATTCCCACGAGAAGAAGCAAATGGGAATTTCATTTATATTGGTTGATATTAATACGCCGGGCATTCACGTGCGTCCCATCGACTTGATTTCTGGCAAGTCCCCTTTCTGCGAAACCTTCTTTACCGATGTAGAAGTTCCGAAATTTTACGGTCCGGATAATTCCTCAATTGTCGGCGAAATAAATAATGGCTGGCGCATTGGGATGTACTTGCTTTCGCATGAGCGGGGCAGCCTAGGCGCGTATACGCTGGATGGACGAGGTCACGAGCCCCTATCCTTAATTGACATGGCGATCGAAGAATTTGGGAGAAATTCCGAAGGTCAAGTGGACAACCCCATACTCAGAGAAAAACTCGCAAGCGCGCAAATTGATGAAGCCGCTTGCACAGCTCTGGCTGAACACCTCAACACACAAATCAATGACGGAATGGAAATCGGCGCGAAGTCTTCCTTGGTGAAGTACTCGTCAACACAAACAATTAAAAAAGGCTATGAACTTCGAATGGAAATTGCCGGTTTGAGCGGCACTGTCCAAAACGGAAATCAAGACCTGAACGATACAACCCTGGCTCAGAACTGGCTTTATTCAAGAGCCTATACAATTTTGGGCGGGACCTCTGAAATTCAATTAAATATTATATCCAAAAGACTGTTAGGGTTACCGACTTAAATGAGTTTTGCTACGTCAGAAGAAGAGTTGATGTTGGAAGAAGCCGCTATCGGCTTCTTGACCGAGGATTATGGTCTGCCAGCATTTCGAAAATTAAGAGACAATCAAGAAACCTTCTCCGCGGAAATGTGGCAGGGTATTTCAGAGATGGGATGGCCTGGAATAATCATTGATGAAGAATTTGGCGGCTCGAATATGAGCACGCTTGCAGCGTGCACAATTGTCAAAATTGTGGGCCAAAGCCTGAGTAGCATCCCTTTTCTTTCATCGTCGGTAATCGCTCCAAAAATTATAGCGATCACCGCTACGGAAAAGCAAAAATCTGCCTGGCTGCCTCTTTTGGCGCAAGGAGATACTCGGACAGCGACATCCCTTGAGGCGTCTACCTTGACCCTGACAGAAGCGTCCGAAGGCTACAGCGTATCCGGGACGATAAAGCATCTCGTCGACGGTATGTCTTCAGATCATATTTTGGCTCTTGCCTCAAAAAATGGCGATGAGTTTTTATGCCGCATTCCCCTATCTGATGACGGGATAGAAAGGACCGCGTTGACCTCAATCGACGGACGAGACATTGCGAAAGTCAAATTCAGCGAAGTGAAGGTCGCAACTGATGACATTTTCGGCGAGAAACCACTCGCAGAAGACGTTAAACACCAACTTCTTGCTTTCGGCGCTCTTGTCTATGCCGCCGAGCTCGTCGGTATGGCACGCGCCGCTTTTGAAATGACCTTGGCTTACTTAAAAGAACGAAAGCAATTCGGTCAAGTGATTGGGAGTTTTCAAGCCCTACAACACCGAACGTCTTTATTATTTATAGATCTATCTCAAGCCGAAGCCCTCGTTGCAAAGACAGCAAAAATGTTTGATGAGGCCGATCCACAGTTTTTAAGATTTGCAAGTCTCGCCAAAGCAAAAGCCGGCAAGACGGCTCAGGCTATAGCCAACGAGTCTATCCAGATGCATGGCGGCATCGGCATGACAGATGAATATGACATCGGACTCTATTTAAAGCGTGTCGCTGTTTCCGAACAAATTTTTGGGGACTACAATTTTCACGCCAATAACGCCGCTCGTTTAGCAGGATACTGATTTGACCAATATAGATGATTTAAGCTCCAAAATTGAAACCTTTGTCCGCGACGTGGTTGTTCCATATGAGAGCGACCCAAGGAATGAGGATCATGGCCCCACGGAAGACCTAGTAGTCGAACTTCGCGATCTCGCCCGAAAAGCAGGCGTAATGACCCCGCACATTTTGAAAAGCGGAGAACATGTAAGCCAGCGCGATACGGCCAGCCTCTTGAAAAAGACAGGGCTTTCCGCCCTTGGCTCAATCGCCTGCAACACGGCCTCTCCCGATGAAGGAAATATGTTCCTCTTGGGTAAAGCCGCTAATGAGGAACAAAAGTCGCGCTATTTAGAAAGACTTGTAACTGGCCATGCCCGGTCGGCCTTTTTCATGACAGAACCGTCGAGCGAGGGCGGCGCCGGGTCCGATCCCTCAATGATGAAAACAACAGCGGTTCGAGATGGAAATCATTGGGTCATTAATGGCCGCAAGACATTTATTACGGGAGCCCAAGGCGCCGAAGTCGGGATCATCATGGCGAAAGCGGAAGAAGGCGCCTGCCTCTTCCTGACCGAACTCCCTCATCCTGACGTTAAAATTGAACGTGTTCTGGACACGATTGATAGCTCTATGCCCGGCGGCCATTCCCAAGTCTTAATTGATAATCTTCGTGTGCCGGCCGATCAAATGCTCGGTAATCCCGGGGACGGATTTCGCCTTGCACAAGTCAGATTAGCGCCCGCACGATTGTCCCATTGTATGCGCTGGACGGGGATGGGAATCAGAGCTCAGGAAATCGCAACTGAATATGCCTGCTCCAGAGAAGGATTTGGAAAACTGCTTGTCGACCACGAAGGGGTCGGTTTTATGTTGGCCGAGAATCAGATCGATCTTCAGCAATGTGAATTAATGATCGACTGGGTCGCAGATGCTTTGGATCGCGGCGAGACCGCGAATGTCGAAAGCTCTATGGCGAAAGTCGCTGTCTCAGAGGCTCTTTTCCGGGTCGCTGATAAATGCATTCAAGTAATGGGCGGCATGGGCGTCACGCAAGATTCCATGGTTGAGCACTTCTTCCGGGAAATTCGTGCTTTTCGGATTTATGACGGCCCGACTGAAGTCCACAAATGGTCCCTGGCTAAAAAAATTAAAAAGAAAACCCTATCAGCCAAATCCTAAACGTCCTTAGGTAATATTTTCCCCGACTTAGCCCCTGTGTTCAACGGGGGCTTTTTTATGTCTATTTAAATAATACGCGCTTCTATCGGTTTGCCCGAAAAGTCTAAAGACTGGTATGTCGTATGTTAAATACTGGACAGGGCTCTACTTCGACAGCTTTTCGAACCAAGTCGGCAGCCACTTCTCCGCGAAAGTTCGTCACATAAAAAAACCCTGCGTCGCAACGCAGGGTTAGTTGTGATAATTTGAGTTGCGTAGGAGCTAGAATTTCACGTCCAATTCGACACCCCAAGTTACAGGCGCATTCACCAATCCGAAGGCCAAAGAACCCGGAACAAATACGGGGGAGGCATCCGTAGCGCTTGTCGCTTCGTAGGTGGCCACCTCGAAACCGTGATTGAAGTAACCCTCATCCAGAAGGTTGTCGCCGAATAAGGACAGACGCCAGTTATCTGTCTCATAATTGATTGAGGCGCTCAGAAGACCATAGGCTTCGTTAAACCCGATGATGCCTGTACGTGGGGGCGTGACACTCCTCGCTGCACTATAAGCACTGACCCAATGGTCACCCCTATAAGAATAATTTACAGTTGGAATGATGAAGTGACCGTTTTCTAATTGATGCTCGTAGGTCGCCCCCATCGAGAACGTCAGGTCTGGCGCTCGACGTAGCTCGCTACTAGACAGATCTACAGTATTCCCGTTCGTGTCTATAGCAAAATACTCGTCATAGCTTGCATCCAAAATTCCGAGAGAGCCGTTCAAGGTTAGAGCGTCAATTGGTTTGAAAATCGCTTCAGCTTCAAACCCGTTAATAGTCGCACTAGCCGCATTCTGAACAACCGTAACAGTTGTCCCCGCGAGGTTAGGGTCATCAAAGGCCACGTCCTCTTGCTTATTATCATATTTGGTGAAAAACGCTCCTAAATTGAGACGGAGTCGATTGTCCATCAAATCAGACTTCACACCAAACTCGAAATTTTCAACACTTTCAGGCTCATAAGGCCCAGCATTTTGAGGGTCGTAGGCCCGACCATTATATCCTCCGGACCGAAAGCCTTCAGAATAGGTTGCATACAACATTGCTTGGTCAAGATCATATGTCAGCCCCACTCTCGGCGTGAACTTCGTCCATGTCGTTTCGGGAACAAATACTGCTGGATTACCTGTAACCGGGTCAATGAAATTGTTATTGTAAAGAGGATCCGAGGTATCACAAATCCCAAGGCCTGGTTGGCCGAACAAGGAAAGACCAGTCCGCGTACCATTACCCGTGAAATCCGCGCCGTTTGAACCGCAATAGGCCTTAGTCTCTTCAAGGTACCGTCCTCCTAGGGACAGACCCAACCGATCTGTTACGTCCATATCCAATTGGCCAAAAATGGCCCATGATTCTGTTTCGTGAAAATGACGAGGCTCTTGAGTTACAAAAGGAGCGGCCAAAGTAATTGCCAACCCACCCGTGGATTGAGCCATTTCGTATTCGCTGTTCCAGTAATATCCGCCAAGTACAGTTTCAAGACGGTCACCAAAGTTAGAATGGAGCCTGACTTCTGTACTGAACTGGCTCTCTTCTTGAGGACGGGACGCCACAAATACTCCCTGCCCCGCAAATGCTGGGACGCCGAAGGCCGTCTCGCCATCTACACCGAAAAAGTCCTGAATTGCTGTTTCTTCACCCTCTCTAAGAGCAATAATTGCTTCCAAACTGTGGTTCTCATTAATTTGCCAAGTAGGTGTAACCGTTACGGCAAATACATTTCTTGACGCTTTCTGGTCGATCGGAGAACGGTTTGTTCGGTGATATTCAAAATCACCAGGATCCCCAATAGCCACGTTTGAAAGAGGCGGCGTGTCCGCATTGTCATCAATAATCTCTACTCTTGTCAGGATAGATAGGGAATCTGTTGGCTCCACAAGGGCCGAAAGGTCAAATCCAAGAAAATCTGCATCTCCTGAATTAGGGCCGCCTTCGAAATAACCGCCACCAGATTTATGATTGACCATGCCCCGTAATTTAACTGTATCATTAGCGAAAGCAGGAAGGTCGATGGCTGCATTAAGGTCTAATCGGTCATAGCTGCCATATGTGATTGAAGCGCGACCTCCAGCGACACCGCTAGGCTTCTTACGCTTAACATGAATTAGGCCTCCAATGGTATTTCGTCCAAACAAAGTGCCCTGTGGACCGCGCAACACTTCGACAGATTCAGCGTCCCAAATCCCGACCAAAGCGCCGGTACTGTTGGCGAGATAAACGCCATCTGTATAGACAGCGACCGCTGGATCAAATGACTTCTCTACGTCGGAGAACTGCATACCTCGTATAGAGATAGCGGCAGTACCATTCCCCAAAACGGAATCAATAATTAGGTTCGGAGAAATACTCTCGACATCACGGATATCCCGAGCGAAAGTTTTTTCAAGTTGTGCACTGTTTATCGCTGAGACTGCGACCGGCACGTCTTGGGCATTTTCAGTCCGCTTCTGAGCCGTCGTAATAATTTCATCAACTTGACTGGTGACCTGGCGACTATCCTGAGCGTATGCAGGTGAAATAACCACGCCACAGATTAGTGTTGCGATTCCTGTGGACAGGCTCAATCGATGAATAAGTTTTGACACATTTATCCCCTATAATTCATTGCTCCCTAAGCTTTCCGCCCGGGATTTAATTAATTATAGGATTGTCCTAAAGCACTACGAAAAAAAACTGCACTTTTAGACAGGTAAATTATTTTCGAGTGATTTGTGGCTTTAAAGTCACATAGTGAGCTTTTCAGATAGCTCGTTGCAAAAGGCCACCCAACAATTTTCACTTCGCCGTAAATCCGCCGTCAATTACCAACTCTGACCCCGTCATAAAGCTTGCAGCATCTGAACAGAGATAAACAACGCCGCCTGCCATTTCCGACGGGGACGCGATACGGCCTATCGGATGATTTGAAACAACTGCCGCCTGTGCCTCATCATAGCTCGGCGCTGCTCCTAGATCGACATAGGACTGAATAATGCTCTGAAGCATCGGAGTATCAACCCCGCCCGGGTGCACACTATTCACTCGAATGTTATAGCCCAACATTCCAAATTCAACAGCAGCACTTTTTGAAAAATTCAAAACGGCTGCCTTTGTCGCACAATAGGCGGCATTAAATGCGGCGCCGCGTTGTCCGCCAACAGAAGAGATATTTACGACGGACGCGCCACTCGGGCTTTTTTTGCCGCCAATTTTTAGGAGCTTCAAACAGCTATGATAGCTGTGTAAAATAGATTCGACATTTACCGACATTATCGAACGCCAACGCTCCACGTCTGTGTTCTCTATTGAATCGACGAAAGAAAACCCGGCGTTATTCACCAGTCCATCTAAACGACCATATCGGCTTTCTATTTCTGAAACGACCTTTGCCCAGTCCCCTTTGGACGTCACATCATGTGCTAGGGATAAGTCAGACATTGCCTCAGCTGGTTCGATGAGATCAGTTGCAATTACAGTTGCATTTGCGTGTTTTAGCGCCTTGCAAACTTCACCACCAATACCTCCGTCTGCGCCAGTCACGAGGATGATTTTATTATCGAGTGATATTGTCATTGCGCGGTCCAACCGCCGTCGACCATCACTTCGGACCCGGTCATGTAGGCGCTTTCGTCGGATGCCAGAAACAAAATTGCATTTGCGATTTCAGCTGGTTCGGCGACACGTCCCATTGGGGTCATGTCTCCCAACATTTGCATCAAGTCACTTTTAAACCCTGCCCCATTTTCCTCCAATCGCTCCATGCCTGCATTTAAGAGCGGCGTTGACACGAAACCGGGATGTATCGAATTCACGCGAATAGGCGTTTTCTTCGTCGCAAACTCAATCGCGGTTGCTTTTGTAAAGAGCTTTATCGCCCCTTTGGAAGTGTTATATCCAGAGGTATCAGTATATCCGACCTTCCCCATAATAGAGGAAACATTAATTACGGAAGATTCGACTTTAGTGTCTTGCCCGCCTTTTGAAAGCAAATCATGGCAGTGTTTTACGGCCAGAAAAGCCCCGTCAACGTTGATCGACATGATTCTCCGCCAGTCTGCTAAGCTGGTACCTTGGACCGGGCCGACACAGTCCACACCAGCGTTGTTTACCAAGCAGTTCAAAACACCGGCTGCGGAGATTATTTCCGCAACGCTTTCCCATTCGGCTTCCTCGGCTACATTAGCCTGGATATATTGATGCGTCTGACCGTCCAAAAGAGCTTTGGCTGATTCAGGGGTATCAATGTCCGTTATAAAAACCTTTGCGCCTTCTTCGGCGAAACGATCGGCTGTTGCTCGACCAATTCCTCGCAGACCACCCGTCACCAGGGCGGTTTTGCCTTGGAGTCTCATACGCCCATCATTCCCGCGGTTGTCGCTCCATCAATATTATAGGAGGCTCCCGATATAAAGGAGGCTTCATCGCTTGAAAGATAGACCACTAACCCTGCAATTTCTTCGACGGATGCCATTCTTTGCAACGGTGCCATCCCCTCGAATTGGGCTCTGGCGGCAACTGAATCCTCGGCCCTGTCGATGACTCCTTTAATCATTTCAGTCTCAACCACGCCGGGATGTATCGCGTTGCAGCGAACGTTGAGGCTTTGATTGGCAGAATGCATCGCCACAGATTTTGCCAGAGCGATATGCGCGCCTTTGGTCGTCGAATATGTTACGAAGTTACCCATCGGTATATGGGCGTTCATTGAGCTGTTGAGAATGATTGAACCGGAGGACCCTCCCGGGTTTTTCCGCATAAGACGCATAGCCATTTGGGCCGTAAGCATTGCCCCTGTGAGGTTTATAGCGATCAGAGAATTCCAGGTCTCCAATGATATATCTTCGACATTTGTATCGCCAGCTTCTGTACCAGCATTTGCAAAGGCAATATCTAATCGGCCAAATTTTGTTTCAATTTCTTTTGCGATAGCGTCATAGCCAGGGGCGTCTTGAACCTCGTGTTTGATAAATGTTGCGCCGCATTTTTCTGCAATCGCTTTGCCAGCCTCTTCTTTTCGTCCTGTGAAGACAACTTTGGCCCCTTCATCAATCAGCCGAAAGACAGTTGCTTTTCCGATACCTGACGTTCCGCCTGTTATAAAGGCCACTTTGTTTTCAAGACGCATATAGCTTCCCCTCACTCATTTTTATGTTAGCTTTAAATGCTCGTCGTGACTTGTATAGCTATACAAAAGACAAGGTTGAGCCGAGTAGATTTATGAGTTTTGAGCCAATTAACTGCCTTTTGATCGCTGGCGGAAAATATCATGATATTGACTATGCGCGCGTAGAAATTCTCAAGTTGTTGGGCTCTCAGAACCGTATAGTCACTCGCGTCATGGAAAATTACGAGTGCTCGGAAGCGCTGGATTGGGCAGATATCCTGATTTCATATACTTGCGATATTCTGCCGTCGGAGGACATCCAAAATCAGTTAAAAGATTGGCTAGAGGCCGGAGGGCGCTGGCTTGGCTTGCACGGAACAAATTCTATCTTGAGAATGATGGACGACGGGTTGTGGCACACCCCAAGAGATGCCCCTGTCTTTATGGATTTGTTGGGATCGCAGTTTCTATCACATCCGCCCATTGAGCCCTATACTGTTGAAAATGTGCAGCCCTCCCATCCACTCGTGAAAGACATCCAGAATTTCGAAGTCACAGATGAATTGTACCATATGGAATTGCATGGTGAGCTCGAGGTCTTTTTAGAAGCCGAGTGCTCGATAAAAGGGCGTGGATTTGCAGAAGGGGATGAGGCCCTGGGCCGCCACCCCGTTTTCTATAAAAAGTCTCACCAGAAAGGCGCTATACTTTACCTCACGCTCGGTCACTGTCGAGGTCATTTTGATTTAAGACCGTATAAGGACTTTCTACCCGAACTTGACCGCGGGAGCTGGGAAATTCCAGAATTTGAAACCCTGCTAAAACGGGGAATTAAGTGGCTTCAATCCCCTTTTTGATTAGCTTGCCATTTTAAATCAGCTGGCTTAGATAGCCGCATGATTAGTACGAAAAATTTAGAAAAAATTCGTGTAAACTCTCGGGAGGAATTGAAAACTTCCGCTATTCACTTCCGAGACCTGGTAAGTGAGCTATGTGATCTTCGCATCGCTGCCTGTCAAAACATCGCAAAGAATGCGACCCTAAGGGATATTGATGGCGAGTTGCTTGCAACAACTGTTTTCGGTTGGAACGAAGACAGTAATAAATGGTGGAATACTGAGAGCATGGCTCTTAAATCCCCAATTACGATCGCATGTCGTTATGAAAGCGAGCCTTTTTGGCTGAATGCGAACGGCATACACACGCGGCAACCGAACCAATTTTTACAAGAAATGGACTTGGCCCGCTTTGAGCATAGAGCTTTTACGCATGCGGCTATTGTTGTGCCTGTTCACATGCCTTTCGGGCAGATTGGCGCCGTAAGCTACAATCCGCTTTCTAAGGACAAAGTTGATTTGTCAGAAATCTTCGAACAACATGGTGACGTGCTTGCAATCTATGCCCGTGCCTTCATCCGAAGCTATGTCAACGTGTCAGACAGAACACCCATTCTGCCGCTGCGCTCGAAGTTAAGTAAGCGCGAAGTAGAGTGTTTGCGTTGGGCGGCGCTGGGGAAAACCGATCACGAAATTGGTATCATTATTGATAGAAGCAGAGCGACGGTTCGTTTCCACTTTCAAAACGCAACAAGAAAACTTGATGCCGTGAACAGAAGTCAGGCGGTCTATAAGGCAACTCAGCTAGGCTATATATCGACGGCTCGTCAGCAACCTAATTAATACATTAGCTTACAGCATCCCTTCTCTCTTCACTAAGCTGAAGAAAACCGGGAGACCCTTATGTTTATGATTATCGGCCAAATGACCATGGCGAAAGAAGCGATGGGCAGTTATGCAGAAGACGTGCAATCTCTAATCAATGACGTAGTGAAAGAGGACGGTTGTGAATATTACTCCCTGACTGTTCAAGATGAAGAGGCGGGTCTGATCAGCGTTACCGAGATCTGGTCAGATGAAGACGCCCTGAATGTTCACCTAAAACAACCTTGGGTGCAGGCTTTCAATGAAAAATATATGTCACATTTAAAATCTCACTCCCTCAAAATTTATGACGGAGACTATGTGCGGGACTTTTAATGTCCGCCGCCCTGAACGAAACGAATATCTTTGCTCCTGAATTCGGGGCAGATCCATTCGGTTTCTACCAGAAAGCACTCTCAAGTGATCCGGTTTTATACCTTCCGGGTATGGACACTTGGCTCGTCACCGGTAGCGAATATGTGAATGATATTTGCAGACAGCCTGAAATCTATTCTAGCGATATCTCTGTCTTGCTCGCAGGAACCCACGCTGACAGCCCGAAGGTAAAGTCGATTCTTGATAAAGGATGGCCGCAACTTCAGGTTCTTTTAATGTCGGATCCCCCCAGTCACTCGCGTTACCGACGACTGGTTGGCCTTGCTTTTTCAGCGCCTCGGGTCAACGCGATCGAAGATACGATCCGCGACATCTCTCTAAACCTTTTAAGAAAACAACCTTTGGGCAGTCTTTGGGATTTCATCCGCGATTACGCCGTCCCCCTCCCTGTGACGATGATTGCCAATCAGCTTGGTTTTACATCGTCGGAAGCGGAAAAAGTCCGGAAATGGACCGAAGCGTTCACTGATCGTTTGGGCGGAATGATTGACGAAGAACGCTCAGTTGAATGCGCCGAGATCGTAGTTGATTTCCAACACGCCATGAAAACGAAAATCGATGAACGTCGCAGCCGTTCTTATGACGATCTCCTCGGCGATTTGGTCAGCGCGGCAAGCGAAGGAGACGAGCCTCTGTCAGACGCAGAAATTCTCTCCGTCATTCAGCAGCTTACAGTCGCAGGAAACGAGACCAGTACAAATACGATGGCAGAAGGAATAAAGCTGTTCATTGAGAACCCTGACCAGTGGAAGCTGCTACGCGAGCAGCCCGAGCTCATCAAAAATGCAACAGAAGAGATCTTGCGGCTGGCAAGCCCTGTGGCCGGCATCTGGCGAATTGTCACGCAAGACACTGTGTTGAATGGGCACGTTGTTCCCGCCGGGGCTAAAGTCATGGTTCGTTTCGCGGCCGCCAGTCGCGACCCTGAAATTTTCGAAAACCCCGACAAGTTCGATATTGAGCGACCAAACGCGAAGGCCCATTTTGCGTTCGGACGGGGAATTCACACCTGCCTAGGCAACATGTTGGCCCGAAAGGAGATAATGGTTGCTCTAGAACACTTGTCTCAATCCTTTGAAACTCTGGAACTGGCTATACCAAAATCGGAGCTAATCTACTCGCCTAACATCATGTTACGCGGGCTGAAATCACTTCCTATTATTGCGAAATAAGGTTGCGGGCAGAAGCCCGCCTTCACTTCTAGAATGGTTGGGTTGCCGGGATCAACTCTGCCTTATTGAGCCGTCATTCCGCCGTCTATTGTGAGTTCTGACCCCGTAATATAGCTCGCTTCATCAGACGCTAGGAATAAGACGAGGTTCGCCACGTCTTCCGGCTCTCCATACCGGCCATTGGGAATTGAGGCGGCAATTTCATCGTAAAAATCGGGGTTGTCGCGAACAGCGTCAGCTTGAATATTAGTCGCAATAAAACCGGGGTGAACACTGTTTACCCGAATATTCTGCCGTGCTGTTTCTAGCGCTACCACCTTGGTCATCATTTTGACCGCCCCCTTTGCTGCCGCATAGGCTAAGCAGCCAGGCACGCCAATTTGTCCGCATACCGATGAAATATTGACGATAGATCCGCCGGCTCCGCTTTTTCGCATGGCTTCCACGGCGCGCTGCATACCGTAATAAACGCTGTTAGAATTGATATCCATTTGCTTATTGAAATTAGGGGTGGTTTGCGCCTCGATAGGCCCCAAGAGCGCGACGCCCGCATTGTTCACAAGAATATCAAGCTGTCCGGACTGTTTGGAAATTGTGTTGAAGACTTTGTCCCAATCAGCTTCAGATGTCACATCATGATTTAAGGCATAGGTAGTGCCACCCGCTTCGTTTAGCTTCTCCGAAGCCTCTTTTGCCCCTTTTTCATCAATATCCGATATGTAGACGGTTGCCCCTTCCCGTGCAAAACGTTCGGCAATCGAATACCCCAGGCCAGGGCAGGACGCTCCTCCGGTTACCAGCGCCACTTTTCCGTCAATACGTCCAGACATAAAACTCTCCTTAATCGACGAAACCTTACTTCAAGTAAAACAGCAAAATACCCCCCAAAAAAGTGAGTTGAAGCCATAAGGATTTAAACCCTAGTTTTCATATGATTATTGAACAACACCGCTTTTTTTAATCGGGATATTTATGACCACTAAAATGAATCGCAAATTCATCCTGAAACGACGGCCCGACGGCTCCCCAACGGAGGGGGATTTTGAATTGGTGAAAGAGCCTATACCAAAGATCTCTTCCGGCGAATTTCTTGTTCGAAATCACTTCATCTCTCTCGACCCCGCTCAACGTGGTTGGATGGATGATCAGCCTTCTTATATGCCTCCTATCGAAATCGGAGCCAGCATTCGCGCGACCACGGTCGGACGCGTTGAAGAGAGCAAAAACCCGAATTTTCAGGAAGGCCAATGGGTCTTGGGTCTCAATGGTATTGAAGAATATTCCTTAGTCCAAGAAGGCGGATTTACATCCCCAATCGACACCAGCATTGTTGCTTCACCGACAAATTATCTATCGATTTTAGGGGCCGTAGGAATGACGGCTTATTTTGGTTTGTTGGATGCTGGACAGCCCAAGGCTGGGAACACTGTCTTGGTCTCCGGCGCCGCCGGTGCCGTAGGATCGGCCGTGGGACAAATTGCTAAGTTGAAAGACTGCAGAGCCGTCGGAATTGCCGGTGGACCAGAAAAGTGTAAACGCCTAGTGGAGTACTATGGCTTTGACGCGGCGATTGATTACAGAGAAAAATCACCTGAACAGTTAGAGAAAGCTATCAAAGACGCTGCGCCTGACGGCGTGGACGTGATATTTGAAAATGTTGGCGGCGAAATATTGGATGCCGGTATTATGGCTCTGAATGAACACGCCAGAGTGGTGCTTTGCGGGCTTATTTCCGAATATAATTCAGATCCGAGAGGCGCGCGGAATATCTGGCAAATTATTGTTAAGCAGGCATCGATGAAAGGTTTCCTTATCCGCGATTACGTGCCTAAATTTGCCGAAGGCGCAGCTGTAATGGCAGGCTGGATAGCCGACAATAAAATAAAATTTGATGAGCACGTCGAGCATGGCATCGAGAACACTTTCGACGCATTTATGCTTTTGTTCAGCGGGGGCAATAAAGGAAAACTCATTTTAGACATTAGCGGGGAATAGAATGACCAAAGATACAGGACTACAGAAAACGGCAGAAATCATCTATGATTACGCCGAAAATAAAACAACATACCAGACAGATAAAATTGTCACCATTCCCTCCTCTGCCTATTTAGATCAGGACATCTGGGAAGCAGAAGTTTCGAAAATATTTAAAGAGTTGCCTTTGGCTCTCGCTACGACTGCGGAACTTAGAGAACCCCATTCTTATAAAGCCATGGACGCTGCGGGCCTTCCGGTCCTCATGACCCGCGGAAAAGATGGTGTCGTTCGGGCATTTTTGAACGTATGCTCCCACCGCGCGGCCGCGGTTGCAGAGAATGGGTGCGGTATCAAGAAACGTTTCGCCTGTAAGTATCACGGATGGACGTATAGCGCAGACGGACGCTTGATGGGAGTTGCAGAGGGAAATACCTTTGGCGATGTCGACAAGTCTACTTTGGGATTACGTGAGCTTCCGTGTGAAGAAAAAGGCGGTCTTATATTTGTAATCCTCACGCCGGGCAAAGAGATGAATCTGGACAATTTCTTGGACGGAATGCTGGATGATCTCGAAAACGCGAATTTCAAAGACTGGGCTTATCTTGGTCAACGGGAATTGACCGGAGCAAACTGGAAAATTGCGTTTGACGGATATCTTGAGGGGTATCATTTTGCGCAGCTTCATCCGGAGACCATTCACCCGCGTACGCTTTCAAACCTGACACATTACGAATCTTTTGGCCCGCATATGCGCATAGGTTTTGCTCAGACGGACATAAAAGAAAAATTCGACGCTGCACCTAAGGAGAAATGGGGTGAGATGGAAAACACAGGGTATGACTTCGTTCGAATTCTTTTCCCTAATGTATCTGTTTTCCTGGCGCCCGAAATAACCCAGGTGGCTCAGCTCTTCCCCGGCGAAACGCCGGACAAAAACCGCACCGTTTTGACATTCTTCCGACCAGACCCACCTAAGGATGATGAAGATAAAGCGGCGCTAGAAGGGATGATGGACTTTCTTCACAATGTTGTTCGTGATGAAGATTATGCGACCGGCGACCAAATTCAAAAAGGATTGGAGTCCGGAGCTCACGAATCTATTATCTTGGGCAAAAACGAACGCGGGAACCAGTTTTTTCATGAGTGTCTTGCTTACTACATGAATGACCGCAAAGGTCCTATGCCAACAATTTAATGCGAAGGTAGCAAATTATAATTTGTTACAAAAAACTAGGCGTTTTCCCGATTAGAAAGCGCCTAATTTTTTTGCCGTGCTCTAACGTGCTCAAGTTAAATTGAAAGAATATTCACCGCGCTTATACCGGGTGCGCCATAGACGTGTGTGTATCCGGTTTTCGGCGAGTTGGGCACTTGCCGCTTTCCTGCCGCGCCTCTCAATTGCAAACATATTTCGTAAACCTGCCTGAGACCAGACGCCCCGATCGGCTCTCCGTTCGCTAGACATCCGCCGTCCGTGTTGACCGGCATGGAGCCACCTATTGCGGTAGCCCCGTCCCGGATAAGCTTTTCTTGCTCCCCATGATCGCAGAATCCGTTTTCCGCCATATGCATTATCTCGGCGCCTGTTTCTGTATCCTGCAATTGAAGAACATCAATCTCATCCGGACCAATTGAGGCCGCTTCGAACGCGGCTTTGGCAGCGTCAGTCGTGACTGCAGGGCCTAGGTTTTTGGCGAGAGATGTTTCGTAAACTTCGAAACTACCATATTGCCGTGTTCGCATTTCCATTGCGTCTAGAAACACGGGTTTCGCCCCCATTCGCTTCGCTTCTTCTTCACTCGTCAGAATGATTGCGGCGCCGCCCTGAGACGGACTACAAAACATAAATTTGGTAAGCGGATCACTGACCATAGTTGATTGTGCAATATAATCTGCTGAGACCGGATCCCTCCGCCAGGCATTCGAGTTCAACGAACCATTATAGAACGCTTTTTCGGCAACTTGGGCCAAAGTCTGTTTGCTAATGCCGTGCTCATGCATGTACCTTTGGATTTTCAGCGCGAAAAATTGCGTGGTCACCATCAAGCCCGTTTCGGAAAACCAAGAAGGAACTCCGTTATTCCTTGCGTTGGGGGAGAAGGCTCCGCGTTCATGTTTGTCAAACCCAAGCGCTAAGGCATATTTTGCAGTTCCAGCGCGCACCGCATTTGCAGCAGCGAATAAAGAACTACCTCCCGTTGCGCAGCCGGTGTAAAGATTGACAAATGGCAGTCCCGTTAACCCGAGTTCGTTAACTGCCGCCATAGCGTAGCCCCCATCGCGAGAACCTCCAAACCCGATATTAATATCCCGCCAGTCCAGTCCCGCATCTTTCAATGCAAGGCGGGTAGCCTCTACGCCCATGTCCAGAGCTGATTTTTCAGGAAACTTACCGAATGGGTGGAGCCCCATCCCTACAATTGCGACGCGGCTCATGAACTAATCTCCCGCTCGAAAACAAATGTAAGAATTGGGTTACCGTTCTCATCGGTACGGAAAGGTTTAAGCGCCAAAACATAGGTGTCACCAATATTGAGTGCCTTCGACTGATTCACATTGAGGCGAGCCTTTACTTTAACGCCGCTGGGCATTTCAACCAAACCAATTCCGTATGGGGTAAAAGTGTCCTTGGTCTCCCCGGAGTTATAGGGCGGTTTGGGCATGTAATGTTGTATGGTCCAAGACCATAAAACGCCCTGTTTGCCGAGATTTTTGCGCTCTAAATTCTCGCTAGAACATTGGCTACAGCTCGACCGGATAGGAAAATATATTTCTCCGCAATTGCTGCAACGTGATCCAATCAAGCTTGGTTGATCCGTAAAGAGGTCAGGCGATATGTGTTTTCCAGAGCTAGAATTGGGAGGGATGATATCTGTCATGCGGCCAGAATTACCATTTATCCGCGGCTGTATCTCCCCCCCAAAAGGTCAGTGTATTTCAGTACCCATTTTATGGTTGAGGTTGGGTATAGAATAAGTTGAGCCGATAGAGAGATTCCATGACCAACGCGGAAAATAAACAATGGCTGATAGATGGAAATCCTGCCGGCCGGAAAGTGGCGAAGTCGGATTTTAAAATGGTATCTGCTCCTCTCCCAGATCTCACAGATGGTCAGGTTATGGTAGAAGTCGAATATCTGGAATTCACCCCCTCCTTAAAAGGACAAATGGAAAATCGTCTGGCTTATGCCGCCAAGACTGAAAAGGGGCAGGTCATGCGGGGCCGCGGAATAGGACGCGTGATAGAGAGTTGTAGCTCTAGCTTTAAGACTGGAATGACAGTCCATGGCTATCTGGGATGGCAGACCCATTCGGTGATGGACAGTCGGGACCTCACCATTCTCCCTGATGATGGTTTCACCAGGCTTCATCTTGGCCCATTAGGCTCAACCGGAATGGCAGCTTACTTTGGCTTTTTCGACGCTGGAAAGCCAAAGTCTGGCGATAATGTCTTGATTTCAGGCGCCGCCGGAGCTGTAGGATCCATGGTTGGGCAAATGGCAAAGATTTCCGGTTGTAAAGTGGTGGGAGTCGCTGGCGGCCCTCAAAAGTGTGAGCATCTCATCAACGGCTTAAAACTAGACGGCGCGATTGACTATAAATCCGAAGAGCTAAAAACAGCAATGAAACGACACGCCCCAAACGGATTTGATGTTATTTTCGATAATGTCGGCGGTCCTTTCCTGGACGCGGCTCTTGCGAACATGGCTGTCGGAGCACGGGTTGTGATATGCGGAGCTATATCGCGTTATGAGACGGACAACCCGCCGCCTGGTCCGAAAAATTATTTTCAACTTGTCCATAAGCGCGCCAATATGCGCGGCATCTTATCTCCGGACTATAAAGAGCGCTTTCCCGAAGCCCGCGCCCAGATAAAATCATGGATTGCCGAAGACAAATTTCGGTATTTCGAGGACATCCAAGAAGGCTTCGACAATATACCGTCGACCTTTATGAGACTGTTTTCCGGCAAAAACTTGGGGAAACAGCTCCTCAAAATTAAGGCTTTGGAATAGCTTCGCCGCGCTCTCCAGTGGCGATAAACTTATCAATCATCTGGTGCATATACCGGATTCTTGCCTCTGTATAATCACTGAAATGAACGACGCCGTCCGCTGAAGATTTCATGCCTGTTTGGACATGTGGAATATTTCCGAAATCTTGGTCAAAAACCATCTTTAAAGACGAAGACCCAGGCTCTTGGTCCGAGAAACGGTCATCATAACCCAACACAGTTTTTTGAGTTCGCGGAGGTCTCTCAGCACCTTTCGGAAGAGGCACCATCCACATCACGTCCATTATAGAGCCTTCGGGATTTCCGGGTTCGGGACGCCATCTATATACCAGTTTCGGTCCATACCCCGCCCAGAACGCCATGTTCGGAAAAATACCGTAAAGGAGGTAATCTAGGACTTCTGCGTCCTTGGCCCCGCTATGATCATAGCCTGTTTCAGCCGATAAGCGCGCTCTCGTATTGTCTGCCAATAAGCTTCGCGTACGAAAATCAGCAGGCAAAGCATCAATGTCCACTCCGTCCGTGCGCGAGTCTCCGCGTTTCTGCATAAGCGCGAGTTGCTCTACATCAGTCAAGGGCGGATCTAGCGAGGGAGACGCGGTGGCTCCGGCAGAAATATGTCTAGAAATATAATTATTTAACGAGTCATACTGGGAATTAATATCTGCGATCGAAGGCAATAGTTGCGGGTGCGTCGTTTGAGAATGGTGGCTTTCCATAAAGGGTTCAGCCGTGGTCTTCCAATTTGCACGAACATGTTTTTCAAACCAGAACTCGCAATAGCGATTATCCCAATCATAAGGCTCGAAATGAGCAATCATTGGCGCCGCCCAGTCTTCAAATTCCGGCGCGTCTTGATCCATATTAATAAAAACAAACCCGCCCCAAACAGCAACTTTTGCTTGCGGCAGTTGTGAGTTCTCTGAGTTCCATTGCGGCATATCCCAAGCAATTGGGTTATTTACCAATTCGCCAGTATTGCTCCATGCGATTGCGTGAAACGGACAGACAAATTTTGTTTTATTGCAATGGCCCGTAATTAATTTGCGCCCGCGATGGAGACAGGAATTAAAAAACGCTTTCACGCCATTTTCAGTTTGAGTGATGATTAGAGATTTATCCGAAATTTCATAAAGGAAACAATCGCCAACTTTGGGAATGTCTTGGAGCATACATGCCATCTGCCACGTGCGCGTCCAAAGATACTTGTTTTCTTTCTCGAAATAATCACGGGACCAGTAACGCTCGACTGAAACAGGCTCTAGTTCCGCCTCTATCTTCGCCGCATGCCGCAAAAATTCCGGCGCGCCAGATTTATCTGCCGAAATGATATCCTCATAGGTAAGGTCCGGCCGCGTACTTAGCTTACTTTTATCCATTTTATCCGGTCTCAGATCAAACTGTAATATTTCTTTTCAACGTACTTAAACATATTCCAAATTCACGCTGAACCAAGCCCACCTTTATAGATAGGTTTTCCTAAACCCTTATAAATGGCATATAATGTCTTTCAATTTATAGAGAATAAATTTCAGGAGAGCGACATGGATTTGGGCTTAAAAGGCAAGAAGGTAATCTTAACCGGTGGCAGCCGAGGTCTCGGTCGCGCCGCGTTGGAGCATTTCGCCAAGGAAGGAGCAGATGTCGCTTTTTTCTCTCGGAATGAGGAACAAGTTAAAGCCGCTGAGAATGAGTTGAAAGTCCACGGCGGAAAAGTGTTCGCGGAAGCTTTCGAAGTTAGCGACATGGACGCCTACAGCGCTTGGCTCACTAAAGCAGCCGACGAGCTGGGCGGCTGTGATATTTTTGTTCACAACATGTCATCCTCAGGTGCCGGGGGGTCCGGTGATTGGGATATGACTTACAACCTTGATATTAAAGGCGCTGTCACCTCCATCGAAACGCTCACCCCTTTCCTAGAAAAATCAGGAGAAGGCTCCGTCATTTTCATGTCCTCAACGGCGGCAGTTGAGACCTTTATTCGACCTCAGGCTTTCAACGCTCTGAAAGCGGCCCTTATCACTTACGGTAAGCAATTGTCCCAATCCTTGGGACCAAAGGGCATTCGCGTGAATATGGTTTCACCAGGGCCCATTTCTTATCCCGGCGGAAACTGGTCAAAAGTGAAAGAAGCGAAACCAGAATTCTATGACAGCCAGGCTGAAATTATGGCTTTGGGGCGTTTTGGGTCGCCGGACGAAATCGCAAAGACTGTGGTCTTCCTGGCAAGTTCTGCATCCAGCTATACGACAGGCACCAATATTATCATTGATGGTGGCTATACGAAACGGGTCCAATTCTAAACCCGTTCAATGTATATAAAAGCCGAAATCGATATTCGCGAGGGAGAGCGTGACCGTCTCTCTCGCGTGATATCCCAGTATTACATCCCGATTATGAAGGAAGCCGGCTGGACGCTCGTCGTCTCCATGCTGAACCGCGACAACCCATTGCAGCTCACGAATGTTTGGGATGTTGGCGTTTCTCCCGATGAAGGGATTGCTTTTCTAAAAGCTCACAAAAAGTATCCTGAGATGAAAAAAGAGATGGGTAAAAGCACTCTGAAAGAAACCCTGACATTTATGGAAGATTGGCTCCCATGAGGACTGTTGAAAGCGCGGTGACGCTAGGGGATTTAGCTCGGATTCAAGCCCAGATAAATCCTGAAAAAACACTCTACATTTACGAGGATCACCCTCTAAGTTTTGAGGCATTTAATGCCCACACTAATCAATTAGCGAATGGCTTGCTCGCCTTAGATCTGAAACCCGATGAACGTGTGTGTTACCTCGGTAAAAACACCGTCGCTTATTATGAACTATTGATAGGTACATCAAAAGCCGGAGGGGTAACATGCCCTATCAACTGGCGCTTATCCGAAGCTGAAATTGCCTATATCTTATCGAACTCTGAAACACGAATTTTGTTTGTGGGTCCAGAATATATCGAGAAGGCCAATCGAATAGCGAAGGCCCATTCGGATTTGACGATAATAGCGCTGGATTCTTATGACGAGTGGCGGGATCAATACCCCAGCAAGGAAGTGAACACAGACCGCTTAGATCAAGACGATGTGCTGCAGCTTTATACCTCCGGAACGACAGGACGACCAAAAGGTGTGAGGATGTCCAATGCGGCCATGCTCAGTAACAGACGCCGTGATTTAGATCCTGAAAGCCCGGCTTGGAACCGCTGGACAAGTAACGACGTCGGCTTGGTATCCATGCCCTGTTTCCATATTGGCGGCACCAGCTTCGGCCTGACAATTCTTTACGCCGGAGCAACGGGGGTGATAATGCCTACTTTTGATGCCGGCGCACAATTGGATATCATGGTAAAATACGATATCTCGAAACAATTTATTGTGCCTTCCGCACTCCAAATCATTCTTGATGACCCCCGCGTAAACGATACTGATTTTTCCAAGCTCAATTATATCCAATATGGCGCATCGCCTATTCCGTTGGAATTGATGAAAGCATGTATAGACGTGTTTGGATGTGAATTCGTTCAGAAATATGGGATGACAGAAACATGCGGGACTTGCGTCGCGCTTTCGCCCGAAGACCACACTATTCCAGAAAACCCGAAAATGAAGTCTGTCGGCAAACCTCTAAATGGCGTTGAGCTTCGAATTACCGATCCCGAAGGGCAGGACTGCGCGGTTGGTGAAACCGGGGAAATCGTGATCCGATCCGCAAGCAATATGAGCGGATATTGGAAGAATGAAGAAGCAACGAAGCAAACCTTCTTTGAAGGGGGCTGGTTACGCTCGGGCGATGCGGGTTTCTTAGACGACGAAGGCTATCTCTATATACAGGACCGGATTAAAGACATGATTGT
Source organism: Litorimonas haliclonae (assembly GCF_965138505.1). Classification (NCBI taxonomy): domain Bacteria; kingdom Pseudomonadati; phylum Pseudomonadota; class Alphaproteobacteria; order Maricaulales; family Robiginitomaculaceae; genus Litorimonas; species Litorimonas haliclonae. The sequence goes on along the minus strand of NZ_CBCSCO010000002.1, from coordinate 374,290 downwards.
TTCCGGCGGCGAAAATATCTATTCGGCCGAGGTCGAAATCGCCCTGCTTGAGGACCCATTGGTTCAGCAGGTTGCCGTTATCGGCGTGCCGGACGAAAAATGGGGCGAAGCTGTCATGGCTTACATTGTCCTCAAGGATAATGCGTCGACAACATCAGAGCAAATAATCGAAAATTGCCGATCCAAAATCGCTAAGTTCAAATGCCCAAAAAGGGTTGAGTTTCTGACAGCCCTACCGCGCAATGCCTCCGGCAAGATTTTAAAGCGGGAATTGCGGGCGACGCATTGGGGCGAAATGAATCGCGGCGTTAATTAGTTTAAAATTTAAAATTTATAATTCCTAACAGCTGCCCAGCTTTCTATCCTATCAGGATAGGGGGAATCTCTATTGTGAACGGCGTCAAACAACAGCCCCTGCCCTTCCAGGCCCACAAAGTTTTCCGCATGATCATCAATCAAATAATCAACATTTACGACGCTTTTATTTGCACAAAAAACAATATTGTCCGCATTGAAAAACGGTAGATGCCGCTGGACCCAGTTATATTTGTGAATACATGACTTGGGGAATAATGTGGCAGCTGTGACAATAAAAAGCTCATGTCGGCGATTGAGCTCCCTGAGTGTTTCGACAGCGCCCTCCATGGGTTGGATCTCGCCGAAAAATTCTCCTTCGCCAAGCATCTCCCAAAAGTGATTGTGCTGTACATCTGATAGAAAAGTTTCAAATTTCCGTCCGTCTGCGAACTTGGTCGTCTCCGGATAGGTCGTTTCCAGCCATTTTCTCTGAGCGGCGTAAGTGTCGGTGATGACATCGTCCATATCAAAAGCAATTCGGGCCATTAGGCGAGGTAACCTCCGTCTACAGGAATATCAATTCCAGTCGAATAACTGGCTTCGTCCGATGCCAAGAAAACAATCGCATTGGCAGGTTCGTCCGGGCTACCAAGCCGCTTCATGGGATGGCCGTCCGCGAAACCCTTTATAACGTCTTCGGCTGTGGAGCCTGCTTTAACCCCGGCGTCAATATAAGCCTCAACCATTTCTGTATGTATTGCCCCCGGGGAGACCGTGTTGACGCGAATATCATATTGATTCTCTGCGCAGTGCAGAGCTACGGAACGTGTGAACATCCGCACGCCCCCCTTGGAGGCGCAATAGGCGGGAATGAAGGCGCCGCCGCGGTGCCCTAAAGTAGAGGCGACATTCACGATGGCGGCCCCCTTCACAGTTTTAAGCGCCCTAACACCCGCCTGCGTGCCTAAAAAAGTCCCCTCCAAGTTGATGGAGATCGTTTTTCTAAAGTCGTCTAAAGATATGTCTTCGATACTTCCCGGAATGCTGACCCCGGCTGAGTTTATCAACGTGGTAATACCGCCAAATGTGTTTTTGGTTGCCTTTACGGCCTCTTCCCAACTATCTGGGGAGGTTACGTCAAGCTCAACAAAACTCGCTGCGTCCCCGAGCTTGTTAACCACACTCCGCCCTTTTTCGATATTAATATCACCCACGACCAATCGTGCGCCTTCTTCCACGAATAACCTAGCGGTCGCGGCGCCGATACCACTCGCCCCGCCAGATATTAGTGCTATTTTTCCCGTGAGACGTCCGGTCATATTATTTCAGAAGCCCCTAAAGAGGGCCGGAGGCCGCTAGCCAACCGCCATCAATTAACAATTCTGTACCAGTCACAAAACTGGATTTATCAGAGGCTAGAAACATAACCCCATTGGCAATTTCTTCCGATGTGCCCATACGGCCAATTGGTTGTAATGTTTCAAAGAATGCTCTTGTGCCGGCGGCATCCCCTGAGGCCTCAAAGGCTGCTTGATTCATTGGGGTATCAATCGCACCGGGGTGAACTGAATTGCACCGAATGTCCTTATATTCTTTCGCGCAGTGGACCGCGATTGATTTGGATAGTAACCGAACCGCACCTTTGGTTGCTCCGTAAGCCGCGCCATTCGCCAGGCCGATAAAACCTGTAATCGACGACATATTTACGATGGATCCTTTGGGGCCACCGGGATTTTCTTTCATCACGGAAATAGCTTCACGGCATCCAAGCATAGTCCCCGTTTGGTTTACGGCGATCATCTTCATCCAAAGATCCATTTCTGTATCTTCGATACATCCGCCCAGGAAAATACCGGCATTGTTTATTAAGGCATCAAGACGGCCGGTTGCGCTAACAATTTCCGCCATGACCTCTTTCCAGCGTTTTTCGTTCGAAACATCCTGATTTAAATATGTGGCTCCTGTTTCTACTGCGAGCTTTTCTCCCAAATCGTCCTGAATATCTGAGAAAAATACGTTCTCAAACTCTGCAAATGCCGTCCGCACAATGGCCGCGCCGATACCTGACGCGCCGCCCGTGATTAAGATTGTTGAATCTGCCATAATTACGCTTTCACCAAGGTTTTTCCCATAGTCTTCCCGGTCATGAGATCAATAAAGGCGGTCGGTATTTCTGCTACGCCGTCGTAAATATTATCAAATATCTTTAGCTCTCCAGATGCGGCCCAGTCGTTCAACTCCGACTGAGCTTTAGGTATGACGTCGAAATGATCAAAAAGTAGAAAGCCCTGCAATTTTAAACGTTTCAGAACAATATTCCAGAGGCTCTTAACCCCATAAGGAGCGTCACTATTGTTATAATCCGCAATCATACCGCAACATACAACGCAGCCATTTTCCGCCATTACGGGTAAAATGCTTTCAAGCATTTCGCCGCCGACATTATCGAAAAACACATTCACACCGTCAGGGCATTTTTCGGCAATTGCAGAGCCTAGGTCATTGACCGTTTTGTAATTAATTGCCTCATCATATCCTAGTTCATAAAGGCGCTCGATTTTCGCTTTAGTGCTCGTCAAGCCAATAACGCGCGCTCCGCGAAGTTTGGCGATTTGCCCCGCTAATCCGCCCGTCGCTCCCGCCGCAGCATTAACCACTACAGTGTCGCCTTTTTTTACCCCGCCGATTTTGCACATTCCGACCCACGCAGTAAGTCCCACAGGGCCTAGCGCTCCCATATAATGTTGCAGCGGTACACCTTGCTTTGGTTCTACTTTTTCGAGTCCAATAGCATCATTCAAAATGGAGTAATTCTCCCACTTTGCCATTCCTCTCATATAATCACCGACTTTGACGGACGGGTTATTGGATTTAAGAACCTTTCCGAGGGTCATGCCGAATACGGTTTCGCCTAGCGGAATTTGAGGCATATACCCCTCAAACGTTGCAGCTTCGTCCATGAAGCCTCGAACACCGGCATCCATGGAAAAAATCAAATTTTCGAGCAGGAATTCGCCCTCGCCCGGCTCTGGGACCGAACCGCTTATGACTTCAAAACAGCTCGAGTCAGGCGCTCCGTCCGGCCGCTTCACCAGACGAACCATTTTATTTTCGTTCAAGGCCATAGCTATGTGGGTCCAACGCCGACAGCATCATTTAGGAGTTCATGAAAACGTTGAATTCGTTTTTCCTGGCCAGTAAGAACGCCACCTGTATAGCCTCTGGAGTGTAATCCTTGCTGCTGACTAGAGCCCACAGATAAGTCTTGATCCGCGACAAAACCCAATGACTTTTCACCATAGACAATAGTCTCATGTTCGGCGTCTTCAAAGGGCTTCGGTCCACAAGGTGTCTCAACCACATCGCGGCCTTCAACTTCTGGATTGAAGAACCAATGGTCAAAAATACATTTTTCAGGATCTGTCGGGTGGGGCTCGCTTCGCAGCACCTGGAATCCGTCGGCACTTAGGGTCAAAGTAAAATTCGGCCAGAGAGTACAGTGATAATAATCTGTCAATTGAGCGTCATTGAGCGTTTCGAAAAAAGTATAGCCTTTTTCAGCTCCTGTCTCTCTCTTGGCTTTTTGAATTGCGATACGCGCATCAGCAGGTCTTTTCTCAAAGTCTTTTGGGTCCAGCCCCCAATATTCAAGAACAACATCCAGCGGAGGCTCACAAAATTCCTGCGGTATCTCCCTCGTGGAGGGCTGATGACCCTTCATGACCATGACATTGTGTCCGCTCTGATAGCTCTGGAAATGGGTGTTTTTATAGTCATCCTCAACAAATGTCGCGAGTTCAGGATGCAAAGTCGGCAAATGATAGGATTCGTTAAAGTTATCTCTTATTACTTTCCAGTTACACGGGGCCTCAGTCGTCAGGTAAAGTGTCCGGGTTTGAGTCTCCATCTGATATCCTGCCAACATTTCCGGCAAGGGATCTAGCCATTCGAGAAGAGGCTTAGCCTCTGGGTCCATATTATACCATATAAAGCCGGCCCAGATTTCGCATTGAAGTTCCACGAGTTTAAGTTTCCCGCATGGATTGCCTCCGACGACATCTTCAGCATTTTGTGCTTGTTTCAGGACGCCGTCTTTGCCCCACTTCCAACCGTGGTAAGAGCAAGTGATTGTTTCTCCGCCTCCAATATCAGAAAACACCAGTCGGTTTCCGCGATGCTGACAGGCATTATAAAAGGCTTTGATGCTACCATCCTCTTGGCGGATCATAATCACCGACTCGTTCATGATATTGTGACGAACCCAATCGCCCGGCTCTTCAACGTCGGAGATATGTCCTCCAACATGCCAAATCTTGGTCCAGAGGTGATCCCATTCTTTTTGCATCCATTCTTTGGAAAAATATCGCTCTGCGGTGATGTTATCGCCGCGGACAGGGGGATCGTAGTCCGGGTGATATCCTCCGGGAAATGAATCTATATTCTTCATAACGTCTTTCTCTTTAAAATCCCATCTCTTGCGGCGTTGGTATGCGCCGCAGTGTTTGCCCCCCCGTAACGTCAATGATTTGACCCGTGACGAATGCCTCGTCCGAAGCAAGCCACAGGGCGGCGTTCGCAATGTCTTGTGTGGTGGGGGCGCGGCCAAGCGGCGTTTCGTTCAGAAAAGCCTGTGCGAGGCTCTCCATTTCAAAAGCTTGCTCCGTCATTGTCGTTTTGGTGAAGCCGGGCGCGATCGCATTCACCCGGATGTTTTTTGGACCATATTCAACGGCGGCGATCTTCACGGCATGATCCGCGCCGCTTTTCGCACCAGCGTAACCCGCGTAACCGGGCGGAGCCAGGATCGCCGTCATGCTAGAGGCCGTAATCAGAGAGCCGCCAGGCGTTTCTCCAGAAGACATGCGCTCTGCCATCTGTTTAAAAAACAGGATTGGCCCCATGAAATGTACATCTGAAGACCGTCGCAAATCCTCCGGCGTGATTTCGCTAATCGGACCGCTAACCTCTGTCCCGGCATAGTTTACCGCTATATCAACGCTCCCGAATTCAGCAATTGCCCGATCCGCGAGGGCCGCCAAGCTCTCTTCATCAGTGACATCGGCGGTCATCGCAAGCGCTGAGTTACTTTCCGCAACAGTTTTAAGGTCTGCCTCACGCCGCGCTGCAAGAATCAGATTTGCGCCTTCCTGTGCAAAACGCATTGCGGTTACCGCGCCCATACTATCGGGGTTAGACGCTCCGATTATGATGGCTGTTTTACCTGCTAAGCGACCGCTCACTGGCATCCCCTATGATCTACGTTGATTTCAGGCGCTTCTGGCATCGCCTTTAATTTACTATACGGAACCGCGCGGCCCGAACGAGCTAATCAATCTAATAGCTACACATATGGGGCGCGCCCAATTATGTGACGAAAGACACTCTACAAGAACTTAAAAACAGTCAGGGGATATGGGCCAATCATTTATTAAAGCGGTCGCGTTTGACGATCTAGTAGATCGTAAATCCGCCTGCATGAAGCTCAATGATTGGCCAGTGTTGCTGATCTACTCCAACGAAAAAGTATTTGCCCTGATGAATATGTGCAGCCACCAAAATTCTGAATTGGAAGGCGGCAGAATAAGACGCGGCACGATAATGTGCCCGCTCCACGGCGCCCGGTTCAAACTTGAGAACGGAGAGAATATCGGTGGCCAATACCCTCCGGTAAAAACCTTCAACTCCAGGATTGAAGACGGTTGGGTCGAAGTGGAGATTCCCGACGAAGCCTATGTCGCAGAAATCGCCTCTGCGTCAGGGTTTTAAATTTATAGGAGAGAGACGATGAGCTTTTCAGGACCTTTTGAAGATAGACTAGCCATTCGCGAATTATTGGACGTTTATTCTGATGCCGTCTGCCGAAACAATGCCGAGGAATGGAGCGCTTGTTGGGCCGAAGACTCCAGCTGGAGTTTGCCCGACTACCCTGAATTTCCCGATGTAATCGGCCGCAAAGCGATCGTCGATATGTGGGTCGGTGCAATGGCCCAGTATCCCGGGGTGATATTCGTTTCAACGCCAGGCCATATCGTCGTTAACGGTAATACCGCTGAAGTTCGCTGCTACACCTCGGAAGTATTTGACGATGCGGATGGGCGCACAACGAGAGATCGCGGTTACTATGAAGATGAATGCGTAAAAATAGACGGCAAATGGGTTTTCAAAAAACGCGTCTTCAAAAAAATTCACAGGGAAGAGCCTAAATAGTTTTGAGGAGGCATTCTGGTGTTTAACTCAGAAAGTCTCCTCAACAAATCAACGGCTCCACAAGGCCTCCTCATAAGGAACACGTCCGCTGAGCTGTCTGCGGAGGTGGAGCTCTTAAATATTCTGTCTGAAACAAGACGCGAAATTCGGATCACTGGCGTGGTCCCGCTCTATCTTTGAGACATTAGACGGAGTGTATCGCGCGCGGCCTTTATAGGACTCCCGGAGCATTAACTTACGCAAATCAATTCATCACATTGCTCAGAATAGAAAAGAAATGGCGCACCTCGAAGGGGAAACTTCGAACGCGCTTTTTGAGACTTTAGAGGACTGGAACACCCAACTCAAGCATTCTGATATCACCAAACCAATTGAGCAAAAGCCATGACGGGTGTAGCTCAAAAAGACTTTAAAACAGCATCTGCAAGAAAACCCAAAAAGGTTTACCCAAAGCCAATCTGTGTGCGCTTCACGGATAATGAACGTGCTGAACTGGAACGTAAGGCAGGAGATTTGACACTAAGTGCTTATGTGCGCTCCCGTTGCGTGGGTAAAACTGCTGAACGCCACCGCACTCGTGGCAAACGCCCAGTGAAAGATTACGAAGCGCTTTGTAAAGTCTTGGGCGCACTAGGGAAATCGAAACTTCCCAACAATGTCAACCAAATCGCGAAAGCTATCAATACAGGTACGCTTGCCCTTCCCGCAGTTACAGAAGCTGCAATCTTGGAAGCCGCTTACAATATCGCTTACATCCGCCTGACCTTGATTAAGGCTCTTGGCCTCAAGGAGGATGACACATGATTATGATCGGTCATTCTAGGGGCAACGGTCAAAACCTAGCCCGGCACCTCCTTAGCTCAGAAAATGAACATGTTACAGTGCATGACGTATCAGGTTTTGCCTGTGATGATCTACATGGTGCTTTTAAGGAAGCGGAAGCCTTCTCCCGCGGTACCAAGTGCCAGAAATACCTTTACTCGCTAAGCCTCAACCCTCCTGCAAAGGAGAATGTGGAAACGAAAGATTTTGAAATCACTATTGCTCGCGTCGAAGAAACGCTTGGACTTGCAGGACAACCTCGCGCCATCGTCTTTCATGAGAAAGAAGATAGACGCCACTGTCATGTTGTTTGGAGCCGTGTTGACACCGAAAAAATGAAAGCTATCGCGCTCTCATTTCCAAAAAGAAAACTTAACGCCTTGGCAAAGGACATCTTTCTCGAAAAAGGATGGGAACTGCCTAAAGGCTTTCTCAGTCCGCACTTGCGCGATCCTAAGAACTTTACGCTCGAAGAATGGCAACAAGCCAAGAGACAGGGCAAAGACCCCCGTGAGATTAAAGCTATTCTCCAATCATGTTGGAAACAGTCTGATTCAAAGCCCGCCTTTGAGAATTCGCTTAATGGATACGGCTATAGACTGGCGCGTGGAGATAGTCGCGGCTATGTGGCAACCGATATGAACGGGGAAGTGTACTCCCTAAGCCGATATGCAAACGTCAAAACCATAAACCTAAAGCAAAAGCTTGGAGATAGAAAAGAGCTACCGTCCGTTGAACAGGCTCAAGCGCAACTAGCGACAGAGATAATCCCAAATCTCAAAAAACTTTATAACGAACAATCAGACAAGATCGAAAAACTAGATAGCTCCTATTTGCGGATGCGATCGCAACTCACGCGTATGCATAAAAAGCAACGCTCTGAACAAAAATTTATGCAAGAGAAACGCTCGATTGCTGAAAGTAAGACAAGACAAGAACGGTTCAATAAAGGACTTAGAGGATTGTTTGACCGTATCATTGGCGCTTACAGTAAAACCAAACGTGAAAATGAATTTCAAGCATATCAGGGTGTTCTGCGCGATCAAAAGCAACGCGACACCTTAATTTTTAAACACCTTAGACAGAAACGCGAACTGACTGAGCGTATGTCAAAGCAATTGAAAACGCCAAATCAATCATACAAGGCTTTAGGAGCAGAAATCAAAAGATTAAATAAAATCGTAAGAAATGGTCTAGAACGGTAATTTTTTCGACAGAAAATGTTTCTAGCTAACAAACTCCGATATAGATGTTTTTCAAGGCTTGCTGTACGGCGCGTATGTATCGTTCAAATACAAAACATTGTGTTTTTTATAACACTCGTAAATTAAAGGAAATATAGCAGATTGAGACCTTGAGGTATTTACATCTAAAAAATTTAGTCGCTTCCGCATAATTTTTTTAATTTCTCCACGATCTCTTCGACTGAATGTATTGAAGAATTCAAAGCTAAACGACCTGCTAAGGTTGGGCTATGCTGAGTCAGTTCATCCTTAGTGATTTTATGCCATATCGGTAGTATTCTCGATGCACCTGACATCTCCAAAGACACCAATCCGTCCAACTCTGTTTGAGGCCAAGACTTTGAGAAAAAACTCTCTGACAAAACAACAATTCCAAACCTTGAGTTAGACAATCCTCTATCAATTTCTTTCCTGAGGCTATCACCCCAAGTTAGAGAAAATTCGTCATACCAAACTTTGATTCCCGCTTCTGCAAGGGCGTCAGCTAACCCTTTTACAAACGATTCTTTATCTTCAGATGCATGGCTGATGAAAACATCAAACGTTTCCTCTATGTTTGAAATAGGTGTTTCTGTAATCTGAGCGGCAATACTTAATCGTCTTGATAACCCGCGTTCAAAAGATTTCTGCCGTCTTTCTAAATCATCTTGAACTTTCTTAGCTTGCTTAGCCTGGTTGTCTCTCTGGCTTTTTTCCTCGCGCTCCAGAGATGTATTATTTCTATTAAGCTCATTAGTTTTGGATGCCATTTGCTTAGCGTACTCGGCACGTTTCTTAGCGCATGCCGCTAGGGCTTTTTGATAACGTTCAATTTCTTTAAATTTAGATTGTATGATTGAACTACTACTGGACCGCGATGCGGATTCAGAAGCTCGGTTAATTTTACTGTTTAAATCAGCTTCTTTTTTTGACTCTGCGGCATCTTTCGCACGCAAATCAGCAATAGACTTTTGTGTTCGAGCAATATTTGATCGCGCTGTTGAAAGTGACATTTTAATCTCAAATTTTTGATTCAGAAAATATGCAGCCCAAATAAAAATGTTCTTTACTTGTTCCAATGTCAAGTACTCGAAAGTCTTTCTTGCCCTTTGGCGAGAACGGGGTGTTCAAATAGATTTTAAAATTGGCTTGGTTTTGGTGCTGCTGCAACAACGCGAGCCTCAACCATGCCAATTTTACTTGAAATGCGCTTAAAGGGAGATTGCTCCTAAAACGTCAAGGATTAAAGCCTCCTTGTTAAAACTACAGGCTCGGTTTACGAAATCGCGCTCGGACAAGCCAAGTCAACTCTGTTCTTTCCAAAGCAACAAAGCTATGTTGGTTGAGCGAAGCCATGCCATTAAAAAGAAAAGATTCACCCCATGATACATCATGATAAAAAACAAAGCAGAAGACTACTCTCTTTAGATGGTGGGGGCATGCTTGGCTTGATCACCCTTGAAATATTGAAAAAACTAGAGACAGAACTTTCTCTTGCTACGGGGAAAGGCGCAAAATTTCGATTAGGAATGTTTTTTGATTTCATCGCTGGCAATAGCACTGGGTCAATAATTGCGACAGGGCTCGCCTTGGGCATGACCGTTGATGAAATTATCGAGTTTTATATTGATTTTGGCGACGAAATGTTCAGTAAAAATGTTTGGTTCAAACGGTTCAGATCGAAATATAACGAAAAGAATTTACAGAAGATTTTACAAGACGTCACAGAAAACAAACTCCTTGGAAGTGACGAACTTACTTGCTTATTACTGGTCGTTCTACAGAATGCGTCAACCAACTCTACATGGCTTATTAGCAACAATCCCCATTCAAAATACAATGAAAAGGCTCATAAATTCTGCAACTTGAATCTACCGCTGTGGCAACTCGTTAGAGCAAGTACAGCAGCTCCTAGTTTCTTTTCACCTGAAGAGATCAACGTGAATGCTCAAAATAGAGATAATGCAAGTTTCTATTTTGTGGACGGCGGAGTATCGGCACACAACAATCCCGCTCTAGCTCTTTACAGAACGGTATCAATGCACAAAGAAAATCTCTCATGGCGAGAGGGTGAACAAAACCTACTTCTTGTGTCGATAGGAACAGGGAATGTTCCTCGAGGCGATTCATCTATCTCGCGACGAGGTAGACTGTTTTTTAAGAATGCGGCTATGATACCAACAGAGATGATTTCTACGTTGTCGGCCGAACAAGATATAAACTGCCGCTTCTTAGGTCGATGTCTGTATGGCGCTTCCGTTGACCGTGAGTTGGGAGATATGATTCCGCGAGATCAAGACGGCATTCCAATTTCTGAAGATACAGATACTGGTAAACGGTTTAGCTACATTCGTTATAACCCTGATTTAAGCTCAAATGGTTTAACGGAGTTAGGGAAAAGCCACATATCAACAAAAATCTTTAGAGAGATGGACAATACAAAATTTACAACTGAATTCAGGGAAGTTGGTCGCAAGTACGCCGTCGATAACGTCAAGGTAGCTCACATGTCCAAATTTTATTGAGTCGCCTTAGAGAAGGTCAACTTTCTGAGAATAAATCTAAAGTATATTCATTTATTGTTTCGCCGTATATTTCCTTCATTTTTAATAAAAAATCAGTTTGACCGCCATAACTCGGGTGCCTTACTTTATGTAATTTCTCTTCAGGAACTTTACTGCTAAGTGCGTTAAATGCATCATTACCTATCGCAATCACCTGAGTTGGCTTCACAAGCTCAATAATGCTCATTAATATATCAACTCCAGCATCCCTTTCTTTTGCATTGTGTGCTCTATTTGAAAATGGTTTCCCCCCTTCAAAAGGATGAAGAGGAAAGACATTCCAAAGAAAAATAGGAGAACTTACTTTCTGAAGAACTTCCCAGATTACAGTCGCTGTTCGTTCTTTAACGGGTGCGCCGCATGTTAGCTGTTTAGGCTCGAGCCCCCAGCGGCTAAGATGATCTGAAAAATGAACATCATCCGTTAGGGCTAGCCCCGTCCTTCTGCCTCCGCGATAACCTAGGTCCCGTCCTACCCATATTGCGTCCACCTCTAATTCGGACGCACGATCCAACATTTCTGAAAGATACCATCTTCTCAATTCAGGAGCTTCGTCAGAGTCATGAACAGGACACCGATCAAAATATGGATTAAAGGTATTTTTGAACTCCATGCGTTGGATGGATTCTAGAATATCTAAAGCATTCATACTTCTTTTGCCTCCACTGGCTCAAAAGAAAGAGTTCGCTTTTCTCTATCCCCAATAATAACCCCCCCATTGTGTTCATGAACCTTACGGAACACATCGTATCCCTGCAGTATCGCACTTTCCCAGAGATGAAGGGGGCAATCCTCCACCTCATATCCTCGCACAAAGTTTTCAACGGCTTTTAGCAAATCGAATGAGACTGAAGTCTGCCCCTCAAACAAATTTAGGGTCTTAGCATAAGAGAATATATAGGCAGTTAGTCCCTCTTCAATTACAATAGCTCGACCACTATCCTGAGCCTCATCTACATCCTTATCGCTCTTGCGCTTGTGCTTGATTAATGCACGGAACGTTGGTGACCAGTGAAGAACTGCAGCATTAGCAAAGTGGAACACATCATGAAAACGGTAACCATCCGGATCGCCAATATTATCAGATAATGGGTCGCCAATAAACACGCCTTTCCATCTTAAGTAACTTCTACTATTAGCTCTTTGGGTAATCTCAATTCTAAATTTTCGAGGCAATTGCTCTTCCTCTGAGAAATTCAAATCGAAATCTGGGAGACTCTCAATAGATGGTTTAAGAAATCTACCGCGTACCTTAACAATGTTCCCTCTAACTATTGCCGCAAAAGACACTTTTGAAGCTTGCACCGCATCAATGTAAAGCTTCACAAAATCGAGCAAATGGGATTTTGCGTTTGTTGGATTGTCTCCAAGACTCAAAAGATTAGCTGACTGCTTGCCAAGGCGAAGAAGTAGGATGTCTAGTGGTGCTAGGTCGGCCTTAGTTACAGCCTTAGCAACAGGACTGCCGGGATCGTCATTAGCTATGACGCTTAGTGTGTATCCGCTGCCATTTATCGCTTCTAAGAAAAGTTTTGAAAGGTCAATTTCGAACCGCCTACATAAAGCCGAGACATACCAGAGTGTGTCGCCGAACTCTTCTTCGACATCGCGCATGTAGCCTGCAAAAGCGCTCTCTTCACGCTGTCGCTTCTTAGACGCGCTCATAACGCTGCCAACTTCGCCAAATAAACCGAATAAAATTGGCGTGATATCTGATTTTTTAAATCGATCAGTTGGAGCGACAGCGATCTCATAATCGGAAAGAAGAATGTTCATGGAGTTGTCCGACACAGTCATTTTCTGTTCCTTGCTTCTTCTAGCATATCAAAAGGTCGTCCTTGATATCCAATATCGTTGAGTTCAGACAACCATTTTTCGAAGCACCTAATCACAGGTTCTGCTGTAATTTTCTTTCGCCCTCTACCCGCCAAGACAAGACCCGCGGCTTTCAAATTATTTGGAAACTCAGGACCTTCCGCCCCATAATAAATGAAATCGTCACTTATAAGAACACGATTTACAGATGTGTCTCGATCTATGTGCTTTTTCACAGGTTCGCCGTCGCTGCTACTATGGTAAGAGTTTTTTTGAGACCACCCACCAACTTCATTCGGACAGTAAATATTGTCCCCACATGCCATACGATAGCTTGCACAAAGGTTTGGCTTTTTCTTTTCAAACCGAGGGTCATTCCAGTATTCTGAGAAAGTTATGGCTTCAGTCACCCGCATAGCATGAACTAAAAATCCACCTCTTCGAATTCCTACTCGGTTGCTTCCTGTTCCAATAATCCAGTCACCAATGGCTGCATGCTTTCTAATTTCAGGCTTACATGTCGCTAAGGTGCAAAATCCATGAAAAGGATTTGGAGCAAACCCACTGTCATAAGCAACTATGTAACTATGAAGTGTTGGCATCATCAATTTACCCGCACGGATGACGGTGAATCGGTCGAGGTTGGCAAGGGGTACCATCCTGACGCTCAAACTTTTCATAGTCACCATTTATAGCGCCAATTATTTTATCTGCGTTCCAAGCAACGAGAGCATTTCCGTACTCATCTAGCGCCGCAGGCACCTCACATCCGTGCGCACCTTTTTCCCAAACCCCGACTATAGTTTTTCCTAATTCATGAGCCTTTTTGATTTCCCAATTCACCCAATCGCTATCCTTCGTTTCTGGAGAGATGTAAACAATCATCGTGCTCGCCCATTTAATTTGTGGTGTGAGTATTGCAGATTTAATGTACTCAGGCGATTTGGCATTGTTTGGTTTGTCAGACGTTATAGATGCATCTCTTATATCCATACCTTTGATTTTGAGAAATCTTTTGAGTACGGCTAATTTCTCATCATCCTTGTGAACATGACTAATAAAAACATTTTTTGTTTCGCTACTCACCTACAACCTACTTCCAAATAACAACCTGATCATGTTATACAGTATTACTAAACCACGTTTCACTCAATACTAGGTTTAGAGGTTTTCTTTTGAAAGTTGGCTAATGCTTCCTCCAATACTCGAAATTTTTATAGTTTGGCATCCTGATGATGCGTCCGGTGATGAATTAGCAAAAATCATTTTTGATCATTTCATGCACGGACCAACTTTTTCAGGAGTGATCGGGGGAGGCATTCAAGTATCCTTGCGTAGCTCTGGCTGGGGAGTTGATAACGATGCCCCACGACCAATCTACTCCACACAAACTGACGCTCCCAACGGACTTCGCCCAGCACAATTTGTTGCAATTGTTCCGCTAATTGGAACCGAAATGGCCGCAGCTGTCGAAGATACTAATTCTGCTTGGCATAGATTTTTAACATCGGTTCAACAAGTCCAGACACAAACACCTGAGACTTATGGAATCTTTCCATACTTATTCTCAAAAGGTGCAAATAACAAAACCACGCTAGGACAAATCTTTCGAGAATATCAATATATAGCTTCGGGAAACCATGATGCTACAGTGGAAAGTAATTCGAGTATGTTGTGTCGTGATCTTACACAAGGGATCGCTCAATTAGTTTCTCCAGACGAGATGGATAGGCTCACAGCCTTCATCAGTCATACCAAACACCATTCAGTTGATGAAAATGATGATGTTGATGAACTTATAGAATTGGTACGAAGAGTTATTGGGAATACTCGCCTGAATGAATTTTTCGATGCTAGTGACCTGCAGCCAGGTTCTGATTGGGAGGCAGAACTTAGAGCCAGGTCTGGAACAAGTGCGATGCTAGCGCTAAGAACCGATTTATATTCCAGCCGTGAATGGTGCCAACGAGAAGTAGCAATTGCTAAGGTTAGCGGAATGCCTTTGATAATGGTTGATGCGATTGGTTCTGGAGAAGAACGAGGCTCATTTTTAATGGATCACGTACCTCGAGTTGCTGTGCGGAAGATAGAAAATCAGTGGCAGGAAAAGGACGTGTATAGAGCACTAAACCTTCTTGTAGATGAATGTTTAAAAAGAGCGCTTTGGATGCGACAAAAGGAACTCGCTCAGGATAGGCCCGAATTAGATGTTGCATGGTGGGCGCCTCACGCGCCAGAGCTGCTCACTCTTTTTATTTGGATCAAAGATTACTTACTGAGCAATCCTATGCCCAATGAAGGCATCAGAATATTACACCCAGACCCACCACTCGGCCCAGAAGAAAGAGAGGTTCTTATTAATTATGCAAGAAGTACGGAGTTAACATCCGAAATTGATATAATGACGCCACGGCAACTAGCAACTAGGGGAGGATGATGATGGATGATGGTAAGGATCGCATGGAACTTCTTCCAGCTGACTCCCTAAGAGGGATGCGTCTTGGTATATCAGCATCGGACAGCCCTGATTTAGCCAGACTAGGTTTACTCGACACACATTTTAGAATGACGTTAGGCGAAATAACACGCACTGTAGTGATAGCGGAGGGAAGCATTTATTACGGGGGGCACCTTCAATCTAATGGTATTACAAACTTTCTTATTGAAGAGCTTCAACGCTATGGGCGTCGAGATAGACCACTCAAAGTATGTTTAGCATGGACAGTTCATCGCTCAATGAGTGCCGATGAAATCAAAGAACAAAAGGAATACTTAGGACTCTTTGGCGAAATTCATTTTCTCGACCCCGATGGACTGCTTCTAGATAGGCACCCCAATGAACCGGTTAAACCAAAATTTTCCGAAGAAGAACACGCCGCCTCGCTTTCTGGATTGAGAACTTATATGACTAGCAATACCGAAGCTAGAATTGTCATTGGCGGGAAAAAAACAGGCTTTCAAGGAGCAATGCCGGGTATAGTTGAAGAAGTACTTTTCTCGATTGAGAACCGCCAACCACTTTACCTTGCTGGGGGGTTTGGCGGTGCAACACTTGATGTAATTCGGGCCTTGCGTCCAGATTTTGCGGAATGGTTCCCGCAGATAAAAGGCGGTAATGAACTTGATGCTCGCCTAACTGATGGCCTTAATCACTTGGTTGAGATTGTCAAAGCGGAAGGTTGGGATGGTTATGAGAACGGCCTAAATGACGAAGAAAACTGTTTATTAGCTGCCTCATATCGACCTAGCGAAATCGCGGCATTGGTGGGTAAGGGATTAGGGCGTTTATCAGGCGATTTGGAAGCCGCTCCCTAAAAATTAGCCCCGTAAAAAGAAAGAGGTTCATAGATTGCTTGTCTTTATCGTGTCCAGTGGCGAAAGCATTGGCGGCATACAATCGGCGTACGGTTGGCTTCAATAGCATTGTCGCGCTGAAAGCGTCTCCATGAACATGGTCTGGGTTCTTAGGGGCAGGAACGCCCTTATGTCCCGCTGATGCGTCTCAATGAAATTGTCGATGGGATTGCATAAGGGAGCGCGAAGGCTCTCTTTGCTCTGCATGAAATGCGAGTGGTAAAACGGCGATACGGTTTGATTGGCACAAGAACACCCTGCTCATCTGGCAACGCCAGTTCTGTAACAGGGTTTGAATTGCGCCATGGGCGAGAGGGATAGAACGGGAGAGCGCAGCGTCTCCCTTCTCAAGATGTTAGTGTTATAAAATTACATTTATTTTGTAATACTAACTACATCTTGCGTTCTGCCTTATTTACTAATTACGAATTTCTCTGAGGTGTTACAGAGGGTCAAAACGTGTCACTGATCCCTAAATGCAGTTTCGATAGAATTGCATCTTTCTGGAAGTATAATGTCACAATAGCGGTTATAATAATGTTGAGCCTTTTCAAGGTCACGAGATACCAGACCACTTTTATAAAAAAACCATGCTAAGTTGGAGCAAGAAGAGCTTGTGTCTAAACCGCATTGCTCTTTGAAAATTGCCAATGCCTTTTCAATATCTTGAGGCACGCCCTCTCCCATTAAGTACCTTGAACCTAAATAATTACATCCAAGTCCATTTCCGAGAGTGCAGCTTTTATCGAAATAAGTAACAGCTTGTTCATCACTCTTTTTTACACCCCATCCTCTTCGATAATGAACGCCAATTAAAGAACATGCTCTGCCATGCCCATCTTCACAAGCAGGGCGCAAAAATTGTGAGAGTTCAACCCCGTGGTCTCTGGGCAGAATTAGTCCTGAGTGCTTTCCAATTGCATATAAAGTCATCGCATTGGAGTTTCCGTTTTCTGCCGCAGAAAGCAGGGCGCTTTGGTCAGAAGATTGGATGTATTTGTAAAAATACTTCAGATGTTTGTTCGACCAATCAGTTTTAGAAATTTCGCCCCATGCAGAAGCGACGGGACTACTGGCTCCTTTAGATTCTGATCGCTCTACAACTTGATGAGACTGAAAGCTTTCAAATCCTCTTAACAAAAGAATGAAAATAATGGTGGCGATAACAATACTCACCAAAAGGATATATTTCTGCCAAGATCGCTTAGATTCTTTCTCACCTTCGCTTATGGTTATATTTTTGATGCCCTCTTTCTCAGCGTCTGTTGTTGCTGGCTTGTCGAGCATCTGTGTAGAAGAAGTTTCAACGGACGGTGAACCGCTACGATATTCAAAATTATCCGCAATTTCTAACGGACACTCCGATAAGTCAGGGTGACCAATGTAAGGATGGTGTTGGATTTTATGTTTATCGTAAAACCTTTTGGCATGTTGCTCATGTCGATACCAAAGCCACGCCAGCAGGGGAGGAATATAACCAGGCGCCGCACCATTTTGGACTTGCGTCAAAGAATTTTTGAGTTTGTTAAAACCCACCTCTACAGAATTTGGAAGTGGATTATTTTTTCCATTCAACGACGACCATTCTTGGACAAATGGAAATACATCACGATAAAGATCCCTGTTATCACCTTTTCGACAGTTTCGTATAAGCGCGACCAATTCCTTTAAAAGAGGGTAGCTTTTGTAGTTATTCTTTACGCGATCATAAAGAAATTCTTTATCAGAAACATAGTCTTCATAGTTCATAGCTTTTTCTTGCAACCCACCGGCATGAGTGTCAAAGATAAAAGTATTAGCTCCTATGGAACACTAGGTCCGAATTGGGATTGAGGCGCGTCAATTTTCCTTCCGTGAGTCCAGTATTCTACTCTGGTAACCGCTCCATTTCGGTCATCTCTTTCTATAACAGCTGGGTTATTTACCCTGTGTAAACTGCCTTCAAAGTACCACTGTTCAACAAGAGGAAACCCAGTTTCTCCGTCATATGATGTTTCTGCTGGTCCATATTCTCTGTGCAACAAACCATTTTGATACCACCACTCCTGATCAACATTCTTATCTGAATCGTATTCTAGTATTGCAGGAGCTCCGTCTCTGTGCAGTGCTCCATTCACCCACCACTCCTCAAAGCCTATCTGCTCTCCGTGGTAAAATGTTGTAGCTGGTCCATCCAACCGGTGACGCCTACCTTCAATATACCATTCTTCCATAATTAGTGGCTTTGTTTCAAAGGAATGGTCAAAATATTGCCTTGCAGGTCCATCTTTGCAATGGACTTGTCCCTTCTCGTTAAACCATGTTTTGCGTTGTAAGCGTGGTGTCTCCCAATCAGACATATCAACGCCCCAATCTCGATGGAATCCATTTTCAATAGTATCAATTCCTAAAAAGCTCTTTTCATTCATTCTGTCCTCGATGTGCGCTACGCGTCTTTTTAATTAAAAAAGTTATAATATCACATTATTGGACATAATTACAAATTTTTTACGTTCGTGGTAAAGTTATTGAGGTCTACCGTTCAAACCAATCATTGTAAGAAACCACCTCTGCACACCCTCTATTTATATGTATTTTATACATTTTTTATTTTCCAACCTTTACCCACCTTGCCCTCATCAGTGAATTTTGTCTGGCATAACGCATTTTGCGGGATGTCATCGGATTAGCTAACCGATGTAACTGAACATCGATGTTCTCCAATTTGGAGAAAAAAATGCCTGATAAAATAATTATTTCTTTGATTGATTACGAAATAACGATTGAGCAGCGGGAGCAAGCCCGCGATGCTTTACTACGAAGAAAAGCAGAGCTTGATGTTGGCATGTATAAATTGCAGTTTTTCATAGCGAGAAAACTTAGCATTTACCGTGGCCGAGTTTTGATGGAAGACGGGAAACTGATCTACGGAGGTGGTGTCACAGCTCGCGACCTTCAAAACTTTGTGTCTGGGCGGCGTACTACCCTTGCAAAACTTTATCCGATTATCGCCTATCTAGCGATTGTCGAATATCAGCGCAGAACAAATGCAGATGAACAAACATAAGTTTGCGCACTGATTACTTACATAAGGATTGGAAGCGGTCTGCCGCTTTCAATCACTATCTAAGCGTCCTCAACAAAAGGAGACTTGGACATGACACAACAATCCCAAACCCCACCTCTACAATCTACAGCGCGTGACCCTCAACTTGCGGTCTCAAGCCAAAGAGCAAAGCCTGCACTCTGGCTTCGCGTCATTGCCACGGCGTCCGTTTCAAGCGCTGTCATTACAGCAGGAGTCTTACTCGCCGAAGTCGCAGCTCCGCAAGATTATCACCCATCCAGTATCGGAGCGCTTGCCGCTTCAAACTTTGAAAAAATCATGATCCGTGAAACGGTCATCCCAAAAGCTGAAGCTGAACTCATGATTGAGGAAGCCAGAGCCGAAGGGCAGCGCAATGCTGAAATCCTGTTTCAAACAGATTTGAAAGATGTAGAGCTTCGATATCAAAAAGGTCTAAAAGACATTGAATTTGAGTTTCAAAGAAATATCGCCATCGTGCAGGCCAATCTCCAAGACTCGCTCAAAGCTTATGACATGCTTTATCAGCGCACAAATATGATCCAGCAGGTCGCTTACCAAATGGAAGCCTCGCTTATGAATGTGAAACAGGAAGCCATGACAAAAACGCATGGCGGGTGGAACCTCATGACGATGCTTGGTGATGTTGGCTGTGCTCTTTCTTCACCAGAGGCATGCCGTCTTGCCCAAGAGGGACGGCAAAAAATCGCAAATGATTTAGTCGATATCAGCCGTTATCGCTCTGGGGAAGTGTCGCGCGATTATCTGCAAGGCATTCAAGACCCGGCTCAACTGCGCTCTCGCCTCATGCCAAACGGAAACTAAACTAAAAGATTAATTCTTTCTCTTGCCCCGCGACCTACCAGTTGCGGGGTCTTTTGTTTAATGGAAGCTAAAATGTCCTCTCGCAAATCACGACCTCCAATCACTTACGCCAACACGCTCGATAAAAAGCCAAACGCAAAACGCGCTGCCCCAAAGCAAGCTAAATCACCTCAGTCGGCTCGTCCTGATTTTCGGAAAGGTGTTTCAAAGGCTATGCAGAGTAAAGCTAAACGGGCCAATGCTGCAATTACCCCTCAAGCGTCATTGCGCCCTGAACCCAAGCTTCAACCCAAAGGCATGGGTGAGCACGGGGTAAATTGGAACGCGCATTTAGCGCGATTACAAAAAGCAAAAAAGGCGGTGAAGATAAACCGCACCGCCTCAAAAGATTTTAATCCCACAAAGACTAACGACCTTTCAAAAGGTCGTTAGAAACGTCTTATATATCTTTATAGAGCCCCTTAAACATTGGGTCTTCAAAGTAAGGCGTGCGCTTTATTGCAAATGGCCCAACACCCCCAATAAAGGCAACTGACATGCCCGTCTCGCGATCAAAGAATGACGCGACCTCATCTGGATTCATAAGACGGGTTTTAAGGATTTGCTCTGTGCGTGATTCCGTTTCGCTTTCAGATGAATTTGTCGTGTCTGAATTTGATGTCGTGCTCTGCGTCGAGCCACCATTCGTGCACGACGCTGATCGACTATGCGCTAACGGGCTTTTAAAGCGGCGCGAGAACACGTCCATGATGGATTGCCCGCCCTGAATAGTGGCCGCTTTAGACAGCGGAGCCATATCAGATTCCGATTGAGACTGACTGCTGGATTGGCTTTGCCCTTCGCTTTGACTGATTCCTTCTGTCCTTGACCCTCCTTTTGATTTAGAGTTTGAACGTCCTGATGTCTCTCGGATAATCTCTGTTTCGCCCATACGCCGTGAGAGCCAATCAAGAGTGGTCAGATCATAATTGGCAAAAAAGATGCTAACGCCTGCATTCGCGACGAAAGTTTCCCAGCTCTCTTTATAGTTGTGTTTAATTTGCGTTAAATCTTGGGTGATTGTCCAGAGCTTAACCCCATACCCTGCCATGAGACCCGCTGCCTTCTCGAGCATGTCCATATGACCAAGGCTGGCAAACTCGTCCAAGATAAAAAGAACGGGGTGGCCGAATTTTGGTTTATCAAGTCCGATCTCACCCATGCGAAATAGAAGCAAACTGATGATCAGGCGCAAGAACCGTGCATGTGTTGGAAACATCCGCGCCGGTAAACAAAGATATATGGATAAGCCGCCTTTTGAGGTTTTGAGTGCGTCTATATCAAAGTTGGTTTTGGCGAGCGCGTCTCGAATTCGAGGAGTTGATAAAAAGCGCGTGTTGCGCCTTGCGGTACTTAATATTCCGCCTCTCTCATTTTGGCCTGTCGCCATGATGGAGTAAGCCGCGCCCGCAATGACATCACGCACATTTTCGTTTTCTGTTTCACATGATGCCATGTGAGCCCAAAGTGCATCGAAATTATTCATCTGACTCGTCCTCTTCTTCAGCGGTGATTTCCATGATGTGCCGGAAGTCTGGGTCGCCCTTAATTAAAAGCTGGTGCACGCGCCCTAGATTGCTTGTTTCAGGGGGTTCGGTATCGCAGACATGGAGGATTAACCCTGAAATTATATCCCGTGCACTTTCGTCCCAATGCGCGTCTTTGGCATTGGCTTTGACGATAAGCGCGTCTGCAATCATGCCCGCAATATCAATCGCCTCATCAGATGTGATGTCGATGAGGTCTAGCGGGTTGAAGAAGCCTAAAAGCTCTTGTGGCAATTTGGCTTCATTATAGGGGTCAATGGCAACGACTTTATGCCCGCGCCGTTTGGCGCGGTGTCGTGCAGTTATTGCCGCGTTCTCACCTTTGGGGTCAATGACGACCGTGCTTCCCTCCCAAAGACAGAGATTTGGAATAATAAGACCGGAGCCTTTACCGCCACGGTTTGAGGCTGATGTAAAGACATGGCGATCATCATTGACGCCGATGGGCGTTCCTTGCGCATCACGTCCAAGCCAGATGTCGCCTTTTTTAAAGGGCTTAGGAAATATCTGCCATGAAGCGGTCGCGAGTAGCTTATTGCGATTGTCTATCTCCTTGTTTCTAGCTTCGCCTCTTGGAAAGCCAAACATTTGAGTATTTTTTGGCAAATTCATTTTCTTGTCCTTTCATAAATTGAAAGGATAGGCTGACTTGAGACTATGCTAAATTACTACGCAATCGGCAGGAAACAGGTGAGAAACGATGGCATAAACCATTCGCCAAACCACATTCAAATATGATATAATATTTCTATGAAACGGACGAATGCCGAAAAACAACAAGCTCTCCAACGAGCAAAAGATATGGTTGCAAATAATGCCATCGAGGGCCTTATTACCCATCCAGATGACCGCGCCTTCTTGGATGACTTACAAAACCGCGATTTGCGCAAAGGCGAGTCTATAAGACTTCTGATTGAATATTTTCAGAAGAAGGGTCTGATCCCAAACGATTATGATGAAAGCTCCAGCCTAGTTGCAGAATGACGTCATATAACGAGCGGTATTTCTATCCGGGTACAAACACTTTCATCAATCACTTTGGGATAAAAGACTCTATGGTCTTAGCTCAAATTGAGACTGCCATAACTGAACAAGCGGCATTTGAAACCCCAACAAACAAAATGAAATTTAGCCCAGAAGGGTTCAAAAAGCTCCACGGGCAAATTTTTGGAGGCGTCTATCCCTGGGCGGGCGACTTTCGAAATGTGGATATGGCGAAACATATCGAGGGCGATAAACGCATTCATTTTGAGAAAGGTGTTTTTGTCAAAACCTCTATGGAGCGTTTATGCGGCGAACTTAGTCACGACCTCAAATCGACTGACGGCTTCAAAACGAAGGATAAAAAACAGTTTGCACACCGCGCCTCTGTTTACCTAGCCGATCTGAATTTTATCCATCCTTTTCCTGAGGGTAATGGACGGATTCAACGGTTATTCTTGCAAAATTTAGCAGAACGCTCAGATTTCTCGCTGAATTATAACAAACTCAGAAAATCTTCCTGGATAGAAGCTTCAATCGATTCATATAAACAGCCTGTCATGGGCGCACATCGTGAAATGGGTGCCGTAATTGAAGGTGCAATATCAGAACGGATCCTTTCAAAGTCCAAAGATAAAAAGGAAGAAAAGTTAAAATATTTACGCCAGCAGATAAAGAATAATGACCGTGATAACAAAGATCGTGGGCGATAACATATAAGGAGAAAAATCCGACGCATCTTTGAGTTTTAACCATCGGTTATGACAAAATAAATTATGAATAATTCTAAGCGCGTGGCGCTTACAAGAAATCAACTTGACAAACTCATATCTGAAAAGGAGCGCACAAAGGTTGGCGTATTAAAGCTTTTACGCGGGACACGAAAAGAACGACCAGAAGGAATCACGGTCAGCATGATTGAGGGGTGGATGTCTGGCGAGATATCTACGGCTTCTCCTGTGCATTTAAATTGGGTGCTGGAGCGGTACCAAGACTATCAACCCAACACCAAGATTAAATCAAAATCGGATCGTATTTCGATCGCAGAAAGTATGCGTCAGCATCTCAAGTCCGAAAAAGAACGCACGGGACTTGGCACAATTAACATCATGCGTCACATGCCCAAGCCCTTGCGAGATGGATTGACCAAAAAACATTATACAATCTTGAGAATTCGGAACGGCAAAATCTGCGAAAAAAGAGCATTGAAATTCTGTTATCGAAATATATCGTTCGATTTAGAATAGTTCATTATTATAAAAAATTAGCTTGAAAATCCGAAATTAGTTCCCACATATAAGGAATTGGCTGTTGTTGTCAATTTGGTCACTATTCGAAGAGGAGAAGAACTATGAGTGGATTGATTCTTTCTACAAAAGTAGAAGCAAAAGCTAAGTTCAGCTCAGGCGGCCCTACAGCTTGAACTAGTGTGGGTCGGTGATGCTTAACAAAATAGCGATCATCGGCCCAACCTTCTTAAAAGGTGAGCAATATTTTGAAAAGATAGGTAAACGACTAGACTGCGCGGTCAGCTGGATTGACACATCAAGTAATCGAAATGAAATTAAGACACATTTCTTACGAAAAGATATATCCATAAACACCCATACAATCTCTTCCTTCGACCTTATTTTGTATTTCCCAAGAAACTATTCTTCGTCTTGGTGTGGTCTATATTCGACTGCAAGAGATGAAAGTTATATCCATGCATCATGGGAGCCAATAAACGACTACTTATCTGAAATTTTAGCAAATGGGCCTACCTTTAATTGTCCGAAGTGTGCAAAAGCCATGTCAAATAATCTGATATCCTTACGTTTGGCAGTGGCTCATGGGTTGGAAGTTGTGCCTTGGATTTGCACAAATACAGCCAAGAATATTCCGAAATCCTTTGGTGACAAGCTAATTATCAAATCGGCAGGCTATCATAATGAAGTATCGTCAGGAGAATTCATCCCAACGTCAGTCGTCGAGAAGGATGATTTAGATGAAACACTAAGTGAAGTCCCAATAATTATTCAACCTTATATTAAAACGGCTAAGGAACTAAGGATTTACTCTTTTCCTCACCGCACCATAGTCACGGAATATGAGAAAGTAGGCGAAATTATTGACATACGTTTTTCACAAGAGTGTCTTGATACGTTAGAAGTAACGCAAGAACATCAAAAGCTATCGGATCAAATTCGTTGTTTTTTGAACGATGTTGGATTGCTTTATGCGGCTGTAGATGTCCTCGTAGATTCTGGTACGTACGGAATAATAGATATTAACCCGCATGGTACATGGGACACTATTTCTAATGCCTCAATTTCGTATAAAGTAACCGAATGCTTTTATGAAGCATTTTCAGATACGGAGCTTGAAAAGAATGTGGAGACGTTTAGCGGTATTCATCGGTGCCCTTGTAATAATTTTCTTACTGATTTACGCTGATTGGGACAGAATATCACAGACAGGTTCCGGATTTATCGACAATCTTATCGCCGCAATTATCGTGTCGGCGGTATTCGGTATAATTGTCGATCTACTTGTTAATAAGAGAACTGAAGCTCTTGAGAAAAAGATTGAAAGTATCGCATCCAGCCTCCCTGCCGCAACAGTGAAGCATGTAATTTCTTCAACTCTAGATGCTGAATTGGCCGCAAAAATGCTAGGCTCTTCATTAAATTCGAGGTGTGGTAGTGAGGAAAGCGCCTCTTCACTACTCAAAATTTTCAATCGAACTTTGTCATCCGACAGACTTATTTGGGAATCCAGAGTAACGTTGTCCTTTAGACCTGTGTCGCAAGGTCAATACGCATTGTCGATAAGAGAAGATTGTATAATCCCGACTACATGGGATGAAGTTATTATCGTTTTATTAAACAACATCCATTCGATTCAAGCCGTATCGAATTATAGCTTGGATATAGATAAAATTTATGTGTTGCCTAATCAAGTCAGTATTTACGACGACAAGGCAGCAACCGACATCGTTAATCTAAGGTCTGGAGATGGTGTCGTCAGTGATTTTGAAGTATCACTTTTATCAGAAGCTCAATCCAAAAATTATCTTTCCGATATTGGTGTAAAATGCGCCGACTATTCAGAGTTTCGGATAATGAAAGTGGCGCTTTCAAAAGATAAAGAAAAAAATAGAGTCATTTTTGAGTTCAATTCCATTGAAACTATTTCTGATGGATATTGTTATTGGACGCCTGACCGCCCTGCCTTTGTGCGGGATATTATGATAGACTACACTGCTTTATCCTCGGAAATAAAAAATGTGCGAACAATAGAATGTTTATGGAACGAAAATATTGCTAAAGATGATAATAAAAAAGGAAAAGTCAATTACTGGATAAACGATTGGCTTATGCCTGGTCACGGAGTTGTATTAAAATGGGAAGGTTAAAATCCGACAAAATACCCTTTTTTGAAAATGGTACGGATAACGTTAGATGTATGCCTGCATGTGTTCGGTCAGCAGTATCCCACTTACTACCAGAAGAAAAATGGAGTGGCGAGCGCGTTGAGAAACTGGTCGGCTTTCAACCGTCAAAAATGACGTGGCCGATGAAGTCTTACCTTGAGCTCTCAAAATTAGGGTTGGATGTCGTTGTTTACGATCCAATGGATTTTGAGCGGTTTGCCACCTCCCCCAAAGAATACATGACAGAAGCGTTTGGTGAAGATTTGACTAAACTCTATTACGAAAAGAGTGATGTTGAGGGTGCAGTAAAAGACACTAAAAATTTACTCGAATCTGATGTGAAGCTAAACATAGTTGTGCCTGATTATTCAAACTTAAAGCAACTGCATAGCGACGGATACTTATCGATATGTCATATAGATCAGAATCAACTTATTGGACTCGATACTCCGGGTGATCATTCCATATTGGTTTTTGATGTAACTGATAATGGCGTAACGGCTCACAACCCCGGTCCGCCTCCAACGGCAAATCAATATATTGAACGTGATTTTTTCAATTATCTTTGGTCTTACCCTACAGACGAAGTGAAAACTATTTTAGCATTAAAGAACCCAAAAATCTCATAAACTTGAATATCTGATAAGGTCTTTTGCAGAATTTCATACCCGACTTAAATCTATTTTCTAGCTATATCAGCCCTATAGCAAACTACATAAAATTTGAAATAAATTAGTCTCAAATTTTATGGTAAATATAATCGGTCTTAAGATTTCTTCTCTATCCTAAAAGAATAATAATTAAATTAATGGAATTGGGGATATGTCTTTAACGAAAGTAACAGAACAAGCTTTATTAGAATCAGGGATTGCGGCGCATTTGGCTATAAGTCCATCAATGATTCCTACAGATGTTATCAATATGAATGATTTTCGCGGGTCAAATGCTTTTGATGCCAATCGTGGAAATGATACCATGGAGCTTGGATCGGCTGTGTCCGATATAGCCACGGAAATTCGACTTAATGCAGAGCTTCAAGAGCAAGAAGAGCAGAGAAAAGAAAATGTTGAACATGCAATCGCGGGAATGTCGGATGCACAACGAGCTGAAATCCAAAGATTGCAGACACCTGTTAGTGTTGGAAGTTTTACATTCACAGTCGGAGAATGGGAAGACATTGCAGAAGTCTTGAAAGACCCAGAAGGCCGCGATGCCGTCATGGAAAGAATAATGGCACAGGGCTATTCAGAGCAAGAAGCAGCTCAAGCTCTTGTGGCTTTGGAAGCGATGACTCGTATAGCTCACGCGAAAGCCAACGGTCTTGAACCAGCGCCACAAGATGTTGCCAAAGCAAATGACGTAGAAAATGATCCTCGCATGAAATCCGCAGTTAAAGCGGCTGCTAATGCTGCAAAAGACGAAGCCAACGCTACTCACAAAAGAGAATTAAACAGCTCTCAAAGTGAATTGAAGTCAGTTTCACTAGATTCAAATCAGGCTGTCCGAACCCAAGGCAGAACCGAACTCGTTGATAATCATAACGTAGTAGCCAAAGCAAAAGCCGCTGAATCTCAGGTGGATGTTGGTGAGCCCGACCCATTTGCAGATACGATGGCGGCATCTGGTGAATTTAACTCTATGGCAGAGGGCAATGTTCAACTAGCTGAAATTACGCATGACCTTAATCAAGTTAGCAAAACACCAACACTTGAAGCCTCAATTTAAATTATTGGATATCCAGGCTGGCAATTTTTTGAGGAAAAACTCTTTGATACGTTGCTTTCGCCGTTTCATACATATTCGCACGAACTTTATCTGCGTGATCGTTCCCAAAGTGACCATCTTTTCCTTGTGGGGCGCTTTTAGCATAAATCTGAAAGATTGCGTCGCCCTCTAAAGAATTCGTGTCAGGTGCCGAGACAAAGGCTACGGGAATACCCTCGTTAATAAGGTCTTGAGCCGCTTTGTAGGCTTCAAACTGTAAACCTTTAGTGCCACCCCAAACAACGATTGCAACTTTGTCTCGCGAAGCTGCTGCTGCTAGTATTCGAGCGTCATTAGCTGTTTCGTTAGCTGCCCCGACATATTGGGGCTTGGTCATTTTAACCGGAATCGATGTCGAAACACTTGCATTCGTAACAGGCACGTTGCTGTTGGCAGGATTGTCCTCTGCCCAAGCCGGAGATGAAAAAGCGAGTGTTGCAGCCATGACCGGCGCAGCTAGTCCTACAAATTTGTCTCTTAGAATGCTCATGTTCATCTCTTTTTTGTTGCGGACAAAAAGGATGGTTTGGGTCAATGTGTTTTGGCAGTCGCGTATCGAATTTAAGCCCAGAGTCGATAAAGCTTGAAAAAATGAAGCGATTTGAGTATGATACGCAACGTGTAGTGCTGAAAAGATCAGTCAAAAACGCGGCAGATATAGGACTAAAAAGGCTTTCGACAAAAACGATCCTTTTTGTCAAAGACATCTGACGTTCAAACCAACAGAAAACCTACATTTTTTTCATTATGGACACTACGCCAAGACGCTTGGGATATGCGCGAATCTCAACATGCGAGCAAACGCTTGATTTACAACTGAACGCACTTAATTCGGCACGTTGCGATAAAATATTCACAGATAAAGGCATTTCCGCCACGGCTAAATCCCGACCAGGCTTTGAACAGGTATTAGAGGCTCTGCGCCCTCACGACTCTCTTGTTCTATGGCGACTTGATCGCGCCTTTCGCTCTCTACGTCATGCTATGGATATTCTTGACCATTTCGAGAAACACAAAATCGACTTTGTGGTGATTATGGAAGGGATTGATACGAGCACGCCTATGGGCAGATGCTTCTATCAAATCCAAAACGCGTTTGCGGAGCTAGAGAAGAATTTGATTTCTGAGCGCACAAAAGCGGGTTTGCAAGCTGCAAAGGAACGAGGCGTTAAACTTGGGCGACCCCGCGCCCTTAATCCAAAACAGATTGTTACGGTGCGCCGTCTAAATACGGATGGCATTCACAAGAACATTATCGCCAAGCGGTTTGGGGTTACGGTAAGAACGATCTATCGCGCAGTCTAAATGCTTTCATTGCCCTCCGCTATTTAGCGCGTCAAATCTCAAACCTTTTCAAAAGTCATATCTGTCACTTTTAAGTGACTAGCCTCAAGCGTAAACGCTTCTTCTCTCCCCCTTCGGAGCGTTGCGACCTGTTGCTTTGCGTAGGTGATGCGTCTCTGAAAAATGCCCTCCTGCCTCTTTCCCCATGAAAAGGTTGCGACTGGCGCAGCCTTCTAAAAAAAGGGAGGCAATTATGCACGAGCATTTCAACATCGCTTCATTATCGAGACTTACAAAATCTGAACTTCAAACTCTTTTACGCCGTTATAAATCGCTTTTGCGATTTGACCGTCGCGACACACACGTCGCGACTCAAATTAAATCCGTAAAAACTGCTCTGAAAATCAAAGACGGGCTCACGCCCGCCTGATTTTTAGATAGTTAAAACAAGCTCCCTTGTCGGGACGCTTCAACATAATCCTGCCAAGATTTATCTTTTGAAGCTTCATCCAGCCAATCTTCGACACACGCTATCACATCGCCCCCATAATCGCGCTCTATCATACCAATATTGTGAAAATGCGAGCGGTAGCCTGTCTCTGTTACGGGTAGGCGTGTTCTCTCTGGTTTGATGGCTTGTATTTCAAGGTGGGCAACAATGCTTTCACAATATTGCGGGTCGTATCTGGCTTCGATTTCGATGCCCTGCCATATCAGTCTGTGAGTTTGGTAGGTCATTTTAAAACCTCCCAAAGATATGGACTTCATCATAACGAAGCTCGATAGCGAGAACGTCATTGATTTCCATGTCGTGCGCCATTGCTTTATAGTCGATGTAATAGCGCAAGCTCTCAGGGATTTCTGTTGTCTCTTCGGTTAGGATTTGCGCATAATCAGCAACGGATTTATATTCACCAAAATAGTTGTTTTCGAGGTAGCTTTTTGCATCATCTAAATCACCTAAATGCTCAAAGAGTTTTGCGCCTAGTTCGCCATGCTCCTCTATAAATTCTGCATAGTCGCAAACTTGGTTGATACATTCATATTCTGATAGGCGAATATCTTTAAACCCCTCATAATCATGAATAGAAAATTCCTCTGCCATATAGGCTGGCGAGTTTTTTAGCATGTCAGCTATCTCTAGGAAGATATGGTCTGCGCCACAGGTCGCATCTATCCAACGCCCATGTAGTATTCCGTTATTGTATGAGGCTATACACGCCACATAGATTCTAATTTCAGTTATTTCCTTTTTCATTCTCTTCACCTTTTTTGAGTTTGGGTTCGTCATGAACCCTTGCCCACTGGCGAAGGCGGGGTGTGCAAACGGAAAAGGAAAATCGCGCGTGATGGTGCGGGCGCAGGCTAAGCCGAGCCTCGGTCCGTGTCTATTTTACTTGAAGTGCGGTGATGGGGCAGCGCCCCTAAGTCTTTGCGTCAGGGATTGATGCCGACTGGTCGAGACTTGGTACAAGGCTCGATTCACGAAAGCCGCTTAGACACTTATTTTTGTTGTTTGTAAAATCTGCAATCAAAAACAAGTAGCCATTCTGACTTAGATATCTAGGTGAGCATGAAATTTGAAATTAAGACACCCATAATCGAACCACCTCATTGCTACGAAATTAGGTTTACCCGCGTTTTAACGTGAACAACGGATCTAGCATCCATTCAAGCAACGTTCGGCTATCTGTAATCAGATCTCCCTGCAATGTCATGCCGGGTTTAAGCTCTACTTCTTTGCCATACGCAGTGACGGTCTGTTTATCGAGAGCGACTTTGATGCGGTAAACAGACTGCTCGAAAGCAATTGGGGCATTTAGCTCGCCGGGGCGGAAGGGCGTTTGGGAAATTTCTGATATGACTCCCAATTGAACCCCGAATTTTTGATAGGGGAATGCATCTATCAAAAGATTGACATCCTGTCCCTCGGCTAAGAAGGCGGCGGCGCGAGTAGGGGCTAAAAGCGTGGCAATCATCTCGGAAGCGTCGGGGATGATCATGACGATAGGCGCGCTGGGTTGAACGCTTTGTCCAACTGATCCCTGCAACGCGGAAATTCGGCCGGATATGGGACTGCGCACAATATACCGGCTAGACGCTTCCAGGCTTGTCCGGCTTTCTTCCAATTGCGCGATTTGCTGCCTCAATTGAGAAAGTTCCCTCTCTTCCGCATTACCCAAGCCGCGAAGAGTGTATCGCGCTTCGACTAAACTTCCCTCTCGGGAAACAATTTGCTGGTCAATTGCTTCTAAAGACAGACGTTGATTAATGTCGTTCGTCTTCGTTTGATTGAATTCCAGTTGAGAGACAGTGTCGTCCTTCAAGAGGCGTTCAAATTTCAACAGTTGCGATTCCGCCAAATCTACCGCCTGTTGTTGAAGACCGCGTCGTTTCTTCAATCCGGTAATTTCACGTTCTATATTATTGATTTGATCGCGAAAGCGGGCCCCGTCTTGGCGATACCGGTCTTGAATAGCAGCTTCTTGCTCCCGCAGCTCAGAAAGACGAACATCCGTACTTTCAAGGCGACGTTCTCCGACAAACCCCTCTTGCGTATCGACATCTATTCGGCTTTCGAAAAGAGGGGCGCCAGCTTGAATGAAGTCGCCTTCATTCACAAACACTTGGGTCAACCGCCCACCTTGATCCGCTCTGATAACGGATAGTCCATTAGATGGATTTATATAGCCAATAACAGTCTCCTTTCGCTTGTACTCTCCATTCATCAGGAAGAAAACAAGAGCTGCCGTGACGGTAAAAAACAAAGCTGTCATCACGAAGAAACCAATAGGCTGCACGAGAATAACCTCGCCGTGAAGCTTGCGACGTTTATGCTCTAAGGATTCTTTTCGGAAAAACGTCACAGAGCTTTAGATTCCTGAATCTTGTAACGTCTGACGAAAAATGAGAAATGCTGCTGCCAAATAAAGAATACTCATCATTATCCTTGTTAAAAAAGATTCAATCTTAGTGATCCACTGGAAGAACAAAAGATTAGTAACAAGAGTTATTGTTACTATCTCCGTTATGCTCGAATAGTTTAAGTCGCTATTTTTTTTTATCCAACTCAACAATAGAAGTGAAACTGCTACACAATGAAATAGTGTAGGTAGGCGTCGATTAGAGCTATAATTCCGAATACAAAACCAAACACTCAAAGCCACGGAGAAGACTAGTAGTACTAACACTTTGGGATCCTGCTAAGATAATTAGACACGCTATCATCGCTCAAAAACTCAAGCTCTGAAAGCCCATACGCCCAAGCTAAATTTGGCTGCATGTACTTTAAAACTAATTTCTGTGCTGTTTCAAAATCGGAAGGCCAGTAACCATTTATCCGGACACCATACTTACGCAAGACATCTTCATTAGGTATCCAAAAATTATATCTAGAATTAAAAGAAACTGGATTGTTAGCATCTTTTGTACAAGTCGGCATCATTGCTCCTAAAGAGTAATTATACAAACCTCTTGCGTCAAAATTATCATAATTATTTACACTATTTGATATTTTGCGTATTTTTTTTGCAAAACTGGGTTCAATTTTAGTCAAAAAGTGTTCGTTATCAAATGATGCCGCGCTAGGGTGGAGCGCAACTAAAGTATCATTGTTTATAGTAGAGTTAGTAAGTGGCAGTAAAATATGCATTGCACAACTCGATAAACAGTATTTGTCCGCAGCAACTCTAATTTTATTTTCACTTAAAAATTTTCTAATTTCAATAGCTGCAAGTTCGTCGCCACCATAGCTAGAAATAACAAGTAAATCGTAAGGCTCTAAATAATAATTAGATTTAATGGACTTTAATAGTTCGGAGTCAATTCTGGCTTCAACCCTAAGAGTTTTGTTCTGTTGGCCGCATGAGACCAACAGAAGAGCTATCAATGAAATAAAGTTAAATTTACTAAATACTGACAGCATTTAAAAGCATCCATATCGATGTATAGAAATTATTCGCCTGTTGGGGTTTTACCACCTGAGACTCCATCAATAGGGATAATGATACCCGCACCAATAGTAACCTGTCCATTTCCTAAAGAATTTACACAAACACTCCAGCAAAGTTGAGCTGATTCTTGAGCAGCCACTACCGCATCATCCGTATTATCAGCTTGCCCAATAGTGAAAGAGCCACCCATCCCTATCACTGCGCCACCGCGCCCTGAATCATTTTGTCCGCCGCCAGATGAATATCCATTTGCTCCCAGACCAAAAGCAACTGAACCACCAGCATAAGTGCCTCCTGATGAACCTCCACCGAAACTATCAGTTATATTATTTCCATATTGATCATATTGCCCCCAACCTCGTGCAGCGGCATCTTGGTTTGCCTGCACTTCTTCAGGCCCTTGACCGTATATATTTTGGGTGCCCCCACTAACAATTTCCATTTCATTTACGTTTAGTTCTCTCAACATGGCAGATTTCCTTTCATTGCCTTGTTAAGCCTATGGCTTTATAACCATGAGGCCTTCGGGTGGAGGGGCGGATGGTTGCGTTTCAAGTCAAAACATCCGTTCCTCCGATTATGAGCTCAGCCTGTTCAGGCTAAACCCGCTCTATCAGGCCCAAACGAGCCTAATTCTTGATTATTTCTTATGGATTTCATCGATTTAAAAACCTGGACCGGAATGAAAAGGATCGGGGTTGGTAAGAGGCATTGACCTTGGGCTGATTACCCCGCTCGTGGCTAGAAAGGTCTGCGTAATGAGGCGTCTCGGTCTCAACAGGGTGATAAGATTGGCGGTCGTTTATTCCACGGGAAACCTCACCGTCTTGATTTACGTGATAACTTTGCTGCCCTGAAAAATTCAGAGAGTGTGTTGGAATGTTTTCAATATGAGGCAGTAGGGTCGGCAGAGCCATTCTATAGGGCGGCTCCCTCATGTCCTGTCTGTAATCGTAAAACCCGCCTGCAACAGATTCCATTTCCTGATCGCTCAAGATTTTCACTGGCTAGCCCCCACATGTCACGTTAACCATAAATGCAACCTTGCGATATCCAGCAGATAGTCAACCCCTACATTTGATTTTCTTATTCACACCATTGTCACAATTTGCCCCTTTACATTTTGGGCTTCATCATTTTTGAATAAATTTTAACGTGTGGGGCGAAAGTGTGAACCGTCGGATAATTCAAGGCATAATCGCGAGGCAGGGGCCAACGTCTATTCGGCTTTCGAAAAGAGGGGCGCCAGCTTCAGTGAAGTCGCTTTCATTCACAAAAAATTGGGTCAGCCGCCCGTCTTGATCCGCTCTGATAACTGAGAGTCCATTAGATGGATTGATATAACCAATAACTGTTTTTTCCGCTTATACTCTCAATTTATTGGAAAAAACAGGAGCTACTGTCACTGCGAAAAATGGAGCCGTCATGATTAAGAAGCCGACAGGCTGTACAAGGACGACCTCGCCGTGAAGCTTGCGACGCTTATGGTCGAGAGATTCTTGCCGAAATAAAGACAAGTTTAATTGTCTCCTGAAACATAAATTTCATCACCAATTACAATCCGGGTTCCTTTTTCCCACCGCTTATCAATCTTTTTTCGGCAAAGATTTATTCTATCAGCACAGACAGAACCACTAAATTTTAAGCCCCACATATTTCTGAGCTGATTGCTATTCGGAAGCCAAGCGATGTTTTTAAAATTATATCGTCTCCAAGGGCAACCTGACCTGTCAACTTCAAAAGTTACGTTAGGCTCAAGCCGCTCCATTTGGTGGCTCCAAAAGTCTAAATTCATATCCTTATCTATCAAAATCTTTTCTAAGTCGTATGCATACTGCCAATTACACTTTGAGCCTTTAATATTCTCAGACGAATTTAGAAAATGTTTATAAGAAAGAATATTCCCATGAAAAGCAATAATCGGATTGTTCTTAAATGTTACTGTATTTGCGGAGGGTAATAATATTTCGGCGCAATTTGATGAACATTCCTTATCCACAATTAGATCTATATGATTATCCTTCAATAGTTTTGCTATCTCTAGAGAAACTCGTGTGCTACCGCCGGTAGAGTTTAAAACGAGATTGTTAGAGCTATTTTTAGCTACCCTGTCTATCAATCCCTTTAATATAGGTAAGCTTTCATCATATAATGGTATTTTAGGAGTGCTTTTATTATTCTCAAAAGAACATCCACCTGCAAAAACTAAAAAAAATGCATATAGATAAGAAAATTTAGATAGCATTTTTTACCTTATTAAAAAACAGACAGGGAATTCAATCCTGTCTGCAACAGTTGAATATTTGAATTATATCAACAAGAAGAACTGGACGCGAGATGTTGACCGTACTGAAATAACCCGCTGAAAATATTTAGTGGACTAGCTCCTTCAGCTAGATTAAGAGTTCCATCTTCATTGACCCCCATAGTTGAAAGCATATCTTGCCATTCTTCTTCACTATTTGAACAATCCGGTAGATTTGATATGTCATCAATAGGACTTGATTGCGTATAAGTTCCTGCATTAACAAGAGCTAAAGCAAGCTGCCCTCTACTTAAATTTGCCGCATCAAATCCATCAGCAAAACCGGTAAAGCCGAATTCTGATCCATATGTGGCCTGAAAGTCTTGCCATGTAAAAGAGTTATTGTCTGGCCTTATAATTGTGCCAGTAGCTATAACTTCATCAGTTCCCCCACTCACCAATTCCATTTCGTTTATGTTTAGTTCTCTCAACATGGCATGTTTCCTTTCGATTGCCTTGTTAAGCCTATGGCTTTATAACCATAAGGCCTTCGGGTGGAGGGGCGGATGGTTGCGTTTCAAGTCAAAACATCCGTTCCTCCGATTATGAGCTCAGTCTGTTCAGACTAAACCCGCTCTATCAGGCATAAATGAGCCTAATTCTTGATTATTTCTTATAGGTTTCATCGGTTCAAAAACCGGGACCGGAATGAAAAGGATCGGGGTTGGTAAGACGCATTGATCTTGGGCTGATTATCCCGCTCTTGGCTATACAGGTCTGCGTAATGAGGTGCCACGCTCCCGACAGGCTGACGAGATTGATGGTCGTTGAGCTCACGGGAAACCTCACCGTTTTGACTTACGTGATAACTTTGTTGCCCTGAAAAATTCAGAGAGTGTGTTGGAATGTTTTCAATATGAGGTAGTAGGGTCGGCAGAGCCATTCTATAGGGCGGCTCCCTCATGTCCTGCCGGTAATCGTAAAACCCGCCCGAAATAGATTCCAATTCCTGATCGCTCAAAATTTTCACTGGCTAGCCCCCACATGTCACGTTAACCATAAATGCAACCTTGCGATATCCAGCAGATAGTCAACCCCTACATTTGATTTTCTTATTCACACCATTGTCACAATTTGACCCTTTACATTTCGGGCTTCATCATTTTTGAGTAAATTTTAACGTGTGGGGCGAAAGTGTGAACCGTCGGATTGATTCAAGGCATAATCGCGAGGCGGATTCGAAGTCCCGGTTTGGCGGAATTAAAGGCGCAGATAAACTCCATCTGTTTCGCTGGAACAAGCTTCCGGTCATTTTGCAGGCCGAAGCCGCCGAATGCGGGATTGCCTGTCTGGCGATGGTCGCGGGATATCACGGATACCAAACCTCACTGACGGAACTCAGGCGAAAATTTTCTGTCTCGCTCAAAGGCGTAAATCTTAAATCGCTTTCTATCGCCGCCGATATGCTCGGACTTTCGGCGCGGGGGCTAAGGTGCGAGTTGGAAGATTTGCGGCAGCTTAAAGCACCCTGTATTTTACATTGGGGACTGAACCACTTCGTGGTGCTTAAAAAGGCGACACGAAAGAAGGTCACTATTCATGATCCCGCGCGGGGGAAACGTGTTCTGCCCCTTGCCGAAGTTTCAAAGCATTTCACGGGTGTCGCCCTAGAGCTTACGCCTACGCCTGACTTTGAAAAGAAGGAAGATAAAGAACGGGTTCGGATTACCGATCTCTGGTCAAAAATGACGGGGTTCATTCCCATTATTCTACAGATCATTGCCATTACGATCATCCTTCAAGTTTTCGCTATTTTATCCCCTCTGGTTAATCAGTTGGTCGTGGATGAAGCGATCGCCAAAGGGGATGTCAATTTTCTCAAAGTCATCATTATGGGCTTTGCGTTATTGCTCTTGGTGCAGACGGCCATAGGTGTTTTACGGTCCTATATTTCCATGTATTTCGGGACGCTTCTTAATTTTCAGATGCGCTCCAATATGCTGCGCCACGTCATGCGGCTAGAGTCAGAGTTTTTCGAAAAACGCCATATTGGCGATATCATGTCCCGCATGGGGTCGCTTAAGCCCGTACAGAATTTATTCACCTCGGCTTTTGTAACCGTCTTGTTGGACGGCATCATGGCCGTCGTGACAGGCATTGTGATGTTCCTGTACTCGCCTCTTTTGGCGGGAGTCGTTATTGGCGTTGTTGTTCTTTCGTTTATTTCGCGGCTTGCGACCTTTCCATATGTCATTCGCGTTCAAGAAGAACAGATTCAGAAGGATGCAGACCTGCAAACGATCTCGCTTGAAACAATACGAGGCGCACGAGCGATTAAAATATTCGGGCGGGAGCAAGAGCGCCATGCCCATTGGCAGAATTCCTATGCCGACAGCGTAAATGTCGGCTTACGCCTGCAACGCTTCGGAATTGGCTCCGGAGCTGCCAATGGAATAGTTTTCGGATTACTTGAGCTTGGCATTTATTATCTGGGGGCCATGCTCGTGATCAACCAGTCTTTGACACTCGGAATGTTTTTTGCTTTCCAGTCTTATCGCGGGCAGTTTAGCGGTCGCATTAATTCCCTCATTGGACTTTACTTCTCTTTCCGAACGGTTGGGCTCCATTTGGAACGTCTCGCGGATATCGTTTACGCTGATCAAGAAATGGGCGTGGATGCGCCTTTGATGGTTGGCAAGAAATTAAGCGGAAAAATAGACGTACAAAAATTGCGGTTTCGATATGGGGATAATGAGCCTTGGGTGCTTGATGGGGTCGATTTCAAAATCAAACCGGGCGACAGGGTTGCCTTAACCGGGCCGTCTGGCGGCGGGAAAACAACGCTTTTGAAACAACTTATTGGCCTTCACAAACCGATTGAAGGCGAAATCCTTTATGACGGTCGTCCTCTCTCTGCAACGGGGGTCCGGGCCATCCGCAATCAGATCGGCGTCGTGATGCAGGATGACCGTCTGATGTCAGGGTCTCTCTATGACAATATCAGCTTCTTTGACCCGGAAATGGATCAGGAGAGAGTAGAAAACTGTGCCAAGGCGGCCTTCGTCTATGATGATATCATGGCGATGCCCATGGGCTTTCAAAGCCTCGTCGGGGATATGGGGTCAATTCTCTCCGGCGGACAGAAACAGCGCGTCCTTCTTGCCCGAGCCCTCTATAACAATCCCCGAATTCTTTTTCTGGATGAAGGGACAGCGAACCTCGACGCAAAATCAGAAAAGAACATCGTAAACCTCTTGGCAAAAATTCCGATCACGCAAGTCATTGTCGCGCACAGACCCGCCGCCATCGCCACCTGCAATCGTATTTTTCATGTTGAAAACGGCCAAGTTCAGGAAATTGAAAAGCCAGCAAATATGGCAAAGGAAGAGCCTGTGATAGAAATTGAGGCAAATTGGAAAGGCGGGTATTTTGTAGCTGAATAGGCTAAAAAAATTTAATCATGGTTTTTTGAAATACTTTTTCGCCTTCGGGTGTTTTCTCAACTGCTCGGGGCGGTACGGTTTCACCTCGTCCACCTGCGGCACTTTCTCAGCACCCAGTCTTGCTATGACAGAGGAGTGAAGCGCAAATTGCGTATCAACATACCGAACTTGTACGGGCCATTTGATTTTCAACCATTCCAGTCCCGGAACGTAAGTTTGTTTGTGCTGTAAACCCAATGGGTCGGGATAGGTAAAAAGCGTATCTCGAACTTGAATGTTTGGAACGCATTCGTGCAATTCCTCAATCATCCAATCCAAGGCTATATCGCTGAGCCTCGCCTCATCTTCTGCATAGCTTCCGCCTATGTCGCTGTGACACCCTGCAAACCAGACTTGTTTTAACCAGTCAGGGTTTTTGCCCTTATTCTTATCCATCTCACTCTGGCTCGCCCATTTGACGCGAGGAAAATTCTTGCGGTGTTCATCAATCGCCAAAGCGTGACGCGCGAACCCGACATCTGAATCCAGCCATTTATCGTAATATTTTTTCTTCCATGTAGAATAGTGGCTGTTCTTTAAAAGTTTCTGCCAATGAAGCGGGTTTCGCCATTTGAGCGGTTTTTCAGGGTCGGGTTGAAACGTTTTGACCGACTTAGCTAATATCCTTGCCCACCAAACTCCGACGAGCGTCGAAAAGCCTCCCAGTATGAGAGTTATTAAGATTGGCCAGCTTAAATACCAAGACAATGCCGTCAGGAGTATGCTGAGACCAAACACGCCTCTCACAAGCCAAGCGACAAGTGAGTTACCAAGCGCGGCCACAGTGTCGAACACGCCGATGAAATGCGGTTGCACATTTCCTTGAACGTCCGCTTCGCCTTCTGGCGGAGCACTACCGTATTTCGCTCTGAACCTTTTTCCCTTTTCCTCGCGCTCTTTGTAAAGACGCTTGTCACCTCTTTTGTGACCCGCCCCGTGGTTATAAACATCCAAAACGGCTTCACTCGCGACCTTTCGTAGTTTCTTTCCGTATTTAGGAACGGGAGAACCATCTGGCATTTTGGTGGGGACGCCGCACAAATTCATAACATTGGCTAAGGCTCGTACGGTGTAAGCCCCTCTAGAAAACCCAAACACCAACACTTTGTCGCCCGGTTCATAATAAGCGAGGATTTTCTCGTAACAATCTATGACGTTCTCATCGATTCCAGTCCCGACCGCTGCCGCTAAGCCTTGCCGAACCTTCTTAAAGGTGAGCCCGCCTATCTCGCCGACCCCAAGTCCGGGGTCATAATAGGCGGCTTGCTCAAAGGGCGAGATGGGAGAGTCGGGACCGGGCCTCATCGCCCGATACATTTTATAAATGTTGGAGAGTTTCTGGTCGGGCTTCTGTCCGCCAATCTGTCCCGTCCCGTCAGAGAATATTAAAATATTTTTTGCCATGCGCGTTTACCAACCTCTCATTGTAAAGTCTGCGCTAACTTTAAGGTGAGTGCAAAGGATATATTGCAGAGATTGGCTAAAATTGTTTGTGGTTTTGATCCACGAAAACCCGCTCAGTTAAAAAGGAATGTTGTCATCCATGATTTCATCAATTTCGATCTCTCTTTTAGGACGGAATTTGACGACATTATCTTCACCATGCTCAGGCGCATTGTTCCTAAGACTATATGTGCGCGGCGGCGGGGAATGCGGCGTGGTCACAAGATCGGGATTTTTCCACCCCTCTCGCTCCATCCCCTGAATAAATCCGCTATGGAGCATATCGACAAGTGGAACCATGCGCCTGTCTTCCAACTCCTCCATCCAAGCCCAATCTTTGGCGGTTAGCTCAATCTCAACCGCCACCCGTCCTTTTTTAGCGCCTTGGCGACGTGTAATTTTCACGCTGTGGTAAGTATTGTTGTATTTATCTGTCATAGCGCTTCTAACCTTATTCAAATTTCGCCGCTGCCTTATAATATCCTCTTAGCCCGTTCTTAGAGCCTTCTTCTGGATATTTATGGGTATTCTTACGGGTAATCATTGCCCACCCATTGCGTGGATAGGAATATATTTTCCTTTACAATTATTCTTTTAAAAGACATTGTGTTCTCTTTTTGTTCACAAATGGAGAACGCATTACGAAAGGATCAATATAATGGATCACGACCCCCTCAACGCACCTAAAATTAACGTACCAAAGCCCTCTGACTATTTAGAGGATTTAGCAAGCGAAGCGTTGAGCGAGTCCCAAAAATTGGAACTTCTCGAAACCCTCTTTCACATCATGAAAGCGTTTGTCGATGTCGGATATGGCATGGAGCCTGTGAATAAGCTGATAGAAGATTTTGAAAAATGTGCCGTTGAGTCCGACATTCTGGTAAAGTGCAAAGATAGCAAGAAAGGCGGTTACTATGAGTAATGACGGATTTAAACCTGCCGTAATATACGCGCGGGTTTCCTCAAAGAAACAAGTTAAAGAAGGTGGCGGGATTGAATCCCAAGCCACACGTTGTCGCTCATACGCTTCTGCTCGTGGTTATGAAGTCGTCGCCATGTTTACCGATGACATGACAGGAAGCAAGGCAAGGCGTCCGGGCATGGATGCTATGCTGTCTTTCTTGAAACAGAACAAAGCGACACCACACTATGTCTTGATCGATGACATCTCAAGATTGGCGCGGGGCTTACAAGCGCATATTAGTCTGCGCGAAGAATTGTCAAAAGCGGGTGGCATTTTGGAGAGTCCGTCTGTCGTTTTTGGGGACGATTCCGACTCTCAATTTTTAGAGAACGTCCTCGCTAGTTCTGCACAACACTTTGCGCAAAAGAACCGTGAGCAGACAATCAACCGTATGAAGGCGCGTTTGCTCAATGGCTATTACGTGAACTCAACGCCGCCTGCGGGCTATAAATACGTCAAAGGTCACGGCAAAGTCTTGGTTAGAGACGAGCCAGTCGCGAGCATTGTGCAAGACGCGCTCGAAGGTTTTGCGTCTGGTCGTTTTGGCTCGAAAGGGGAACTCCGCTTATTTCTTCAAGATCAACCTGAGTTTCCTAAAAACAATAGCGGTGAAGTTACACATGAACGTGTTGATGTGCTGCTCAAGCAATCTCTCTATGCAGGCATGATTGAAGCCCCCGCATGGGGCATCAATATACGAGAAGGTCAACATGAGGGGCTTATCTCTTACGAGACCCATCTTAAAATCCAAGATATTTTGACGGATGGAAAGCGCGTTGCTAATCGCGCCGACATCAAGGAAGATTTTGCACTTCGTGGCGCAGTAGATTGTGCAGATTGCGACAAGCCGCTTACCTCTTGTTGGAGCAAGGGCAAGAATAAGAAATATCCCTACTATCTTTGCTTCAACAAAGACTGCGGTAGCTATCGTAAATCAATTGCGCGAGACAAAATTGAGAGCGAGTTTGAAACTCTACTCATGCAACTACAACCTTCTGAGAGCCTCTTTAAGGTCGCTTCACGCATGTTTAAAGATTTGTGGGACTATCGCGCCTCCTCCAATCAAGACCGCGCCTCGCGTCTTCGCGCTGAACTCTCACGGGTAAAAGCTTCCGAGATAAAGCTCGTCGATAAAATGATTGAGACTGACAATGCGATTGTCACTCAACAGTTAGAGCTACGCCTAACTAAGCTTGACCAAGACAAGCTTGTTCTAGCTGAAAAAATCGAGAATTTAAGCAAGCCTGCACGAGGCTATCGTGAAATGTTCGAACACGCCCTCACATTCCTCGCTAACCCCCATAAAATATGGGAAAACGGCACATTCGAGGATCGTCGGAATGTGCTGAAATTGGCGTTCACAGAGAAGTTAAAGTATAGCCGTATTAGTGGACTTCGAACACCCCAAATATCCATGCCTTTCAAGGTGTTAGGCGATTATTTAGGGGGTGAAAAAGTAATGGCGCACCGGGGAGGATTCGAACCCCCGACCCCTTGATTCGTAGTCAAGTACTCTATCCAGCTGAGCTACCGGTGCTTAGAGTGCGCGTTTTACCGCGCGGTGGTCGCAATCTCTTGCGAGGGCGCGTTAAAGCGGAATTGCGCTCGCTTTGCAAGGGCTATTTCAGTGATTTTTCGCCAATCACTGCAGAGTGTCAGTTCTCCTTTGCCAGATGAACGCCGCGCATCAAGGCGCGGGCCACGCATCGCGCCGCGGCCCCGCCAAGCTCAGCTAAAGCAACCGGTGTCTCGCAACCCTTATTTCCAGCGGAGAGCGCAAAAATCGTATCCCCGTCCAACGGTGTATGCGCCGGCTGCACAGCCATCGCGATCCCGTCCTGCGCCATAATTGCCAATCGTTTAAGTTGCTTCTGCGTCAAGTCGCCATCGGTCACGACCGCCCCGATAACCGTGGATTGTCCTGACGATTTCAAAAAAGCCAGCTTAGTATCCGACGCTTCCACAGCTATATAATCGGACGGCGGGCGCTGCCCTCCAAACTCGTCGCCCATCTCATGCGCCCAAGCCCACGGGCACTCTGTGCCGGGCATATAGGG
This sequence comes from Litorimonas haliclonae, assembly GCF_965138505.1. Lineage (NCBI taxonomy): Bacteria > Pseudomonadati > Pseudomonadota > Alphaproteobacteria > Maricaulales > Robiginitomaculaceae > Litorimonas > Litorimonas haliclonae. The sequence goes on along the minus strand of NZ_CBCSCO010000002.1, from coordinate 330,945 downwards.
CGATCCGACAGGGTTGGCAGCAATAAGGGCGGTCAAAGTCACGCCGTTAATATTTTCGGAGGCCATGCCTAACCCGCCACGGTAGAGGCCGGCCGTAGCTCCAAACCCCGCCCCGACCTGCCCTTCACCAACATCTGACCCGGCCGCCTCACAGGCCTCAAAGGCCAGTCTCCGAAAAGGCGGCTCCCGCCCCCAGTCTTTGTCTCCGCCATTGGCATTATCGAATAAAATCGCACTGGGCACGAGAGGCGAGACTGGAACAGGTTCCGGAGCCGGCGCATATCCAATTCGCTTTTCGCCGAGCCAAGTCGTCACTGCGTCCGCCGCGGCCAAGCCATAAACCGATCCGCCGGATAGAACGACAGCGTGGACTTTGTCTATCAGCCCTCCATCTTGCAGCGTCATGATTTCCCGCGTCCCCGGTCCGCCGCCTCGTACATCAACTGCGCATGTGGCGGGTGCATCGGGCAGGATAACCGTTACCCCTGTTTTTACATCGGCGTCATGTGCCTGCCCCACAGCGAGGCCTTTCATGGGAAGAGGAGAAGATTGAGTCATAATTTTCCCTAATGCAGATTCACCGCCTTTGCCAGAGCCGGTGCAAAACGAGGCTTGTTCCTCGCGAGAACAAATGACCGATCTGCGCAATGAATACGCGGACAGGCAAAGCCCGACCCCGCCTTGGGCGTTTAATGTATCCGGTCGGCCTCACTGTGGATGAGGACGAGTTCAATTTAAGGGCAAAAAGCAAATCGCAGATCCTTTTCTTTTGATTAAAGGTAAGGTTTTGAAGAACTCGATCTTTCATAAAGGATAAATGGGAGTTTTTATTTGGTCAGAGCATTTTTGCAACTGAGCCCTTGCATCAATACATATTGCTTCTAAACTTTAGTCTCGTTATGGGGCCGCCATGTTTGATCTAGCTTTATTCGTAAGCGCGTTTGCGACACTTTTTGTGGTAATCGACCCTCCGGGTTGCGCGCCTATTTTCGCAACGCTCACCAAGGGGACACCAAAATCCCATCAACGGGAAATGGCGTTCAAGGCTGTGGCCGTCGCCGCCATCGTCCTCATCGGTTTTGCTTATGGCGGCGAATGGCTCTTTGCCAAGCTCGGTATCAGCCTAGACGCGTTGCGCCTGGCAGGCGGCGTTATGTTGTTTATTATCGGCCTGAATATGGTCTTTGAAAAGCGGACTGAAACGCGAGAAGAACGCGCAGAAGATTTATTGGAAGAAGTAGAAAACCTCGAAGATATTTCCGTTTTCCCTATGGGCATTCCCATGATTGCCGGCCCAGGGACAATGGCGACGCTCCTCCTGTTAATGAGTAATACCACCACAGGTGGGCAAGAGTTTTCTATCATGCTGGCCCTCGTGATTACTCTTTTAATTACACTGGCCGCCTTTTTAGTGGCCGGCCCTTTGATGAAACTAATGGGAAAAACATTTACCAATGTTCTGACACGCCTCCTCGGTGTCTTGCTCGCGACGTTGGCGTCCCAATTTATTATCGACGGGGTCAGCGGGGCGTTAGGTCAACTGCTCTGATCGGCGAAAACTTAAGTCACAAAAAAGCCCGCTATCGAGCGGGCTTTTCTTTTTCTGGATTTAAGTCTCTCTTAGCGCGCTTTCAACGCCGTGGCGAGTTCCTCGCCTTTTTCATCACGCAGAGCGGCGCAGAGCTCGATGGACTCGAGGGTTTGGGCGAGGCTACGCTCATAGCCCGGAATGACCGCTGCATTCTCTGTCATGAAATCACGGACTTCATCACGGCGCTCAAGAGAGCAGAAATAACCGCCTGTGCTCGGCATTCCGCCTTTGCGGACATCCGGCACGCGGTCTGTGACATACTGACTGAAATTGGCTTTCAACCAATCCCACGTCATATCTCCGAACTCTTTTGATCCCAGAAGACCATAGACGACAGAGCTGGATTGACGTCCTGTCAGCGGGCCGTCTTTATCCAAAGCCAAAGCCAATAGTTTATTGGCAATTTCTTCGTCCTTCGTTGAGGTCAGAGCGCCGAGAGCGGCGCTCTTTTCAAATGGCGACCCGCTTTCGACTAGTTCCATAAGTGGATCATAGGCTTTTTCACCGTGGGCTTTCATTGCCTCGTCCAGGGCAAGTCCCAGCATATTCGGCGCTACCGATTCTTTGTCGGCTTCTTTGTTCAGACCAAGATAACGAGCGCCTTTTTCCGCCATGGATTTCGCGAGAGCTTCGTCGCCTCCGCGATTAACTAAGAGGCTGGCTAAAGACGGGGCGAGAAGGTTCCCTTCTACCGTGTCTTTACCGGCAATACGGGCATATCTGTCGGAATAATTTTCCTGAACATAGCGAGCGAGGCTTTCTTCCGTTCCGTTCAAATCATCGCCCATGAAACCGATCAGGGCTCTGGAACTTGACGCCACATCATATTCCGGATGCGCCGCCAATTTAGACATGCCGTCGAGGAATACTGAAGATTCGACTTCGCCGGCGCGGTAGGCCGCTTCGAGACTATCTTGGAGAGTCAGCGCTTCGCGGGTGTTCAGCTTATCAATATTATTGATCAGATTGGTCCAGCCATCGCTATCCAATGTGAACCTGTAATAGCCGGAGCCGTTTTCATTGAGCGTAACCCAATCTGCCGTTTCGCCCGTCCGGGGAGACGCAATGGTTCCGGTTTTGTCTTTAAGAAGCTCGCAGCTTTTGACCGTTTCTTCGCCGTAGCCAAACTTAGCGCAGACGGGAATCTGCCAGATTTGGCCCTGAGATGTTTTGGACCCAAGGGGTGCGTAGCGTGACTGGGTCAGCATCACAGCGGTCTGAGGCTCGAGGCCGGTTTCCGTCGTGGCGTCTAGCTGCGTGACTTCGCCGGACACGAGCGGCAAGCCGGGCTGGTCGACAAAGCTTTTCATTGCCGGAACAACATCAGGATTGCCCGAGCCGTCCGCTATAGAGCGGAAAAAGTCGTCGCCTGTTGCCACATCGTCAGCATAGCGCTTCATGTGGAGACGGACGCCGTCGCGGAACGCCTCTTCGCCGACAAAAGATTCAAACATAGAAAGGACGCCGCCGCCTTTGCGATAAGTGATGCTGTCAAACTGATCCATGACGTTTTCGGAACGCTCTAGCGGTTCACGGACCTTACGAGTCGTGGACAATGTGTCCGTGTTCATTGCGCCCAAGGCAGAATTTAAGGTGTTACGGTCAAAATTGCCTTCGGGTTTCCACATTGCCGTGCCTTTATTGCCGGACCATGTCGCGAACGCTTCGTTCAGCCAAATATCTTCCCACCAGACCGGTGTGACGAGATTGCCAAACCATTGATGCGCCAATTCATGCGAATGGACGCCGGCATAAGAGCGTTTTTGAGACAGAGGCGGGTTATCACCCAATAGCAGCAGAGATTCCCGATACACAATCGCGCCCGGATTTTCCATGGCGCCAAAAGCGTAATCCGGCGCCGCGATGATATCGAGCTTCTCATAAGGATAAGGCGATCCGAAATATTCCTCGAGCGCGGCCAATATGCCTTGCGTATTCTCGAGCGCATATTCCATATTTTCCCCTTCACCGCGAGCCGCGAAGCCGCGAAGACGAAGGTCGGTTTTGCGAAGCGAGGTTTGGGGCAAATTCCCATAATCAACGACATCCCACGGACCCACGCCGAAAGCGATGAGATAAGTCGGAAGGGGACGTGTGCGAGCAAAGGTGTGATTAGTCCAAATCTCGCCGTCTACTTCAACGTCTTTGGTGCCAAGTTCTGGCGTATTAGCGTAAACGACTTGGTCTTTCGGAGCCATGATGGACATATTGAATGGCACTTTGAAACGGGGTTCATCAAAGCTCGGGAAAGCTTCGCGCGCGCCGAGCGGCTCGAACTGCGTCACAATATAAGCGTCATCGCCGCGGCGGACCTGATAGGCGGAATTCAACGCCTGATTATAAGGCGTTTCATATTCCAATGTGATAACCGCATCGCCTGCTGGCAACTCAGTTTCTGAGGTTAGGTAAGCGACGCCGGAGGGCGCGTCTTCTAACGGCACAGCGTTAAACTCGAGAGGGAAAAATTGATCGCCGCCGTAAACAATTTTTGCATTGGAGACGTTCATTTCCTTCGCGTGGATCCAGACTTTATTTGTGGCCTCTTCCATCTTCACATCAATAGAGACGCGTCCGCTCATTGTGTCGGCCTGAGGATCAATTTTCAGTTGGATGTCATAGGATTCCGGCGTGACCGTATCCGGCAATTGCGCCTGTGGAATATCCCCTGTCTCTGATATAATCTGTCCGGCGTCCATTAGCGTCGTTTCCGATTGGGCAGCGGGCTGTGCTGGGGTATCCATTGACTGAGTAAAGCCAATAGTCGGCGCAAGTAAAAATCCAACCGACACCAGAGTGGCCATATAGAAATGTTTAGGGGAAAGACGCTGTATCATAAAAAGTCCTTTATAAATTTTCTTTCTGATAATCGATAAATCCGGGCATTGCCAGTGGCATAAATCAGTGGCTAAGAGGGAATTTTACCTTCTTTGGGCACAGTTTCCCCATATATGTTTCATATAAACTGTCGCCAGTTTAGAGGTTATGCTATAACAACACGGCATGAGTGTCGAGCCGCATAAATTGGATCCAAGGGAAGATACACGTTTTGATCGTCCTGACCGCCGGGGAAGGCCTGGACGGCTGCCGCCAGAAAATTCGGCCCGAATTACGCGCCGCATTACGGCGCTCGCTGTGGGTATTGGCGTCATTTTGATGGTTGGCAAGACTCTGCTCTGGCAGAATACCCATTCTGTCGGTGTGTTGGCCTCCCTCGTGCATTCCGGACTTGATATGTTCGGGGCCATTTCAAGCTTTATTGCCGTGCGATATGCTGCGCGCAAGCCCGACGGGAAATATCGTTTCGGGCGCGGCAAAGCGGAAAGTTTCTCAGCCGTGTTTCAGGTCTGCCTTATCGTCTTCGCGGCCTCTCACCTCTTGGAAGAAGTCGTTGAACAGATAGGAACAAATCATCCTCTGACACACTCCGGCCTCGCCATTGCGGCTATGGTGTTCTTTGTCATTATTACAGTCTGGTTGTTAATCGCGCAAAGCTGGGCCATTCGAGCAACGGGTTCCATCGCCGTGAGAGGCGACCGTGCGCATTATTTGGCGGATATGTTCGCAAATCTTTTCGTCATTATTGGTCTGGCAATTTCAGCCTTTACGCCCCTTATTTGGGCAGATGCGGCCGTTGGGCTCTTTATGGCGCTTTGGCTGCTCTACACGGCCTACCGCGTGGCGCGTCTAGCCTGGGCGCAGCTCATGGATATGGAGCTGAGCGAAGAAGAACGGTCACTCATTATACGGCTAGCCATGGCTGATCCGCGCGTCAGAGCCGTGACTGAACTACGAACCCGCGCGTCAGGTCCGCACATTCACATTCAAATGCGGCTGGACTTAGATGAAACGCTTTCCCTATCTGAGGCGCATGATATTGTTCTGAAGGCTGAGAAGCGCCTCATGGGAGATTTTCAGGCAGCCGACATTCTCATTCACCCCCACCCGGCGGGATGCGGACACGCGCATGGCAATCGGCGGTTTTTTTCCGATACTTTGCCTGAAAAACCTTAGGTCTATTAAGTCTTCATTACCTATATTTAGGCTATCTCAAAGGGATGCGTACTCTTTATCATTTTGCCCTGCACCCCGCGAGCCGTCAGGCCCGAATTGCTCTGGCCGAAAAGAAATTAAAGGTTACTGAAAGCCCCGTTAACCCGTGGCAGTTGGATAAAGGCGACTGGAAAGAGTTCGAAAAAGTGACGCCCGAAGGCGTCCCTCCTACCCTCATTGATGTTATACCAAGCGGCAAAGTCGTGATAACAGGCGCGCGCGCAATTTGTGAATATGCGAATGACGGGTCCACCCGCCATCCTTTACTGGCCGAGGACATTGTCGAACGCGCCGAAGCCCGCCGCCTCGCCGATTGGATGGACCAAAAATTTACGCAGGAGGTAGATGCTTTAATTTTGCACGAAAAAGTCGAAAAATCTGTGGCGGGACTAGGCTCCGCCGACACAGCGGTATTGCGCGAAGGCCGCGCCGCCTTGGCTCAGCATTTGGGATATTTTTGCTGGCTGTTAGATCAGCGCGACTGGCTGGCCGGGCGTTACTTCAGCCTCGCTGATATTGCTGTTGCGGCGCATATTTCCTGCCTCGACTTTCTCGGGGAAATTAATTGGCGTGACTGGCCAACCTTAAAAGATTGGTACCAAAAAGTTAAATCACGGCCTTCTATGCGTCCGCTTCTTAATGACCGCGTTCCGGGATTTCGTGCCCCGCGCCATTACACCGATCTGGATTTTTAAACGCCGTGGCGTCAAAAACAGAAAATAAAGATAACAAAAAACAATCTACAAAAGCCAGCCTATCCAAAGCCGTTCTGCGCCGCGCGGAAAGGCTCGGCTTCACAGAGCCTCACATCATTGACCTCAATGACTTTGGAAATCAGGCTGGCAACTACCTCAAAGACTTCGTCGATAAAGACCGTCACGGCTCTATGGCGTGGATGAAGGAAACATTAGAGCGACGATCCCACCCGCGAAATCTATGGCCCGAGGCAAAAACAGCTATCGTATTCGGTATGAATTACGGGCCGGACTCTGATCCCCTGCTGACGCTCGACGAACCGGAAAGAGCTACCATTTCCGTCTATGCCCGAAACAGAGACTATCACGATGTGATGAAGGGCAGGCTGAAAGAAATCGCCGGATTAATCGCCCGAGACACAGGCGAAGACGTCAAAATATTTGTCGACACGGCCCCACTCATGGAAAAGCCTCTCGCCGAAGCCGGAGGTCTGGGTTGGCAAGGAAAACACACCAACCTTCTCAGCCGGGATTATGGCTCTTGGTTGTTCATCGGGACAATATTATGCGCAGCGGAATTAAAACCCACGCCTCCCGAGATAGATCATTGTGGGAGTTGCCGCGCCTGCCTCGACATCTGTCCCACAGACGCCTTTCCGGCTCCCTATCAGCTCGATGCGCGGCGCTGCATTTCCTATCTGACGATTGAACATGCCGGCCCCGTAGAAGAAGACTTGCGAAAGAAAATAGGCAACCGCATTTATGGCTGTGACGATTGCCTAGCCGTTTGCCCATGGAACAAGTTCGCGGTCATCGGACAGGAGGCAAAATTGTCAGCGCGTGACGACCTAAACGCGCCCAAGCTTGCCGAACTTGCAAAACTAGGGGAACATGGTTTTCGCACGCATTTCTCCGGTTCCCCGATTAAGCGCATTGGATGGAAACGGTTTCTCCGAAATGTGCTCTACGCCATCGGCAATAGCGGTGTTGCAGAGCTGAAAACCGAGGCGGCGGAATTTATTTACGACACAGACCCTGTCGTTCAAGACGCCGCGCGCTGGGCGGTAAAACAATTAAAGTCTATCTGAGCCTGATTTCTATCATCGGCTCAATCCTATTAATTATCTTTTGCATTTTCTTTACACCTTCCGGTTTTAATCTGTCTCGCTACGCAAACTGAGGGGTTGGGGCAAAATGGAAAAAAGGCATGCCGTAAGCTTTTCATTGCGCAGAGCAAATCGGCGCGCCTCCTTCCTGGTGAGAGGGTGTTTAGTTGGAACGCTTTTGGCCCTTGCCGCAGGATTTTACTTGAGTCCACTCGGAACATCTCTGAAACTTTTCGCCCTGATTGCTTGGCTGAGTGTTGGGGTGGCGGCGCTCCGCCTTTTTGCGGTGAGGTACCAAAAGCCTGCACGACCCAGACCGGAACCCACGACTGATTTTCCGTTTTATTCCGTTCTTGTCCCCATTTTTAACGAGGACAATATGGTCAGGCATTTAATGAACCGATTGGAACGTTTGGATTACCCCAGAGACAATTTAGAAATCCTAATTATTTGCGAAGAGATTGATCCCAAAACGATCAGAGCGGTTCAGTTAAACTTGCGTCCGCCTTTCCGGTTGATCATCACCCCCAAAGGCGCGCCGCAAACCAAGCCGCGCGCGCTGAATTACGCTCTGCAATTTGCCAAAGGTGACCTAGTCACAATTTATGACGCAGAAGATAAACCCCATCCGCAGCAACTGAAATCGGCTTGGGCGGCCTTTCTAGAACGACCGGACTGGGCAGCGCTCCAGGCACCCTTGGATTATTACAATAGCGGAGCAAATTGGCTGACGCGTCAATTTACTTTGGAATATGCCGCTCTCTTTCATGTTTGGATTCCGTTTTTAGCCAAACTTGGGGCGCCGTTTCCGTTGGGCGGAACGTCCAATCATATACGCCGCGAAGCTTTGGAGGCTTGCCGCGGATGGGACGCTCATAACGTAACCGAGGATGCCGATTTGAGCTTTCGTCTGGCCGCGCTGGGATATAAAATCGGTTTTCTTGATTGTCCGACCGAAGAGGAGGCGGTCGCCAACCTTAAAGACTGGCAAAAACAACGCGCCCGTTGGATGAAGGGGTTTATGCAAACCTGGATGGTTCACATGCACCGTCCTTTGCGGCCTTTTTCTTGGGCCGGTGTAATGCGATTTCTTACCCTCCAGCTCACTCTGGGATATACGCTTCTCTGTGCCAGTGTTTTCACCCCAGTTGTAGTTTTTGCTCTCTTATACCCAGTACTGCATTATATCTGGGACTTTACCCTCCCCTTTTCCTGGCCTTATTTATTGGCTCTGGCACTCAGCTTGGGGATGGGTATCTTTATCGGTATGGTCGGAGCCATCAGGGCCGGAAAACCGGAACTCCTCTCCTCCGCCCTGCTAATGCCATTTTACTGGATTTTACTTTTCTGGCCGACTGTAAGGGCCTTAATCGAGATATGGGCCAGCCCTTTTCACTGGCATAAAACTCCACATGGTGTTAGCCCCCCGCGGAAAAACAATCCCGATGATCTGAGCAGCGCCCCTGCGGAGTGAAAGAGTTATGACCCGGTCGCAAGATTTAACAATTACGCTGGTCGCGCTGGTCATTCTTCTCGCCGTTGGGGCGATTAGTTTTCGAAACCATTTCGCTGAAAAACCATCGATAAAACCGCACCGCCTCCCCTGGATGATTATTTGCCTCGGCTGTATCGCAACAGCTTTTATGTTGATCGTGCATTTAGCAAATTTAATGGGGTTTGAGACAGGTCGCGGATAAAGCGACAGGAGTTAGTTTCCGACTAATTTTGCCAGACTTTCAAGTTGATCGGCCTCTGCGGCGGGTTTGTCCCAGCGAATTCTGTTGATCCGGGGAAAACGCAGCGCGTAGCCGGATTTATGGCGCTTGCTTTCTTGCACGGAGTCAAAGGCGACTTCAAATACCAATTCTTTTTTGACCTCCTGAACGGGCCCAAATCGCGCCAGTTTGTGGCTGCGTATCCAATTGTCGATGAGCTTAAGCTCTTCATCCGTGAAACCGAAATAAGCTTTGCCCACGGGTAGAATCGCGCCGTCTTTGGCCCATAAACCAAAAGTATAATCCGAATAAAAGGAAGACCTCTTCCCTGTTCCTCGCCGCGCATACATAAGCACCGCATCTAGCAGAAAGGGATCGCGTTTCCATTTATACCACGCATGTTTGGGGCGTCCCGAAACATAAGTCGATGAAAGGCTCTTGATCATCAATCCTTCAATTAGGCCGCCCGTGCGAGCCGCTTTCTCCCGAAGGGCGCGCAGGTTCTCTGTGCTGGAAAAGTCCAAGGTTTTCGAAACTTCAAAACGACTTTCTGAGTGCGGTTCGAGCGCACGGATCAGTTTTTTACGGCGTTGCGACAGGGGCAAAGCGCGCAGGGTCTCACCCTCCCATTCAATAATATCATAAGCGATGACATGAGCGGGCAATCTCGACATAAGGTTTTTGTCGGGTTTCTTTTTATTCAGCCGTTTTTGGAGGTCATTAAAGGACCCCACTTCGCCGTCTGGTTTCACGATAAGTTCGCCGTCGATCACGCCATCGAAATCGACGGCTTGAACAAGATCAGGAAAGGATCGAGATATGTCTTCGCCTTTGCGGGAGAAAATTTTTGTTTCTTTACCATTGCTAGAGATTTGAACGCGAATTCCGTCCCACTTCCACTCGGCGATATGGGTCTCCGGTTTAATCACCGTAAGGTCCTTTTCTTCATCAATGGGGTGGGCCAGCATAACAGGCGAAAACGTCACCACATCGCTCATATCGGGAAGCTCGGCTTTACCTTCCAGCCACGCGAAGAGCTCCGTATAGGGAGGCGTTAGTCCGTGCCAGATCGACTCAATAACATCAATGTCGACGCCTTTCATTTTGGCCAAAGTCAATTTTACGGACCGCGCTGACATGCCGATGCGCAAGCCCCGCGTCCCCAGTTTTAAAAGCGCCCAGCGCTGCGCCGGCGTCATATTATCCAAGAGAGTAATTAGATATTCCCGGATGCCCGCTTTGTTGCGTGATTTGAACTCTTCTATCACCTCATGCAAATCCGGCAGGCGGTTCAGGCGAACAGGCTCGGGCGATTGCGGCCAAGCCAGAGCAACTGTCTCGCTCATTTCGCCGACATAGTCGCGTGACATATCAAACAAATACGGGTCCATCCGTTCCATCATCAATGTCTTGATAAGATTGCGTTTGAAAAGATCGAAGGACAGGGTTCCGGCGATTGCGGCCAGAGCCCATCCGCGATCCGGGTCAGGCGTCTTGCGTAGATAGTTTGTTAAAATTATCTCTTTCGCCAAATTGGAATTGGTAAAATAGAGATCGTCCAATAGTTCCGAAAAACGCTCCATTATTCCACGCTCTCATCTCGACCAATAAGGTTCAAGGCCTTGGCGCGAATGCCGCGTTTTTTGAGCTCATATTCCAAGGCCTCGACCCTGCCATGGGTTATCCAGATATCCGGGGCCTTGGTTTCTTCGCAGGTGCGGATGAGATCTCCCCAATCAGCATGGTCGGACACGACCAGCGCCATTTCAGCGCGCTTCTGACGGGCGCGGGCGCGGATTTGCATCCATCCGCTCGCAACGGTAGGCAGCGGGTCCGCAAAACGGCGCGACCATCGATCATTGATTTGAGCCGGAGGGCACAGAACAACTTTTCCTTGAAACACATGTTTATCAGCGCGCGGAATATCGCTAACCAAAATCCATTCACCAAAGTCTTGGCCGTAGCTCTCGTAAAGCTCTGTCAGTCTTTTAAGCGCGCCGTGTAAATAGAACGGCTCTTCATAACCGGCTTGCCGCAAGGTTTTCATAACACGCTGGCATTTGCCGAGCGCGTAGACACCGACAATATGGGTACGATGCGGAAGCGCCCGCATAGAGCGCATCAGTTTTTCAACTTCGACCTCAAGCGGGGGGTGCTGAAATACGGGAAGGGCAAAGGTAGCTTCTGTAATAAAGACATCACAAGGCACAACCTCAAACGGCGCGCAGGTGGGATCAGGGTGGCGCTTGTAATCTCCGGCGGCGACGACCCGCGTGCCATTATATTCGAGCACGGCCTGCGCAGAACCGAGAATATGTCCGGCGCTGGCAAACCATAAGGTGACCCCATTTCCGAGATCGTGTTTCTGGCCGTAGGTGAGCGCTGTCTCCTGCGTTTCCCCTTCGATATAATAACGGGTGTGCATGATTGCGGTTGTCTCGACCGTCGCGAAAACCTCCCCGTGACCTGAGCGCGCGTGGTCGGCATGACCATGAGTAATAATCGCCCGCTCGACAGCCTCGTGAGGATCAATATAGGCATTTGCGGGGACGCAATATAAGCCCGCCTCGCGAACCTGCATCCATTCTTCGGCTGAGGCGTTTCCCATTGGTAATCTATCTACTTCCCTGATCTGAATTTATATAGCGAATGAGTATGCAAGACGTTCCCGTAAAATTTGAAAAATGGTTTGCAGAACAAAATTGGCATATTCGCGATTATCAACGCGACATGATTGGCGCATATTCCCGGCGCGAGGATACATTGTTGATTGCGCCCACGGGCGGCGGGAAAACTCTGGCCGGTTTCCTCCCCAGCCTTATTGACTTGGCCGTCAAAGAAGGCGAGGCAAAACTTCATACACTGTATATCTCCCCGCTGCGCGCGCTCACAAACGACATTCAGCGCAATCTGAACCGTCCTGTCGCGGAAATGAATTTGCCGATTAAAATCGGTGTGCGAACAGGCGACACAAAACAATATCAAAGGGCGAAGCAGCGTAAGTGGCCGCCGGATATATTGCTAACAACACCGGAAAGCCTCATGCTGCTTTTATCCTATCCGGATGCGGCGGAATATTTTTCAGAATTGAAAACCGTCATTATCGACGAGCTTCATAGCTTCGCCACAAATAAGCGCGGCGACTTCACTTCTCTGGCACTGGCGCGTTTAAAAACCCTCGCACCCGATCATATTCGCTTTGGACTTTCCGCCACGATTGCAGATGCTGACTCAGCGGCAAAATGGTTAGGACCGACTGGATCCCCAGCAAAAATCATTGAAGTCACCGGCAGCGCGCCGCCCGTTTTGGAAATCATGACGCCAGAGACGCGCTATCCTCTGGGCGGGCATAATCCGCGCTTTGCCGTCAAAGATATTTACGCGGCCATTAAGACAGCGAAGAGCGCGATAATTTTCGTCAATACCCGCGCCCAAACAGAGCACCTGTTTCAGGAATTGTGGAAAGTAAATACCGACAATTTGCCGATAGGGTTATATCACGGGTCGCTTTCGCGCGAGCGGCGACAGATGACGGAAGCATCGATTGCTTCCGGACATATCCGCGCCGTCGTGTCGACCTCTGCTTTGGAGATGGGGATTGATTGGGGCGATGTCGATTTGATTTTGCAGGTCGGCGCGCCCAAAGGCGTCAGCCGGCTCTTGCAGCGTATCGGACGGTCAAACCACCGAATGGATGAGCCTTCCAATGCCGTTCTCGTGCCGTGCAATCCCCTCGAAGCTGTCGAATGCGCCGTTGCGATTAACGCGATCCGCCTGGGACAACGCGACGGCGAAGACTTTACGGAAGGCGCTATGGACGTCGCGGTGCAATATATTGTGAACCGCGCCTGCGCCGGGAAATTTAAAAAACGGCAAACCCTGAACGAAATCAGGAGCTCCTGGCCCTACCGTAATTTATCCAAATCGGACTTCGATCTTCTTGTGGGTTTTGCTGAGGATGGCGGTTACGCGCTACAGGCTTACGACCGTTTTGCGCGGCTGACATCCACATCCCGCGGTTATCAGATTTCGAGCGCTCAACAAGCCCGCCGCCATCGAATGAATATCGGCACAATTGTCGAATACGCAAAATTAAAAGTTCGCCGCTTTCCCAATATGAAATCCAAAAGAGGACGCAATATCGGCGAAATCGAAGAACGCTTTGTCATGGGGCTCACCCCGGGCGACCGATTTATCTTTGCAGGCGAGGTTTTGCGCTATCACGGCGTGCGCGATATGGCGCTGGAAGCCAGTCCGGCCCCTAAACGCCTGCCGCCCAAAGTTCCAGCTTATGCGGGCGGCATGATGCCTCTTTCGACATTTCTTGCCAAGGGTGTTCGCCGCACCTTGTCTGATCCGAAACTGTGGCAGGACCTTCCCGACCAGATCCAAAGCTGGCTGCACCTACAGTCTGAATTTTCGCAATTGCCGAAATCCAAGGGCGTATTGGTCGAAGGTTTTTTTGACCGCGGCGTCCATGTCATTGTCATTCACAGTTTCGAAGGCCGTAAGGTCAATATGGCATTGGGTTTGCTGATGACCCGCCGTATGGAAACTCGCGGACTGAAACCGCTGACCTATTCCATTACGGATTACGCGCTCACCATCACTTCCATTGAACCGGTTAATGAGGTCGAGAGCCTTATGACCCAAGATATTCTAGATGAAGAATATCAGGCTTGGGTTATAGAAGCGCCCATGGTGAAACGGAGCTTTCGCAAGATCGCGACCATTGCCGGATTAACAGAACAACGTTTGCCCGGCGCCAAACGCACGATGAAACAGGTTACCTTCAGCACCGACCTCATTTACGATGTTCTGCTCAAATATAACCCCGACCATATCTTGCTTCGTATCGCCCGCGAAGAGGCGGAACGCGATTTGCTTGACCTGCACAGACTGCGCGATTGGCTTGCAGACGTCCAAGGCGATGTTAATTACAAGATATTACCCCACGCCTCTCCGCTGGCTATCCCCTCCATGATGCAACTTGGCAAGGAGACAGTTATCGGCGATGCGAAACTCGCCATATTAGAGCAGGCCAGCCATGATAGCCTTGCGAATTCACGTTTAGAGACCGTCAAAAATTATCTAGATGACAAGCAAACAAACCCTTAGAACCCGCGCCGGAGATATTGTCATCGACGCCCGCAAAGTGGCGTTCCTGCCTGAAAGTAAAACCTTGCTCGTGGCGGATATGCATTTCGAGAAAGGGAGCTATCTTCGGCGTTTTGGGCGCTCCATGCTTCCGGCCTTTGACACACATGATACAATTGAAAGATTGTGGGCCGTAGCGCAGGAATATAAGCCGCGCGAAATTATCGCTCTGGGAGATAGTTTTCACGACATTGACGCCTCTGCGCGGCTCTCCCCCAAATCGGCTGAGCGTCTAAACGCATTTAAAGAAGAGATGTGTGAAATCACCTGGATATTGGGCAATCACGACCCTGATATTCCTGACGCCGTCTCGGGCTCGCGCGAGGACCATGTTCAGCAAAATAAATTTCTGCTGACCCATCACCCCTATGAGGAACCGAGACAATTTAATATTTGCGGGCATTACCATCCCAAGGCGAAGATTTCCTCCCGCGCCGGTTCCGTCACCGCGCCCTGTTTCGCGATTAGCGAAAGCCGTCTGATTATGCCCTCTTTCGGAACTTACACAGGTGGACTATTTGTCAGCGATCCCGCTTTTATTGAAGCCATGCCGGATATGACCTCCGTAGCGATGGCATACAGAAACCAGCTTTTCCAAATTATGGCCAAGGAGTAGATCCGCTCCCTGCGGAATCGAACGTGAAAAATCGAACGACATTCCGCTGTAAGCTTTAATAATCGCTTTCGACACACTCCGCACGAAGATTTGAGGATTTCAAGTTCTCAGCGTGTAAAACGGAACTTAATCTCTCTACCGACACTAAGAAACCCTTTCCAGTTACCACTATATTAGTCCGGCGATCTGCTCTTGGGTGTTCACATTTAGACCAATTACCTTTTTGAAATTGGAATTATCTGGTTCAACTTGTCTCGGCGTGTAATATCTGATTTTGTTATTAGTTTAAGACTAGCGTTTCAAATCGCCGGTTTTGATTTAAATGGTTTGAAGAGGATAATGGAGAGGCCGTGATTGGCGAGTTCATAAACCAGACTTATTGCGGGGCAGCACCGGATCCGGCGGAGCTGTTAATGCGTTGGAATCTTGACCCTGTAGTTCTGGCGGCTTTGGTTGTACTCTTATTTGCGGTTCGAAAGTCACGGCTCGGCCAAGGCGCTGCATTGGTTCTCTTTATTGCATTTGTTTCGCCTTTATGCGCCTTATCTTCTGCACTTTTTTCGGCCCGGGTCGTTCATCATATATTACTTATCGCCCTCGCGGCCCCGTTGCTGGCGATGGTATGGCCAGCGCGGCGGCCACAACAGCCTGTACTGCTATTTGCTTTTGCCACCGTTGTCCTTTGGGTCTGGCACCTGCCTGCGCTATACGATCTCGCCCTAAGTAATGTTCTGGTCTACTGGATTATGCAATTAAGTTTGATTGTATCAGCCTTTGTGTTCTGGCGCGCAGTGTTGGCACAGCAGAATAGTGCGGTTCACAATGTTATATTGATTTTAGCAGCCTACATGCAGATGGGATTTCTAGGCGCAATTTTAACCTTCGCGTCCGAGCCGCTTTATGCCGCACACGCATGGGGGCCATATGCTTGGGCTCTAACACCTCTAAGTGACCAACAATTAGGGGGACTCATTATGTGGGTGCCGGCAGGTCTCCCCTATGCGGTGTTTGGCACCCTTTTGGCGCGCCGGGCATGGCACAACATCGATCATGAATTAGCATGACCGAGTGGCTTGCTCCCGCCATTCCTTATCTCAAGGCCGTTCATGTCACGATGCTGGCGTTCTGGTGTGCCGGGCTGTTTGCGATACCGCTCCTGCTCTCACGTCACGGTAGCGTTATTGGGCAGGAAGATTATAAGCGTATCCGCCGTCTCACTCATTACGGCTATATCTATGTCACGACTCCGTTTGCGGTTCTTGCTATTGCTTCCGGTACCATGCTGATGTTCGCGCGCGATGTTTTCGAACTCTGGCTGTTTGCCAAATTTCTTTTTGTGGCTGCCTTGGTCGTCTTTCACGTCTGGGTCGGGTATACCATCGTTATCGTCGCGGAAACACCCGGGACGCACTATAGCGTCGATCCGCGTCGACCGCAGATTATTCTTATGGTGACGATTATTGCTATCCTGTTTTTCGTGTTGGCCAAGCCCGACCTGGGCGCAATACCTATACCGGACTGGCTCGAAAACCCGCGGGACATTCAGTTACCCTTTGATGTGCCAAGACGATGAGAAAAAACGAGCGCGCCGCCGTGCCAGCCAGTCGCAATGACAAGACAAACATTGAACCCAGACAGAAGGATACCGTAAGGCAGAACCGCTGTTTCCCAACCATCAAGTCGGTATCCCCAATTGGCTCCCAGCATAGACAGAAGGAAGACCGCGATTATGAAATGCGTCCAGACTTGAGCCCGCATTCTAATGCCCGAGACCAACAGCATCTCAGCGAAACCTGTCACGCCCGCGAGCAGGCCAAAGAGAAAAGCCGTGCCTGCGGCCCAAATTGCGGCGAGAGCCCAAAATGTCTCTCCAGAAAGCCAATAGAGCCCATCGGCCCCAAGGGCGCAAAACGTCAGCGCAATAGGAAAAGAAACACTCATCGCATGAAGAGGGTGACCCCAGATGCCGATGCGGGACTCAGTTTCGCTATAGCCCGGCACTTCTTCGATCGGGTCCACCAGTTCCTCGCGGCGCTCCTGCTTCATTTCGTCAGACATAAACGCCTCAAATCTTCACTTTCTCTTGCTCTTGCTGTCATGGTTTTGCCCTTGGCCGGATGCAAGGGAACCCTGTCGACCCTCGATCCGGCAGGCCCCGCAGCCCGCGAAATTGCCACCCTATGGTGGGTTCTATTGATCGGTGCGACACTTATTTTCATCCTCGTTACTATGTGTTTGGTCATGGGGTTTCGCAAGCCAAAAACATGCCGAGAAACGGACACACAGGATGTCAGGGTCTGGATATTTGGTTTAGGGCTCGGTTTTCCGTTGACAGTGCTCGCCGCGCTTTTGGCTTACGGCCTTGTCATTGGTGAAGCACTGCTGCCGCATCAGGAACCCGATCTGGTTCAGGTGAGCGCCGAGGCCCGCCAGTGGGAGTGGCGGTTTGGTTATGCCGACGCGTCTGAGCGTGTGACGACCGACGTATTGCACCTGCCGGCAGGACGGCCGGTCGATGTGGCGATTACCTCTACCGATGTTATTCATAGCTTTTGGGTTCCGCGTCTTGCAGGCAAACTCGACGCCGTTCCCGGCCACGTCAATACGATTAGAATCGAGGCCTATGAGCCGGGGCGGTATCAGGGGCTCAGCTCGGAATATAGCGGGGAAGGCTACCGGGAACATCGGTTTGTCGTGATTGCTCACGAACCTGAAGCCTGGGAACGTTTCCTCGCTGGAGAAACGCCATGAGCGCACTACAACGCCATAGAGAACTCACGCGTATTTGGGCGTCTGATCCAGGCTGGCGCAAATGCTTTACGACGGTAAGTCATACTGATCTGGGCCGTATGTTCATTTGCGCGGCGTTTTCTTTCTTTGCCATTGGAGGACTTCTGGCCATGCTCATCCGAGCACAATTGGCCAGTCCGAATTCAGCTTTTATGGGCCCTGAGGGCTATGCACAGGTCTTTACCATGCATGGAACCATCATGATGTTTCTATTTGCGATTCCTCTTATAGAGGGAGTTGCAGTTTATTTGCTGCCGAAACTTCTTGGAACGCGGGATTTAGCTTATCCACGTCTGACGGCCTATGGCTTTTGGTGCTATATTTTAGGCGGCACGATGCTCATATTTGCCTTGCTGGCCGGGATCGCGCCTGATGGGGGGTGGTTCATGTACCCGCCCCTGACCAGTTCAGTCGCTTCGCCCGGCATTAATACGGATTTCTGGCTTTTAGGGATTACATTTGTGGAGATTTCCGCGATCTGCGCGGCCGTGGAAATCATCGTGTCAATTCTTCGTTACCGCGCCCCGGGCATGGCGCTTTCAAAAATGCCAATCTTCGCCTGGTATATGCTCGTGGTCGCTGTGATGATACTGACGGGTTTTCCGCCCATGATACTGGGATCGATCCTGCTGGAATTGGAACGCGCATTCGGCCTGCCATTTTTCCAGATGGAGGCCGGTGGCGATAGCCTGCTCTGGCAACACCTTTTCTGGCTCTTCGGCCATCCCGAAGTGTATATCATTTTTCTGCCCGCGGCCGGCGTTATATCGACGATTCTGCCGATCATGTCGCGCACCACTCTTCTGGGATATGGTTGGGTTGTGGCGGCTGCGGTTGCGCTCGGGGTGCTAAGCTTTGGGCTCTGGGTTCACCATATGTTTACCACCGGGATACCGCATATGGGACTAGCCTTCTTCTCGGCGGCTTCGACGCTAGTGGCGGTGCCGACGGCGGTCCAAATTTTCGCTTGGATTGGCACGCTTTGGAAGGGACGACCGCGAGCCACCCTGCCCATGCTCTATATTCTAGCCTTTTTTGTCACTTTCGTCATTGGCGGGTTGACTGGCGTCATGGTGGCAATAGTCCCTTTTGATTGGCAGGTACACGACACACATTTTATTGTGGCGCATTTACATTACGTACTTGTGGGCGGCTTTGTCTTCCCGATGCTGGGCGCAATTTATTACTGGTTACCGCATTTTACCGGGCGGCGACGTTTCTTCCGGCTGGGAGAGACGGCGTTCTGGCTGATTGTACCCGCTTTCCATGTCACCTTTCTGGGCGTTCATTGGGCCGGGCTACTGGGACAAAGACGGCGGACCTGGACCTATGAGTCTGGACAAGGATGGGATATCATAAATTTGATCTCGTCCATTGGCGGCTTTGTCATGGCCATTGGCTTCGTCCTGGTGCTAATTGATATTGTTACAAATGCTGTTGTGGCGGTGCGGGGATCGCGAAACCCTTGGAAAGCCGGAACTCTGGAATGGGCAATGCCCACGCCGCCTCCCGCCTATAATTTTGCCAGCCTGCCTGAAATTACGACGCGTGATCCGCTCCACGCCGATCCCGATCTGGCTGCGAAGATTGCCAAGGGAGAAGGGTATCTGGGCGACTGGAACCGAGGCCGGCGCGAAACCTTAGTTGTGAACGCCGCGACCGGAAAACCGGCTCACGTGACAGTTTATTCTGGGAATACCCTCTTGCCATTCATCATGGCTGTGGTGACGGCGGGGATATTTTTAGGTATGCTTTTCAAGCTCTACTGGCTGGTGCCGATTGCCGTAATCGGCGTAGCGGCGCTTGTGGTGCATTGGGTTTGGGGGCTAGGTAGCGCTGGTGAAGAAGGATTACTCGATGTAGGCCGCAACCTAAGTCTGCGTCCGGCCGCGGAAGTCTCCGATCCACCCGGCTGGTGGGGGTCAATGTTTTTGTTACTGGCGGACGCGACGCTATTCGGTTCACTCATTTTCGGATTTGCATTTTTGTGGACGGTCGCCCCGAACTGGCCACCGCAGGAGTGGGTCGAGGTGAGCCCTTTATGGCTTACCCTATTCGTCATTGGCATTACGCTTGCGCCTTGGGCCATTCGCCATGGCTTGAAGCAAGTTGAGAAAGGCCGATCGGCGCGTTTATCGTTTAGCCTGGCCGCAATTGGTAGCGTGATGCTGACTGCGGCGGCATTGCTGTTGTTGACCTTCGTGCCTGACCCAACCCGCCATGCCTATGATGCGACGCTTTGGGTGATTGCGGGTTATGTTGGTTTTCATGGCACGCTTATTACGGCTATGTCGATTTTCCTCCTGGTTCGAAATGCACGCGGATATTTATCCCCCCGTAAAAAAGGCGAAATCAGGATCGCTCGTTTGTGGATTGATTTCGCCGTCGTAACCGGACTTATAGGTCTTGGCGGCGCCGGTCTTTCGGGAATCCTGACATGAGAGATATCCTACGCCTTTCGGTGCCGATGACGGTTTGGCTCATGAGCTTTAGTGCGGTCTATGGTTTGCAGGGCTTGGTCTGCTCTGAACGCCTGTCCTATGAGGGCGCCGCTGCTCGTCCAATGCTAATCGTAGCCGCGATTATAGCCGTTTTCACACACACGGTCCTTTTATGGGGTCTTTACTCGAAACGCTGGGGCTCTCCTCACCCTTTCATACGCTCAGTTAGTACTATTCTTGGGGTTGTCGCCCTTATCTCCACGATATGGACGTTGTTCCCGGTCGCGTTTATGTCTATTTGCATGTGAACGCAAAATATTCGGGCCAGAAAGTTTCTGATATAACCACACATTGAGTGACAAAATTTTAAATTTTCATGGTTGCCAATAGCGCGCTTAGGTCGGCCGTCTGGGTCATGGCATTAGTTTATAAACCGATCCCACTTCCCATACTTTGAAGTTATTTTACCTTTGTTGAAAGATAGCGCGATTATCGCTCCGCCAATTGCAAAATTGACGAACAAATGAGCGCCTAACGTCTGCAGAGCCAAGGTTGAAATGATCAAACCTGCCCCCAGAGGTATAAGGGCAAAGCGGGCCACCCTTGTCACTTCTGCTGCAGCAATGGCCAAAACGGTCAACACTAGAGCTCCAATTAAATGTTCTATATGGGCGAGAGTTCCTGCAGAATCGAACGTCAATCGTGAAAACATGAGGAGCACCCCGATCGCCCCAACGAGTAGGAGCGTCCAAGGCAAGTTAACGCCTCCAGACCACATATCTTTCAATACGGCATCTGGACGGCGATCAAATTCATCTTTTACCGGAGAAGAGCCTGTACCCTTGTCCGTATCACCAAATAACAGAACCCCTATCAGGCTAGCGCCTGCACGTTTCCGTCGTCTAAGAAACTGCCCTGTGGCCACCAACTCATCCAAGGAATAAGGAATTTGAATCAACATCGCTGCGGCCCCCATCAGAGCAAGCGTGCTCCAAGTGCCAATAAGTATAGGCTGAATAATAATAAAACTAATCGATACGATGCCGAGCGGCACGATCATCAACCCAAAGAGCATGACGAGCCACGGCATGGTACGCCATCGCGCCCGTGTCCCGACAATACCGGTTAGTATTTCTAATGCATATGTGTATGCACCGAGAGCCGCATCCGGAACAGGCCAGGCTTCGGAAACGCTGGAAGTAATTATTTCTTCCGTTCCATTCTGGGGGTCGCTGGTCGCTCCTTCAAAAAAGGGTTCCCACACTCCGTCTATGTGGCCGAGCTGATACCCCGTCAAATACCGTGAAATCAGCAATCCAATCAATGCGAGAAAAATTATAGGTATCCTTTGGCACCAACTGGACGGATTGAAACTCCAACCCATTGGCAATTCCGGACCGCTCATTCGTGCTGTTGTCTTCGGGCCAACTTCTGGCTGGGTCGCTATCGCAAACCCAAACACGAGGGCGCCAATTAGAGTATCTGACAAATATACGGCGGCGCTTTGGGTCCAAAAAACAAAGGGAGCGGCCATTATTAACGCGCCGAGACCGGCCGTGACAATCCGGGCCCAGCCCATTTTCCAACTGAGCGATAAGCTAGCAAATATGATTACCATTACGCCAAGGCCAAACTCGCTCCAACGCAGAAAAGGTTCAGGCGTGCCAATTATCCAAGGCTGCGTTACTAGCCAAAAACCGAGAGCAATATTTAAGAAGTGAGCCCATCGATTCTGACGATGCTTTTGATGTCGACGGCTCTCTTCATCTTCTCGTAGAGCTTCAATATGATGCCCCTCTTTAACGGTCTCATCCAGCCACTGTGGCGGTGCAATGTTATTATTTTCATACCAGTGTTTCGGATCGGATTTTAATTCCGCTATCATAGCGGGTAATTCGTCTTGCAATCTGTGTTGTGGACGCCATCCTAATTCGCGCTCTGCTTTAGCAACATCAAGCGCGTAATGATCGTCGGCCATATTCACCATGAACGGTTTGACAAATGGCGGCTCTCCTTTGTCAATTGCATCAGGAATTGCTGGCTCCAATACTTCTTGTGCCTTTGCCCCCACGGCCGCAACAGGTTTCGGCAAGCGCAATGTTAGCCAGTCTTTCTTTCCATGAATTTCTTCGCCAATTTGATTTTGCAAATTATCATAACTTAGTGCGAATGGCTCCCCAATCAAAATTTCGGATTCTTGAGGCAATTGCTCTCGTCGTTTCACTGCACGATACACCGCGTCCAGCATATCCTCTCGGTGAAGCATGGATTGACCCGAGGTTAGTTTTCCTGAGTAAAGGTGAGATTCTAGTTGACGCTCATAAATCCGAGCGATCTGTTGAGACAGTGTGGGAACCATGGTTTCAGTATCATAGACCCCGGCAAGCCGCAAAATCGTATAAGGAATATCTCCGTGATGACGACGAATTGTATCTTCTGCTCGTTTTTTAGATTTGGGATATTCCCATCTAGGGCCATAGGGAGAGCTTTCATCAATTCGTTCTCCCGGCAGACACGGTTTGTGAACCAGCATCGTGCTCGCATAGATAAATCGTTCAACCTGAAAGTCTTGGAGACTTTTTAGCAAATGTTTCGTGCCCTCCACATTCACTTTTTCATAGAGAGGACTGGGTTCACCTGACCAGTCAAAATATGCCACAAGATGAATGACAGAAAGTGTTTTTCCGTATTCATTAGCGATCTTGTCAAATGCCAAAGCCACAGATTGTTCTGACGTTAGGTCGGTCGCTATCACTTCCACATCAGCATGAGTGCCTTCTTGGTCGAGACCGACGACCGTGAAATCTTCGGAAAATAGTTTAACTACAGATTTTCCCAAATTTCCCAAGGCGCCTGTCACCACTAAGAGAGGCTTTTCAATTGATCCAGTTTGGCTTTCGGCTTTCATAATGTGTCCTAACGGGGGTTTGTCAGGTCTGTGGCTCTTTCAAACTAATTTAGCCTTGCCTTATGCTCTTGTAAAAAACAACACCTTATGATCCGATACTCTTCTCTGACAACAAAGCAGAGGTCTTATCAAAGCGTGCAATCGAAGTAGACCTCGTTTATTCGGGAACGTGTCGACGATTATAAAAACCGAAACTCTAAGCGTCATAGGTAGCGCCAAGAAACCGAGTAGGCTTGCTAGAAAATAATTTCCTTTTTCGGCTGCGAAGAATTAACTCTCCGCCCTCCGCTTGTTTAGTTGAAATTCTTTTTGCTTATGGCTCCCCAGAAAACATCGGAGTTACCTAGAAAACACATATTTAATAAAGCCGGATGTTGTGAATTTCCAAATGGTGCCTGGAGAGGCAACGCATTATAGATGCAAGCTACTGATATAAAAAGAGAATAAAAGTTCGTATTTTTAAGATACCCCCAATTATACCCCCAATCAGGTATATTTAATCAAATTCATTGCTCACATCCCATTGACCGAAGGATAAGCTTCTTTTTGCTAGCTTGTAGTTCTCACGCAAATCTATTGAGAGCTCAATCGCCATTTTTCCAATTCTTTTACAGTCCTCTACAGCGTATCTATTTACCTCCTCTCCATCCAATACGTCAGAGGCGCTAGCTAAACGTAAATTAGTAACCGCTATATCGTCTTCGAACTGCATTACACGATCCCTCAAGTCTGCTTTGAAAAATTCATATGTGGGCTCTAAAACGATTTCAGGAGGGGTGGGAATTCTCATCAAGGGCGCTCCCTGTTCTGGATACGGCGAACCATAAGTATCTTCGTACAATAAATCATCATTTAAACTGTTCGCGAGAACAATAGCATATCTCTCAAATTTTACTGCGAGTTTATTAGATAAGAACTTCCCCTTCTCTTCCTTTTGCTTTTTTGTCGTCCAGCTCGTTAAAACCCAGCCGGCAAATGCAGACGCGACGCCACTCCCAATAAGTGCACCTGCAAAGACTGTCCAATCCATCACTCGCCCCCAATATCGTCTTCGAAGGTGCGTACCAGTTTCAATATCTTGTCCGTCACCCGCTCGATGACGGTCTTACGTTCCAAAATCTTTGGTTTTGTCTGCATGGCACCGACAACGCTTTCACGTAGGGGTTTCCGGCCTGTAAATTGGTAATCGTGTATGACGCGTGCGACTTGGGCCTGTTCCAAGCCTTCCTCAACGCAAAGATCATTGAAGGCCGCTGTTTTCTCTTGGTCCCAGAAGTCATTAAATGCGGTTTGAATTTGATCGCCTGAATTTATTTTCGGCATTTGGTCTTCAATAAATTTTTCAATCAGATCACGCTTAGACCTAAGCTGCACCTCAGTTTCTAGCATCTTAAGAACACTTTTCATCGTATCGGCTTTGTCTTCGTCAGACATAGCTTTGTAGTCTTCATCATCATCGACTATCTTGCCGAGCAATTCCAGAATGTAGGCGACATTGATCTCGTCGCGCTGGATCAGCTCTAATTCGAAATCTACATCATCAATGATAGAACTCTTTTCGTCCTCGCCATCGAAACGGGTCTCTTCATAGAGGTCGAGGTATTTGCTTTTAAAGTCTTCAAACCTTTGTGCGCTCATTTTCAGATCGTCATAAGTGAATTCTGAAAAAGTCATCAAGACATTGCGAATACGGATAAGCGCGCGAAACGCCTTAATGAACTCAAGCCGTTCGACTTCGCTAGGCAACGTATTCACACCATCGGGAGTGGCCACGATGGAAAGCAATATCTCGACCGCTGCATTGAACTTATCTACATGCACCCGGTAAGGCTCGATGATGATGTCTTCTTTCGCGTTGATATTGGAAAACAGCGTTATGGCTTCATCGGTCTCGTCTTTGAGATTACGAAACACGACAATATTGCCTTGCGATTTTCGTTCACTGATAATGCGGTTGGTGCGTGAATAAGCTTGGATTAAGCCGTGATACCGAAGCCGCTTATCGACATAGAGGGTATTAACCATTTTCGCATCGAAGCCGGTCAAAAACATGTTGACCACCAGCAGAATATCAAGCCGATCCGCGTCTTTAAAGCTCTTCTTCTCGCGGTCTTTCATTCGCTTGGAAAGGTCTTTGTAATAGGCATAAAACTGCTTATTCTGGGTCGAAAATTTAGTCCTATACATCGCGTTGTAGTCGGCGATAATTTCTTCCAGCTTGTCCCGCGTATGCTTGTTCACGGATTGCGGCGGGCCGAGGTCTGTCGAGATGTCATCGAGCAAACCGTCCGCGTCTAGATCATCCTCATTCGTGCCATAAGTATAAATTGCGCCAACGCGTAGGTCATGCTCCCCCGCCTCTTTCTTAGTTTTAAACGCATCATAATATTTGATGAGCATATTCACGCTCCCCACGCAGAGCATAGCGGAGAATTGCTTGTCGTGGGTTTTCTTGCGGTGGTTCTCAATGAGCCAGTCAATATTGTGGGAAATGCGGTCTTCGTTTTCCCAGAACTCTTTCAGGTCAATCGCTGTAACCTTTTCCTCGCCGCCCAGACCATCGCGCAGATCAAGCCGCCCCCAATACTCCACAGCGAACTTCAGAACGTTTTGATCCCTTATGGCGTCCGTAATCACATATTTATGCAGGCAGTGCCCAAACAGCATTTTAGTTGTACGCTTGCCGTGCTTGTTCTTGCCCGCATTCTCTTTGAAAATTGGCGTGCCGGTAAACCCGAACATCTGATGATGGGGGAAGAAATCGACAATGCGCTTATGCGTATCGCCAAATTGAGACCGATGGCACTCATCAAAAATGAAGACGACACGCTGATCTGACATAGCCTCCATCGCGGTTTGGTATCGTCCGGGCGAGATTGCCGTATTCAGCTTTTGAATGGTCGTAACGATAAGCGGCGTATCATCTGAGAATTGTTTGACTAGCGCCCGTGTGTTGTCCGTCCCGTCGACACTGCCATCGCTGAAATGATTAAACTCTTTCGTGGTCTGGTAATCTAGATCAGCGCGGTCGACGACAAAGATCACTTTGTCGACTTTGGGCAAATCCATGATGACTTGTGCAGCTTTAAAACTGGTCAGCGTTTTGCCTGATCCGGTGGTATGCCAAATATAGCCGTTATCATTGGAATTCTTTACCTTATCGATAATCCTCTCGGCGGCGTAATACTGATAAGGCCGGAGAACCATCAAGATTTGGTCGCTTTGGTGCAGCACAGTATATTTCGCGATCATCTTGGAGACGTGACACTTCTCTAAAAACGCATCCGCAAATTTGTCCAGTTGAGTTATAATAGCGTTGCTCTCATCGGCCCAATAGAAGGTTTGTTTAAAACTTTGAACACGATTATTCGCGTAGTACTTTGAGTTCACGCCGTTTGAGATCACGAATATCTGGACATATTGAAATAAGCCTGTCTCCGCCCAGAATGAATGGCGGTGATAGCGGTTGATCTGATTGAAGGCTTCTTTCAACTCTAGACCACGTCGCTTCAATTCGATCTGAACCAAAGGCAAGCCATTGATCAACAATGTCACGTCATAGCGGGTCTTAAAGTTCCCCTCCATGCTGATTTGATTTGTGACTTGATACTCGTTTCGACACCAATGTTCCGTATTCATGAAGCGAATATAGTCGCTCATGCCGTCATCACGTCTTAAATTGTACCAATCGCGAAGTTTTCCCGCTCGGTCAAAGACATTGCCTTGATCCAAATGATTGACGATCCGGTCAAACTCAGATGGTGTGAATGTGGTCTTATTAAATTTCTCAAGTTGGGTTTTTAGATTAGAAAGTAAGGCTGCTTCATCGGGAATGGTGACCCGCTTATAGCCGAGCCCTCCCAGCCTTTCGATCAGGTTTTCTTCCAATTGAGCTTCTGATTGAGTTTTCAAAGTCGCTATCATTGACCGCAATCTAAAGGTTGGTTTAGGGATGTCCACCAGTAGTAAACGGATAAAATAAATGAACTTTGAATGTTACGGCCCCTACGAGCTAAATTGGTGGGAAGATAATGACCGTTGGAGAGCGGACTTTTGGAAACAAGTCGAAGCCGAATATGACGGGTTGTCAGAGGCGATAGGGTGCTATGTTTTTTGCTTGCGGTTTGGAGAGAAATATCTGCCGTGGTATGTCGGTCAGACCCTTAATCAATACGGCTTTAAAGGTGAGGTGTTTGAGAGCCATAAGGTTTCGCATTATGAGGAGCTAATGGATGAAAAACAAAGGCATCAACCTCATTTAATGTTATTCCCTCTCATGACGGAGGAAAACTGGAATTTCTCGAAAAACAGGTCGCAAGGATCAGAACAGATAGATTGGCTAGAGACCACGTTAATCAGTATGGCATATTCGGCCAACCCAGAAATAAGAAATATGTCAAAAACCGCTTTCTCACGTTACATATACGTCAATGGAATTATTGGCGCTCAATATCCAGGCCGAAAAACTGATGCGGCAAGAGTTGCGTCAAAAATGTTTAACCTTAGCTAAGTTTCTTCATAATTATTACAGTTCAGGTTATGCCTGTAATATCTAATTTCTGTCAGTATCGTCTTGGCGACATCGTTAGTATGGCATTTTGAGCGCCTAAGCAGTCGTAAATTGGATAAGATGATTTAAGCCGCGTTATGTTAAGGTAAGCATGGAGTTTAAACTCTCCATCTTGTCTAAGAAATACGCCATACCTAATTCCGTCTGTGACAACCAACCGATCACATCCGTGTTTGTCAGCATAATTTTCGGCTTGTGACTGGGCAGTAAGACAGGAATTTCCTCGTTTTTTAACTTCTACAACGGTTGTGAGGTTTTTAGTGTCTCTCGGTAAAGCAGAGAAAAGTGCTACATCGACCCGGTGCCACTCAATGGCCATGCGCTGCGGTGTCCATCCGAGGTTTTGCAAAAAAGGTATAACCAAATAAGCGATTGTTTCGGCCTCGGAAACTTTAGCCTCGCTCCGTGCGTACCATCGAGCAATCCTAACGAGTTCATCCATATTCTGTGAAAGCTTATTTATCGACCCGCTTGCCATTCCATTGTCGAACAAATATTCTGAAATTTGATCAAGAGTTGTTCCGCGATCAATATCTTCGGGCAACGTTTTTACCTCCGTCAAAATTTCGAAATTAAGAGAAAGCTCTTTGATCCATTCCAGCACAGTTTTAGACTTAAGTTTCTGCGTAGTGTCGCCCCGCTTAAATACTTTTTCTCCGAAATTCTGACGCTTAGTGTATAGCCACCGAACGCGCCGGATATGCTGTAAATCCCATCCATCAACATCGCCAAAGCTGTTATTCCAGACGTAATCGCCCACAATAACGCCAATCGCGACCCCGATTTTTTGGCCAAGTTTCAGGACTACAATGTCACCGTCCTTCATTTCTTCAGCAAACCGCCATAAGCCAGTGCGTTTTCTAGGGCGGTTCATGCTCTCCAGATAACTGCGATCTTTTTCTTCTGGCCAGCTTCCATATGCGCCGGGGCCATTTAGGATTACATCCCAATTCAAACATTCCTTAGAATAGCTTCTATTTCCGTCGCCGGAGGCCTGCTCCCAAACTTGCCTATTTTCGATTTTCACTTTTATCCTTTCAGACAAACATCTGTTGCAGAAGGCCTTTTTTAAAAGTCTGCATTCGGTCTATTTGAGCGGAGACGGCTCTGACTTTCTCATCCAACATGGAAAGGAAACTGGCTATTTTTTGTTGCTCGTCGGGGTGGGGATGAGGAATATTGATCTTCCCTAGATTTCCTTTTGAAATGCCAAGCACTGAAATGCCCTGAGCGAACTTCATTATTTGAAGTTGTGCTTCAAATGTCTGTAATACATATCCATAAAATCCTTTTGCAGCCTGCTCAACGTCCGGCCGTGCAAGATATGTGTGAAGGCCTGCCAAAACTCGTTTGCCGCCCAGGTCGACAATTTCGATGGTTTTACCTATGTCCGCATAATCTTCAGAAGCATCCGCAATGACTAGATCGCCTTCGCGGCAAAATTCTTCTTCAGTAATTTTCATAGGTACGTCATCGGTATTTATATATGGTACAATTTCGTCACTTAATTTGAACCGAGACTGGAACTTAGAATGAATGTCTCCATAATGAATATTGAAAATATTGCCCGAGACGTAGTTAAGGGTTGCGCGCGATAAATTGTTCGTGCGCAAAAACGAAAAAACTTCATCAAACCGCTTGAATTTCCAATCTGGGAAGTCGGAGCCGTCATCGGTTTTGAAGCGGATTTCTTGGGAAAAGATTTTTTGCATTACGCCTTTTTTATAGCGAGTGAGCTGGTCATGTTTCGCGCGCAGGAGCAGGATTTTTTTATCCACCGCCTTCAAGAAGTCCGCAATCTTTTTTTGTTCTTCAATTTCGGGAATAGTTACGTTCAGAGAGGACAGTTGTTGACCATAAACATGAACAACAGAATTGCCTTGCGCTAGCCTCGCAACATTTGGCTTTAGTTTTCCTCCGATATAATAAGCAAGAAATCGGCCATCATCTGTTGTGTGGAGAATGTTAATATCGCCACCTAAAGCTATGCCAGGCCGCATAACGCACGCCGCAACAGCTATGTCCCACGCAACTTCACCAGATGCGGGAACAAGAACCTCATTCCCATTGCTCAACCTCAAATTGATAGGGTCAACATTCGTACAAGAAACGGTTTCATCTATTATTTCGCCGTACTCAGTATATAGTTCTCCATACCTTATGCACGGAGTTGCCCCACCGTCATGAATATCTGATTTCGAAATGCCTTTACCTTTGGAGAAATCAGAAGGCTTGGCTAGTAATTTACTACGCCAATCTAACCCAAATTCCGGAAACCTCAATTCAGGGGTGGCAGTCATTTTCCTACAACACCTAAACTTGACGCAAGAATTCCTGCTGAAATCAAAATTCCAATGGTTGATATTGCCAATGCAAGAACACTAACTTTGATCGCCACTTTTGCAGTTTGGCGGCTCGCCCGTGCAGATTTTTCCGCCGCCACAATTTGTAACAGCCCTATAGACGCATTCGTATTCGTAAGATTTTGCCCTCTTAGGCTTTGTAGAATTTCGGAAGTGAAGCTTTCAAGCTCTTCCTCAGACAATTCCGGCATGGGGCGTTCCGTATAGCCTTCCAGCATTCGAAAATTAGTCATAGCGGCGCCTCTATCCCTAGTTCTTTACAATAACCTTTAATCCTCTCGTCTATCGCATGTGTATCCACGTTAATTTTCGCTAGCGCATCCGTCACCGCATTCAAATCCACTTCAGGTTCTGGCTCAAACGTATCCACATATCGCGGGATGTTGAGGTTGAAATCGTTCTCAGCGACCTCACTCATTGGCGCGACATAAGAGAATTTGTCTTTAAACTCGCGAGCGGAGTAAGCCTCCACTATCGCAGCAATGTCTTTTTTGCGTAGGGCATTCTTGTTCTTGGCCTTCTCAAAATGTTCATCTCCGCTGGCGTCGATGAACAGAATGTCATCGGGGTTTTCGCGGCATTTTTTGAACACTAGAATGCAGGTTGGTATGGAGGTGCCATAAAAGATATTGGCGGGGAGGCCGATCACAGCATCAAGATAGTTTCTATCTTCGATCAGGTAACGGCGGATATGTCCTTCCGCCGCGCCGCGAAAGAGCACGCCATGGGGCAAGATGATTGCCATAGTGCCGTTCTCATCCAGATGGTGGATCATATGCTGCACAAAGGCGAAGTCAGCTTTGGATCTAGGCGCTAAGCGGCCATATTGAGAAAACCGATCATCACTCTCGAAGATCTGGTTAGCACTCCATTTGGCGCTGAATGGTGGGTTGGCGACAATGGCTTCGAACTTCAGATGTGTATGTTCTTTGGCTGGGTGGGTTAGCGTGTTTTCCTGTCGAATATCAAAACGTCTGTAATGCACATCATGCAACAGCATATTCATCCGCGCCAAGTTGAAAGTCGTACGGTTTAGCTCTTGCCCGTAGAACATTGGCTTTGCGTCTTTAGCCAATTCCCGCTCTACACGAAGCAATAGCGAACCGGAACCGCACGTTGGATCATAGACGTTTTTGATCCGGTCTTTGCCCATAGTCACAATTTTAGCCAGAATAGTCGAGACTTGGGATGGCGTATAAAACTCACCGGCTTTCTTCCCCGCGCCGCTGGCAAATTGCCCGATCAGATATTCATAAGCATCGCCTAGAACGTCGCCTTCAATATTCTCCAGCTCGAAATCGATCATATCAAGATGCACGATCACCTTGGCGATTAGTTCGTTTTTCTGATTTTCAGAACGACCTAATTTGGTCGATGTCAGGTCTAAATCTTCAAATAGCTTGTCGAAATCTTGCTCACTTTCCGTGCCTAAGGTGCTCTGCTCAATGTTGTTCATCACCTTGGTCAGGTCATCGAGAATAAATTCGCCGTTCTGACCGCTTTTTGCGAGCCGTGAGAACAATTCAGACGGTTTGAGCATATACCCTAGCTCCGCCACCGCTTCTGTACGCACGGCCACCAGATAGGCTTCTCCGTCCGCGCTGGTCTCATCTATCGAAAGGTATTCAATACCGTCTTGTTCTAAAATCTTATTGGCGTAGAGGTACATTTTCTCAGACAGATATTTGTAGAAAATGAAACCGAGAATATAATCGCGAAACTCATCCGCGCTCATCTTTCCGCGAAGTTCATTCGCGATGTCCCAAAGCTTACGTTCTAATTTTTTCTTTTGTTCAGCAGTCATGCGATTCAGTCGACTGATTTGGGTTAAGGCCGAGTTAAGATTTTCCGGCCTGTAAAAGATTGCAGTTATCAATAATTCTTATGCATCTTAAGCATTGCCAAATAGGCCTCTGAGTGAGTGCCTGAATGATTCTCCATTCCAGGCTTAGTCAAGCACCCCCTTGGCGTGACATGGCTATCTATGCGTCTCTGAGGCCTTTCATGCCATCCAATATTGAAAGCCCCGAGCTTGGGATAGAAACACATGTAGGAATATGGAACATTATCATGAATGTACCACGCCAGTGCCTTCCAGTCCCCTGTTTGTTCATAATAAGGAATATAACCCTGAACAACGACCGTAGCCATTGCGCCTACACAGCCATTTTTATCTTTCTGATCCCAAATATGCCTAGAAGCATTTCGTTTGTTGCTCGAACAACCTAGCGCATTCTGATTTCCGAACTGGTTAACTTCAGGACTACGATAGGCTGATCTTATTGAAATTCGCCCCAAGCGTTCTTGCAAAGGCTCAAGTACTAATTGACAGAGATTCTTTCCCGCCTGAATTGCCAACTCAGGATTTTCAGGGATGTTCGGTATTCCATAGTAATTAGAAATCTCTGAATAGAGCATATCGCGCATAAAAAACGACTCTGACAATCGAACACGACCAAGGGCTTCCAGAGCCCTAAAAGCATTTGGTTTTTGCATAGAGATATTCGTATTTAGCTAGATTTTTTTAACGCCCACGCTCTCATTATACCAAAAGATTATGTCTAAATTTTGTTTTCTAAAATCAGGTAAGCGTTAGTACGCTATTGTATCAACGCGATTGTATGTTGGCATGTTTCGTTGTTCACTATTCCCTTAGCCGTCGCATTATTCATTCCGCCAAATCCATTTTGGGCCCTATATTCCATATAGATTACGTGTTGACCATTTTCGTCACGCGGAGTTATACGGGTTTTTACGTGCTCGAAGCTTTTCGGATCGCGCATTCGCGATTTAATTTCAGACATAAACTCAGGGTGAGCCCCGCTCCAAACATCTAAGCAATGTTCTCCAAGCCTTTTGTCCTCAGAAGTAAAAGGGTCTCCGTCGTAACTGACGCAAGTTTTTAATATTAAGCCAAAAAACACTAGAAAAATTATTGTTCCGCACCACAATTGGAGTTTGGAGTGTGCGGGACTAAAAGCTCCACATTCTGAGCATCTGTTGTCATCCTTACCTACCAACCCTCCACAATTTCTGCACAGTTTTGGTTTTTGATCTACATTTTCGACACTCATACAACACTCATTACCACACTCAATTATCTGAATTTAAGATAATCTAATATTCAGATTATCTCCAGCGTTTTCTTCATTTTTGATGAGATGCCTTCTTGGAAAAAACGCTCGGTTCAGATCGCCATAAGTCTCTAATTCGTTTTCTCATTGCGAAAAGAGAAGCGGCTGGTTTTACTCAAAGTGAATTGGCTCGGAGGCTAGGGGAATACCAATCATTCGTGGCACGTTTAGAAAGCGGTCAAAGAAGGATTGATTTGGTCGAGTTCGAAACTTTCGCTGAAATACTTGGTTTTGACCCCAGAGAGTATTTCGTTCAAGTCGATTAGGTTTCTCTTTCGCTTGTAGGGTCTGCTTGGGGCTTTTCATTTGTCAAACATCACTCATAGAAATACCTTCATTGGTTACTTATACCCGTCAGCGTCAAGTTCTGAATATTAACTCATTAAAACCTCGCCCTCTTATGCATTCGCAGTCTTTTACACCAAGCCCAGTTATTTCATCCTTCAGTGTACCTGGGTACACGAATTAGGTATCTGAAAAATGCCTTGGAAATTTTAAGAGCAGCTCAGAAAGCGATCCCCAAAAAGCAGTCTTATAGACTTGTATTACTGATACTCCTCATCATAATTTATCTTCGGTAAAGGAGATAATGTTTTCTCATACGGAAATTTCATTCCATTACTCTTCATGCTTGCCTCACGGGCTGCAAGGTATCGTTTCTGGCGCTCAAGGATGTGCTTCTCCCGCTCAAGACTGCGACGTTCGCGTTCCATCTCCTCGGCCATCTCATCAATCTTACTGCGGCCTTCCCGAATATCGGCGGCTTTCTTCTCGGCTTGGTCAGCGGTCATACCTCGGCGGCGCATTTGAAGCTTCCGCCTTTCGGAGCCTTCGACATCGAACTTGTGCCGAAGAGTTTCCCTATCTCCGAAGGCAAGCAGGAATTTGTAGATGTGGATCATAAACATCTCAGGGTCGGGAGACAACGGCATTGAGTTCATCCAGTGAAAGGTTGTCTCGCGGAGTAAACCCCAATCAGGGACTGCCCAGTCAATAAGCTCGGTCGGGCTCAAATCTTTAAAGGCCTCATTCTTCATGGCGTGCTTAAACAAACCCCTAGCTTTTGGAGACCAAGGTGTCTTCGGGGCGTCAGGCCAATTCTCGGCGAAGGCCTTCGCCCAATGCGCCTGTACATCGTTTACGTTATCGGATTTCCGGTATCGGGCCTCGCGCTTCGCAAGCTTCTCGGCGCTATGCTT
This sequence comes from Litorimonas haliclonae, assembly GCF_965138505.1. Taxonomy (NCBI): domain Bacteria; kingdom Pseudomonadati; phylum Pseudomonadota; class Alphaproteobacteria; order Maricaulales; family Robiginitomaculaceae; genus Litorimonas; species Litorimonas haliclonae. Next base: position 296,610 of record NZ_CBCSCO010000002.1, on the reverse strand, counting down.
ATTTACGGCCTCAAGGGTCTCCTCTAACTTAGTCCTCTCACGAGAACGGATAGGAGTTTCTCGAGAAGAAAGACTGAGCGAGGCGTCGGCCGAGCCTCTATCTTTTTCTTTAAAAGTTCTTTTCAAGGTTTCTTTCTTATTGGGTCTCAATTTTGGTACAGATCTATTCTCACTATTATACCCCCCGGTCTTAATCTGAGTATTGTTTTGAGCGATTACCTGTAACTTGTCGTCGTTGACCCACGTTAAATTCAATCCATAGGTTTGTGCAATTTTGGTTTCACCAGACCTAAAAATTAACCCTTCTTTATTTAACTCTTTAAGGCATCGTGCAACTGTGGCCCGACTCAAACCTGTCCCATTCGTCAAATTGACGATCCCATTTGTAAAGTGTTTGAAAGAAATCCGTTCTGTTGATTTCTGCCACCCTAATGTACGATCTAAAATGAAGCTTAAAAGCTTAAATTTTGCGGGAGAAACTTGCCCCATCAACACGCGATCAATTTCCTGCCTCACTAAAGTGCGTTGAAAAATTGTCATCTTTGGAGCTGGTAGGATATAGTCACCGCTTTGTATTACTGGTATTAATTTTTCCATTTCATGTATCCAAAAAAAAGTGCTTACCATTTGCCACTTACAGCTACTGTGAGAGTTAGCTGCTTCCGTATCGGAAACTCGCATCTATATTGATATTAATTCTCAAAAAGCGCCCTTATATCTTCCACTCTCCATACTGTTGTTCTTGGCCCAAGTTTCTTCGGCTTCGGAAATACGCCGTCTTTGACGCCTTGCCACCAAGTGGACTTAGATACGGGAATTGGGCCCTCAGGTGCTAATATTTGAGATAGCCTTACCAGGCCGGTTTCTGGAAATTTTATGTTATCCATTAGTATTCTCCTTCGGTTACTTGTGTCCGAGGAGATCTTACTATGTTTGAAAATTAGATTCGAGAAAACGTAGTCTCAAAAGCCCCCATAAGAATCTCAAAACTATTATGAGTACAATAAATTCAGTAGATTTATTTCACCATAAACCCTAAGATTTAGAAACATTTAGGAGTCCACAATCTTCGTATTCCTTTAATTTTTTCTTGACTGAAGACAAACTAATTTGGTCTCTGAAGGTTTCTTCGTACCATTCACTCAGTTGTTGTGCTAAGGCATCCTGTTTAATGTGGATGGTACCGTTGTTCGTGATTTTGAGCGATTGAGCAAGAACTTTATTCCAGTGCTTCTGAGGTCTACCGATACTCGTAGTTTTTTCGCTGCCAATAGGTTTATCGGAAACATCTAATGGCAAAACTCGGAGTACATCCCGCTTAGACATTCTTACTAGCAAATAAACTTTATGTGGTATCTCTAAGGAAGATGCATCCCACGATATACTGTCTGCATTCCAAGCTTCAGCTGGGATATTTGAATAGGGTTTAACTTGGGAGTTTCGGTTAGCCAAAAAATCATTGAAGTTTTCCTGAACTTCCAATCTGTAATTCACGCCTTGGCTTTCCGAAGCATTCAGTAAAATGCCTTCTGCAACCAAGCTACTTGATCTGAGTAGATACAAAATCCTGTTCTTATGAACCTGGAGCTTAATTTTCAGCTCTTTTACCCACGTTGTACTGTATATTTCGTGTTCAGTTGCTCGTTTGATGAAGTTGGATTTGTGAATTGCAATCTTTAACCTATTTGACTCGAAGAAAGAATTACTTGGCAGAATAGAATTCAAGATCGGACTTTCTGATCGTTTTGATGCTGAGCGTTGATCATTCCGTAATAATGTCTGAACCGCCCTTTCGTAGTGGTCAGCTTTTCGAAGGCGCTCGTCGTTTACCTGTTGCTCTTTGGCCCGCATCAATTTCGGATCTTTTCCTACACCTAAATAGTCTGTTTGTGTTGGCGTGAGAAAGGCTGGTGACACTAACTCCGCTATATCAAACAAATTAATGCCTAACTCCTCCAGTGATTCTCTGACGTCCGCTTTGTAAATGTTCAATATTTTGGTGGGCAATATTCGGAACGCAATCCAATTAAGAATATCCGGTAAAAACCAATGTTCTGGGTCTTGATCATGTAAAAACCATTTCTCTTGAACTTCTTTTTGACTTTCATCCATCGGACAAATCAACTAGCCTTCCTGCCCACCATTCGGCAATTTTAACCCGCTCTTCCCAATATTGACTTCGGTTATAGGCTCGGCGCACCGCATTCTTGTCTTGCCTCGAAGAATAGGCCTCAATCGCGTCAGGGTTCCATAATCCGCTCTCATTGGCAAACGTTGAAAATGTCGAACGAAATCCATGTGAAGTAGCTTCATCCGGCCCAAACCCCATTCTGCGCAAGGCTTGGTTTAACGTGTTTTCGCTCATAGGCTTGTGCGCGGATGTTTGCGCCGGAAATAGCAAGTCGCCCCAGCCTGTCAGCGCTTTGAGTTCTTTCAAAAGCTCTAGCGCCAGATCAGTCAGGGGCACGGCATGGGGTCGCCGCATTTTCATCCGCTCCGCTGGCACGTTAAAAACACGCGCTTCTAGATCAAATTCATCCCAGCGGGCTTTCCGTAATTCGCTAGGACGTAAGGCAAAGAGCATTAAGAGTCTCAGCGCGATCACCGTCATCCGTTTTCCCCCGTAATTATCCAGCGCCGTTAAAAATCGCTTCAATGTCTCTTCATCCGTTATGGCCGCCCGATGGGTAACGGTCGGACGGATTAAGGCGTCTTTTAAGGCAAAGGTCGGGTCATTTTCGGCTTGTCCGCTGGCCACCGCATAACGGAAAACCCCGCCAATACGGGATCGCATCCGCTTGGCGGTTTCATATTGCTCCAGCTTTTCCCGCTTGCGAAGGGTCTTTAAGACGATTTGCGGCGTAATTTCTGCGATAGGCATATCGCCAAAATCGGCGCGGGCATCGTCTAAGAGCCATTCCATTTTCTTGATCGTGACTTTCGCCCTACCCTCTTTACGGGCTTTCTGGACAAATAGGTCAGCGAATTTGTTAAAGCTGTTCTCGGCCTTGCCAGCGGCCACCGCTTTGGCCTCGGCTTTTTCCGCCGATGGGTTTATGCCTTTGGCGAGTAAGGCGCGGGCGTCATCCCTTAATCGGCGGGCGTCCTTCAAACCAGTAGCGGGATAGCCTCCAAAGGACAAAAGCCCCTCTTTGCCTTCATGACGAAACTTGAACCGCCATAAGCGCGATCCATTCGGAGTAACATTGACGTAAAGCCCGTCAAAGTCAGACACCTTATAAGGTTTGGCTTTGGGCTTTAATGCCTTAATTTTTGTATCTGTCAGCGGCAATCCATCATCCCAGCCAGAGGGGGTATGTTTTAGATACCCCCAATTATACCCCCAAATCGGTCGGATATACCCCCACCACGCTGGACGTGTCTGGACAACCTATAGCCAATAACCTACGGCATTGCTAGGAAAATCGGACTTTATCGGATGTTAAGAAATAGTGATTTGGTGCCCTGGAGAAGACTCGAACTTCCACGTCCATACGGACACTAGCACCTGAAGCTAGCGCGTCTACCAATTCCGCCACCAGGGCACGTCATTGTGGTGCGGGCATTTAGCGGTGAGACCTCTTGTCGTCAATCATTTTTGACGGCTTACAAAGCCTCTTATCCCAAGAGAGGATAGCTCGCTTCCATCCTGTAAACGTTCGGCCCTCTCACCTTTTTCCAGCTTGAAAAAAGCAAAAATTCATCGACTAAGAAAGGCCCCGCCTCAAAATTGGCGAGGCGCTGTTCAAAGCGGATAATACGGTCAATTGAGGCGTCCTTTTTTAAGTAAGCCAGGGTCACATGCGGGATGAATTTTCGCTTTTCCATAGGGATCCCCACACGCCGGGCCGCCACGCGGCAGTGATCATGAATGCGGGTCAGAGAGGGATGCGGGCTAACCCCGGCCCAAAGCGAGTGAGGCTCGGTTTTGCCGAAATGATTGACGCCTTTCAACGACAAATCAAAGGAGGATAGCCGCAATCGGGCCAGTTCGTGGTCAAGCTCTTCGGCGTGGTCATCATCCACCTCGCCGAAATAACCGACCGTGATATGAAGCTTTTCGGCCTCTGACCACCGCGCGCCCGACACACCCCGTTGGATATGGGTGAGAGCCGCAATCGTGCGCGGCTGCATCTTGATGGCGGCAAAGAGTATCATTCTGCTAAAATTAACTAAGCCACCGGGGAGCGATATGATTGATGGATGCGATGGGCCTCTTTCTCCATTTCTTCGGTCCAGTCGATTTCATGAGCGTCAATGTTTTCGGCGAGCTGGTCCATCGTGGTCGCTCCGATTATATTAGAGGTCACAAACTGACGGCTTTCAACGAATTTCAAAGCAAATTGTGTTGGAGTAAGGTCGAGCTTCTTCGCGGTTTCATTGCAATCGCCGATCGCGGCTTTCGCCAAGTCATAACGTCCAAGAAATGTCGGAAAGAGGTCCTTGCGGGAGCCTTTCGGTGTCGGTCCGCTGTCATACTTGCCCGTTAGCATCCCCATCGCCAGAGGTGAGTAAGCCAATAGACCGACTTTCTCGCGCATGGCGATTTCCGCCCGCTCATAATCGAAACGTCGCGCGACCAGACTGTAAACACATTGATTGGAAACCATTCGCGGCCATCCATTTGTCTCAGCGACTTGCAAAAACTTCATGGTCGCCCAGCTCGATTCATTGGATAGGCCTATGTGACGAATATTTCCTTTTTCAACATGGCGATTTAGCGCCCCTAGGATATCTTCAAACGCGACCATGTCGTCTGTCGCATAGTCCTCATAGCTGTGAAAACCAAAACCGTTGATAGGACGATCCGGCCAGTGAAGCTGGTACAAGTCAATATAGTCTGTTTTGAGCCGCTTGAGCGACTTCTCGACGGCTTCGTCAATTTGGGCTGGCGTTTGGCGCGTCAAATTTTCAGAATCGCGGGTCCACGTCATTTCGGAGCGTCCAACGACTTTAGTGGCCAGAATATATTGGTCGCGGTTTTTCCGCGCCTCTATCCAGTTCCCGATATAGGTTTCTGTCCGGCCTTGTGTTTCGGCGCGGCCCGGCACAGGGTACATCTCTGCCGCATCGATAAAGTTTATCCCCCGGTCCATGGCGTAGTCGAGTTGGGTATGGGCTTCGTCTTCGGTATTTTGCTCTCCCCAGGTCATAGTGCCCAGACAAACAGACGTGACATCAATATCTGTTCTTCCTAAACGGCGTTTTTCCATAGCGGTAAATCCTGTAATTTTTAACGCGCAATTCGGCGCTATCTCTTGGTATCTTGAAAGAAATGGACTATATATACCCCACAGTTCAACGCAATGACCCTATGACCCCATAGGCTGAGTTGATTAAAGGAGCGTTTTATGAACGAGTATAATAACCCCGTCAGGACAGAAGCCGAAACCGATGTCGGTTTACGTAGCTTCATGCTTGGCACCTACCGCTACATGGCGATGGCTATGGCCGTTACCGCCGGTGTCGCCTTTTTCGTTGGCCAGGCGATTATCGCCAACCCGAATTTATTAGGCTTGGTCTACAATCCTGTTGTGGCGATTGCCTCATTCTTCATTATTGTCTTTGGGTTTGGCGCCGTCGGACGGAAACTTCCTTCCATGAGCCTAGGCGGCGTTCTCGCCTTCCTCTTTGGGTTTGCCGCCTTTATGGGCGTCTTAATGTCAGCCTATGCCGCTCTTTACAACCCGATGATCGTCGCGAAGATATTCTTCATGACAGTGGCGATGTTTGGTGCCTTGAGCCTGTTCGGTTACACCACCGGATTTAATCTCAATGCCATTATCAAATACGCCGCGGCGGCTTTCCTTGGCTTTATCATTATCGGCTTTGTCGGCATGTTTGTCCCTGCTTTGTCTATTACGGGCGGAGGCACGTTTGCGATTGTTATGAACGTTATCGCTTTGGCTGCCATTGCCGCAATTACGGCTTGGGAAACTCAGACGCTGAAGCGTATTTATTACGGTTCTGTCGGTAATCCAGCGATGATGAAAAAACTAAGTGCGTTCGGAGCGGCATCTCTGCTTCTCGCCTTCATCAACATGTTCTCTATCCTGATGAACCTGTTTGGCCGTGAATAGTTTTTCAACGCATTAAAATTAGCTAAACCCGCTTTTTGAGCGGGTTTTTTTTATTGCCTAACTTACAGTTAGACCGTGCGAAAACGTTGTTTGTCAAACACCCGTAAAACAGTTTCCAAATCATGGCCCCGTTTCAGGATAAGCCCACCCGGCGCGATGACGGCAAACTGGCCCTGCTTTTGTTTTAGCTCCGGCACTTTTTCGATCCGGTAAAGCGCGTGTTCCGTCGCTTTGCGGTAAATGGAGAACACCGCCTTGTCGCGAAGGAAATCCATCGCATAGTCTTTCCAATCCCCTTTAGAGACCATCTGTCCGTATACGTTCAGGATAAGACCAAGTTCACGGCGGTCAAAAGCGACTTGAGAGGGCCGTTTGGGTGTTTTCTTATTTGAGCTTTGTGGCGAGTTTGGAGACAAAGGAATTATATTCGACATAGTCTTTATTTATTGGCGGGGGGGCTTTTCGGCAAGGCCTTAGCGCCTTAGAGATCGTTAAGACCCGTTAAACACTTTGACCGAAACGTAATACAATGCCTTAATTTTGCCATATTTCCGTCTCTATCCGAACAAATAGAGGGGTCAGTAAGGGGGTGTTGATTGGCGATATTTGAGGAAACGCGGTTTTCTTACAGCCCCCCAGCCCCCGGGTTTTTTCGCCTAGCGCCAATCAACATTTCAGACTCCCACTCCAAAGGCCTGCTACCCGACCCTTCGGACGCAGACTGGAAAACGGATTTTTCGCTCTTCAGCCCGGCGGAAAATCCGTTTTCTTTGGAGGGGGAGTTTTTGTGTTTATGAATGCCTTAAGGCTTTAGAACAGTGGCTGTCACGATCTGGACGGAACCCGGTTCATGAAAAAAGGCGGCATAGGTCTGATCCGCTTCTAACGGCGCGTCCAGAACGAGCGATTGCCCGTTCCAGTCAGGGCTTCTGACTTCGTCGACGACATTTTCAACTTTCAACGTCCGCCCGCCATTTTCCCCGCGCTTGACGGCGACTTCCTGAAGACCGGGCGTGTAGCGGATAAGCGATAATTTATAATCGGCCGGAACATCGGCCTGAAGCTGAAGCTTTCCGTCCGGGAGGAAAGACAAACTCGCCTGAGGCCGCGATTTGGGCAATGGCATAGAAGTGACATCGGATGTGGAATAACGCGGGCTATGCGCTGCGCCGTTGATCACCATTTGGGGCGTATAGACATTTTGGGCGCCCAGCGCTTTCCCATAATCACGCTGGCGTTGGGTAAAGGCCGGGTCGCCAAATGTATCTTTCCAGCCCAGATAATCCCAATATGTCACACCATATGACAGGACGAGCGCGTCGTCGCGGCTTTGGGCCAAGTTTGACGCAAATTTATTAGCTGGCGGACAGGACGAACATCCTTGAGAGGTAAAAAGCTCTAGCACGTAATCCGGCTGAGTCGATTGAGCGGTGTCAGCCTTAGTGAGCATAGGAAGATTAGAGGCTGTTTGCCCCCGCGCTGTTCCCATGCCTGCGAAGGACAATAGAACGAGAGACGATGTTGCCGCAATCAGAGTAAATGTTTTCATGATCCCTTACATAATGCATTTTTCGTTACACGCGATTGACAGACCCATCACAGCTACGTGAAATTATCAGATGATAATTCTGATAGCGCCCTCCCTCATAAAGAGGGTTTTGCATTCTTATGAGCTTTTTCCTCAGGCTCCAAATCCGGCTGTCCATCGGCGGAGAGAAGAACGGCAATCCAATGTGTCGTCGGGAATTGGGCCAAAACAATCATAATAATCACCGTCAAAGGCGCGGACAAAAACGCTCCGACCCCGCCCCAAAGCGCGCCCCAGAGGGTAAGAGACAATAAGACAACCAAGGCAGACAAGTTCATACTATCGCCCATCATTTTCGGCTGAATAGTATTTCCGATAATAAATTGCGCGCCAAATAAAATACCAGCCAGAAGGCCAATGCGTCCGACGCTGTCAAACTGTACGGCGGCAAAGATGACTGGCAATGCAACAGCTGCAAGTCCGCCGACGATGGGAATGTAGTTCAAGATGAAAATGACCAGAGCCCAAAACAGAGCATTATCCAGGCCCAATGCGGTCATCCCGATATATGACACAACCGTCTGCATCAGACTAATGATTGTCTGAACCCCCAGATATTTCTCGATTGAGTGACGAATTCGCTCACCCACTTTGGCCGCCCGGCTTCGGTCGGATTTGTCCGGAAACAGGTCATCCATTTTCTTCGGAAAACTGGACTGCGCAGCAAATAGAAAGGCCACATAAATAGCAATAAAACTAATATCACCGAGAACGCCTTGAATAGAGGCAGCGAAACCCGCCAAGCCGGCCTGCAATTTTGTACTAAGTTCAAAGCGTTCATTCAGAGAGGAAAAGCTAATGTTTTCTTGTCCTGTTACATGCCCTAACCAGTCGAAAATCTCTTGTATTCGGCTCTCATATAAGGGCGCCTGCTTGGCAACATCCGAAGCCGTATTGGCAATAATAAAGCCGATGCCTATAAAGGCGGCCACAACGGTCAAGACGGCCACGGCTAGGGCTAACCAATAAGGTATTTTCGAAGAGACGCGGTGCATCCAGCGAGCAAAAGCGTCAATAATCAGCCAGATAAAGACTGCCAAGGCAAAAGGCGTGATAATATCCCGAATGACATAGAGCAGCGCAATCCCGAGTATAAAAGCGATGAACAGCAGACTCGCCCGAATGGTGTGATCGCCATTATACCCCTGATTATCAGCCATATACGTCTCTCCCATTGGGCGTCTTTCCGGGGCATTTCTTCCCGTTTAGAAAGACTCATATTGCATTCCCGCCTCTTGTTACATAACAAATTTAAGGAAAACGAAAGTAGGCTTTCATGACAGACCATATCTTTGTCGGCACTGATACCGAAGACGTCAAACAAAACCTTTTATTGAAAATGGCAAATCGGCACGGGTTGATTGCGGGGGCAACCGGCACCGGCAAAACCGTCACCCTTCAGATTTTGACTGAAGGCTTTTCCAAGGCCGGCGTGCCCGTCTTCGCAGCTGATGTGAAAGGGGATCTCTCGGGCATTTCTCAGGCCGGATCAGAAAAACACAAGCTTCACGAAAAACTGCTCTCCCGCGCGCGAAAAATTGGTCTCATAGGAAATGACTATGAAGGGATGCTGCAAAAGGGATATGGCTATGAAGCGATGCCGACGCTTTTCTGGGACCTTTACGGCAAGCAAGGCCATCCGGTTCGAACGACAATCTCAGAAATGGGGCCGACCCTTCTGGCGCGCCTTATGGAATTAAACGAAACTCAAGAAGGCATTTTGACCATTGCCTTTGAATTAGCCGATGACGAAGGCATGTTCCTGCTCGATTTAAAAGACCTTCGCGCCTTATTGAATTTCCTGTCCGATAACAAAGCTGAAATCAGCCGCGAATACGGCAATGTCACAAGTCAGTCCGTAGCCGCCATACAGCGTAGCCTCTTAAGATTGGAGCGAGCCGGAGCGGAACAGTTTTTTGGAGAGCCAGCTCTTAAGCTTGAAGATTTAATGCGGGTAAATGAAGACGGGAAAGGCGTCGTCTCCATATTGGCAGCCGATAAATTAATTAATTCTCCGTCGCTTTATGCAACCTTCCTCCTCTGGCTGCTCTCCGAATTATTCGAAGAGCTTCCAGAAGTCGGCAATCCGGACAAACCCAAAATGGTGTTCTTTTTCGATGAAGCGCACCTGCTTTTCGACGATGCTCCGGATGCCCTTATCGATAAAATCGAGCAGGTTGCCCGCCTCATCCGCTCTAAAGGGGTCGGCGTCTTTTTCGTCACTCAAAACCCAATGGATATTCCTGACAGCGTTTTAGGCCAGCTCGGCAACCGTATTCAGCATGCCCTCAGGGCTTACACGCCCAAAGAACAGCGCGCCGTTCGCGCAGCGGCCAGCTCTTTTCGGGAAAATCCGGCTTTTGACACAGAAGAAGTTATTACGGATTTAGGCGTTGGCGAAGCGCTTGTGAGTCTGCTCGACGAAGACGGCGTCCCCGGCATTGTCGGACGCACTCTCATCAGACCGCCTGCCTCCCGGCTTGGCCCCGCCACACGGCCCGAACGCAAAGCCATAATCGCGAACAGCCCTGTGGGCGAAGCTTACGACAAGTCGGTTGACCGTGAGAGCGCCTATGAAGTGCTCGCAAAAAGAGCGGAAGCGATGGAAAAGGCCGCGGCTAAAGCGGAAGCAGACGCGCAAAAGGCTAAGGAAAAAGCAGCCCGTAAGAAAACAACATCTCGCAGATCCTCCAGCCGAAGAAAGAAAACGGCTTCAGATCATATTCTGCATGAAATTAAGTTGGTTGGGCGCCAGCTTATGAGAACTGAAAGCCGACGCATTATAAGAGGAATTCTCGGCGGATTCATGCGGAAATAAATCGGCATGCGAACCCGGTTTGCCCCCTCCCCGACTGGATTTCTCCACATCGGCCACGCCCTGGCGGCGAAAGAAGCGTTTGATTTTGCGCAAGCGAAGGGCGGTCAATGTCTTTTGAGGATAGAAGATACGGATCATACGCGCTGCAAAGAAGCGTTCACCAAAAGCCTCTACGCAGATTTAGATTGGCTTGGCTTTGATTGGCCGCTTCCGGTCAGAGTGCAAAGCCAATACTATCCGGATTACGCAAAACCTGTCTCGGAATTGATTGATCGCGGACTGGTATATCCGTGTGAATTGACGCGAAAAGATATCAAAGAAGGAAAACGACCTCATCCCGGTAATATGAAAGATATTGACGCCTCTGCATTAAAGGCACAGCTCTTAAAGTCATCTCATCAAGACTGCCCGACCCTCCCCGTCGCCATCCGCCTCAACCTGCCAAAGGCTCTGCAGACTATCGGCCCTCTAAGCTTTGAAGATATCGGGCCTATTCATAAAGGCGTTCACGATGCCCGTGAGTTTTTCGATCAAAACGACCTTGATCCTGTTATCGCGCGCAAGGACATAGGCTGCAGTTATATGATCGCAGGACCGCATGATGACTGGAAGCAGGAAATTTCCTATGTCGTCCGCGGGGCAGACCTCTTTCACGAAACGCCCTTGCAGGTTTTAATACAGGCGCTTATGGGCTGGCCCACACCGATATATTATCATCATGGACTAATGATGAATGAGGCAGGCGAGAAATTATCCAAGCGCAATCTCGATACCGCGCTACAAAGCTTACGAGAGGCAGGGCAAACGCCAGAGGATATTTGGGATATGACGAGAGCTTACTCAATATGAGTCCCGAACTCTTTATTGATATTTATGACTGGATCGGCGTTTTTGTTTTTGCTGTGTCCGGCGGCCTTATGGCGGTGCGTCAGCGCATGGATATTTTCGGGGTTGTTGTTATCTCGCTTCTGCCGGCTATTGGCGGCGGGACGTTGCGGGACGTCCTACTGGGTGAACCCGTCTTCTGGCTCTCCGATCAAGTTAGCCTATTAATCGCCTCAAGCGCCGGGGTCGCCGCGTTCCTGGCGCCGCGTTTCTGGACAAAGTTCAAAAGCCTGCGATGGCTCGACTCTGCCGGGCTGGCGCTTTTCGCTGTCGTCGGCGCCTCTAAGGCCGCCTCGCTTGGATATGGTTTTGTTATCTGCACCATTATGGGAACAATTACGGCGACAGCAGGCGGGCTATTGCGCGATGTTGTCTGCAACGAAACGCCCATGCTCCTGAAAGCCGACATTTACGCCACGGCTGCCTTTCTGGGGGCAGCTGTTTATTTCGTCACGCGACAATATGGTTATTCAGAACCTATTTCCCTAACGGCTGGCGCGTCTCTTGTCTTCCTCCTTCGCGCGGTGACGATTATTTATAAACTCAATCTCCCCGCTAGTAAGGGCGATGAAGGGGCGATATAGACGACCCATGGCGGCCTCCACGACCAATTTTGTTTTTGATATCTGGTATTTTGCCGGACTGTCTTCGGATGTGAAGCGCGGAAAAATGGTGCGCCGCGAAATTGCCGGAGAGCCAGTAACTCTGGGCCGCGATGAAAACGGCAAAGTTTTTGCCCTGCGCGATATTTGCCCGCACCGCGCCGCGCCGCTGTCCTCTGGCTGCCTCAAATCCGGAACGGTCGAATGCCCATACCATGGCTGGCGGTTCGGCATTGAGGACGGTGCCTGCAAAGAGATACCTGCCCTGTGCGATGGGCAGGACATGGAAACCGAAAAGATAAAAGTCCGCACCTTCCCGGTGCGGGAAGACGGGGCGCTCCTCTGGATATTCATTTCGTCAGATAAACGTTTCGCGGGCACTCCATGTATTGATCCCCCGCGTTTTGCCTTCGCCGACCGCAAGGCGACCCTTGACGATTCCTTGACACTGAACTGCCACGTCGATCATGCGGTCATCGGCCTGATGGATCCGGCCCACGGCCCCTATGTTCACCGGCAATGGTGGTGGAGATCTGAACATTCCATGCATGAAAAAGCCAAAGACTTTGCACCTGTCGAACGCGGATTTTCCATGGTGGCCCATAGTCCCTCGTCCAATAGCTTCGCCTATAAACTGCTCGGCGGAAAACCCGTGACAGAAATTAATTTCCGCCTGCCTGGTATCAGGACAGAGGAAATTAAAGTTGGAAAAAAAACAGTTTTGTCTTTCACCGCTGTCACGCCTCTGGATGAAAGCCGCACACAAATCCGGCAGATATTTTTTACCGATCACGGCCTGTTTAAAGCGCTCTCACCGCTCATTCGAATTGGCGCGAGAGCTTTCCTCCGTCAGGACGCCGACATGGTCGACCTTCAGCAAATGGGTCTCGCTCACGATCCAACCCTCTTGCTGGTCGAGGATTCCGATACACAAGCGAAGTGGTATTTCGCGCTTAAAAAAGCTTGGGCAAAATCTCGTAAAACTGGGTCGGCTTTCGTCAATCCAGTGAAAGCCAAAACCCTGCGATGGAGAAGTTGATGAAAGCGATGAAAATTGTTCTGGTTCTGATCGCGCTCTTATTGATGGCAGGCGGCATATACGTCTTTGCCTTTCTTGTGCCCGGCGTTGACGCGGATATGAACAAAGTCACTCCGCATGACCCCTATACGATCTCTGCTGAGGCTAAGGCGATTCACCCGACACTCGACATTGCCGATCTTCACGCCGACACACTGCTCTGGCGCCGTAATCCTGAAAAACGCCATGACCGTGGACAGGTAGACCTCCCTCGACTTGAGGAGGGCGGAGTGGACTTTCAGGTGTTTTCCGCTGTCACCAAATCGCCGCGAGGATTAAACTTTGATGAGAACTCCGCCGATGCACCTGACGACATTGCCATGCTCGCTAAAGCGCAGCTCTGGCCACTGAGAACATGGGATTCAATTTACGAACGCGCCGCGTTTCAGGCGCGACGTCTGCATAAGCTCGCGGAAAAAGACGAAAACAAACTCGTCATTGCTAAGACTAAATCCGATATGGACCAACCGAGCGATATTCTCGTCGGGCTCCTACTAACAGAAGGGGCCCATCCCCTCGAAGGCAAGATAGAAAACATTGCCCGCCTCTATGCAGAAGGCTACCGCGCGATGGGACTTCAGCATTTTTTCGATAATGAACTTGGCGGCTCCATGCACGGCCAGAGTCAGGCGGGACTAACAGAATTCGGGAAAGAGGCTGTCCGAGAAATGGAACGCCAAGGCATTATTATTGATGTGGCCCATTCTTCCGTCGCCTCGGTTAGGGACACGCTCGCCATTACGGAGCGTCCTCTCTTCATATCTCACGGCGGAACCATCAGCCATTGCCCGAAGACGGCCAACCGAAATCTGCCCGATGAGGTTTTAAAGGAAATTGTTGCGCGTGGCGGGATTATTGGCATTGGTTATTTCGAAGGGGTTATCTGCGACATCACCCCCAAAGGCGTCGCCGCCGCAATCATCCATGCCGTCGACCTGCTCGGCGAAGACGCCGTCGCGCTGGGTTCTGATTTCGACGGCACTGTCGAAACGGCGTTTGACACGTCTGAGCTAGCCGCGCTGACAAGTGAGCTCCTCGCGCAAGGCATGAACGAGCCGACTTTACGAAAGGTGATGGGAGAAAACGCCCGTCAATTTTTCAAAATCAATCTCCCGGATTAAGACCCGCTCAATGATGAAAAAGACTTTATTTCCAACTTTGCTCTTAGGCTCGGCGCTCTTAGTTGGATGCGCCCCGCCTGCCCCCGAAGCTAAAATGGAGACGCCGCTGCGCGTGTTTGAAACCCTCGCCTCTGACGCCATGCAGGGCCGGGCAACGGGCACAGCGGGCGGCGAGAGAGCTCGGGAGTATTTGAAACAGGAAATGAAAGCCCTCGGCGTTTTTGACGAAACTCGGGCACAGGTTTTTGCCTTCTCTCCACCTAGTCGAGATGACGGGCCGACAATTGAACTGGAAGGCACAAACCTCATCGGCGTTATAGACGCCGAAGATGCCGACAAAACTCCGATTTTAATTGTCACGGCCCATTATGACCATCTGGGCATTCGTGATGGCGGCGTGATTTATAACGGCGCGGATGACAATGCCTCTGGCAGCGCCGCGCTTTTTGCTATCGCTGAAAGTTTCGCCGAACGCCCGCCTAAACATGACGTTGCGCTCGTCTGGCTCGACGCCGAGGAACGCGGTCTGTCCGGGGCCAGAGCCTTTGTGGCAGGCGATCCATTGGTTCAGGGCCGGCCCGTTTTTAACCTCAATCTCGATATGGTCAGCCAGAATGAGAGAGAGCTCTATTTTTCCGGCGCTCATCATTATCCTATATTAAAAACGTTGATGGAAAAGGCGGCCAAGGGGACAGGGCTGACTCTTTCATTTGGTCATGATCGCCCTGAAGACGGTCCGGATGATTGGACCCATCAATCCGATCACGCCGCCTTTCATGCGGTTGGTATTCCATTTGGCTATTTGGGGGTAGAAGACCATCCAAATTATCATGGGGCCAGCGACACTTTCGACACTATCCCGCAGGAATTTTATAAATCTTCGGTTCAGACAATTGTGAATGCGGCGCATATTCTGGACACGTATCTTGACACCGTGGCCAAACCCGCGGCTCTGGAAACGAGCGAACAGTCTTCGCAAACCGATTCCGAATAAATGGACTGGCACGTCTATATTCTACGCTGCGGGGACGGCACGCTTTATACAGGGATTGCCAGAGATTTGGAAAAACGTGTGGCTGTTCACAATTCCGGCAAAGGGGCGAAATATACGGCGAGGCGATTGCCCGTTAAACTGACTTACAGCGAAGAAGCGGAAAACCGGAGCGCAGCAAGTAAACGAGAATATGCGATTAAACAATTGAGCCGAGCTGAGAAGCTTGCCCTGATAGCCTCTTAAAGCACGTCGCCCTCGAGAGAACTCCGCAAGGCGTTGACCCTGTCTTCAACCGATTTTAACTTCGGATGTAGTTTATTGGCCTCGCGGTAGGCTTCCAAGGCCTCTTCATTCCGGCCAAGCTGCTCGAATACATTGCCCATTGTCCAGAGCGCGTAGAAATGGCGGGGCTCCAATGTTAACGCATGTGCAGCCTCGGTCAGGGCGCGGGATAGGTTTTTCTCCTCCAAGGCAAGCCTCGAAGATCGGGCCCAGCCCTCGGCATAGTCCGGCATTAGGTCAAGCGTATGGTCATACATGGCGCGCGCCAGTTTCATATCACCATTTGTTTGCGCCGCAGCGCCGCGCCGCAGCACGAAATTTACAGAGGCCGAGCCGCTATCAAGCCAGAGCGCCCATATTTCCTCGGCGATCAATTCGCCTTGGTCTTCATTGGCCGCATTGGCCAAACGCACAAACAACTTATCCAGCCGGGCCCGCCTCTCAGCTTCCGATGACATTCTGGAATAATCCGGTTGCTTTAAGATATCGGGCGCGATGAAATCCGAGACCCCATCGTCATCAGTTGTGTCGTCCGGCAGATCTTCAGGGAGACTATCAGGGTCAGGCGTTTCTGGACGTTCTTCATCTGGCAGAATTGGATCGGGCGGAGGGAGCTGTGTGCGGTCTTTGGGCGGCGCAGTCTGGGCCGAGACGGGCGCGGCCACATAGGCAGAGAAAATCAACGCAAAAAGCGCGAGAAAAAGACTATGACGGTAGAGTTTCAACACCCACATACACTGACGCCTCCCACCAGGACTGGCAAGAGGCGTTGAACAGGTTCATACGCCAGAAGGCGCATTATAAATAGAGTTTAACCTTGGCGCGCTTTAAAACGCGGGTTGGTTTTATTGATAACGTAGAGACGGCCCTTGCGACGGACGATTTGGCAGTCGCGGTGACGGTTTCTCAGGGATTTCAGCGAACTACGGACTTTCATCTGTCTGACTTTCCAATAAGTGTGATCAACCGCATAGGCGGCTGGGTTTATCTCGAACGGGGCATATAGGCAGGACAGCGAAGCAAGTCAACGCGCAAAACTGTATTATTCACGTCTGTTCAGGTAAATTTGGACGTTAATAACCCTGTGCAGCTTGTGATGTAAATCTACTAGTCGGACTCACTGGCCTTTGCTAGAGCTACTGTTATGAAACATCACCGCTACACCCTCCTTGTTCTGGCTCTCACCGCACTTCAGGGGTGTGCCAACACCCCTACAGCTGAAGCGCAGCTACGCGGCGCCCAACCCGTACAGGCTCCAATAACTGAGGCAGAGGCTGCTCTGATAGAAGAAGAGGCCCAGCAAAAACGGTTTGAGAGCTGGAAAGCGGATTTTATCAACCGCGCAACGTCCAAAGGGTATGACCGTGCTCTGGTCACGTCGGTCATACAGCCCGCTGTGATTAATGAGCTGGCGCTCGAGCGTGACAGTGACCAACCGGAATTTACGAAACCTGTATGGTCATATGTCGACAATGCCGTGTCTGCTGACCGTTTGAATACCGGAACGAGCAAACTCATTGAAAATGAGGACGTCTTCAATGCCATTGAAGCCCGTTACCCCGTTCCGCGTCATATTCTGACGGCAATTTGGGGGCTGGAAACGGCCTATGGCCGTATCATGGGAAATCATGACGTCGTCAGCGCCTTATCTACCTTTGCCTTTGAGGGGCGGCGCACCGATTTTGGCGAACAGCAACTTTTCGCAATTTTGGATATGCTGGCTGCTAATCAGGTGAAAGCTGAGCAGCTGACAGGGTCTTGGGCAGGAGCCATGGGGATGACGCAATTCATTCCGACGACATTCCGGGATTATGCTGTCGACTTTAACTCAGACGGCAATAAGGATCTTTGGGATAATGCTTATGACGCTCTCGGCAGCGCCGCGCATTATCTTGGCCGGCATGGCTGGCGCAAAGGTGAACCCGTCATGATTGAAGTGGCCGTCCCGTCCGGGTTTGATTATTCTCTTTCGGAAACGGCGACGAAGACTGTGGATGAATGGGCCGCTTTGGGTGTTCGCCCTGTAACCGGGGAGCGCTGGAAAGCAGATCAGGGCCGTTTGAACGCGGAAATGATCGCGCCTGCGGGACATAGAGGCCCCATTCTCCTGACGTTCAAAAACTTTTACGTCATCAAAAAGTATAATAACTCCACCAGTTACGCCATGGGGATAACCGTATTAGGCGACGCCCTACGCGGCGTTCAGACACTTCACACGGACTGGCCCCGCGAGGATCAAGCCCTTTCCTTTGAAGATAAGCAGGACATGCAGGTCAAACTTACCCAACTTGGTTTCGACACTAAAGGTATCGACGGTCAAATCGGCCCCAATACGCGGAAGGCAATTCGCGCATGGCAAAAAAATAATGGGCTTCCAGCTGATGGATATATGGAACAAAATCTCTTCAAAAGACTTATGACCTCATAATTTCGCTTAAATATTAAAGAGCTTTAACAAATCTCTTGACTTATTAAGCAGTTATGGCCTGTTATCGTAACAGGTAACAAGATTTGGAGAGACACCTTTAAGCACTTTACTTATAAAACAATCCTTGCCGTCAGTGCCGCCGCCTTAATGGCCGCCTGCTCCGGTACAGACGCCGAAAACACAGCCGAAGAAATCGAAGCAAGTGTAGAATCTGCTGCGAGTGAAGCTCAACAAGCCGCTGAAGAAACAGCAAACGAGCTTAATGAGCAAGGCGAAGCTCTGGTTAATTCCGCTCAGGAACAAGCCGACCGCCTCGAAGGCGCAGGCGAAACGGTTAAAGAAGCCACAGCCCGTAATATCGAGCGTCTAAAAGAAGCCGGCGATATCACTGAAGAAGAAGCTGAAGCCATGATGGCAGCAGCAAAAAAAGAAGCCATGGATTTGAAAGAAGCAGGTAAAGCTGCTGTTCAAAACGCTCAAGATAAAGCGGAAGCGATGAAAAACGCTGGAGCCGAAATGGTCGACGATACAGAAGATATGGCCGATGATATGGCTGATGAAACTGACAACTAATTTCGTCAGATTATAAAAATAATCACCCCGTCCTGTTCTCAGGGCGGGGTTTTTTATTTGCCATATGGATGACATGAGCGCGCCAGAAGGATATATCGTCTTATGCCCGCCCCTCGCCCGCTCACACTCTGTCCGCCGCCGAACCTGGACTGGAGCCGACCCGGAACGCCAGCCGCCCCTGATTTTGGCGATATATACTTTTCAACTGACGGTGGATTAGACGAGACTCGCACTGTTTTTCTCGGCGGCTGCGGTCTACCGAAAGGCTGGCAAGAGACAAAGTGTTTTACAATTGCAGAGCTTGGGTTTGGATCCGGCCTCAACTTCCTTGCCACCTGGCAATTGTGGGAGAAAACTAAACCAAAGGATGGACGCCTTCATTTCGTCTCCGTCGAAAAATATCCTTTTGACAAAGATACTCTGTCCCAAGCCCTTTCGGCTTGGCCGGAGCTGGCCGGAAAAGCAGAAACATTACTTAAGCAATGGCCTGGACGCGTTCGCGGCCTCCATCGTCTACATTTTGGAGATGTCAGCCTCACGCTTGTCCATGATGATATAGTTCCGGCTTTGGAGTCCATGAATATGCAGGCCAATGCCTGGTTTCTGGACGGGTTCAGCCCCTCCAAAAATCCGGATATGTGGTCAGCAGACGTGATGAACAAACTTGCGAGCCTGTCTGCTGCCGGGGCGCGCTTGGCGAGTTTCACCGTGGCAGGGTCCGTCAGGCGGGCGCTGACAGACGCCGGTTTCGACGTAGAGCGCAAAGAAGGGTTTGGCCGGAAAAGACATCGCCTGGAAGCGTATCTTCCTGGGCTGGGGAGAGGCTTTCCCAAGAACGATTCCCCTCAACCCATGATTATCGGCGCGGGAATTGGCGGGCTTTCACTGGCTCAAGGTTTTATTCGGCGGGGTATTGTGCCGAAAGTGATTGAAGATCCGGACCATATTGCCGCGAGTGGAAATGCGGCGGCGCTAATCAAACCCCGTTTTGATTTACAGGATCGTCCCGAAAGCCGCTTTTTTCTCAGCAGCTATCTTTATGCTCTTGAGTTTTACCAAGGGTTTAGCCTCACACAGGGGGTTGAACACCGCGGGAAGAATAAGAAAGAGAAAGCGCGGTATCTGAAACTTCTGTCGCAAAACCCTTTACCCGACGACCATATCACTGAAAGTGCAAATGGCGCTTTGTTTCTGCCTCAGGCGCTCGCTATTGACCCTCTCGGGTTTAAACAATCGATATTATCTAATGTGGATTACGAAGCTAAGAAACTGGAAGAATTACCGGTCGGGAGAACCCCCGTTTTTCTAGCGCCTGGGTATGGAATTCACGCTTTGTTACCCGATTGGCCGCTGCGATATTCCCGCGGACAACTAAGTTGGGCGCAAAGCCATTCAGATTTTCAAGGAGCCGTCAGTTATGGCGGGTATGCGTTGAATGTGAAAGATGAACTTCTGATAGGCGCCACACATGACAGGTTAGTGCCAGCTGAGAATCCGTTCGATCTTAAAGACGAGAACGACCGGAAGAATCTGGAACAGTTTGAAACTCACCTTGGATTAAAGCCTAACCCTTCAGAGACGCCGTCGCGAGCCAGTGTCCGCGTCACAACATCCGACACCCTTCCCGCTATAGGAAAAACCCGAACGGGCATCCGGGTCTTAACTGGGCTGGGATCAAGAGGGTTCGTCTTTGCCCCCTTGCTTGCCGAAGCGATTATTTCAGATTATCTGGGCGAACCCCTGCCGATTGAACAAAGAGTCTGGGAGAAATTCTCCGCCAGTCGTTTATTTAATTAACCGCGGCGGTCGACGTCAATGTCAGACGCTCCAGACGTCGACTTTTTCAAAGAGCCTTTAACGGTATCAATATAGATGTCAGCCGCGCCGGAAGCTTTCGCGACAGCGTCTTGCACAACCGCATTGATTTCCGCATCTGCGGCGCCGGAGACGGTAATGAACAGTTCAAAAATCTCTCCCCCGCCGATATAAATATCGCCGCTTCCACTACTTTTCAATCCAGCGCGGTTTTGGCCCTGCCCGCCAATTCGCTCAAGATCTAAATCACCTGACCCGGAACTCCGGTAGTCTAGTGACCCTGCGACCAAACCAATTTCGTAATCCCCCGAACCAGATGTTTCAATAATCGCGGAGCCTGTAATCGTTTCTATTTCGACGTCCCCGGAGCCCGCGGTTTTGATGTCCACATCTCCGGCTTGTCTAATTTCGAGGTCCCCGGAACCATGGCTTTTGGCGCTTACGAAACCTATGTCGCTGGCTTTGATATCGCCAGATCCAGACATTGTACTCGTTAAAGACGCGGCATTTTCGAAGGTGAGGTCGGCGGCGCCTCTTCCTTCAACTTGTAAGTCCTCGGTTACGTTCCCCAAATTCATTTTGCCGCAATGCGTCAAATCCAATTCAGCCGCGCGAAGGTTTGGCTGTCCCTGCGTAAATATAATTGAGTTTTTGACAGTCAATTTTGTATCGGCGGGAAGGCTAAGCGTCAGGCTGGGGTAATCCTCTAAGTCCTCATAACCGCCGAATGTACCTTTGTTCTTTTTGCCGAAAAAACTAAGGTCGTAAGACCCATTTAGGCTCTCACATTTATCGCCGTCTAAGTCTTTCACGCCGCCGTCAAATGTCGTAATATTATTCTCTGTAGATACGTCTAAACTTCGTGCGTTTTTTCGGTCTGATACTTCCAAATTCTCGCCGCCATTCGACCAATTTATAGACCCAATAAAGTCTTGAATAACAAGCTCGGTCGGTTGATCTGCTAGAGCGGCAGGCGCTGCCAAGCCTAAAAGAGGGAGCGCAAAGATTGCGCTCTTTATAACATTAATCTTGTGACGGTTTGACATTAGGCTCTCTCTAATTCGAATTTAAAATTTCAGCGTTACGGCGTGATCGCCGCGAAGTTTAAGCGTCAGAGCGAAATCAGATTTTTCTGCCAATGTGGCTTCCAAACCATCCTTGCCCCAATCAAGATTAAACTGTGAAACCGAGAGGGTTGCGCCTCTGACCGGCTGTATCTCTTGGACGGGCGGTAGGGTTGTACCCGTAGCCAAGAGAGCGGTAATTGCGAGTGTTGTCTTAATCATGACCCTGTCCTCCTATGGTCAATCAGTTTCAGTTTAGGATTCTAGGTCGCGGAAATCGCGGCGTAGCTTCCACTCTTTGGATGTGATGGATTTCTCTAATCCCTGCATCCGTTCCTCAAGCGATCTGAATTTAGATCGGACGTCTTTGAACGTCGTTGTCCGAGCCGGCATGGAAGGGGACTCACGATAAGCCCGTCTAGTTTGCCGATACGCGCGGTGATAGGGAGCGCGCACGTCCTTCGGAATAAATATCCAAAGCAGGACGTAAGCGAGAAGTGGAAAACTTAAGAAAATAACAGACAGGACGAATAAAACCCGTACTATCGTATGATCCAATCCTAGATAATCACCTATCCCGGCACAGACCCCGCCAAAAACGCCATCTATTTTGTTCCGGCGAAGCCTCTTCGGACCTTGGTACTTATATCCGTCTTCAGTTCCGTCCCAGTTCATGTCGTTGAGCATGCGGTGCGTTTTGTTCCTATACTTGCTCTTAGTCATTTTTTTCTCTCCATTTTGGCACTTCATCATCCAGAATGCGTTCCAAGACGGCAACGCGTTGGTCCAGAATATCAGCGACTTTGGACATTTGCTCCAGTTCAGCGATTTCATCGCCGCTCATCTGGTGAAGCTTTTTATCCTGATGCTTAAAATACATGACAGTCCAGATAATGAAGACCGGCATGAGGATAGCAATAATTGGAATTAAAAGGGCCAATTCATCCTCCATTGTGTTTCTCTCTCTATTCGTTTGATGTCCGGGCGGCTGGAAGCTCACCAGTTCGAAGGGAATGAGCGTATATTCACCGCCCGGACGCTAGGGCAAGCTTATCTTAGCTTGCCTTTTTGTTTTTCGTCTCTTTATTAGCCGCTTTTTTACCACCGAGACGTTCTTTCAGAGCGCTTAGCTCATCTTCAACGGCGTCATTGGCTTCAAGTTCAGCAAATTGACTTTCCAAAGACTGGCCGGCACCGAGGTCATAGCTTTCGACCTGAGCTTCCAGATCGTCGACTTTGCGTTCCATCCGCTGATAACGGGCGAGCGCGTCTTCGACTTTGGAGTCTTTCAAGACCGTGCGCATTTTGATTTGGCCGCGAGCCACATTTCCGCGCATCATAAGCGCTTTATGTTTCGCTTTGGCTTCGTCCAACTTGGTCTGAAGTTTGGACAGATCAGAGTCTGCCTTCTCAACCGCTTCGTCGAGAATTTTCATCTCTTTTTTGACGACTTCGGCCATAGCTTCGGCTTGCTGCTTGGCACTCAGCGCTCCTCTAGCCAGGTCTTCGCGGTCTTTAGACAAAGCGAGTTCCGCTTTGGCGCCCCATTCCCCAGCGCGGTCGGAATATTCCTCGGCTTTGCGAGAAAGCTCCTTGCGCTCTGCGATGTTGCGGGCGGCGTCTGTGCGCACCTCGATTAAAGTATCTTCCATCTCTTGAATGATTAAGCGTGCGATCTTTTCCGGATCTTCTGCTTTGTCGATCATCGCATTCAGGTTTGAATTGATGATGTCACCCATGCGTGAAAAAATTCCCATTTTCGTCTCCTAAAACTAAGTTCTCGGGCCAGACGGCCCAAATGTGGGGTTGGGGTTAAAAGTTGCGGTTTAAGCGAAAACCGCGGCAATGATGAAACCGGCAATAAAGAAATACCATGTTTCGGCTTTACGGCTCGTCAGGTAGCGGACGAAGCGGGCGCCTTTGCGCTGCCAGCTTTCGCCGTCCTGACGGTAACTTTCTGTTCTATAGTCGTTCATGTGTTTATCCTTTCGTTGTGCGGTTTATGGGGCGGAGCGTCTCTTTAGAGACCTCTCTAAAATCCCAGTCCGACAAGGCGGCTGCCAACATTCCGATGGCTCATCACTGCATTGTAACGGCGTGAACGGCTGCTACGGGCGGGGGCTGAAGACATCGCTGTGGCGGCGTCTGGTGACTCAGAAGCTGTGTCTATGTCTAAAGTGCGGAAGGTCATCTTTCTCTCTCTTTCAATTTTGACCTCGGGTTTGAGGTTTTTTCGTTTGCGACGATGTATGCCGCCGACAAACTCAATATGGATAAATCCTCAGCCTTTGTCGAATTTTTTTAAGTCATTGCTTTTATTGAATTTTTTAAGTTTCTTGTTTTTTACCGATAAATAAATTAGCTATTTTTACTAATATTTAGCCTATTGATTTAGCTTATTTTACCAGTTATACTCTCTTATGAGCGCCATTTCTCAGCAACCGATCGGACGGTCGAATATATTCTACGCCCTTTTGGACAAAGTGTCGGACGCAGCAGCGCTGGAAAAACCCGTTTTAATCCTTGGGGAGCGCGGAACCGGGAAAGAACTTATTGCCTCCAGGCTACATTTCTTGTCTCCGCGATGGGAGCAACCTTACATTCGGGTCAATTGCGCCGCTTTCACAGACGAGATGCTGGACAAGGAGCTTTTTGGTCAGTCCTTTTTAGATGGCCGGGAGGAAACTAACGGCCGTTTTTACGCTGCCGACACCGGCACCCTCTTTTTAGATAATATAGACCGAACAAGTTTACGGCTTCAGGAAAAACTCTTGCGCGCCATTGAATATGGGCAGTTTGAGGCTGGGCTCGAAACAGAAAGCCAAGAGGTAGATGTCCGCATCCTGACGGCCAGCGGACAAGACCTACGAGACGGCGTAAAGGCCGGGACATTTCAATCGGATTTACTGGACCGGCTTTCTTTCGACGTTGTTCACCTGCCCCCTCTGCGCATACGCCCCGAAGATGTTCAGCCCCTTTCCGATCTGTTCGGAAAACGGATAACGAGTGATTTGGGCGCAGACCGATTTCCCGGCTTTTCGCCAGAAGCGATGGCCTTCCTAGAGAACCAGCCCTGGCCGGGCAATGTGCGAGAGCTCAAAAATGTGGTAGAGCGCAGCGTAGCGGGCAGCTTTTTAAAAGACGAAAGTTTGACCCAACCCGTCGCCGACCTTCAGATGGATCCATTTATAGGTCCGGACTGGGCCATAGCGCTTAATTCGAGTAGTAATTCTGCGTCGGACGCAGTTCATGCACCAAATACTTCTAGTATAATTGACAACACCCACAAACCCGGTCCCGAAGCAGGATTTGAAAAACGGGTTTTCACCTTTGAACGACGCTTAATTGATGAGGCTCTGTCTTTGAACGACCACCATCAAGGCAAGGCTGCAGATTATCTCGACCTGACCTATCATCAATTCAGAGGCCTTTTACGGAAGCATGGCTTGAAAAAATAGGATTTCAAACACCGCCAAACTCAAAAGAACGAAATTGAGAAAACACACCGCGCCGGGTTGCTTTTTAAGCTAAAACCGGGACACCCACAGATATGTCTACACAGAACGACTTACTTATTGCCATCAGACAAATCACACGGGCCATTGATATGAGCTCAAAACGATTGGTGAAATCAGCCGGGCTTACGGCGCCGCAGTTTCTTGTTTTGCAGACTCTCTCCGCCCGCGAACCCAAGAAACCTTCTGATATCGCGAAAGAAGTTTACCTCTCCCAAGCTACCGTCACCTCCATTGTCGATAGACTGTCCAAGGCGGAGCTGGTCAGGCGCGAAAAAAGCGAGACTGACCGCCGCGTCATCAATATCTATTTAACAACCGAGGGTGAAGGCCGTCTGAAAAATGCGCCACCCCTTTTACAGGAAAATTTCACTAAGCAATTTGAGGGTCTAGATCGTTGGGAGCAGACGCTACTTTTATCATCATTGCAGCGCCTGGCAGCAATGATGAATGCAGAGGAGATTGATGCCGCCCCTATTTTAGAAGTCGGCGACCTCACTCAAGACATTTAACTGGAAGACGCATTTACACTAGCTGAGTCTTCCGGACTATCCCACTGGAGGTGATGCTCCTCCAGACGGACAAGATTGTCTTTGCCGACAATCGTCCCCCGAGTCTTGTACCCAAGCAACTGCTCTGGAGGCATATTCATATTTCGAGTGAGCACCATTGTTTCTTCAGAAGAGAAATTACTCAAACCGCGGGCAATCTCTTCACCGTCCTCGCTATAAATGTGAATGACGTCACCTTTTACGTAAGGCCCCTGAATCGACTGCACATGCTCGCGAAGAATAGACATCTTTTCCTTCTCAAAGGCGTCAACAATATCTGACGAAACAACGATACTCCCGGCCATTTGCAGCCGGTCCGTAAGCCACGCCGCCCAAGCAGAGGCAGGTTCCGTATGAGCTAAGCAGCGCGTATGCTCCCGCTTGTTAAACAAGACAGAGGACACAGGGCTATCATGCTCACCATTGG
Source organism: Litorimonas haliclonae (assembly GCF_965138505.1). Classification (NCBI taxonomy): domain Bacteria; kingdom Pseudomonadati; phylum Pseudomonadota; class Alphaproteobacteria; order Maricaulales; family Robiginitomaculaceae; genus Litorimonas; species Litorimonas haliclonae. Next base: position 270,789 of record NZ_CBCSCO010000002.1, on the reverse strand, counting down.
CGATAAGGGTCACGCAACCTGCATTTTGCGCCATATTGGCTGCCTGCATCTTGGTCAGCATCCCGCCGGAGCCTAGGTCGCTGGTCCCGGTAGTGACAGCCAGATACTGACTCACGTCTTCAACCTCCTCGACAAGTTTTGCCCCCGGCTCTTCCGGGTTTTTGTCATATAGACCATCAATGCATGTGAGAATGACCAAATGGTCGGCCTGCACCATCTGCGCGACCTTGGCGGCCAAACGGTCATTATCCCCCACTCGAATTTCTTCGGTGGTGATAGAGTCGTTTTCATTCACAATCGGAATGACTTCAGCATCTAGCAGACGATCAATTGTGTTCTTCGTGTTCAAGAAACGCTTGCGCTCCTCCATGTCCCGGAGCGTGACCAGGACCTGAGCGATATCAAACCTATATTCAGTTCCGACTTGTTTATACGCGTTCAGCAGAAGCGGCATACCACACGCTGCGGCAGCTTGCTTATCGCGAAGTCCCGCCGTCTCAGGCGTTTCGCCAATCATTTTAAGACCAAGAGCCACAGAACCGGACGAACAAAGAATGATGTCATAGCCTTGATCCCGCAAGAGTCTGAAATCCTCCAAGAGCCTTTGAATAAAAGCCCATCGTGGAGTTAAAAGATCCGGGTTCGCGAGCAGGCTTGACCCTACTTTTACAACGATGCGTTTACTTATGGGCAAATGCGCCTCCTTATTTTTCTGTGCGATTTAAACTAACGCACAAAAATATGAATTAGTTCGAACACAAATGACTTTGTGTTATATTTATAGCTCTAAATTTCTAGCCTCAAATATTTGAGCTTAAGAATTGTAGCCCTTCATTTACAGCGAATGACGTATATTTTGTTTGAACACAAATAATATCGCCCCTATATAATTTCAATGGTTACTAAACAGACATCTCATAAAGTATTAATGGTAGGTTGCGGCAAAATGGGCGGTGCCTTACTGGAACAGTGGATCAAGTCGGATAAGCTCGACTTTACGGTTGTGGACCCCATGGCCGAGAGCTTGCCTGAGGGCGCGCGGCTGCTCAAAGACCAAGATGCGTTGAAAAACGAAATGTTCGATTTAATCATCGTTGCCATCAAACCACAACTCATCGAAAAAGTCCTCCCCTCTTATTCAAAACGTTTGAATAAAGACGGGCTGGTCTTATCTATGGCAGCCGGATTTTCCGCGACAGGTCTTGGAGAAGTCATGGAGACGGATCGCATTGCGCGTATTATGCCGAACCTTCCTTCTATGATCGGGAAAGGCGTTGCCGGTCTTTTCGCGATGGAGAATGTGTCCCAAACTTACCGCGACCTTCTGGAAGATATGATGGAGCTTGCCGGCACGAGCGTTTGGGTCGACAGTGAGGACGGCCTTGACCGCATTACCGCCGTGGCTGGAAGCGGCCCCGGTTATGTCTTCGAATTCGCCAGGACTTACGTCGAAGCCGCCGAGTCCTTGGGTTTCTCTAATGAACAGGCCCGCGACCTAGTTTTGGGAACAATTCTTGGAACAATTGAGATGGCTCAAGGTTCTAATGAGACGCTGGAAACTTTACGCAATAATGTGACGAGCAAAAACGGGACGACCGAAGCCGGGCTTAACGCCCTGAACCAAGACGGTACTGTGACAAGGAAGTTAAAAGAGACTGTCGACGCCGCCTATAATCGCGCAGTTGAACTTAGATAGAATAACCTGCCTAAACTTAATTCCGATAATTTTTAAACAGGACATTTTTAATGACGACCACGAATATTGACGTGACAGAACATATTAATAGGCTTGGACAACAAGCTAAAAAAGCCGCTATGGCCCTTTCACTTGCCTCTACCAAGCAAAAAAACGAAGCCCTTAAACAATCTGCGGCCGCGCTACGCGCCCGGATGAGTGACCTACTCGCCGCTAATAAAAAAGACGTGGAGAGCGTCGCAGGCAAAAAACCTGACTCTTTTATTGATCGACTCAAACTCACCGAAGACCGCATTGAGGGCATAGCAAGTGCTCTGGAACAAATCGCGGAGCTACCTGATCCTGTCGGACGCAGGCTCGCAAATTTTGACCGCCCAAATGGTTTAAATATTGAACGCGTCGCCGTTCCCATTGGCGTGATCGGAATGATTTACGAATCTCGGCCAAATGTCGGCGCGGATGCCAGCGCGCTCTGCCTTAAATCCGGGAACGCCGTGATTTTACGCGGCGGATCTGAAAGCCTGAATTCTACAGCTATCATTGTCGAGGCTATGCAAACTGGACTGGCCAAAGCAGGCCTCCCTGAACATGTGGTACAAACTGTCGGCACCACTGACCGAGACGCCGTCACAGCACTTTTACAGGCGGATGAATATGTCGACTTGGTCATTCCGCGCGGCGGGCGGGGCCTGGTCGAACTTGTACGCAACGAATCAAAAGTCCCGACACTTCTGCATCTAGACGGGAATTGCCACAGCTACATCCACAAAGATGCGGACATCGCAAAAGCCATTGAAATCGTCAATAACGCCAAATTGCGCCGCACGGGCGTTTGCGGCGCGACGGAGAGCATCGTTATTGACCGCTCCATTGCCAAAGACGTTATCCCGAAGCTGATCGACAAGATGCAGGGCTGCGAACTTCGCGGCGATGAAGAATCTGTCAAAATCGACTCTCGCCTTAAAGCCGCGACGGAAGAAGATTGGTCAACAGAATATCTCGATACGATTGCCTCCATCAAGCTGGTGGATGACGCCAATGAGGCTATCCGCTGGGTTTCTGAGCATTCATCAGGCCACACAGACGCGATTATCACCGAAGACAACGCAACGGCAGAGAATTTCCTTCGCGCGATAGACAGCGCGGTCGTCATGCATAACGCCTCTACGCAATTCTCTGATGGCGGTGAATTCGGTATGGGCGCAGAGATCGGGATTGCGACGGGTAAAATGCACGCCCGGGGGCCTGTGGGTCTCGAGCAATTGACAAGCTTCAAATATCTTGTTCATGGTAGTGGGCAGACGCGTCCGTAATATCTTGCGATTTTATCGTCCGCGCATAATTGAATTTTAGAGGCTGGGTTACTTCATATGGGAATTGAATTTTACGAGATGATCTCGCTTGGGGCCTATTTCGTCCTAATGATGGCGATCGGATTATACGCCTATAAAAATTCAACCAGTGACGTTTCGGAATATATGCTGGGTGGACGGAAGCTCCATCCGGCCGTGGGGGCTCTGTCTGCCGGCGCCTCGGATATGAGCGGGTGGATGCTGATGGGGCTGCCCGGCGCCGTCTATGTCGGCGGCATTAGCGCTGCCTGGATTGCGGTAGGCCTGACCATCGGGGCGTATTTAAATTATAAATTCCTGGCGCCGCGTCTTCGTCTTTATACGGAAATGGCGAATGATTCGATTACCATTCCAGACTTTTTCGAGAACCGATTTAATGACAAATCCCATGCGCTCCGTATTATCTCCGCCCTTGTTATTGTTATTTTCTTCACGCTCTATACCTCTGCCGGCATTGTGGCGGGCGGTAAATTATTCGAGAGCGCCTTTGGCCTGAATTATTTCTACGGACTCTTCCTCACGGCAGGCGTTGTCCTTGCCTATACCGTCATTGGCGGTTTTCTGGCGGTTAGCCTAACGGACTTCGTTCAGGGCTGTATCATGTTCCTGGCCCTGATTATGGTGCCTATTATCGCCTTTTTCAGTATTGGCGGACTAAGCGGGGCAGAGGCCAGTATCGCACAGGCAGGCCCGGCCATTAATATGGACGGCTCGTCGGGACCGGCGCGGGATCAATTCTTCTCCTGGTGGACGGATGATATGACCTTCCTCGGCCTCATATCTCTTTTGTCCTGGGGGCTGGGATATTTCGGTCAGCCGCATATTATTGTCCGGTTCATGGCCATTCGCACGGTTAAGGATATCGCTATTGCCCGCTGGATTGGCATGACGTGGATGACGATTGCCGTCATTGGCGCCGTGCTGGTTGGTTATATGGGCGTCGCTTATGTCCAGGAAAATAACCTGCAGGAAACGCTGCTCGACCCCGAGACGATTTTCATTCTGCTGAGCCAAGTGCTCTTCCACCCGCTGATTTCCGGCTTCCTGCTGGCGGCGATTTTGGCGGCGATTATGAGTACCATCTCCTCTCAGCTTCTGGTCTCTTCCAGCTCTCTGACCGAAGATCTCTACAAGACCTTTGCCCGCCGAAATGCGAGCCAGAAAGAATTGGTTCTGGTCGGACGGGTCGCGACGATCCTCGTCTCGCTCGTGGCGATTATGCTCGCCTTTGATCGCTCCAGCAATATTCTCTCCCTTGTGTCCAACGCCTGGGCCGGATTTGGCGCCGCCTTTGGCCCGGTCCTGCTGCTCAGCCTTTACTGGCGCGGCATGACCCGGGACGGCGCGCTGGCCGGAATGATTGCCGGCGCGGTAACGGTGCTCCTCTGGCTCTATCTGCCGGTCGAGATTGGCGGACAAAGCCTGTCGGCGAACCTCTATGAAATCGTGCCCGGCTTTATCATTGCGAGCGTCGCGGCGGTGCTGGTCAGTCTCTATGGCCGCGACGTCAAACCCAAGGTCGAGCTCGGCTTTGTTGAGATGGAAGACACGCTCGAGGACGAATTAAATCCGTCTGCCTAACGGCGCGTCCCCTTAAATTATCAAAGCCGGAGGCGAAAGCGTCCGGCTTTTTTAATGCTTACGCCTCTTCCGGTTTCGGATTTTTCAATCGCCGCTTGGTCAGATGCGAGGGCGGACCCTTTTCGCCGCTGGCCATTTCCCCGCGCATATAGAGACGCTGCCATTTTTCAGCCACAGCCTTGCCTTCGCGTTTTTCAAGGCGTTCCAGAAACTCCGACCGCGAGCTCTGCCAATCCTTGAAATCGCGTTTGAGTTTAAAGTCCGACTCCATATCCTTGATCCGCGGCTGAATGGACTCCAGCTCGTGATGCGGGATCAATGTGATAAAACAGAACGGCTCGCCCTTTTTAAAACTCACCTTCCCCGGCGCGGTCATTTGCCAGTTCATGGTGAAGGGATAGGGCAGCCAATCCGTCTCGACGAGGGCCGAGAGCGGCCCGATGCCGTGTTTCGGCTGATTGGGCGGCCCGCTACAGAGCACGGCCCAGCCCGGCGGCGTGCGGAAAAGATGTCCGGTGTAAAAGGTGATGATGCCCATAGTAAAATGCGACAGAGCGAACCCCTTGATCATGTCGGGCGGCCCATTGCCCGTGACCTTGAGCGCGTCGGCGCTCGGCCCGCCATCCCATTCCAGCGTGACGTCAAAGGGGCAGAGCAATTCCCACCCGGTCGAATTGGCCATGGTCAGCGGCAGGCAGCGATAGGCATGGCGATCGGGAAACCCGTCCATCCACGCCCGCCGCGACCGCCCGGCAATAATTTCCGGCGCGGGGTCCATGATCTTGTAACAATCCAGAAATAGCTCGCTCATAATCCGTCCTTTTGCTTTAAATGTTATCAGACCATTTCATCATGATAAGTCAACAACCCATCCGCACGACGCCCCGCAAAGCGGGGTTAGTAAGGATGCCACCAACTTTTCTTATTCCTTCGTCACACCGACGCAGGCCAACCCTGCCCGGTGCAAGTGCCTTAGGCTTGGCGTCTTGATCCTTAGAAGACGTTTTTCGCTGAACCGACAAGGTACTTATACCGGGTATGAGCCTAAGCGACATGAAATGTCGCGACGCGATTGCCGAGGGTCGCGTCGGTATGACATGGGTGAGGATCGCCCACTTTTCCTGTCATTCCGGGGCGCGAAGCGAACCCGGAAGATCGAGAGGTTGGGAGCCTCTGCCAGTGAATTTCACAACCTCTCGGCCTTGCCCCTTGTGGGTACGCAGAGCGCCCGCATCTGCGGCCTATCGGCCTTGTGCGGAATGACAGAAAATAAAAGTATGAATCGCCCACGCTTTTCCTCCCACTCGCAATCCAGTGCGGAGCCTTCTCACGGTTTCCATTAAAATAGGACAGCCCGCGGGGTCGGCCCCCTGCCGGAGACCGAATATAGATAACGTTTCGCAAAGGCCCGAGCCCCGCGGCAGCGATTGGAACCGGAACGGCCTCTTACATGGCTCCCACAGTCACGCCGGGACGAAGCCGTTTGCAGCTTCTGGGCGCGGTAGGCAGGCTAACGCGTTCTCGGTGGCCCGGCACAGTCCGCCCGCGTCAACAGGCAGATGCTCAACCTCGCCGTCCCCCGAACCAGTGATGACGTCTCACCTGTCCTGTGCCCGGAAGAACAATTTTAGTTTGGCCGAGACAGACATCGATCTAGTGAATCGATGTCCGGCCCGAACCAAAATTGCAAAGCCGAAGCACCGCTTCGACTAAACAACTTAATAAATATAAGGGCAAAATCGAAAGTGCGGATTAGAAAAGTACTTTAAGAGGAAAAACAATGCGTAAGAAGTATTTCTGATCAGGATGAATCCACAAGTCAGGAGCTTTTTGCTAGCTCTCTCGAGACGAAACGAAAAAATTATTGCCTTACCCGATACCTTGCTTCAATGTCTCTTAGAACATTCAGAGGCTGTATGACTATAAGCATTGGTGAGGCTGTATGACTATAAGCATTGGTACCGTGAGCTTGGTTCGCCAAGGAAAACATCAATTCTATTCATTTACAATGGAAAGCGATATTCTTTCCAGAACTTGTTTCGTTGTGAATAGAGAAGAAGACCCTGAGGAAGGCTTTCAACGCGAGCTTGATAAAAATAGAGCTAGTGAGATCGCAAATTACATTGATCAAGGGCTCGGAACTGTTCCAAGCTCAATAATTTTATCGGCGCAAGAAGACGCTAACTTGGAATACAATTCGCGTTCAAAATCTATAACTTTTAGAGATATAAAAAAAGCATTTCTTATAATCGATGGGCAACATAGAGTATTTGGGTTTCGCCTCGCCAAAAAGGCATTTCGGGTTCCGGTGATAGTTTATCATAATTTATCTAAAACCGATGAAAGCCGCCTATTTATAGATATAAACTCTAAACAGAAAGGTGTCCCGCCAGAATTACTCCTAGATATAAAAAGAATGGCGGAGTATGAGAACGATCTCGAAAGTTTCTTACGAGAGATATTCGACGCCTTGAAAGAAGACCAAGACGGTATTCTCTATAATAGATTGTCACCCGCGAAAAAATCACAAGGCAAAATAACAAGAACCACTTTTAATCAAGCCACTAAAAATTTAGTTTCAATATTTGGCGATAAAACGCCTGACGAGGTTGCCGTAATCCTTCGAAATTATCTAAATGCATTTTATGAAGTTGTGCTAACCACTGAAAAAACAAAAGACAAGTTTTTCAAACCGCAAGTATTCAGAGCGATTTGTGGGTTCTTTTTGAGTGTCGCGGCTAACCTAAAAAATAAGTATGGGGCGATTTATACCGAAGCAAACTTCAGAAACATTCTGATGCCCGTAAGTGGAGCAGTTAGACTTTCAAAAATAAATGAAACAACTACCGCCTACAAACCACTTCTTGAGCATTTTGAAAGCACGTTAAACTCTGGTTTTACTCTTTAACATCCATGACAGCAGACGAGTTATTTCTCCTTTCGTCTCTATCTAGGCTGAGCGCCTTCACGGTCACAGAGAAAGAAAAACAGTTTGGAATAAACGGATGGTTAGCGAACAAAAATTATAAAATCAGAATCGAAGACGGCGAACCAATACTTTCTGAAACCCAGGATGATCTAGACATAGTTTTCGCCAACGAGATAGCGCGTCTAGGAAGCGCTAGTATAGAAACCATATCTTTAATTCGTAACCATAAATACATATCCGGAGCAGCGCCATGGGGCTTAATTAAACTATATTACGCGTCTTTTTTTGCTGCCAATAGTACGCTGCGCTTGTTTGGGCAATCCTGTACATATTTAAGTTCTGGTGCGATTCTCGAATATCAAAAAATGAGGAATATTTACGGTATTGTAGAGGAGGACATCTTGCGCAGCAAATCACTTTACCATGTTTCGTCACCCTCAAAATCCGAGGTTTCATTCGCTAGGCTAAAGGAATCCCATCAAGATACCTGGAAAACATATGTAAATTTACTTAAAGAACTGCCTCTCAAAGTTAATCAGTCAAATGGTTCCAATCAAACCAAAGCATCACTTATCGCACACCTAGACAGCATCCAAAGGCACGTCGAAAATAGGAGGGACGGACAGAGAAACGCTGGTTGGATGTCGACGTTTCGTAATGATGTGAACTACAAACAGGAGTATGGAATCTGGCACCCTAGTAAAAAAAACGCAAAAAGTTTTCACTCGCATTTAATTGGTCGATTAAATACTTTTTTGAAGTCTTCATCCAGCGCAAGTGCTGTAAATACAGATTTAGACTATATGGTAGAAAGTGCTCTTTTGGTAATTCAATTATTCTTCAACGTATTAAATTTTAACGTGGACAGAGTTAAAGAACCAACAGCAAACCTGAGTAGGCTAAAAAGGCAACTTAATGAAGCAAAGCTAATTCAGTCATAGTAGCCCAAAGCTCTGTCTTATATCTTTTGTCTCTGGCCCCAAACTTTAAACAACCTTTTATATTTCCTGCCTTTGGACGCCGCCCTACTCCCGCCTAAGCACCCCTTCCGTCACCGCGCTTCCGACCTTTCCCGCCTTGAACCGCGCTTTCACGTCAGCCTGATCATAGACCCCCTCGACCCAGTCCATGAAGTCTATCGGGGTGTGTTCGTTATAGGCGAGATACTCTTCGAAGAAGAAGTCGAGCATGCCTGTCTTGCCCTGTTTGATATGGCCGTATTTCAGGTCGAGCTGATGGACGGCTTCGGCGATGGTGTCGCCCATCACAAAATGCCGATAGAGAACGGCCATCATTCCCGCGCGGTCGGCGCCGGATTTACAGTGCATCAGGGCGGGGTAGTCTATGCGCCCAAAGAGGTCGCGCGCGCCTTTGAGCCGGGTGACGCTATGGACGTCGCGGCTATACATTCGAAAATCGATGAGGCGGATGCCGTGTTTTTCGCAGGCTTCGCGTTCCAGCCAGTAAAAGCCTTTCGGGCTTTCCCCGCGTAGGTTGATGATGGTTTTTATTCCCATCTCGGCGAGCTTGGCCACGCGCTTGGCATTTGGCTGCACGGCGCGGTGCATGCCGCCGCCGATATGATGGTGGTTATGGAGCCAAAGCCGCAGAAATCCGTGATCGCCCCAGAGCGCTTCGCGATTAGCGCGTTTTCTATCAGCCCGATTGTTGAGATTTAACGCCATATGACCTAAGCCGAAAAAGAAAACGATATGTCGCACTTAACAGGAGGGATGCGCGTGTTCAAACGCTTGATGCGCTCATCTGCTGTTGCGGCCCTGATCGGGGGGCTGGTGGCGGCCTATATGGTGGTCGTAAAATACACCACAAGGTGGGAGGTCGAGCACGCCGCGCGCGCCGAGTCGATCATTTCCGGCGGGGAAGGCCTCATTGCGCTGACCTGGCATTCGCGGTTTTTAATGCTCAATTCCGCGTGGAAACGGTCTTACGCTCTGCCGCATGTTCTGATTTCGCGCTCGCGCGACGGGGCGATTGTGGCGCAGACTTGCCGATTTTTGGGGCTTCGCTCTATTCGCGGCTCGAGCAAAAAAGCCGGGAGCGACCGGGCAAAAGGGGGCGCGCAGGCCAGCCGTGATATTCTCAGTGCGATAGAGCGCGGCGGCTGTATCGTCATCACGCCGGACGGGCCGCGCGGGCCCCGGCAAAGGCTGAGCGAAGGGCCGCTGCGCCTGGCCAAGATGACGGGCGCGCCGATATTGCCGTGCCTGTTCGCGGTGAAATCCCGCAAGCAATTTAACAGCTGGGACCGCTTTGTCCTGCCTCTGCCGTTCGGGCGGGGCAAAATTGTCTGGGGCAGCCCTGTGACCGTTGGGCCAGACGCCGACGAGGCCGAGATAGAGCGCCTTCGCCTCGGCATAGAAACAGAAATGAACCAGCTTCTCGCCGGGGCGGATCGTGATTTGGGGCATATGCCTGTGGAGCCTGCCCCCCGAAAGTTAGACCCATGACCGCGCGGCTTTATGCGCTGTTGATGCGGGGGCTGTCGCTGTTCCTGCCGCTCTGGCTCCGGCGGCGCGCGCGGGCGGGCAAGGAAGACGCAAGGCGCCTGTCAGAGCGCTATGGTCGGACAGAGCGAAAGCGCCCCAAGGGGGAGCTCATCTGGATGCACGGCGCCTCTGTCGGAGAGACGACGATGATGCTGCCTTTGATCCGCCGCCTGCTCGAGACGCCGGGGCGGTCCGTCTTGGTGACCAGCGGGACGGTGACCTCTGCTGAGCTCATGGCGAAGAAACTGCCCCAGCGCGCGTTCCATCAATACGCGCCGTTCGACGCGCCGCAAATGGTGGCGCGGTTTTTGGCGCATTGGCAGCCCGATCTGGCCGTCTGGGCGGAGTCGGAAATCTGGCCGAACCTCGTCCTGCAAACACATAAGGCGGGCATCCCCATGGCGCTCATTAATGGGCGGATGGGGGCGCATTCGATTGAGGGCTGGGCGAAGCGGGAGGCGTTTGCGAAGCAGGTCTTTGGCTGTTTTGACCAAATTCTGCCCGCCGACGCGCCCACCGCGCAAGGGCTGTCGCAATTTGTGGACGCGCCTCTCTCTTCTGTCGGCAATCTGAAATATGACGCGCCGACGCTGAGCTTTGACGCGGCGGAGCGCGGCGCGCTTAAGTCACATATTGGAGACCGCCCGGTCTGGGTCGCGGCGAGTGTCCACGCCGAGGAAATGGACGTCTTCATCCAGGCGCAGAAAGAGATTGGCAAAGACGCGCTTCTTGTGCTCGTTCCCCGCCACCCAAGTGATGCCAGCTCGCGCATGCTCCTCGGCGCGCATCCGACCCTCAACTTTGCGCAGCGTTCTAAAAGACAAAAACCAAGCGCGAAGACGGATATCTATCTATGCGATACACTGGGCGAAATGGGGTTGGCTTATGCGCTAGGCGATGTCGCGGTTGTCGGCGGGTCCTTTTCGCCGGAGCTGATGGGGCATAATCCGCTGGAACCTGTGCGGCTGTCCGTCCCGACCCTGACAGGGCCGCATTACACAAGTTTCGAAGAAGTTTACGCACCCTATCTTCAATCCGGCGCGATTAAAGTGGTTGAAGACGGGGGCCACCTTGCCCAAATAGTCAAAACTATGTTCACCGACACACACACAGCTACAGAAATGACCAAGCGGGCCAGCGCGATCGCCGCGAAAATGTCCGGCAGTCTGGACATCACCCACCGCGCGCTTGAGGAGCTGCTCTGATGCAGCCGCCGGATTTCTGGAACCACCGCCACGGACGCGACGCCGCCCCGCTGATCCGCACGCTGCTCTCGCCCCTGTCCTGGCTGTATACCAAAGGCGTGCGGCGGCGGTTCAAAACCACGCAGAGCTATGATGTCGGCATTCCCGTTATCTGTGTCGGAAACGCCACGATGGGCGGAACGGGCAAGACGCCGGTCGTGATTTACCTGCTCCAGAGTCTGCGCCGAATGCAATTAAATGCGGTAGGGCTGACCCGCGGATATGGCGGGCAGCTGAAAGGCCCCATCCCCGTGCATGAACGCCACACTTCCAAAGATGTCGGCGACGAACCGCTTCTGCTCGCCCGTCACGGCCCTGTCTGGGTATCCGAAGGCCGAGATGACGGCGCCAGAGCGGCGCGAAGTCACGGCGCGCAATTAATTGTCATGGATGACGGCCACCAAAACCCGCAGCTTACAAAAACGCTTTCCCTGTTAGTTGTCGATGCAGAAACCGGATTTGGCAATGGCTGCGTTTTCCCGGCTGGGCCCTTGCGCGAGCCCCTGAAAGACGCCCTCGCGCGAACCGATGCGGTTATCTTGATGAAGCCGACCCCGGATTACGAAATAGACGATCATCTGGCTGAACAGCTTAAGGGCCAAGTCGTGATACCGGCCTATCTCGCTCCGCAAAGTGAACCCCCTCGTGGTAAACTTTACGCCTTTGCGGGAATAGGACGACCCAATAAATTTTTCGATGCGCTGCGACGGCATGGCGGGGAAATTGTCGAAGAAGTGCCTTTCGCCGACCATCATCCCTATGACGATGCCGATATTGAAAGCCTCTTTCTGCTCGCAAGCGAATATGATGCCTCACTGGTGACGACAGAAAAAGATCATGTCCGCCTGCCCCAAGGTTACCGCAAAGGCATTCACGCCTGGCCCGTTAAAGTGGTCTTTGAAGACGAACTTACCATTCGCCGATTGCTCCACCCTATCATCCGCGCCGCAACTTGATGCCTGTCTCGTTCGGGCAAAAACTGATGTGGCGATTAGAAGCCTTCGCCTATGATGTGGTCAGCTTTTTTCTAAACTTATTTCCGTTCTCTTGGATATCAAAGACGGGGGGATGGGTTGTCAAAAAAATCGGCCCGCTCACCTCGAAACAGAAAATTGCCAAGACGGGCCTTCAAATCGCTTTCCCGAATATGCCGGATGAGGAATTAAACAACCTGCTGCGCGCTCAATGGGATAATGTCGGGCGAACGTTTGCTGAATTTCCCCTCCTCCACCGAATTAAAGCTTTTGACGGCTCTCGCGTCACGGTGGAGGGTCTAGATATACTCAAGGGGAATGCCCCGGCGATTATTGTCACCGGACATTTCGCGAATTGGGAAGTTATGGCGACCGTTCTGACGCAATCCGGGCTGCCCGTGCGGATCACCTATCGCAAGATAAATAACCCCCATATTGACCGACGCGTGCGCGAAAAACGCGAAGCTTATGGCACAAAATTCCTGGTCCAGAAATCCACTCATAGAGGGGGGCGGGAATTATTTGAAGCGCTTAATAACGGCGAGAGCATCGCTATATTAAACGATCAGAAATTCAATACGGGGCTATCTATTCCCTTTTTCGGAACGGAAGCCATGACCGCGCAGGGGGCAACGCGGCTCGCCCTTAAAACCGGACGCCCCCTCCTGCCTATGGCGGTGACGCGGGACGGATCGGATTTCACGGTAACTTTTTATTCTCCGATAGAGTTGACGAGGACAGGCGATAAAGACAATGATGTAAGAAACGGCGTGACGAGGGTCTCAAAGTTTATTGAAGACCGCGTCCGCGAAAAACCTGCTCAGTGGTTTTGGGTGCACAGACGTTGGCCAAAAAAACATTATCGGCCAGAGACATAAATTTGGGGAGTTAGAAATGCGTCATTATTTATTACCGCTCGCGGTTATGTTGGCAGGATGCGGCGCCAAAGCGCAGGATCAAAACCAGGTAAAGTCTAAATTTTCGGCTTCGAATGACAGCGCTGTCTTATTTGCCGATGCCAATCCAATTTATGTCAATCAACACGGATTTTCGCCTGAGAGCCATAAGCTCGCCTTTTACCGGGGCGAATTGGACAGCCCCGCGGCCTGGTCGCTCCATAATGAAAACGGGGACGTCGTGCTGGACGGCGTGACCGAGCCCGTCGGCTATTCCGAAACGGCGCAGCAACATCTGAATAAAATCGATTTTTCCGACTTCAATACGCCCGGAGACGGATATTATCTGACCGTTCGTGGCACAAATAGTCCCGACTTCGACATTGCGAAAGACCTCTATCAATCCCTGAAATATGACGCGCTCGCCTATTTCTATCACGCCCGCGCCGGGGTGCCGATTGAAACGCCTTATGTCGCCGAGGAACATACCCGCCCCGCCGGGCATAGAAATGAAGTCGTCACCTGCTTTAAGGGCGAAGACCTCTGGGGGACGAAGTGGCCGGGATGTGATTATAAATTGGACGTGACGGGCGGGTGGTATGATGCGGGCGATCACGGCAAATATGTCGTCAATGCCGGCATTTCGACTTGGACGCTGCTTAATGCCTATGAGCAATTCGGCGAAAGTTTTGCCGATGGTCAGGTCAATATTCCCGAAGCCGGAAACGGCGTGAACGACCTGCTCGACGAGGCGCGATATAACATCGAATGGATGCTTTCCATGCAGGTGCCGCACGGCACAACGATGAAATTGCCTATCGGAAAGCAAGAAGCCGGAGAGCCTTTAAAACTCACTGAAGTGAACGCCTCCGGCATGGTGCACCACAAGGTCCATGACGAACATTGGACAGGCAACATTATGCCGCATGAGGATGAGGAAACGCGCTATCTCTATCCGCCAAGTACGGGGGCGACATTAAATCTCGCCGCTATTGGGGCGCAATGCGCGCGGATTTGGCGGGAGATTGATCCTGAGTTTTCGCAGCAGTGTTTTGAAAGCGCAACGAGAGCCCTCAACGCAACTCAAGAAAACCCAAATATTTTCGGGTATAGCAATTTCGATGGGGGCGGACCTTACGGGGATAGTGACTTCCTAGACGAGAAAAAATGGGCCCTATACGAGTATAGTCTCACCAATCAAGTCCTTGGGGCTGACTCGGAAGCTGTTCTACCTGCGCCAAGTAATAATCTAACGGCTCCAGGGTTTAACAACACAGAGCTGTTAGCTTTACTCTCAACTCGTCAAACCAACCCCGTCTCTGAAGATGCAATAATCTCTTCGGCCGATAATTTCCTGTTAGACACGGCACAGGAAAAACTCCACTTCCCCTATTATTCGGAAAGATATCATTGGGGCAGTAATTCCGCGCTGACCAATCGCGCTATTGTTCTCGGCACGGCCTATCAATTGACGGGTGAGCAAAAATATCGCGACGGGGTCGTGGATTTGATGGATTACCTGCTGGGGCGAAACCCGACGGGCTATAGCTATATCACGGGCTATGGCGATAAGCCTTACAAGAACCCGCATCACCGGTTCTGGGCCAAATCTGAAATTTCAGATCGCCCTGCCCCGCCGGCAGGCGTCCTCTCCGGCGGGCCGAATAATGACAATATGAGCGACCCGGTGGCAGAAACTATTCAAGGGCGTTGCGCGGCGCAGACCTGCTATGTCGATGACCACGGCGCGTGGACATTGAACGAGGTGACAATTAATTGGAATGCGCCATTAGTCTGGATGGCGGCTTTCCTTGATGCGACGGAGCCATAGTCCGGTCAGCATTTTATCCGGGGGATGAAATGCAGAATTATGGCGAAGTCGCCTGGCGTCGGAAGCGACGGGTTTCAATCTTTCCCGTCATTACCCGACTGCGGTGGAGGGGTGAGCCAAACCTTCTCCTTCTCCCATGGGGTAGAAGGTGTCACGAAGTGACGGATGAGGGGCTGGGGTGTTACAGGGGACGAGCGCTATCGCATTTAGAGTTTTGGAGCCCCTCACCCGCCCTTCGGGCACCCTCTCCCCATGGGAGAGGGAGTAACAATTAATTCGAAAAACGCTTTATTCTACTAGAAGAACGATCTCATGATTTAACACTAAGCCGTTTTCCGGCCTTTCGTCGCGTCCCATTCGTCAAACTCATGCGCTATGCAGCGTTCAATTAATTTCCGCCAGACGGGTTCAGCGATATCGGCGGACAGGCCCTGCGCTTTTGCTTCGGTCAAAACTTTGGCGACCACGTCTTCAATCCGCGCTTCGTCATAAACAGCGTCGCGAGTTTTTTTGATACGAGCGGCGGCGTGCATATAGCCCTGGCGAATAACCAGAAGGCGCACGAGTTCGCGGTCAAGACTATCTACGCCCTTGCGGACATCCGTCATGGTCTGGCATTCATCAGGGAGCGGCGCGGCCGGATGGGGATCAGATTTTATCGGCGACATAATCAATCAGCTTTCTGAAGGCCATTCCGTGAGGAGTTCCGGATCGAGATTACGATTGCGCCATTTCAAACGCCAGCACAAATGCGGCCCCGTTGAGCGGCCTTTTGTCCCCACGGTCGCAACCTGTTCGCCTTGCTTCACATGCTGTCCGTCTTCGACAACGATATCTTCCATATGAAGATAATAGCTGATCAGGCCCTGACCATGATCAATCAGCAGGAGCGAGCCTTCGAAATACATGTCTTCATCCGCCATGGAGACGATGCCGTCCGCGGGCGCGACAATGGGCGTGCCTTTCGGCGCGGCGAGGTCTACGCCGTAATGCGGCCGCTTCGGCACGCCGTTTAGAATACGCTGCGCGCCGAAATTCGTAGTTTTGATATAATCAGCCTGGATCGGATAGATAAATCCATCTTTAAATCCGATTTCCTCCTGGCGAGAGGCAAAGCCAATTTTTTTACGGGCGGTGGCGGCGCGTATACGTTTTAATTCTTCTTCGGTATATTCATTGACCATATTGGACGGCAGGCCGTCGATTTTTGAGGTGTCATAGTCGCGGGGAGACAGATCGAAACTGACCCGCTCGCCCGCATATTCGACGAAATTATCGCTCTCGTCGCGGTCAAAGCCGACAAAGAGAACGCCGTTGTCGTCCGCATTTTCGAAATAGAAATCGTCTTCGCCGCGCGCAATTTTGACTTTCGCATTTGGCTCGGTCCGGCAGACGATAAGCCCGCCCTGCTGCGCCATGCCGGAGCAGGCGATCGAGGGAGTTTGGGGTGTGGAGGTTTGGGAGGAAACAGGAGCTGAAGCCATAAGAGCTGCCATTGCGAAAATCGTCAATATACTCTTCTCCCCGCTTGCGGGGGGAAGTGGCTGGAGCGAAGCGGAAGTCGATGGGGGGAGATTTTCAAATGAAGAGCCGAAACGAGAGTTGCCCCCCATCCCCTGCTTTGCAGGGACTTCCCCCCGCAGGCGGGGAGAAGAGAACCGTAACCGCCTTAACAATTTCATCGCCATCACGCATTCGCCTTTTTATGGGCTTCGAGGCTTGCGGCCGCGTCTTTATAGGCTTCCTGACGGTCATCATTCCAGTAATGCAGGCGCTCCAACGGGATTTTCTCGCCTGTAATCGCACAGACGACAAACGCGCCCGGCTTCATTATTGTGAAATCCGAAGAGCCGTAATGGAGCTGCGCTTCGCCTTGGTTTTGGAAAAAACTATTCATGAGAGCGCTATAACGGGTTGCGGCGCGAAAGCGAAGAGGGAATGGCGGTTAGAATAGGTCGCCTTGCGGGGTTTCGGGCTTCGGGGTTTTGGTCTGTTTTTTCGGTTTAGCTTTCAGAGTCGTCCCACCTGCAATCACGGCAGCTCTCTCGCCATCTGCAAAGGTCAGACTAACCCCCTGCCCGGCGCTGACAGAATCTTTGCTGCGGACGACGTGGCCTTTATCATCTTGAACTAAGGCGTAGCCGCGATCGAGCACGCCCTGATAGCTGTAAGCATCAAGAAGTTTCGCGGCGCGGTCGAGGCGATTTGATTGCGCGTCCAATTGGCGTCTTATGGCTTGCTCCGCCGATTTTTCCATCCGGATGATTGTTTCCCCTTGGCGGGTCAGCGTTTCCTTGGCGCGGGAATGGGTAAAGCGCATGGCCGCCCGGAGCGCTTTGTCGCGTTCTGCGAGGCGTTCAGCGGCGCGGGAGAGAATCTGCGTCATGCTCGGCAGGCGCTGCAAGGCAAGCGCGTTTTTTTGTGGCTCATATAGGCGCTGCGGGGACGGCAGGCGCGCCGCGGCCAGATCCAGACGCTGCTGAGCGGGAGCGAGCACGGTGTCGAGTCGCGGCAAGCGGGCCGCGCGCAATCTGTTTTCGCGCTCCAACACAGAGCGCCGGAGGCCGCGCCCCAATCTCAGCCCGTAATCGGCCAGGGTTTCCAGCCAGTCCGCTAAAACCGGGACGGCCACTTCGGCGGCGCCGGTCGGCGTAGGGGCGCGGTAATCGGCGACATAGTCAATCAGCGTCCAGTCGGTTTCGTGCCCGACCGCCGAAATCAGAGGAATGTTGGAGCTGGCCGCCGCACGGGCGACAATTTCTTCGTTAAAGCACCAGAGGTCTTCCATGGACCCGCCGCCGCGCGCGACGATCAGAACATCAGGTTTCGGAAAGCCCTCTGCATGGTTGAAGCCTGTAATGGCCGAGGCGATCTGCTCGGCGGCTTTGTCGCCCTGGACGAGAACAGGCCAGACCAGAACGTGGCTCGGAAAACGGTCAGAAATGCGGTGCAGAATATCGCGGATCACAGCGCCTGTTTGCGACGTCACCACGCCAATGGTTTTCGGCATGAACGGCAGCGGCACCTTTCGGCCTTCATCAAACAGGCCTTCGGCGGCGAGCGCTTTTTTACGCTTTTCATAGAGCGCCATGAGCGCCCCGGCCCCGGCCAATTCCATCTTATCGACAATGAGCTGATAGTTCGACCGACCGGGATAGGTGGAGAGCTTGCCTTCGCAGACCACTTCCATGCCTTCTTCGGGCCGCATGGACAGACGCCCCATGACGCCTTTCCAGATGATGGAATTAATCACCGCCTTGTCATCCTTGACGTCCAGATAGCAATGTCCGGAGCGGGCAATGGTGACGCGCCCCAACTCCCCGCGCACGCGGACATGGCCATATTGCTCTTCAATACTGCGCTTGAGCGAGAAAGCGAGTTCGGAAACAGTAAATTCGGGCGTATTGTCAGACATAATTCACGAAGGATTAGAATGGATTTGAACGAGTGTATAGGGTAGGTGACACGCGAAAAGAGGTATCATTATGAACGTATTACTTATCGGATCCGGCGCGCGTGAACATGCTCTGGCCTGGAAACTGGTGCAAAGCCCGATTGTGACCGAGCTAACCTGCGCGCCCGGAAATGCGGGTATCGCCGAGGTCGCCAATATTGTGGACATTGCCGCCGATGATGTGACGGGCCTGCTCGCGCTCATCCAGCGGGACGGATATGATTTCGTCGTCGTCGGCCCCGAGCAGCCTCTCGCTCTTGGCCTCGTCGATGAACTCCAGAAACGCGGCGTCAAAGTCTTTGGCCCGACCCAGTCGGCGGCGCAGCTCGAATCCTCCAAATCCTTCACCAAGGAATTCTGCAAACGCTATAATATTCCCACCGCGGATTACGGCGTCTTTACCGATCTGGCGGACGCAAAAACCTATCTGAAAACCATGCGCGCGCCTTACGTGCTCAAAGCCGACGGCCTCGCGGCGGGCAAAGGCGTGGTCATTCCCGAAACGCTGAGCGAGGCGGAAGCCGAGCTGGAAGAGTTTTTCTCGGGCAAATTCGGCGACGCCTCGACCAAGGTCGTGATCGAAGAATTCATGACCGGGCAGGAGGCAAGCTTCTTTGCCATTTCCGACGGTAAAAACGCCCTACCCCTAATTGCGGCGCAAGACCATAAACGCGCCTATGACGGCGATAAGGGTCCGAATACCGGCGGAATGGGGGCTTACTCCCCGGCCCCGGTCTTTGATGACGCCGCGCTGAAAACCGTGATGGAAAAAATTATTCAGCCTACGGTTCACGGTATGGCCAAGGACGGCAATCCCTTTATCGGCGTATTATTTGCCGGATTGATGATGACCCCGGATGGGCCGAAATTAATTGAATATAATGCCCGCTTCGGAGACCCGGAATGTCAGGTCATGATGCGCCGCCTGCAAAGCGATTTGATGGAGATTTTCATCGCGGCGGAAAACGGCACACTGGACGCGCTGGGCGCGCCCGCCTGGTTTGACGAACCCGTCGTCAATGTCGTTCTCGCCGCCAAAGGCTACCCCGGAAAATATAAGAAAGGCACGCCAATTAACGGACTGGACCACGCGAATGAAACGGACGGCGTCGTCATCTTTCACGCCGGCACGAAACGCGACGGCGCGCAGTTGCAAGCCTCAGGCGGACGCGTCCTCTCTGTCACAGCCCAGGCTCCGACCCTGAAAGAGGCGGTGGATAAAGCCTATGACGTCATTGATACGAAAATAGACTGGGAAGACGGGTTTTGCCGGAGGGATATTGCGTATCGGGCGCTGTAGGGGGGTAACTATTTGCTGTTTGTGAAGGAGTAAAGCGTCAGGCTATCATCCGAAATGGGGATTTGCGGACATCCCGCCAGTTGCCCTATTAATTTAATTTAGCCATCGAACTAATGCCATCGCCTGCGATCTACTCGTTTGACCGTTGCTTCGTGCCAGGGCGATTCAAATGCGTTAAATCGCCTTTAACGACGGTAGCCGCAATAATCGCGGCGCATCCCAATAAAACAGTGTCAATGACCCAGGCCATATTATCGATAATTTGATTATTTAATAAGACATGTATTATGACGAGAAAGACAAGGCTAGCCGCGGTTAAACTGCGTAAGACTTTAGCGCCTTTAATCGGTGTAGACATCAAGAAAGCTGGTGCGAACGACAACACGGTTACAGCCACCCAAATTTGGACGGCAGGCAAAGTGGGCATAATTAGGTATGCAATTCCAACCAGCGCGTAACTAAGTGGCTGCCCCCACACGCACGCGATCCAAGCCCGGTGCCATCCTTTCACGGGTTTTCCTTGAGCCTCTCGGCGGGCCACCCAAATTGTTACGCCGCTAGCCGTAATAAATGTTAGAGCCAGCCCCAACAAGACATATGCTATTTTGAGAAAACCTGCAGCCCAACCTGAACCGAACCAGCCAAAATGCAATGGACCTAAAGATCCGATGATTTGCGCGCCTAGTGCACCGTCAGAAAACCCGCGACTTCCAAGAAGCTCACCATCAGCGGAAAAAGTATAGCGGTCTGTAACCGTCAAATCATTTGGTTTGTCCAAATCAATTTGGATGTATTGTCCTACAGTTCCTGGGTATCTAATTCCTAAGCGAGCTACGCCATCGCCCGGGTATTTTGCCAACAGGCTTTCAACAACAGGGAGGACGTCCGGTAGCGGTGCTAATGTCTGATTAACCTCTGGCGTAGGAGCCGAGACAATGCCGCGGGCTTTTTCCATATCACCATCAAAAGCGGCTAAGGCTAAAATTCCTAATATAGCAATGGATAGGCCCAAAATTGCGCCTGTCAAAGAGACAATAATATGAAAGGGAAGCCCCCAAACACTCAGGCGGTTATGCAGGTCTGCTTCTTCAAGGCGTTTCGAGCCCCCACGGCGAAAACGGAAAGCATCTCTGAAAATTCTTGGATGTGACAGAACGCCCGACCAAATCGAGGACAGCAAAGCAATCCCGATTAGGCCGACAATAAGTAGGCCTATAGTCTCTGGTAGGTGCAGATATAAGTGCAAATGCTTTAGAAAATGCTCCGGACCGTCAAATCGTTGACGCACGAGTTCACCTTGCGCATCGGCACTCCAAATTTCTTCTTGGCCTGTTTCGAAATCCGCCATCCGGACAATTAAGTTTGGCGTGCCATCCGAGGAGGTTGTCACAACCACATAGCCATCGATCCCGGTTTCCTGCGCTCGTGCCGCGCCGTTACCAAGCGCTTGTACTATAGTCGCAGGAGCGGGAGATGTGATAATCGTCGCTTGGGGGTTTTCCCAGCGTCCAATCTCGTGTGCGAGGACGAGGATCGTTCCGGTCAGACAAATTATATAAATCAGGGCAGCGAAAACTAGGCCGAGCGCGGAGTGTCCCGCTAGCATGGCAGCGACAAAACGCGGGGGAACTTTTGGCCAGATAGATTGGCTCATAACGAGGCCTTTAGAATAAAAATGCTAAGGGGTAAGACACTGCGCAGACTACGAGCAACACTGTAAAGGCTCTTAAAATTTTACCGTCTGATAAAGTCCACGCCATTCCCGCGCCCCAAATCAGCGGAACCATTAATCCGCCAATTGCAACCGCATTTACAGGTTCCATAGGCAGTTTAGTCGAAAGAGCGGTTCCAACACCAAAAGCGGCGGCTCCCGATAATGGTCCCGCGAGCAACACCCGGAGAGTTCCGCGCCACCAGACTTTTTTGCGAGCGGCAGGGTCAATGACGGCTTCTCGTTCGCGCCGTACTTTTTGGGGTCTGACCTCTATATTTGCGAGGGCAAAAGCTAAGGCAGTTACACAAATAAATGTAGCGCCGACAGGCACACCTATTTCTCCGCCAAGGGAGCGCGCAAAAAAGAACAATGCGAGCCCTAAAAGAACCCATCCACCACTTATAGCATAGGGACGCAGATGACCGGGCTTTGCCCACGCATATTTAAGCGCGGCAATGCCTACAATTGATGTCCCTATGCCCGTAAGTGGAATAACCATCGGCGCGTTTTAGAACAGATCTGCGTCAAAGCGAATGCCGAAAACTTGCGGGTCTCCGATTCTTGCGACGCCGGTTCCGGTTTGTTGGTTCAAGAACGTATAATATTCTTTATCAAACAGGTTTCGGGCATAAATCGAAATTTTAAAGCGTTCATCGATTTCATACCCCAAACGGGCATTGACTAAAGCCACATCATCCAGCTTGCTCGCGACTTGGTTCTCATTATCCGAAAATTGTGAGGTTTTAAGGTTCAAGTCGGCGCCATAAAACAGGCCGAAATCATGTTGCTTGTTAAATCCCGCATTCAGACTGAACTCAGGTGCGAAGGGAAAGGAATTTCCAGCCAAGTTTACCTCATCCGTATCTGAATATGATATGGGAAAGTCTTTGAATTCAGTGTGAACATACCCCAAAGACCCATATAGCTCCAAACCGTCATCGAGATCTAAACTGCCGTCGAGTTCAAGCCCGTAGAGTTCAGATTCGCCAGCATTGACCGTGTAAGTGAACAAGGGTGTTGCCGGAGAGATTGGGACAGGAACCTGTTGATTTGTCCAGTCAGAATAGAACACATTTGCATTAACGCGCATTTTTCCATCAAAGAAGGTGGAACGGCTGGAAACTTCGTAATTCCACAAGTATTCTGGATCGTAAAAAGATGTACTGCCGTCCACTATGCTGATCTCAGAGCCGCCTGCGCGATAACCTTTCTGTGCGAGGAATGTGAAATTGGTCGTATCATGGGCACGCCACCGCAAACCAATTTTGGGCAAGAAGGCATTGAAATCATCTTCTGTCAGCTGTTCCTGCGAGCCTTCAAAGGCTCGTAGATACTCTAGGGATGGCGGCAACTCACTGATAATTTCTGTATCAGTAACCGCCTGTATTTGATTATCTTCCATATCATAACGCGCGCCAAATAGGAGGTCGAATTTATCCGAAAGAGCAAACTCCCCGTCTGCAAAGAGGGCAAAATTCTCTACTTGAGACTCGTAAAATGACCCTTGGGTCGCAAACAGGCTGGACGGCAGTCTGGGGTCAAGAATTGAAATCGGAACTGTGGTGGTCGTGTCAAATCCGCGCTCGGTATCCACATAATATGCACCGATAGCAGCCTTAAGGCGCACCCCCTGATATTTCAGACGTATTTCCTGCGATAGGGCTTTGTCATCTCCGGTTCGGTCCACAGACGCCAGCGGCAGTGGAGTTACATCAAAATCCTCAACGCGGATATAATCGGTGGTTTGATAGCTCGTAATAGATTGCAGTGACCATTTCGGCGAGATGTCATAATTAGCATTGACGGATTGCAAGAAAGTTTCTGTGCCTTCGCGTCCCGCTAAATCATAGGCCGTCTCGTTGGTAAAACCATTTGTCGGGTCAACGACGTCTTCGCCAGCATTATTTTCTGCATAAGTTGTGGTTGATATAATACTCAGGTTCTCGGTCGGTTCGATGAGCAGCTTTCCGCGCAGATTTAAGAGTTCCGTGGCATCCGCATCATCCTCAAGAAATGTATTTGCGATGAAGCCATCACTTTCCCGGTAATCTGCGGACAAGCGAAAGGCGACCCTATCTTCAATCAAAGCTGTGCCGCCCGCTGCAGAAATCTGGTGGGTTCCTCGTTCAGCGAATTCAGCGCGTACTTTCAAGTCAGGTTCATAGCTAGGGTCTTGGGTGCGAATATAAATGGCTCCAGCCAGAGCGTTGCGGCCAAAATTAGTCGATTGCGGTCCGCGATAGACTTCGACCTGACCCACATCCCATGAGCCCGTCGGGCCGAAAAATGTCGTTTGGTTTCCTAAAGGTGCGTCATCCACATATACCGTAATTGTGTTCCCGTTACCACCGCCGCCCACGCCGCGTTGATCGATGCCGCGAATGGCATAGCCTTGCTCGCCAAGGGCCGCGTTTACATTAGGAATTCGCTCGACGATATCATAGAGATCGGATATCGGTTCCCTTGCGATTTCTTCTGCCGTTGTGATGTCGACACTGGCGGGAACTTCCATCAGGCTCTGCTCTATTTTCGTTCCATATACTGTAATGACATCTTCGTCTGGTGCCTGAGCATAACTTGTCTGCGCCACCCCAAGGCCGACAAGTATAGATAATGCTCCACTTGCCATCAGTGTCTTTTTCAACCTCACAATTTTCTCCTTAGAAACTTTCACAATCTCGCTATTGAGAGTAGTTCTCAATTAGTGTTGGGGGTCACTAGCTTAGTTGCAAACGCCTCACAAGTGCAAATAGAGGTAAATGTGGCCTCTTATGTCAAAAACATAGTCATCACTGACCTCGGGTTTGGCGCTGGCTTTGCGCTTTGGGGCTTTCGGGGCATAGTAAGCGGGCGTGGGAATTGTTGCCGTTTGAGGGTTGGGCTCCACAAAGCTTTCCCAATGGACAATCAAGAGCTCTTGTCTCACCACAGGGGAACGCGCGGGCACTTCGCCACCCATGCGCTCAAAAGCGTTGTCTTTCAATTTGTGATACAGGTCGCAGGAGAATAAGATTATCGGCTTCTCGTACGATGAGAGTGATGGCGAAAAATAGTACGCTGGATGCGCTGGGCGCGCCCGCCTGGTTTGACGAGCCCGTCGTCAATGTCGTCCTCGCCGCCAATGGCTATCCCGGAAAATATAATAAAGGCACGCCGATTAACGATCTGGATTACGCGAATGAAACGGACGGCGTCGTGATCTTTCACGCCGGCACGAAACGTGACGGCGCGCAGTTGCAGGCGGCAGGCGGACGCGTCCTCTCTGTCACAGCCCAAGCCCCGACGCTGAAAGAGGCAGTAGAAAAGGCCTATGACGTCATTGATACGAAAATAGACTGGGAAGACGGATTTTGCCGGAGATATTGCGTATCGGGCGCTGTAGAGCTTTGAACCGTTGGGTTACAATAGAAATGTTCCCCCTACTTATTCGCTTTCCATGCTCCCATTGACCCGAGGAATACATCTACATTCTTGAAATTATTCGCCTGTAAAAAAGAGGCAGCAATCGTCGCTCTGGCCCCACTTCCGCACATAACCGTATATTCCTTATGAGCGTCTAATTCACCTAAACAGGATTTTATGTGTCCCACATATTGATGCCTCGCGCCGTCGATGTGTCCTTGTTCAAATTCGTCCTTTGAGCGTACATCCAGCAACACCCAATTATCTTTGGAGCTATTCACTCTTTTACGGACACATTCGGCGTCCACAAAAGTCAAACTTTTAATCTTTGCTCCCGTTGTGGATAAGCCTACGAGACCGTCTAATCGTCCCACGATATTATCAAACCCCATACGAGCCAATTGACGTGATGCTTGTTCCGCTTGGTCACTATGGTCAGATATAAGAAAGATCGAATCTGATTCACTTAGAAAATATCCAGCGAAAGCTGAAATCATATCCTGAGGCATAGATATTGATCCTGGAACATGGGCTCCGCCAAAAGAGGTCACCGACCTCACATCCAAGAGCCAGTCTGCAAGGTCAGGCTTAAACCTCCCAGGCGCAAAGGGCTTGGGTATGAGAACCTTGTCAATTTCTGAGCCGCCCACAAGGTTTAAGTGTTCCATCAAAGAAAAGTACTGAGGAATATAGTGATGTTCGTCTAATTTTTCCTTGATAAATTCTTCTCGGGATTTGATTTTGAGCCTCGAATTGTTTTCACGCTCATGACCGATAGTTGAGAACTCACGGTTTGCCATATCATTGCCGCAAACGGACCCGGCGCCATGTGCCGGATAAATAATTGTCTGGTCTCCAAGTTGCATAAGTTTTTGCAAACTGTCGTAAAGTAGTCCTGCAACTTTTTCGGATTGTTCGGGATAAAAATCGGTACGACCAACATCACCGACAAAAAGAGCATCGCCGGTAAATACGCCAACGGCGCCCTTTTCTAATTCTTGATCGTAAATAGCGATCGAAATACTGTCATACGTATGCCCGGGCGTTTCTAAAATACGTAGACACATATTTCCTAATTGAAATTCATCCCCTTCCTTCGTTGTCGTCGCATATACCACCTCGCCATCAGCGTTCGGCCCATGATAAACTTTCGCACCCGTTTGTTGCGAGAGGATAGGCGCGCCTGAAACTAAATCCTCATTCCGGTGGGTTTCTATAATGTGAGTGATCTGCGCCCCGCGTTCTCTGGCATGCCGAATATATACGTCACAATCACGCCTCGGATCTATTACGCAGGCTTCTGCTCCGTCACCCACCAAATAAGAAAGGTGGGCCAAGCCATCCGATTTTATCTTATGAACAAACATAGATATAGCTCTTAGTTATTGCGTTATTAGATATATTATCAGGCTACCTATATTGTTCCGAAAGACTTTCGATGTGACGAGGAACACCGCTCGGCCAGAAAATGCCAAAGAGAAATATCATCTCGTCTTCGGACGTTTTCGTTCCGAATAGCTTTTGAAGTCTCACTTCCCCACAATCCTCTCACGCGAAGGGCCTTCGCAAAGGTTAAGAATGTGTTAAAGGTCGGGTATGACTTATCGTACCCTCCTGACCTCCGCCGCCGCCATTTCCTTTCTTATCGGGGGGATTGGCGTTGCTTTTGATTCGTTCGCGCATGACGGCCCGCATGATAATTATGAGGATTTCACTCTGATCCATGCGGGAGAAGTTCTGGCGGTTCCCGGTGAAGACCCTATTTCTGACGCGACCATTATCATCCATGACGGGAAAATAGTCGGCGTGGAAGAAGGCTTTCTCGAAGATGACGCGGCGACCATTCTCGATAAAAAAGAGATGTTCTTTCTGCCCGGCTTGATTGACAGCCATGTTCACCTTCGCAGTGAATGGTCTCCGACGTCTCGCTGGGAACCGGTTCTGATGGAATCCGGCGATAGCGCCTTTCAGGCCGCGAAAAACGCCAAGACCACCTTGATGGCGGGTTTTACCGCCGTGCAGGATGTGGGCGGGCCGAATGAGATTTTTGCGCTGAAACGCGCCATTAATGCCGGCACGGTGCCCGGCCCGCATATTCAGGCGGCCGGATCGGCGATTTCCGTCACGGGCGGACACGGCGACTCGCACGGGTTCAAAGATGATTTGCTGCATTTCTTTGCGTCAGAAACGATTTGCGACGGGCCGGCGGATTGCCGCCGCGCCACACGCCAAGCCGTAAAGAACGGCGCGGACGTTATTAAAATTACGGCCACAGGCGGCGTGCTGTCGAACACCAATGCCGGAACGGGTCAGCAATTTTTTAATGACGAGCTGGAATCGATTGTCGAAGCGGCCACCAAAATGGGCCGCAAGGTGACCGCCCACGCCCATGGCAAAGAGGGCATTGAGAGCGCCTTGAAAGCCGGGGTGAAGTCCATCGAACACGGCACCTATCTGGACGCCGGCACAGCCGCGCTCTTTAAACAATATGACGCGACCCTCGTCCCGACAGTTCTTGCGGGAATGACGGTTGTCGATTGGGCGGAAAACACCGATTGGCTGCCGCCAAACTCGGCCGAGAAAGCCTTGCAGGTGGGCCCGCAAATGCTGGATATGGCGCGCATTGCCTATGAAAACGGCGTCAATATTGCCTTTGGCACGGATACCGGCGTGTCCAAACACGGCGAGAATGCCAAAGAGTTCCAATATCTGGTCGAGGCCGGGATGACCGCTCAGGAAGCCATCGCCTCTGCCACCACGGTTGCGGCCAAACATATTGGTCTGGAGGACGTTATCGGCTCTCTGGAAGAAGGCAAATATGCCGATCTGATCGGGGTGGACGGGGACCCTCTGGACGATATCGAAGAATTAATGGATGTTGATTTTGTCATGAAAGGCGGCGTGATTTACAAAAACGAAGAGTAAGCGCGAATTAAATCACATCCGTGACCGAATTTCGGCGGCGGAGTTATATGGGGTATGCTACATCAATCCCATGACGCAGCCCCTTACAGATGACCAACGCTACGCCGCCTTGCTGGATAAAGAGGCGGCGAAAGGTTTGCGCTTTTATCTCGGCGTCACTTCGACAGGTATTTTCTGCCGTCCGGGATGTCCGGCGCGTTTGCCTTTGCGGAAAAACTGCCTGTTTTTTGAAGAGGTTCAAGACGCGCTGCTGGCCGGGTTTCGACCCTGCAAACGCTGCCACCCGCTGGGCGGGCAGCACCGGATGCTCGAAGCCCTGATGGCGGATATCCTCGCCGATCCCTCAAAAGATTGGTCTGAAGCCGCGCTGCAAGACCAGGGCTATTCCCCCACAACCTTACGGCGGACCTTCAAGGATCATACGGGGTTTAGTCTCAGCGATTTTGTGCGTTGGGTCCGGTTAGGACGCGGGGCAAAATCCCTGCAAAAAGGAGACAGTGTGATAAACGCCCAACTGGACGCGGGCTTTGACAGCCCCTCCGGATTTCGCGCCGCCTATGCGGGGCTGTTCGGGAGCGCCCCCGCCAAAACAAAGCTTTCGGACGGCGCGCCGCTGTCCATCGCATGGCATGAAACGCCTCTCGGACGAATGGTGAGCATTGCGGATGAAACCTCTCTCTATATGCTCGAATTCACCAATCGGGTCGAAATGATCGGGCAAGTGAAGCGTTTATATCGTCTTCATCGGCGCCCGATTGAAGCGGGGCGAACCGCCATTTCCGAACAAATCGAGGCGGAGCTGACATCCTATTTCAATGGAAATTTAACCGCCTTTCAGACTCCGCTGACTTTGACCGGTACGGCGTTTCAGAAACAGACCTGGGCGCAATTACAAAAAATTCCCTATGGCGAAACGCGGAGCTATGCGGATTTGGCGATAGCGGTTGGGAATGACAAAGCCGTCCGCGCTGTGGCGGGGTCAAATGCCAAGAACGGGCTCGCGCTTATCGTGCCGTGCCACCGCGTCATTGCCAAAGACGGCGGGCTCGGCGGTTATGCCGGGGGGCTGGACCGCAAGCGGGCTTTGCTGGCGCTCGAAGGCGTCGAAATTAAAGCGTGAAAGTAATTTGCGCTGACAGATTTTGATTGACGCTCGTCGAAATCGTCACCCGGTTTAGCACGGCCCCGTTTTTCACGATGACATCGTTCAAGAGGCCGTAAAGCGCTTGTGTGTCTTGAGTTTCGATCCAAACGGTCAGGCTTTCATTCCCGTCAGGCTGAACGCGAGAGGGGTTAATGCCCCGGGCCCGAGCGGTTTCGATAAATACGGCCTGACTGAACGGGCGCGTGACGGCGGCTCGACCGCCCGAGGACAAAGTCGGAAGCGTCCGGGCCACTGTTGTATAATCGCGTTCGGCGCGGAGAAGATCGGCGCGCGCATCATTTTGAGCTGAGAAAACCGGGTTTAAAATAAACTGCCAGAAAACAACAAGAGCGAGGAGCCCGCCCATAACGCCGAGCAAAACCTGCTCTCGCGGCTCTCTTTCCTGCCAATGATGTCTGAGATTTGAAAACATCAGGACGCCCCCGCCGCTCTTAACACGGCCTCACCGACAAAGCGCCCGCTTTGCTCGCGCACGCCTCCCGGGGTAAAATCTCCTCCGGCGGCTTCCATCGCGGCTTTTACCGCTTCTGCTCGCTCAAAACTTGGATAGCTAAAGCGTAGCTGCAATTCATTGCGGCTGTCCTGAAAACTCAAACGTTCAATCGATACATCGTCAAAGTCGGCCAGAGCGCGAAAGGCAATATCAGACAGCGCCAGGAATTGCGTCGGAGCGACATTCCCGGACCGCGCGGCCTGAGCGACAGCGCGGGCGGGATTATTCGGCGCCGCCTGTCCGGTTTGCTCGGTATAAAGCCGGGCTGTTTGCGCCTGAACATTCTCCGCCTGCTTGGAAATGGCGCGGGCCTCCATAGTTTCAAAAACTAAGACAGCGATCCCCAGGCACGCGGCCAGCGCCGCAATACGAAGCCCTCTCTGGAGTGTTCCGCTCAGAGCAGATTTCGGCGCAAACTCGCCCTGCATCAAATTATTCGCCGCCGACAGGCGGCGCCCAATGGCATTTAATATCGTGGGTTGGTCTAAGGTCTCTAAGGGGCCGTCATACCAATCCATGTCGAGTGTGTGACCAAGAGGCCCCGCATGAACAACGCGGTCCGGCAGCGCAAGCGGGCGTGGCTCCAAGCCGGTTACCGCATCATAATCTGTCAGAATATGTTGAACGTTCAGTCCGTTTTCGCGGGCCCAATCAATTACCTCTCCCATCACAGACTTTGATATAATTGTGGCAAGGTTGATCGGGCTTTCGTCTATTTCGACCTCATCTTGCGTGGCGACATGAAGGCTATCGAACGGCATGGAAAGATTATCTTCGAGAGAGAAAAGGACAGCGTTTTCCCGTTCGCGGCGGCGCATTTTCGGAATGTCATGGGCAAAAGTCTGTGCATTTTGTCCGGGAAGGACGATAGCAACGGGGAGTGACTTAGCCGCCAAAGTTTCCGCTTCCGCAAATGGAATTTGCCCTGTGTCGGAAACCTTTCCATCACGCCAATGGCCCCATAAAAGCGGCGCCGACTCGGTGCCCGGCAGCAGTAATATCAAGCCCTCGCGCATGTCTATCGGCCTTCCGAAGCAGTCGTCGCGTCGACGGGACGCAGATAAGGGCGGAAACTTTCACGGCCCCATCCACGATATGTCAGAATCGGTTGCCCGTTGTCCACCCCTGTAAAGTGAAAGCTGCGCGATCTTTGAGCTTTTCGGTAAGTTAATTCCAGTTCGACCCAGAGGGACTGAGGGGTAAAAATGAGAGAGGACTGTAGGAGGCCTGCAATATCAGGCTCGCCTTCGCGTTGCGGCAGGTCTTGCAGGGCTGGGTTGGCTAGAACAACCTCCATAGAGCCGTAGCCCCGCTCCGGACGGTCGGCAATGAGTTGCTTGGCCAGAGTAAGGTTATCCGCACCGCCCATTAATCCAGCCAGTAAAGGCGCCTGCCAGGCTTCCGCCAAATCAATATTGAACTTGGTCTCGACATAAGGCTCTCCAACACAAAGCCAGGGCCGGATCGCTTCATAAAGCTCTGGAGTGACGCCTTGGACGGCCCGAAGTTCCATGACAGAGGCCAGCGGCGTATTCGCCGGAAGAACTGGCGGGGTGCGCCGTAGATAATCGCCGTCTTCCGCGCCGCCGGGTTCCGCCTGGCTGTCCGTATCCACCCAGTCCGTTAAAGTGGCTCTTAGGCCTTCAGCTTGGTTAAGCGGCACGCCAAGTGCGTCCAATGTATTGATAAATTGCTCTCCCGCCGCTTCGTTGGGCTGGCCTTGAGAGGTCGTTAGGCTGCCCAAATTGAAGCAATGCGAGCCGTCGCGCACGGTCATCTGCATGACGCCGTCTTCAATTGGCAGGATGATAGGATTAATACTGGAAAGGACCTGATTGCGGCCTTCGGCGGGAACGGATTGCAAACGCTGCGCCAAGATATCTGCAACGTAATCTTCGGCGCCGCGAACATACCAATCGGCTTGCGCGTAATCTGAAACATTCGCGGTGCGTTTAATAGACAGCCGGATATCTTCCATGAGAGTCACCGTCAACGCCGCCATAATTGCCATAATCAGCAAGGTCGCAATTAATACGGCGCCGCGTTCTTTGTCCGCTCGGCCCCTCACCCGCGAAGCTCGAAAATATATTCGGACACATTATTGTTCCGCTCTGTCAGAACGAACCGCGCCACGCCGGGCAAGGTAGTAGCGCCCCCGGGCCCGCTCGCTGCCGCTTCAACAGGGATAGCCAACCGCGAAATAGGGATAAGATCCTCGGAAAGAAATTCGAGACGGGCGGATAATAAGTTATCAAACAAAACTATTTCGCGTGGCTCGCTCGACACATCCGGATTCGCTGTTGGCCAGCTTTGACGAATGAGTTTCTCATCCCGAAAGTAATAAGCTACGCGTTCGGCGTCGCCGCGCGCCTCTAATCCGCCAGGATTCTCACGGCCCAACCGAGTGAAATTGATTAGGGATTCTCCATCCGTGGTCAGAACGTAGGGCTCGAAGCTGCCAAGAATATCCCGCCGCGCGCGTAAGGATATCCGTTCGAAGTCCGTTCGCATTATTGACCGGGAGGCCTGTATCCGATTTAGCTCTTCCATGCCCTGATTGACCCGGTCTCGGACAGCTATAGAGCTGCTCATCACAGTCATTGTTCCCGCTGAAATTAGCGAAAAAATAAAAAGGCTCACGAGCATTTCGATAAGCGTAAAGCCGGCTTCTTTATCCCGACCGCTCATGACGCCTCCCCTGTCACGAAGGCGCGGCGTTGTATCAGAATTTGGTCAGTCCTCGGAGAGGAGACACTGACCACCAATTCAAAAAATTCCGGCACCTCGGTTTCAACCCGTTCCACGCGATATTCAAATGTTCGTCCGCCGGATTGCTCTTCCCCTTCCCGCGATTGCGCGAAAGGATTTTCGCTCTCCAACCGGGCTAAAGCGAGTTGGTTGTCTGCCACGATGGAGGCATAGGTTTTTTCTTCAAGCTGATTAAGGGTTGAAACGGTTTGCGTACCTGCCCGCGTCAGGCCTAAAATGGCCACAGCAAAAATCAGAAGGCTGACCAGGACTTCTACGAGTGTAAATCCGGCCTCTTTCTTATCTTCGACGAGGTTGTTCATTCTGTCTTCACCAGGACGACGCGGCCGTCCCCTTCTGAACGCACTTCATATCTGGCTTTGCGGCCAGACAGGTCGAGGACGAAAGGTGTATTAATGCTGGTAGGCTCGAACATAATTTGCGGCGCCAAGGTTTCAGGCAATTCAAGCTTTTCCCCATTGCGGGTAAACTCAGTTCTTATTTCATCTGACCAATTGTTTCCGCCCGCCGGAATAAATTTTTCCCCGTCATAAGCATAGAAAGAAAATTGCTTGTCCGTCAGGCCAAAGGCCCGCACCTCTCCGCTGATCAAGCCTTCCTGCGCCATGGCATTGAGATCACGAGTTAGTCCCTCCGCCTGAATCTGGGCAGGGGATTTGGGGTTCGGGATATTCATGATGACCACACCCGAAAGCAGGCTAATCAAAACCAAAACGCAAAGCATTTCGATAAGGGTAAATCCGGCTTCAGAATGTTTCATCAAAGCGCTTCATTTGAAAGTTTCAACTGCTCTGATTATTCAGACCAGTTTGTAATATCAGCGGCGGCGTCTTCACCGCCTGGTTCCCCGTCAGAGCCGTAGGAGAAAATGTCTACGACGCCGTTTTCACCCGGATAGCGATATTGGTAAGGGTTGCCCCAAGGGTCACTTGGCAAAGTCCGGATATAACCGCCATTAGGATAAAGCGCCTCGTCCACTCCGGCAGGCGCTTCGGTCAGCGCGTCTAGACCGGCCGACTGGTCGGGATAATCGTAAAAGTCGAGATAGTAACGGTCCAAAGATTGTTGCAACACGGCGATGTCCGCTTTGGCTTTTTTCGCCGAAGAGTCGCCGATCAGCGGCAGGACGTTGGCCACAACCACGGTTGTCAAAAGGCCGATAATGACCAAAGTCACCAGAACCTCAACAAGCGTGAAGCCCGCCTCTTTGTCCTGCTCCTCTGGCGTGTGTTGGATGTTATTGTCTGTTTTCTTTTCACTGTTAGCCATGAGGCCTCCTAAAGAATAAACTGATTAAGCGTGAGGATTGGCAGGAAAATAGCTGCGATAATCAACAACACGATACCCGCTAAGAATATGATGATGAGCGGCTCCAGCAAAGTCAAAAACACAGACGTCCGGGCTTCAAACTCACTTTCAAGGTAATCCGCAGAGCGTGAAAACATTTGTCCGGCATCTCCACTGGCCTCGCCGCCGGCGACCATTTGCGTCACCAAGGGCGGAAAAACTTTTGTCTTTTGCAAGGCCTGACTGAGCGCGGCGCCTTCGCGCACCCGGGTCGCCGCCCCTAACACAGCTTCGCGCATGACAGAGTTTTTCAGCGTATGACGCGACGTTTCCAGCGCGTCCAAAGCGGGAGTTCCCGCGCTAATTAATCCCGCCATTGTGCGGGAAAAGCGCGCCGCGTTTAGATCGCGAATAATATTTCCCAATAGAGGCATTTTCAATCGCATGCCGTCCCACCAATATCGCGCCGCCGGACGTTTTAGTAAAAGTCTAAATCCGATAAAGGCAAGAACCACAATTCCCAGCACCCATATCCCGTAAGATTTAAAAGCGGCAGAAAACCAGATCGTAAACCGTGTCAGCGGCGGCAATTCTTGTCCGAAACTATCAAACTGCGCGACCACTTTTGGCACGACAAAAATCATCAGAACAGCTATCACCCCAATGGCTACCAAAGACAGCACCATGGGATAGACTGTCGCCCCAAGTATTTTGCGGCGTATCGCTTGCGCGGCCTCCAGATCATCGGCCTGACGTTCCAGGACTTGCGCCAAACGGCCTGACGCCTCGCCGGAAGCAATCATCGCGACATAGAGATCATCAAAGGCTTGCGGCTGGCTCTTCATCGCATCTGAAAGCTTCAACCCCTCCATCACCTGCCCTCGAATAGAAAGTAGCACCCCTCGCATTGGCGAGCGTTCAAATTGCAGAGCAATAACGCGAAGCGCGTCTTCTACAGGCGTGGCGGCATTTATCAAAATAGCGAGCTGGCGGGTCGCGCGAGTTAAGTCTTTTAATTTTACCCGGCCTGATAAAAAGGAATTGGAGGCTTCTGCGGTCTTCGCCGTTTTCTTCCGGCTCCGGTTTAGATCAACGGGGATAAGAGCGCGGGCGCGGAGCATGTCGCGCGCATCGCGGGAGGAACTCGCCATGAGCGTGCCGCGCTGTTTTGCGCCTTTCGCGTCTATTGCGGCATAATCAAAGGCTTCCATTTTTTAGATGGCCTCTGCTGTGCTCGATTTGCAAACCCGGAGCACTTCTTCAGGGGAGGTCAGGCCGTCTACCACCGCTTGCGCCCCGCTTTGGAGGAGTGTCTGGCGGCTCCGGAAAGCATGCTTGGACATCTTGGATTCAGAGGAACCGTCATGAATCATGGCGCGGAGTTTGTCATCCATCGTCACCATTTCATAAAGGCCCAAACGCCCGCGATAACCAATATCCAAACATTCGTTACATCCCTTGGCGTGATAGAATGTCGTCGGTTTATTCGGCAGGCCAAGTTCGGAAAGCTCCGTCTCGCTGGCCTGATAAGGGGTTTTACAATTCGGGCAAAGTTCGCGCACCAATCGCTGAGCGACCAAAGCCGTAACGGTGCTGGCGAGAAGGAAAGGCTCGACGCCCATATCCCGCAAGCGGGCGATCGCGGCAATGGCGGAATTCGTATGAACCGTTGAAAGAACCAGATGCCCTGTCAGTGAGGCCTGCACGGCTATTTCTGCCGTTTCGGGATCCCGGATTTCCCCGACCATCACAACATCCGGGTCCTGACGGAGAATGGCGCGGAGCCCCGCCGCAAAGCTCATCCCGACTTGAGAGTTGACTTGTGTCTGGCCGATCCCGTCCAGAGCGTATTCGACCGGGTCTTCGACCGTTAACACATTGCGGGAGCCATCATTTAATTCCGACAAGGCCCCGTAAAGCGTTGTCGTTTTACCCGAACCGGTCGGCCCGGTAACAAGGACAATGCCATTGGGACGGGCAAGCGCGGATTTAAACGCCGACAGCATGGGCGCGTTCATACCGAGCTCCGACAGGGCCAGTCGCGAACTGTCCTTTTCCAATATCCGCATGACCAGTCTTTCGCCGTGACGCGACGGCAGGGTCGAGACCCGCACATCAATCGCCCGCTGGCCAAGATTAAGCGAGAAACGGCCATCCTGCGGGACACGTTTCTGCGCAATATCCAGCTGCGCCATGACCTTTACCCGGCTGACCAGAACAGGGGCGAGGCGCGCCGGCAGACTCAGCTTTTCACTCAGCGTTCCATCAATGCGAAACCGCACGGAGAGGCGCTGCTCATAGGGTTCAATGTGAATATCAGAGGCGCGCGAGCGGATCGCCTCCTGCAAAATACCGTTGATAAGCCGGATAACGGGAGCGTCATCAGAATTGTCCAACAGGTCAGAGGTTTTCGGAAGGCCATCTGCCAGAGCGTTCAAATCTTCGCCCGTTCCAATTGCGTCTTCAGACGCACTGGACAAATCATTTTGCGAATAAGTCTTGGACAGTTCCGTTTCAAAAATTGCGGGACTGACTTCCTGTTTCGGCAGCGCATGGCCCACAGCGCGGCGCGCCTCCAGCAAAGCTGACAGGCTGACCTGCGGTCTATGAAGCAGACTTACACTGCCTTCCGCATCTGTGACAATCAGCACGCCTTGCGTTCTGGCAAAGCTGTAATTGAGCTGAGGTGTCATGCGAGTGGCTTCCATAATATTGATTTATAAACACCGCTGTCGCGAAAAGCGATTTAAGTTTTCATTATATTTTTTCTGTTTTGAATGACATGTCCTAGCGGCACTTACGGCGTGCCGCTTCCCTCAGAATGCCCTGTAAAGATTTATCGATAAACGAAAATAATTGTTGTTTTTCGATAAGAAATTGTTACTCTATTGGAAAATTGACTTTCGAAGGGGTCTTTCATGCTTTCCATTCAAAATATCCACAAGCGGTTTGGCGATGTTCATGCGTTAAATAATGTGAGCTTGGATTTGGAACCAGGGCTATTTGGCCTGCTTGGCCCCAATGGCGCCGGAAAATCTACTCTGATGCGAACACTCGCAACGTTGCAGAAACCGGATGAAGGCCAAATCTTCTTTGATGGTCAGGATATTGTGACCCA
Organism: Litorimonas haliclonae; assembly: GCF_965138505.1. Lineage (NCBI taxonomy): Bacteria > Pseudomonadati > Pseudomonadota > Alphaproteobacteria > Maricaulales > Robiginitomaculaceae > Litorimonas > Litorimonas haliclonae. Next base: position 234,152 of record NZ_CBCSCO010000002.1, on the reverse strand, counting down.
CCCCGATGCGATCCGCTCTCAGCTCGGCTATTTGCCGCAAGACTTCGGGGTCTATCCCCGCATGAGCGCGCTCGCGCTTCTTGACCACATCGCCATCCTAAAAGGGGTGATAAATAAAGGCGAACGTGAAGACCAGATCATGGCGCTTTTGGAAAAGGTCAACCTTATCACTCACCGCACCGCCTCTGTCGCGACCTATTCCGGCGGGATGCGTCAGCGCTTTGGCGTCGCGCAAGCCCTCCTTGGAAATCCGAAAATTCTGATTGTGGACGAGCCTACAGCCGGCCTCGACCCGTTTGAACGTCAGCGTTTTCTTGACCTTCTCTCCGAATTTGGCCGTGAAAAGATTATCCTGCTCTCCACCCACATTGTTGAAGACGTGCGCGACCTCTGTCCCGACATGGCGATAATGGGCAATGGACAAATCGTAGTCCGCGGCGCGCCGGAAAGTTTGATCGATACTATTCGTGGCCGCGTGTGGCGAAAATCTGTCGACCGGGATGATTTGCTGACAATGAAAGAAGGGTATAAATTCCTCTCCAGTCGTCATTTGAAAGGCGGTGTTCAGGCCTCTGTTCTCGCTGATGCCTCTCCGGGCACAGGATTTGAACAAAAAGAAGAAACGCTGGAAGATGCCTATTTCGCCCACTTAAACGGTTTGGTTTAGGGGCAGCTCATGTTTAATCGTCTCCTGAAATTTGAAATGGGCTTTCAGGCCCGTCAGATCGGCTTTTGGGTCGTTCTCCTTGTTATGTTGGCTTACGGCGTTTTTGTCGCCGTTATACCGGATCTTTTCGGATCAGGGCTCGGCGGCACAAAAATCAAAGCCAATGGCGCGCAGATGATCGCCGGCGGGATTGCCAATGCCTATCTGCCGGTGATTTTCTTTGGCGGAATCTTTGTTGTGACAGGTATCTTGCGCGACAAAACCTCTAATATGACGGAAATTATTCACTCCACGCCGATTTCGACATTCGACATGACCGCATCGCGAATGACAGGCGTTTTCCTGATCATTTTCTTGAGCTTTTTCGTTTTCTTACTGGCGCAATTTCTAGGTTCATTCAGTCCCACGATCGACAAGCTGACGCTTGGTCCGATCCGCCCTCTTTACTACCTTCAACCTCTGCTTCTTTTCACGCTCGTAAACGCGCTTTTCGTGACGGCCTTTTTCACCCTGATTGCCGGACTCACACAAAACCGTATGCTGGTTCTGGTCAGCGCCATCGGACTGTTTTTCTTCTCCATCATGTCCGGGGTCGTCATGGAACTGGATATTCCAAAATGGATCCAAGCCTTAGCCGACCCCTTTGGCGCGATTGCTTATACATTGGACACGGAATTCTGGTCGCCGGAAGATCGCAATACGCGGCTAACCCCCATTTTCGGCTATCTCGGTCTCAACCGGCTTGTCTGGGGCGTTATTTCGCTCGGCGTTTTGGCGCTTGTCTTTAGGCGGTTCAAACGCGGTATTGTGACCGGTAAAACCAAATTGCGCGGCGCAGTCCTTCAATCCAAAGACATTCCAGAATATAAGAGCGTTCAGCCGAAATTTGGCTTTGCCGCGGATATCGCCGCTCTGTGGACACGCACAAAGTTCGAATATCTAACAACTGTGCGGTCTGTTCCGTTTATTATATTGGCCAGCCTCGCCATGGCTTTGTTTGCCTTTTTGATCATCGTCACCGTCTTTTTCTCACCTCAGAAACTGGTTCCGACCAGCCTATTTATGGTCAGTATCGGCTTTGGCAGCTTTCTCATTCCGGTTCAATTAATTATCGCCTTTTTCTCTGCCGAAATGGTTTTCCGGGATCGCGGCGCAAAATTTGTCGGACTTCTCGATTCCACTAAAGTGCGTAATTGGTCCTTGCTAGTCGCAAAGTGGCTGGCCTTATCAGCTGCCCTGGCAACGCTTTGTGTGGTGGTCATGATTGTCGGCATGGCGATCCAGATCGCGGCCGGAGGCCCGCCAGTGAACCTTTCGCTTTATTTGAAATTTACCTTCTTAAATGCTTTCCCGAACTATCTGGCTTTCGCCTTTTTGGGGTTATTTGTTCAAGCCTTTGTGCCCAACCGAATTGTGGGCATGTTGGTCGCAGCTGGATCTATGGCGTTTGTTGCCTTGGTGGTCTCCAGACTTCCATTCTATCATCCGCTCATGGGCTTTGGCGGAACCAGCCCGGGTCAAGTTTCGGAAATCTCTCCTTATAATAGCTGGGTCTATTTTCGGTGGTTCAATTTCTATTGGGGCGCTCTCTGCGTTCTCTTTGCTGTGCTTAGCGTTTGGCTCTGGCGCCGCGGCTTCCAAGTTTCGCTGCTACGCCGTCTCAAAGAAATGAAATCCAATATCACTCCGGCCTCCGGCGCGGTCGCAACTTTCGCGCTCGCCGCTTTTATCGGCAGCGGTATTTATATCTACCAAGCCTATGACAAGGTGAATTGGTCTAATCAGAAGACACAGGAAAAACGCCAAGTCAAAGCTGAAAAGCTGCTTGCGACAGAACGGGATGCTCCGCATCCGCATGTTCGCAGCGTCAGCATCAATGCTGACATTTATCCGGAAATTCAGGAAGCCACCGTCAAAGGCGCTATGACATTTGAGAATGCGTCGGGCGTGCCGATTTCCGAAATCTATGTTAACCCGGCCAGTGGCCACGAAGAAGACGTTAAGCAATTTGATCTGAAAGGCGCCGTTGAACTTACTGAAGGGACGAACGCCGAAGGCGATTCCATCGAAGAGATCAACGACCTCGGCATTCGTGTCTTCCGGTTCGAGCCTGCGCTTGAGCCCGGTGACAAGACGGAACTTGATTTCGAAACGTTCTTCCACGCGCCGCGTCTGGCCGACAGAAGCGCTATTTCCAAAGACGGTACTTTTCTCAACAATTATGGTGGCTTTGGCGTCAGCTCACGCGTGATTCCGACAATGGGCGTGCCGGATCTTCGTATCCGCAATTCTAAAACCCGGCGCAAATATGACTTGCCGGAATTAGAAAAACTCCCGGATCCAGACGCGCCGGATGCCGGGAAAGTTAATCTCTTCGGCATGTTGACCGGGCCAGCGGATTACATTGATTTTGAAGGCACGGTCTGCACCACCGCCAATCAAATTCCCATTGCCCCCGGCGATCTTATCGCGGAGTCTGTAGAAGACGACCGTCATTGCCGAACTTATCGTTCTGATACGCCGATCAGCAACTTCTTCTCTATTTTGTCCGGCGATTACGCCGTGACCGAAGATAGTTGGACATCCCCGACGGGAAAAATCATTCCGATCCGCGTTTATCATGCGGAGAGCCACAGCTATTCAGTTCAGGATATGATTGAGGCAACAAAGTTCGGCCTGACTCATTATTCCGAGAACTTTGGGCCTTACCAATATAATTACTTCCGCATTATGGAAGTGCCTTTCATTGGGTTCGCCCAGGCCTTTGCCGGAACCATTCCCTATGCGGAACAGGGTTTCATCATGGATAGCGGCGAAGCCGGCGATATCAAAACCCTGGACAACGCCTCCATGACCACACTGCATGAGCTGGGTCACCAGTGGTTCGCCCACCAAATCGTCCCCGGCCTGTCTCGCGGCTTTAACGTTCTGTCCGAAGGGCTAACGTCTTATGCCACTATGGACGCCTACGAAGCCTTATACGGGTTTGACAAAGCCCTCTACGCTCTGGAGAATTCAACCATCGCGCAGATGCAGGCTCTGGCCTTTATCGACCGGGAAAAGGAAGTTCCGCTCGCCATGGCCGGGGAGCAGCAATATCTGGTTTACAACAAAGCGGACTGGGTGCTTTGGGGGCTGAAGCATTATATTGGGCCCGATAATATGCGGCTCGCCATGCGCAATCTTATCAATGAGTTCGGCTCGAACGGCCCGCCTTATCCAACGACGAAAGACGTCACCGACGCGCTGCGCGAAGTTGCTGGCCCCGAATATGATCAATTGATTACTGATCAGTGGGACCGAATTGTCTGGTGGGACATGCAATTCGGCGAGGCTGAACCAAGCGTAAGCAAACTGCCCAATGGCCGTTACCGCGTGAGTTTTCCTTTAGAGATGGACAAGAAAATCCAGACCGAAGAGATGGAAACCGCCGAAAGTTTTGCCGATATTGAGGGTGAGAGCCTCAATGAATGGGTAGAAATCGGGTTTTATGAGGAAGAGCCCAAACGGCTCTGGAGCGCTTGGTCAAAATTGGAACGCGTTCGCGTCACTCAAGCCGAGAGCGAGCTGAGCTTTGAGCTGGAAACCCTTCCAGGGTTCATCTCGATAGATCCGCGCCGCCTTCTTATGGAACGCAATGTGCAGGATAATGTGACTCCAGGTTCGCCTAAACTGGCTTCTGCGGAGTAAGAGCGGATTGATACGCACCTTTCTTTACGCCACACTTTAAACACTTGAAGGAGCAAGCCTAGCTTGCTCCTTTTTCGTTTGCCTGATAAGCCTCACACCACATCGTCTAGCGAAAGAAAGAGTGCCTCATGAAAATGAACGGGAATGAAATCCGTCAGGGTAATATTATCAAGCATCAGGACTCTCTCTGGATCGCGGTAAAATGCAATGCCGTGAAGCCTGGTAAAGGCGGCGCCTTTAATCAGGTGGAGCTCAAAAATATTCTGGATGGCCGGAAATTGAATGAACGCTTTCGCGCGGCCGAGACAGTGGAAAAAGTTCGCCTAGACCAAAAACCGCATACTTATCTTTTCGCAGAAGACGACATGCTCGTTTTCATGAATTCCGAAAACTATGAACAAATCCGCCTGCAATCAGAATTTGTTGGCGACTCTGCCGCCTATCTTACGGACAGTATGGAAGTTGAAGTCGAATTTTACGAAGACCGCCCAATCAGTATTGCCCTGCCCGCAACCGTCGTTTTGGAGGTGGCTGAGACCGAACCCGTCGTTAAGGGGCAAACAGCCGCCAATTCCTTTAAGCCGGCCATTCTCTCTAATGGAGTACGCACGGCGGTGCCGCCTTTCGTCGGCGAAGGAGAGCGTTTGATTATCAACACCGAAGACGGGTCTTACGTTAAACGCGCAGACTAAAACACTCTGCCGGATCGCTCCTATATCTGAAGATTTCAGAAAGCTGTTCGGCACAATATTTAAAAATTTACGGAGAGCCCGATGGCGAACCTTTCTGCCATAATGACCGTGATGCAAATGGCGGCGCGTAAAGCGTCGCGCGGTTTGATACGTGATTTCAATGAAGTCGAACATTTGCAGGTGGCCCGGAAAGGCCCAGCGGATTTTGTTTCGCGCGCCGATAAAAAGGCCGAAGAGGTCATTGTAGAAAACCTACAACGCGACCGTCCAGGCTATGGCTTTTTGCTTGAAGAAGGCGGAGAAATTGAAGGCTCTGACAAGACACATCGCTTTATTGTCGATCCGCTAGACGGCACCACGAATTATCTTCACGGCATTCCTCACTTTGCTATTTCAATTGCGCTGGAACGCGAAATTGACGGAGAGCCACGCGAAATCGTGGCCGGACTCATCTATAATCCTATTACGGACGAAATGTTTTTTGCTGAAAAAGGCAAAGGCGCCTTCATAAATGACGGCACGCGGGGCGGGGGAGATCGCCGCCTTCGGCCCTCACAACGGGACATTTTTCAGGACTCGCTCTTCTCAACCGGCATACCCTTTTTGGGCCGTCCGGGACACGCCAAATTTTTGAAAGAACTCCACCAAGTTATGGGTCACAGCGCCGGTGTTAGGCGCCTTGGCTCTGCCGCGCTTGATCTCGCTTGGACGGCGGCGGGCCGATATGACGGGTTTTGGGAACGGGGCCTTGCGCCTTGGGATATCGCTGCAGGCGTTCTGATTGCGCGAGAAGCCGGATGCCAAGTCGAAAGCCTATCTGGCGGAAATGTCGTAGAGACGGGCAATATTATTTGCACAAACGCCGCTCTGATGGCGCCGCTAAAAGAGCGTGTTGGCTAAAGGATCACCCTATGTCAAAGGTTTCCCCAAAATCTTCGGACTGGTCTATCGGCTCTGGCCTACCTCTGGCCGTGATTGCGGGATGTAATGTATTGGAGAGCCTCGAAGAATCGCTGACGATTGGGCGGGAGCTGAAATCCATTTGCGCTGATTTGGGCCTGCCTTATGTGTTCAAAGCGAGCTTTGATAAGGCGAACCGCTCTTCCATCAGATCCTTCCGCGGGCCGGGCCTGGAAAAAGGCTTGGAAATGCTCACGGCGATCAAAGCAGAGCTGAACGTGCCAATCTGCACCGACGTGCATGAAGTGGAACAAGCCCTGCCCGTGGCCTCAGTTGCCGAAATCATTCAGGTTCCGGCCTTTCTTTGCCGCCAGACGGATCTGGTTACGACTATGGCCGAAGCTGCAAAAACAACCGGCAGCGTCTTGCATGTAAAAAAAGCCCAGTTCCTTGCGCCTTGGGACAGCAAAAATGTGATCTCGAAAATCCGCGAAACCTATGACGCGGACGCCATCATCATGTGCGAACGGGGCGTCAGCTTTGGATATAACAATCTGATCGTCGACCCTCTGGCTATTCCCGAAATGCAAAAGCTCGACGTGCCGGTGACGATTGACGCAACCCATGCCGTTCAGCTTCCCGGAGCCGACCCTCGAACGGGCGGCGCCTCCACTGGCGGGCGGCGCGACGGCGTAGCCATAGTAGCGAAATCAGCGGTCGCCGCGGGTGCAGACGGCGTATTTCTGGAATTCCATACGGCCCCCGACGCCGCGCTTTGCGATGCGCCGAGCTGCTTGCCCATCAGCGAAGCCCGCCCGCTTTTGACGAAATTAAAAGCGTTTCGGGATATCGTGAACGGCTAACTTGACGAAAAGCGGCGCCTCGCCTATATCGCGCGCTCCGAGCGGGGGACCCAATAACGTAAACCCGTGACCAGAGGCCAAGGAGCCAGACAATGAAAAAAGATACTCATCCTGACTATCACATGATTACCGTCAAAATGGTTGACGGCTCAACATATGAAACACGCTCTACATGGGGCAAAGAAGGCGACGTTCTCGCGCTGGATATCGATTCTAAAACTCACCCTGCCTGGACCGGCGGAGATGCAAAGTTGATGGATCGCGGCGGACGCGTTTCCCGCTTCAAAGACAAATTTGCTGGATTTGGCGTCTAAGCCAAATCGCAATCCGAATACGAAAAAGGCTCCCACTGGGAGCCTTTTTTATTGATTCAAATTTATGGCTTAGCTGTTTTGACCAAAGGCCGCTTCCAAGCGGTTGAGCTGGTCAGCTACCGTATTGCCTTGCTGCGCCGCAATTGTTCCGTAGAGGGAGCGGTCCAAGCGGGTAATCCTTTCATAAAGCGCCTCCGACCTCGCGAGCAGGTCGAGAAGCCGAGACGGAAGCGTATAGGCGGCTTGTGCCAGCTCTGAAAAGCTTACATCGTCCTCCGACTTGGTTTCCGGCACGAGACGGTATTTTTCCGCCCGGGCTTCGCTCAATCCCATTTCGTCTTCCTTAAGGGCTCTCTGGACGAGCAACCAGCTGGCAACCTGCATTAACCGCGTTGTCAGCCGCATGGACTGACTGGCATAGGTCAGAGCGTCGTCCCGCCCCAATTTCTTGGAATCATGTCGGCCCGGCCCGTCGAGGTAAGCGGCCGTCTCTTCCACCATATCCATGCCTTCGCGAAAAGTTTTGGCGAAAAGTTCGGAACGGGTAAATTCCATCAGGCGCGCCTCGGCCTGCGGGGTGAGTGTATCTAGCGCAATGGGCTGCCTAGGTGATAGTTTAGATATGTCTTGGGACTGTCCGGCGGTCATAGAATCTCTTTTTTCAGCACAAGGTGTAAGCTTTGAGATTAAGTTTGCAAGCCCCACGCCAAGGCCAGTCGCCTAACGGTAAAAAAGTAATGAAATTGTCATGATTAGGACTAGGGTTTAGGGCCAAACAGCGTATCTGCCGCGCTACGCTCGCTCTGCTTTTTCTCGAGTTCCTTTTTTACGCGGGACTTTTCCACCTCAAGCGCCTCAATCCGCGCCTTCAATTCGTCCCGCGAAAGGCCGTAAAGGTCCTCGCCAAGTGTGATTGTTCCGATTTGGCGCAGTACGTCATTCTCATCCATGGCAGTCCCGACTTTCCTAATGGCTTGCATTTTAACCGTAATAGCCTATGTAAAGGGGTGTTCGAAAGCGGGAAAAGTCCAAAATCGAACGAAACGACCCCGCCGAGCGGGGTTTTTTTAATGGCTGTTTTCAAACGAGGCTCGTTATGACACAAATTTTAATGCCTAAAGCAACTGCCGTCTGGCTGATCGACAATACAGGTTTGACCTTCAAACAGATCAGCGAGTTTTGCGACCTTCACATCTTAGAAGTCGAAGGAATTGCAGATGGAGATGTCGCCGCCGGCATTCGCGGCGCTGACCCGATTGCGAACGGTCAAATCAACCGCGAAGAAATCGAGAAAGCCGAAAAAGATTCCGATTACGAAATGAAACCGAACAAGTTCGACTCGGATGAATTGCAGCCAACCAAGAAGAAAAAAGGCCCTCGCTATACACCGCTTTCACGTCGTCAGGATCGCCCTGACGCCATCGCTTGGCTCGTTCGTTATCACCCCGAAGTGTCTGACGCTCAAATTTCCAAGCTTATCGGCACAACCAAGCCGACGATTAAATCCATCCGTGACCGGTCACATTGGAAGATAAACACAATCAACCCCACGGATCCGGTATCCCTCGGCCTGTGTAGCCAGATTGACCTCGACGCGATTGTGAAGAAAGCGGCCGAGAAAAAGGCCAAAGAAGACGCTGCAAACGCGGAAGAAGGCGGAGAGACATTAACCCCGGTTGAGCCGGCCCCGCTTCCGAGCGAGAAGCCAAAAGTCGAGCACACGCTTGAGAGCCTTTTTAAACCTTCTGAAAACTAAACACTGTTTTCAAATTTCGTATTAAGCCCGGTTTAAGCCGGGCTTTTTTTATGAATATCTGCAATCTGTTTGACGTCCTGAGACGCGTCGAGATTAAGAACCAGAACGCGGCCCTGATCGACAATGACGCCAATATTGTCCAGCCCGACAATATTGACCTGCGGCCCGTCTGACACCACAAGGCAGTCTTTGGAATTTAACAGTTCAGCATCGGCGGGGTGGCAGGGCGCCTTAAGCTTAGTCCGAATATCATAAAGGGAGCGATAACTTCCCAAATCGCTCCACCCAAAATCACAAGGCAATACAGCGGCTTGGTCAGTTCGCTCCATAACCGCATAGTCAATAGAATTGGAGGGAGACGCGCCAAAATTTTCTTCATCAAGTGCGACTAAATTCCCGATCCGTTCTGCGGATTCATATGAACTTTTGACCGCTTTTAGGATTTCCGGTTCGAAACGGCCTATCTCTGCTAGAAACTTCTTTGCAGAAAATAGGAAAATGCCACTGTTCCAATCAAACTCCCCGCTCTCGCAATATTTGCGAGCCGTTTTCTCATCCGGCTTTTCCTTAAACTCCGAAATTTTATAGATGCCTTTGGCAATAGTCTCACCGCGTTTGATGTACCCGTATCCCGTTTCTGGCGTTTCTGGGTGTATCCCAAACGTGACAATATATCCGCGCTCTGCAGCCGCTTTCGCTTGAGATACTGCCTCGTGAAATGCGGCGGGTGAGGTGATAACGTGGTCCGCAGGCACTAATAGCATGAGGTCGTTATCCGGATTATTTTCTGCAACATATAGAGCTGCAGCCACGGCCGCCGCTGCCGTATTTCGGCGGCAAGGCTCGCCTATAATCACATGGTCTTGGCGAGCCATTTTTTCGCCAATCATCTCACTTTGAGAGGACGCTGTGATAAAAATGGTTTTTGGATCGAACAGCGGATGTTGAACACGAGCGACGGTTTGCTGCAGCATGCTATGCTCGCCTAATAAAGTTAGAAACTGCTTCGGTTTCATATCGTGCGAGATTGGCCATAAACGAGACCCTGACCCTCCGCACAAAATTACGGCTGAAATGCTCATTTCACTCGCTCCCCACAGTATATTTTAACCCTCAAAGCCTGGATCAATCCCGTAATGGGGTGAAAGACTTATCTTGTTAAAGATTAGCCAAAACTCTATTCACTGTAAGGTAATCGGGTTTGGTGAAGATTTTATTATGTCCAAAACAGCATTAATAACGGGGGTGACAGGTCAGGACGGCGCCTATCTTGCCGAATTACTTCTGTCGAAGGGTTACATCGTCCACGGAATTAAGAGGCGGTCGTCCTCCTTTAACACCTCTAGAATCGATCACCTCTATGTTGATCCCCACGATCCTGACGCAAAGTTTTTTCTTCACTATGGGGATCTAACGGATTCGACAAATATCATCCGGATTTTACAGCAAACACAACCGGATGAAATTTATAATCTGGGAGCGCAGTCGCATGTTCAGGTGAGTTTCGAAACCCCGGAATATACCGCCAATTCAGACGCACTGGGGGTTCTCAGACTATTAGAAGCTATTCGTATCTTAGGACTGGAAAAGAAAACGCGTTTCTATCAGGCTTCTACGTCAGAACTTTACGGCAAAGCGCAAGAAGCTCCGCAATCAGAGACGACCTCTTTTTATCCCAGAAGCCCCTACGCGGCCGCGAAACTCTATGCTTATTGGATGACGGTCAATTACCGGGAGGCTTATGGTCTCCATGCTTCCAACGGCATTCTGTTCAACCATGAAAGCCCGCTCCGCGGCGAAACATTTGTCACGCGCAAAATCACACGCGCAGTAGCTGCAATCCATCATGGAATTCAGGACGTTATCTATCTGGGAAATCTGGATGCTAAACGCGACTGGGGACACGCTCGTGATTATGTCGAAGGTATGTGGCGAATATTACAACAAGACGAGGCAGATGACTACGTTCTTGGAACAGGTGAAACTCATTCCGTAAGAGAGTTCGTAGAACGCGCCTTTGGCCATATCGGTATAAAAATAAAATGGGAAGGCGAAGGCGTTGATGAGGTCGGGAAAGACGCTAAAACCGGATCCGTATTGGCGCGCATTGACGCACGTTATTTTCGTCCAACAGAAGTAGAGCTGCTTTTGGCAGACCCAACGAAAGCCAAAGAAAAATTGGGGTGGACCCACACAACTGAATTCAAGGACTTAGTTTCGGAAATGATGGAGAGCGATTTGGAGTTGTTGGCCTCTGAGACAGACCGAAAACAACGGCATGATTAACTCCCTACCCTATGCATTGTCTGGAAAACGTGTCTGGGTCTGCGGACATAATGGTATGGTAGGCTCGGCAATTGTTCGGCGCCTTAAAAAAGAAGGCGATGTCGAGATTCTGACAGTAGAGCGATCGGAAGTTGATCTCGTAGATCAATCTTCAGTCAACAATTGGATGATTCAAAATAAGCCGGAAGCTATTTTCCTAGCCGCCGCAAAAGTCGGAGGCATTCACGCCAATAGCACCTACCCGGCCGATTTCATTTATTTAAATACGATGATTTCCGCGAATGTGATCCACGCGGCTTATAAAAATGAAGTAGAAAAAATTCTCTTCCTTGGGTCGTCTTGCATATACCCGAAAATGGCCCCTCAACCTATTAAGGAAGATGCCCTGCTGACCGGCCCGCTAGAGCCCACCAATCAGTGGTACGCCCTCGCCAAAATTTCCGGCATCATGATGGCCCAAGCCTATCGGGCACAATATGGCAGCGATTACATTTCTGCTATGCCGACCAATTTATATGGGCCCGGCGATAATTTTCACCTAGAGAACTCCCATGTTATTCCGGCGCTAATGCGAAAAGTGCATCAAGCCAAGAATGAAGGTGCGGCCTCCGTCACGCTTTGGGGCTCAGGAGAGGTTTACCGCGAATTCATGCATGTTGATGACTGTGCGGATGCACTTGTATTTCTTATGCAAAATTACTCTGAAGACCAATTTATCAATATTGGTCAGGGGTCTGACATAATGATCAAATCATTACTGGAAGACATCATGCAGGTTATTGGGTATCAAGGACAAATTGAATACGACACAACCAAACCGGACGGAACTCCCCGAAAAATTATGGATAATAGCCGTCTTGAGTCATTAGGTTGGACGCCGCACTATAACCTCTTGAACGGGCTTGAACAAACCTATCAATGGTTTTTGAAGAACGAAGGGCAATTACGAAGCCGATGAGTGGTTAACACGCTTTAATATTAAGTTGTCCTCCAAAGTCACTACAAGAATTTAGAGGAAAAAAGCAAATGCTAATATTATTCAGATTTAATTTATGGAATGGATAACTCCGTGAACCTTAACTTGCAGGTAATTGGAAAAACAGGCCAACTCGCGCGAGCTTTAAACCGTCGGGCTTCGGAATTTGGTCACAACATCACTTGCTACGGACGAGAGTTAATTGATCTAACGTCCTCCCCTGGTAAAATCGAGGAGTTTATAGCCCGCCTTCCTAACGCAACAGACGCAGTTGTCATTGCAGCCGCCTACACAGCGGTCGATAAAGCTGAAACGGATCAAAAGACTGCATTTGCCGTAAACGGAATAGCCCCAAAGGTTATCGCCGAAGCCTGTGCAAAGCGTGGGTTTTCATTAGTTCATATTTCAACAGACTACGTCTTTGATGGCTACGCGAAAATGCCTTACAAAATAGACCACCCGACAAATCCAGTTAATATCTATGGGGCCTCAAAGCGTGAGGGCGAAATCGGCGTCGTTAACAGCTCCGCTAACAGTGTTGTTTTGCGCACCTCTTGGTTATTTGATGGGACAGGGAAAAACTTCCTAACGACTATATTAAGCCTCGGAGCTTCAAAAGAAGTTTTAAATATTGTTGATAATCAATTTGGGCGCCCGACATATGCCGGACACCTAGCCGATGCCGTAATCAAAACCGCGCAATCGCTTGGCGAACTTAAGGCGCCATTTTCTTTAATTGATCGTATATACCATGTAAGCAACAACGGACCCGTCATAAGCTGGGCTGATTACGCAAAATATATATTCAAAGCTTCACCAAACAAGCATTATAAGGCAGTCCAAATTCAGCCTATATCGGCTTCGGAATTTCCAAGTAAAGCACAAAGGCCTGCCTATTCTGCATTGGATCCAAGTGCGTTTGAACGACAGTTTTCGTATAAATTACCGCACTGGAAATCTGGCATTAGAACCGCTTTAAGCGAAGTCAATACTCAGGAGAAAAAACGCCGTTGAAGAGAACCATCTGCAATTTGATCCAAAAGTTTCCGAAGTGTTTTTAAATGCCTGACCTAAGCGCCTTGGCTGAACTTACGTTTCGTCGATATAAACAAAATATTTAAACAATACGTAATTGAGTAGTGTCGCAACAACAGTTGCTATGACCAAGATAACAATCTCATTGGGAATGACTTTCCAGACGAAATGACCAATAATAGCAATTACGAGCGCACCAAATAAATTGGCGACGACATAACGAATAACTTGTCCCAGATTTGCAAGCTGCTTCTTAAATGTGAAAAGCGCGTGACCGCTATATGAGACAACCATTCCCGTTAAATGTGCAAAAAATAGAGAGATAGCAGTAGCAAGACCCACATACTTTAGGCCCAAATACACAGCATAATAAGCAAGTGCCGCCATGCCTCCGACCATAACAAAGACAATTTTTTCCCGATAATCAGAACTAAGCACGTATTAAAACCTTAAAGACTGTTAAACCCGGCTCATATCCATAAACGGGGCCTGCTTGGTGATGCTAGCCATACCCGAAGAGTTTTATTCACTATTTTTCGACATAAACGGCATATTGTGCACCGAACGGAAGTCTCTTCAAAAGCCGGTCAAAGAACTTAAAGAATTTGTTTAACGGCGGGATCGCGATAATAAATTCTGTTCTCGTAGGCTTTGAAAACGCTGTTTTTATTACTTGATTGAGCTTTTTCGGTTTCAGCAAAACCGCGTCCTCGTCCAATATGCAATCATTCACGACTTTTAGCGTAAGAGGGTTGTATGGGTTATGTTCAAATACCGCGAACACACCGCCAGGTTTGAGCACTCGATGTGCTTCAGCTACGAACTTCTCCCAATTTTCAGGCGGAACATGATGCATCACACAAATAGTGAATACGACGTCAAAGTGATCGTCCTCAAAGGGTATTTGGCTGCCTTCATAAAGGTGAAAACAGGCATGTTTTTGGTTTGCCTTAGCCGTTTCGATGGACAGTTCTGACACATCGATTCCCGTGATCGCGTCAAAGTCATTTTCAAATAATCCTTCGAAAATTCCAATGCCACAACCAAGGTCAAGCACGTTTAGTTTTGTTGTGCCTCCAAATTTTTCGGTCAGGTGATCTCGGAAATACTCTGCTTTAACACGGGTAAAAAAATCCGCTTTCAGTCCGCTAAATGCAACTGAGTCATTTATATCCTCAGCGTAATGCGAACTACGCGAATCAAATATCTCTTTGTTTCGATCTTTAGTTTTTTTTTCATGTGTAGCCATAGCTTAACGACCCTTTTTCGATTTGGGCGAATCCTTAGAAGTTGAACCACTTTCCATCGTTTTCGTTTGAGCTACGTCTCCAGCAGGTAATGGCTCTATTCGTTGATCAATAATAGCTATTGGCAAGCGCCGGGAGTTGTTAAATACACGCCCCAGATATTCTCCCATGATCCCTAAACCTATTGCATTCACAGTTGTCGAGATTAGTACCAATATAGCAAGTGTTGTAAAACCACGCGCGCCCTCTCCGCCCATGAAAAGGTATTGCACCAAGTAGTAGGCAATCAAAGCAATTGAAAACAACCCAAATATTACCCCAACATAGCTAAGGAGGCGCAAGGGTCGAACTGACTGACTAGCGATTCCATCTACGCCCAACCGAATTAGCGCTATGGGTTTAAACTTACTCTCCCCAGCCATTCGTTTGTCACGCTCGTATGGGATGCCCGTTTGGGCATAACCGAAACTCGCAATCAACCCTCGCAGATATGGCGTTTGGTCTTCAATTGTTCGCAATTGCTCAATAATTTTTCGGTCTATTAAGCGGAAATCCCCAGCATCGTTCGGAACAGAAATTTCGCTTAAATATCGGATGATTCGGTAGCCAATCTTTCTGAAGGATTGCTCAAGCTTACTCTCTTTTCGATTTTTTCTAACACCATAGACAACAGAATACCCCTCTTCCCATCGTTTTAAAAACTCTGGAAACAATTCGGGCGGATCCTGTAAATCTGCATCGATTTGGATAGCGCAGTCGCCTTTTGCATTCAGAAAGTTCGTTAAAATAGAGCGCTGGAATCCAAAATTTCGGGAAAGACGCAAGGCTCGAATGCGCGGCTCTGATTTGGCCATTTCTGCCAGTATTGCAAAAGTGTCATCTTCGCTCGCGTTATCAGTAAAAAGAAATTCAAAGTCATATTGCGGCAGTGTGTCTGCAGTTTCTTGAAGTCGGGAAATTAGCCGCTTAATATTTTCGGACTCGTTATAAGTCGGGATGGAAATTGTTACGAGACGCCTAGGCCCGGACTTATTCATAGATTTCGTTTCGGCTTTTGCCATTTAGATACCCGTCCACTTTACCTGAGGATTACACGCCCGCGTCGTAAACGCTATTTTCCAGCCTGTATAGTCCCGATATGCGATACAAAACTAGGCCAGGTTTTGTCTAGCGCCGCGCCTACTGTTGCCTTAAATGTACGGAAAACGGATTATTAAACCCACAGGCGAAGACTATGTTTGAAATTTATAAAGGGAAGCGTATCCTGGTTACTGGCCATAGCGGATTTAAAGGCGCGTGGCTCTCCGCTTGGCTAACCTCAATTGGCGCAGAAGTTCGGGGAATCAGCTTAGCGCCTGACAGCAACCAACCCTCACTCCACCAAATTATGGGGCCTGATTCCTACGCTGAAAGTTTTTACGCAGATATTAGAGATTATGCTCTCATGGAAAAGCTCATTCATGAGTTTAAACCTGATTGCGTGATGCACCTCGCGGCCCAAGCTCTGGTTCGGCACTCTTACGCCGAACCATTAGAGACATTTTCTACAAATGTCATGGGGACAGCAAATATATTGGAAGCTTGCCGCCATTTAGAGACACCTCCAGCAATAGTTTGCGTGACAACAGATAAAGTCTATCACAATGCCGACTGGGCTTGGCCTTACAGGGAAACCGACCCGTTGGGCGGCAAAGACCCATATAGCGCCTCAAAGGCGGCCTCTGAAATTGTGGCAGGAGCGTATCGAGACACCATGTTCCAATTGGACAATAAGGAGGGGCCGTCAATGGCCACTGTTCGTGGCGGCAATGTCATCGGAGGGGGCGATTGGGCGGTTGACCGAATTATCCCTGACGCTGTCCGTGCGGCAGGATCAGGAGGAAGCCTGTCCATTCGTAACCCCGATGCAGTCCGTCCGTGGCAACATGTACTGGAACTCTGTCACGGCTACATGACTTTGGGCGAGAAACTTATGAGCGAAAGTAAAAAGGACTATATCGGTGCTTGGAACTTCGGACCTAACCCTATGGATATTGTCACCGTTTATGAATTGGCTAAGAAGTTGAAAGAGAATTGGTCCGAAGTTGATTTAAATATTGAACTTGGCGCTGATCCAAGCTTACCTGAAACGCGCTATTTAACATTGGATATTTCTAAATCTATGCGTGAACTACGTTGGGTGCCAGGATTGACAGTCTGGGAAAGCATTCAAATGACAGGAGACTGGTATGATGCCTATTTTGCCAATCCCGAAGACGTAGCAGATATAACTTACAAGCAGATTCAAGATTACTCTGCAAAACGGGAAGCTCGAATAAAATAAAGTATGTCTCAGCTTTTCATGACAGGTGGATCGGGCTTTATTGGTCGGCATTTTCTAAACGATTACGCACATGAATTTTCGCGTATAGTTTTACCGCTGCGCAGTGCTCCTGATTTTGAATTGCCCAGCCATGTCGAAGTGAAAATGGTCACAGGTAAACCTGAAGAAGTTTCGTCGCTGCTTAAAAACGAACCGTGCGATTACGTTTTGAATGCAGCGGGTTACGGGGTTAAACCTAACGATCGTGATGCGTCTCAAATGAAATTGGTCAATATAGATTTACCGACCCAACTCGCAAAAGCTGCGAATATCGTTCAGAGCAAACGATTTGTGCAATTGGGCTCTATGTCTGAATATCTAGCAAATGGCACCGATATCGCGACACGTGAGACTGATACAGTTGTCCGAAACACAAACAGTTATGGCGGGAGTAAAGCCGAAGCCACGCAGCAACTCCGAAAAGTCTCGGAGTCTGAAGAAACCGAAATTACCTGTCTGAGATTGTTCGGAGTGTTTGGCGAAGGAGAAGCTCCCCACCGTTTGCTTCCGTCTCTGCAAAGCAAGCTCTCTGCGGGTGAAACCGTCCCCATGTCCGAAGGCACCCAGATTCGTGACTTTATTTATATACCAGATGTGACTTCAGCAATTTTTGCCGCACTAACCCAACCCGAGCGGGCCAGGTTCACAGTTTATAATATTGGCAGCGGAAGGGGAATTTCTGTTCGCGAATTCTCGAAAGTTTTTTGCCGTTTAGGAAAATACCGTCCCGAGCAGCTTAATTTTGGTTCATTACCCATGCGCGATACAGACGTTTCGTTCATGGTCGCTAATATTGAAAAAGCTAATACTTTCTTAGACTGGCGCCCTGAATGGACAACTGAAACAGCTCTAGCTGATTATTTGTCAAAATTTCATTAGATCTCTTTTCACGTTTTGCCCCTTGACGTAATTTAGGTTCTTCCCAAAGGTTTCAATCGTGAATTAATTGAGGCCCTGTTGCGGAGAAACCTTGGATTACATCCACGGAGCCTTACCCTCATTGACTATCTTATCTAACATATTTTTCTCACGCAGCGTATCCATAGGTTGCCAGAACCCACTATGTTTATAGGCCATCAACTGTCCATCTTCGGCGATACGGGTGAGAGGCTCGCGTTCGAATGGCTGGCTGTCATCATCAATATAATTAAATACTTCCGGCTCTAAGACAAAGAATCCGCCATTAATCCAACCTTCTTTGAGAGGATTTTTTTCTTCAAATTCTGTTACCTTTTCGCCGTCCATGATCAAACTGCCAAAGCGAGCGGGCGGGCGAACTGCGGTGATCGTTGCCAGTTTGCCATGAGACTTGTGAAAATCGACGAGCGCTTTGATATCAATATCTGCCACGCCGTCCCCATATGTACACATGAATGTACCGTTGGTGTGAGGTTTCAAACGCTTAATACGTCCGCCCGTCATAGTCTGCAAGCCCGTATCCACGACGGCAACCTTCCAATCCGGTGAATTGGTTCCAAGTATAGAGACATCGCCTGACCCCAGATCAATCTCAAAGTCGTTGAGCTGCATCGGCAAATTGGCAAAATAGTTCTTTATAAAATCCGCTTTGTATCCTCCCGCGACTAAAAACTCGTTGAAGCCATACTTAGAGTACATCCCCATAATATGAGTTAGGATAGGACGACCACCTATTTCCACCATGGGCTTTGGCCGAAGACTTGTTTCCTCTGAGAGACGTGTGCCAAAGCCGCCTGCAAGCAAAATGGTTTTCATAAAAACTCCATGGTATTCTGTGTCTATGCGTTTCGGTTATATTACTTAGTGATAACAAGTAATGGTTTTCTGTATCAAAAACTGCACGACAGGTAGAGGGGAATTTTGAAAATGTCGCCAGCTGGATTTAATCTCGCCAACCTTAAATTCCCGCCCCGTTTCGTAAGTCAACTTGGCGAAACTGCACGAATGAAGGCAATTTCATATGATAAGCTAGTGTTGTCTTTTACGCCGCCGCAAGTTTTCTCATATTCAAACTCGACTTGTTTGGCGCCTATAAACAGCAGCCTACTGGCTTTTCCGTTTTCTAATCTAACCGGTGCCGTCGCATCCCCGCCCCCCGCTACAGAAACATTCGCAAAACATTCTTCATCCGTCCCTCTGGGTAAGCGGACGAGCGTCCAAGCTTCTAAGGGTTGTCCAATGAGAGCATCGGGCAGAGAAACAGCTGTCCCATTTACCTCAAAATAAGGACGCGTGGTGCCTCTGAATGCGTATGGACTTGGCGCCTCCCCTCCGAGAACGGAACGAACATTTCCTTCTAGGTAAACAGGTCGGCCATCCTGAGGTTGATAAATCAACCTACTTCCTGCAACGAAGACAATTAAACCAATGACCGCCACTCCTACGAGTACAGCTAGACTTTGAAGTATATTTAAGCCTCCCCGTTTCAATATTGTTCTCATTTCAGGCTTAGTCATTGTTTTGAAGTCGGCAATCGAGGCCGCCGCTAAACCAATGAGAATGATCCCGACGAACCATAACGGCATCATATATCGAGCCTGAACTTGACCAAGCATTATCAGAGCGCCTGCAGCCACTAAGGAAGGAGTCAAGACTATTGCCGCCCTCGACCGCAATTTTTTCTTTGAAAAAATAATGATCAATGTAGATGCTAGAAGAAGCAACCAATATGTGTGCGCCAAAAAAGCAAATATTGGCTTTATATCTATCGTCTCTTTTGGCGTTGCTTCGCTCGAGGCACGCTCGGGAGATCCCACTCCAAAACCAAGGCTTGCAAAATTCATAAGCCTTTCCGCTTTTCTGAATCTATGGACTACTGATCCCATCGGGTCGTCCGACATATTCGCTACGGCAAGAGGAATGGCTTCATCACTTGATTCGTACCGATATGGCCTGAAAAATCTTCCGATATCATTCGAGTATGACCCATCGCCGTAAGAATTGGTGTGCGCGGCAATCCAATACTCGGTAAGACCGCCCGCTCCTCGCTCAAATTTATGGAAATTGTCTGCACCCGGAACAATGTTCTGCGCGCACATGGCTATCAAGACAGGAAGAAATAGAAAGCCTGTTTTTGCAAGGACATTTTTGAAAAACTGAGATGTGAATGGTCGTGCTTTGGTGGCTACCTCACTAAAACTTCCGCCGATGATGAGCGCAAGAATGCCTCCAACCACGTAAAATGGTGTAGCGGCTTTAATAAATTGAATCCACCCCAACGCCATTCCGAGGAATATAGCGCTGGCTATGAACAGAAGGAAGGTCCATTTCCGATTAAAAGTTTGAGATAGACGTGAGGCATCCACCCGACATAATTCGACAATATATACGATGCATAATAAGAACACAGCCGACCCTGGCAGGTCGTGTGTTGGTATTATGGCCCAGGCGATTGGCCCCGCACATAAGAGTGTTGCGAACATTGCAATTTTGGATGCATAGATCCCAGCGCATCTATACGCGATCCACCCAACAGACACTGCGCAAGAAAAAATATATAATACATTGAAAACTTCGAAAGATAGCTCGTGGTGTCCGAATAAAAAGACCGCCGGTGAAAGCATTGCCCTCGCTCTAGCATGGTAAACTGAGCCCCAGTCTACTTCTAAGCCTTGCGAGAATTGACGCGCAAGATCCCAATAAGCTTCAAAGTCACTTTTCAAGTCCCCAGAAAACAAACATACATATAGGAAGGCGAGCGCTGCAATCGGAAGTGCCAGCAACACTATCTTTCCGAAAACGCTTTTCGCGGCGCTATCCTGCCGGGTAAACGTAGCGTTGCGTAAAACGACGATAGATATCAGAGCAAAAGGTATTAATGATAGCGCCATTGCCTTCGGATGTGCTATGAAACCGTCAAGAAATGTGAAATAGCCAAGTGTTAGCAAGACCGAAAATGTGACTAACACAGCAAAAGACATCCACTTTGGAAGCATCCCTTCATACCCGTCGGAAGGTAAATCAGCCGAGTGAAACTCTCCAGAATTTGAAATTACATCGTTGCTCATGGCAATACAACTATAACGTATTTTGATATGTTAATTGCCCCTTCGGCGTCTGCCGAGAAAAACGGATAGCTTTCCTGAGGACCAATAGCGGGATAAGCTGTCAGCGCCTCAAGGAGAAGAGGAGTATCGGAAGAAATCTCCCCGCATAGCGCTCCATTTGCCATGAATGCATCGCCACTAAGGCCACGGTCCCCCCGGAGCTGGGCCTGCATGGTTATGGGATCGGCTACAACCGTAGTTTTCTGATCCCCGAAGGTAAATCGAATTCCTACGGAGGCTGTTGGTGTCAGACTTTCATATTTGAAACAGAATAGAAATGTCTGTCCTTCCGACGCCTCATTCACCTTTATATAGCGGGTATTATAGCCAGGCCCATCGTCAATAACTGCAAAGCTATCAAGTTTCTCAACAATTGCGTGGGGGTAGTTTTCAACTAAATAATCAAGCGGCAAAAACTTAATCTCCCCTTCGCTATTTTGGGGCGACACTGGACGAGCTATTTCATGTCTGGCATCACTACACCCACCTAGCGCGACCATGGCTCCAAAAAGTAATGATTGTAAAAAATTTCTCATATTGCATTTCTGATTTTTATTTTGAAAACCATCAGGAACAGACTACTTCCTGGGCGTAGCTTAGAAAACATTGTTGACTACTATGCAAGTTTTATCCCCCACAAAGTGTTCTCGGAATAGCCACCAGCATCTCTCAAGAAATGTTTTGGGAGAATTAGTTTCCTATAATCTCCGGATTTAGCGTGTAGATTAACTGGAAACGCACGTTTGGACGCATCATCTACCAATATTACGACTATAAAGTTTCATACCCGAGGGTCGTGGATAAACTCTTCATTTTCGTTCCAATTTTGTCACTTAGCTTCTCAGGTATCTCCAATTTCGGGCCGCTATATACATTCGTCTTCACATTATCTTTCTTATCGTTTGAACCAACATACCCGTACTCCTCGAGTGTTTTTGAAACATCTGGCTCGGAAAATTGCACACCTAAATCCTGCTGAATTTTGTTGAGCACTTCTATTAAGTCAGTACGCATCTCCTCAAATGAGACTGTGGAATCCGGATTATTTTTCAGAGAGACTTCAAAAAATTTGTTCACAAAATCGATATTGTGATCGACAAACTCTTCCAGTGACATTTGACTGCCATAAAGCTTTCTATATGCGGGTTTTCTAAAAGATCGTGATGTCACAATTTTGGCAGGATGACGTTTCAAAAAAATGGTTTTCTTCGGGGGGCCCATAAACCTCGCTAGTCTCCACCCTGATAGATGAGCGGAATTTATAAAAACCGCTTTCTCACTGTCTTGAGGCAGCGAACTTGCGTGCGTTAAATGTATGCAGTCTAAAAACAGAGACCGATCAAGCACGCCTAAAGCTTTTAATTTAGTCATCATACTGGGGGGCAAGTAAACCTCGCCACATGAAATCATACCTGCAGCAGATTGCAAAACACCTTCCAGCCAGTGCGAACCGGAACTTCCGGCGCTAATAAGAAAAACTGTCACCGGACGATTGGTCTTGCGAGTTTCCGCGAAAGAAATTATTTTCTGCAAAACCTCTTCGCGCGACCCCGCCTTGAATTCAGCTTGAATTTTGGCAAGAGATTTTTCAAATTTCGTAATTTGGATTGATCGGCTCTTGGGCCAATACTCGTCGAGGTTATTGGCGTATTCCACAAACAACTCGGCCCAAACTGGCACATTCTCAGTCATACAACGCCTTAGCTACGCAATTCATGTCATTTTTTAGATAGTGGCTTGTTTTTTTTTCAAATACAATCACCGACCTTAAAATACATTGTATTTTAGTCGCGAGAATGAAAATTACTAGTTTTCGTCAAAGCATAAATTTGAAATTCGAATTTGAATTTTTCAATACTGTGCGACAGAAATCTCCTTTTCATCGCAATGTGTCAAAAAAATGAAAGTGCAGGAAAGATTTTCACTCCGCGTTTCAAGGGTTGGAAACGGCTCATATTCATTCAATTTATAAATGTAATGGCAAGCTCCCTTCCAACGCTATAAAGCACTAAGAGTTTCTCAGTCAGCGGGATCATTTATCCGCAGAACCGTATGATATGTTTGAATGAGACGGCTGATGTGGCTGTCCCAATTTCGATCGGTCTCAATAAAGTTCCTCGCATTTTTCCCAAGTTGTTTTCGAAGATCTGGGTCATCTATAAGCTCCCGCATTTTTGCGGTTAGGTCTTTGATCTGTCCGGCTTCGAAGCAAATCGCACCTCGGCTGTCCTCCGCAAGCTCTGCAAGCGGCCTAACATCTGAGAAGATCGCTGGAAGTCCGGCGCTAAAGGCCTCTAAGGGCTTTAATGCACTTACAAGCCTTGTTACTTGATTGGGCCTGCGCGGAAGCACGACGACGTCAATTTGATTATATATCGCCTCAAGGCCCTCACGGCTAAACGCCCCATGGAAATGAACCATTCCCTCATGCGGCCCTTTGGCCGCGCGCCTGAGCAGCGGCTCTATTGAGCCATGCCCGGCAAGATACAAACGAACATTCTCACCTTTTTTACACAGCTCTAGAAACGCTTTGATGAGAAGGGTTAGCCCTTCATATTGAACGAAGCTCCCGACATATCCAAAGGTGATTGGCCCTTCTGAGATAGGCTTTGAGGACGTTACAGTCGAAAATAGGTTTGGGTCGCCGCAATTAGGCAGGAGCGAGACATTTTCGCGTGAAGCCCCTCGCCTTACAACTTCATCAACCATGGCGCCGTTCAGGGTTAATACATGATCGACGGAACGAATTATATAGCTTTCCAGATTGACCTGCGCCTCATACCCAGCCGACATCTCATATTTGGGATGATTCGCTAATCTTGTGACCTCCCAAAAACCACGGACTTCATAAATAATAGGTATGTTTAGCGAATTTGCCGCTCTCGCCGCAGCATACCCCGTGATGTGGTTTGAGGCGGCATGAATTAGGTCTGGCTTGAAATCAAACGCTTCCTTCTCGATAATTTTTGAGTAATGATTCTGATAGCTCTCCCAATTTCCACAGACGTCTATTGCTAGATTGTGACGACCATATTCGACGCCATCCAACTCTTCATCATAACCCGGCTCAGGAGTAGGCCTGAGGACAACACGAACATTATGGCCTGCACGGGCGAGTGATTTTACAATCTCATGAGTGCGAACCGAATATCCATTTTTGTGTTCAATCAGACTCGTGTGAGCCACATATAATATCCTCAACGGCCCTTTCGTCGGGGACGATTTGGTTTGAACATATTTAAAATCGCAAACATGAGGTCTGCTTGCGAGGCTCAATAGTTCCCTAGCCCTTTTCACGACCGCCCTTTGGTTATCTGTAATTGATAAACCTTCGAGCATTCTGGCATTATTCTTTGATAGAGCTCGCAGTATTTGTTTTGCAAGAAGCGGCGGTATATCGTCGGGAACACATTCCTTTTCCCTCGGCAGACCAATAGACATGTATGAAGACAAGAGCGTTTTTCGCCTTGCAGCTAAAATGTCCAAGTAAACGCGGAAAAAATCAGGCAAGCGACCCCATCGCCAAGGACGTGGGGCGACATCAATGACGACCGATTGAAGTAGTCGTCTTAACCCCCAACTCGTATGTGGACGTTCATACAACTCTTATCGTCCGAACTTTAAAATAACGAATAATCCGAACCTGCGGCTCTAATAGCCGCAATCCTTATACCCGCTGTCCCGTTGAAAGATAGGTATAGCGACCTTCCGCAAACATTTCTCGAGACATGATAACTGGGCCGTCTACAATCAAAGCCGTGTCGCCCATTCCCGAGAAGTCAGAGGCTGTTAGGACATTATACTCGGAATGCGCCGTCATAATAAAGACAGCTTCGGCGCCTTCGAGAGAGGCCTGCAAATTTGATGTTAAATAAGGCTCACATTCATTATGTAATTTAAATAAAGTCACATGCGGATCGTGAGTTTGCCAAGTATAGCCTCGTTTTGACAGCTCGCCAATTAATAATTCAGTCGGAGTATCGCGGGCATCATCGATGTCCCCCCGATAGGCCGCGCCCATGATCGCAACTTTACTACCACGACTCAGGCCAGCACTCTCAGCGCGATCAATCAAGCGAGAGGCTTGAGTGTCATTAATTTCACGGCTCTGAGAAAGCAATTTTGTTTCTTCCGGGAAAGCTTCAATAAGAAACTTTGGATCTACAGGTATGCAATGTCCGCCAACACCGGGCCCTGGAGTGTGAACGTTAACCCTTGGGTGCATATTCGCCAACGCTATTACCTCCTTGACGTTCACATCAGTATTTTCCGCAATCCGTGCAAAAACATTAGCCAGTGCGATATTGACGTCTCGGTACGTATTTTCCATCAGTTTCGAAAACTCAGCGGTGGCGGCCGTAGTTAATACCGGCTGACCGTTGCAGAATGCCGCATAAAACTTCTGAGCCTTTTCCGCAGCCTTAACAGTCAGGCCCCCAATAATGCGGTCATTATCGAGTATTTCCCGAATAGTATTTCCCGGAAAAACACGCTCAGGACAATAGCAGACATCAACATCAGATTGTGGGTCGAGTCCAACTTCCTTCAGAGCAGCGCCGATGATTTTTTCGGTTGTGCCGATTGGGCTGGTGGATTCGAGTATAACTAAATCACCCGCCTTAACACATGGTGCGGTCGCCTTTATGGCCGATTTGACCATGCTCAGGTCTGCTTTGTCGTCCTTTCCAACAGGCGTTGGAACACATATCACGAAAACATCGGCAGGTTCGGGATCCAAGCTTGCTGTTAATGTTCCGGCCTTCAATACCGACTTGACAAGGTCGTTTACGTCAGACTCTTCAAGCCGACACTCACCGCGCTGTAACTCTTCAACCAGCTTTTCATTTTTATCCATGCCTTGGACTTTAAATCCGGCTCTAGCGAGCAAAGCTGCTGTAGGCAAACCTACATACCCCAATCCGACGACTGATACCGTTTTCATAATTCAAATTCCGTAATTTTAAGAAGGCGTGTTAAGAGAATTATCAATGATTTTGCAAATCCTTAATGCACTTGCGCCGTCGCCAAAGGGATTTTGATCGACAATCATCTTTTTTCGCTCAACTTCTGAATCTAGCAACCGCCTCGCTTCAGAAAAAATTTTGTCAGGGTCCGTTCCGATGAGCTTAGCCGCCCCCGCATCTACACTTTCCTGGCGCTCTGTAGTTTCCCTCATAACAAGTAGCGGAACCTTTAATGAGGGCGCTTCTTCCTGAATTCCACCGCTATCGGTCAAAATGAGAATCGCCTGCTTCATAAGGGATACAATTTCTGGATAGCTTACGGGCTCGATAAGCTTAAAGTTGGTGACGCCGGCTAACACCTCATGTGCTAAATTTCGAACATTTGGATTGAGATGGACAGGGTATACAAAAACTTTTTCCGGATACTCCGATGCCAATTGCTTAAATGCTTCAAATACAGCTCTAAATTTGTCGTGGTTCTCACGCCTGTGCCCCGTAATTAGAACCAAATCTTTCCCATTAGAATCCACAACGGGCGGGTGATCACGAGACGCTGTCTCTAACAATGCATCAATCACGGTATTTCCGACCTTAAAAATATCGCCCGAGAGATTTTCGGCCTCAAGCGCTTCGACAGACTTTTGGGTCGGCGCAAAATGCCATTTCGCTACACGGGCCGCCATTTGGCGATACCCTTCTTCAGGATAAGGCCGGTCAAGAGTATGCGTACGGAGTCCAGCCTCCACATGGCCAAAGCTAACTTTATTATTAAATGCCGCCAGAGCTGCAGCCAAGACAGTCGTCGTGTCTCCTTGAGCCAGAACTGCGTCAGGCTGATACTTAGAAATAAGCTCATCAAGGCCAACAAGACTACGCGATAAAACCTGATTAACCGTCTGATTAGGCGTCATCACCTTCAAGTCTTCGTCAGGCTTGATTTCAAACCAGTCAAAGACTTGCTTTAGCATTTCCCGGTGTTGTCCGGTAGATATCAAGACAGGGGACAATCCATCATATTTCAGCATTGCTTTATAAACAGGGGCCATTTTGATGGCTTCTGGCCGAGTCCCAGCAACTATGAAAACTTTATGATCTGACATATTAGATTACCCTGTAAAAATTTGCGTCATTAAAAGCAATTCCCAAAAATACGCATCATACCCAGTTAGATCCAAAGTCTGCATGATAATACCGGATAGTTCAAAATAGGTCGTCTGCCCCTACAACTCTAAAGATAAGACCTCAAGTGTAATTATTGGAATGTAATTCCAGCATCTACCTATAGACACAGCGGCTAACCCTGCCTCTAAAGTCTAATGCTTTTAAACTGTGATTACACAAGAAATTCTTATAACACTCATAACTTATGATAGAGCAAAAACACTCATTGCCATTAAATGTCTTGTTTATCTCACGACATCACCCCCCTATTCAAACAGGCGGCTCTCGAAGAAGTGAGAATTTGGTCGCAGGCCTACGCTCTTTAGGCGCAAAGGTCACGATTATATCGCCAGAAATACATGAAAACGATCCCGCGCAAGTCACTATATTCCATCCGCAGGCCGAGCCTGCTGCAGAGGTGAACAGAAAGGTTCTCTCAAAAAAGACCATTTTTAGAGACATTATTCGTCGCCACACTTTTCTCCCCGATCCAGATATTCGATGGGCCCATCGTGTCCTCAAGCATCTAAAAACACTAGACCTCAGCGCTTTTGACGTTGTCTTTACCTCCAGCCCGCCAGAATCGATCCATAAGGTAGGATATAAACTTGCGAAACAGCACAAATTGAAGTGGGTTGCTGATTTTCGTGACCTTTGGCTAGAAGACCCCCTAGTGGAAGCGCGTAAAAACCCCATTCGAAAATGGGTTGAAACCCAACTTGCTATCCGTTGGCTCAAATGTGCGGACGCCACAATATGCGTAAATTCTGTAATAGCGTCCGAAATTGAGCAGCTGTCCCAGAAGCCCGCGCGCGTTGTTGAGCCTCATGCCGTTCTAAAGGCAGCACCCAAAGCTCTTGACCCTTCGATATTTCACGTCGGTCATACCGGATCTTTCAACCTATCTGACCCCAATCGTAAAATCGAGGACTTACTGGAATTTTTGAGCCGTCTTGTTGACCTATGTCCGCAATCCCACCTTCACGTCGCAGGCCGCCTCCTACCCGAGGAAATTGAAACGGTTAAAGCGAGTCCCTTAAGCAATAAAATTACAGTTTACGGCTTACTCTCCCCTACCGAAACCCAAAGCTTACAACTCTCAATGTCGGCGTTGATATTGGTTTTATCACCTCAAAGCCGCGCTATTCCAGGAAAGTATTATGAGTATATGGCCTGTAATAAACCGATTTACGGAATCGGAGGTCAGCCGGAGATCCAGCAAAAACTGAATCTTGTTCCAACACTTAAGGATTTACTCGATTCGAATGCGATGAGACCCGATACTGATTTGGAGGCTGGCGTTAAAAAAATGCGAGAAAGCTTACAGAAAACTCTAAACGAATTGTTTTGATTTTTTAATTCTTCGGTAAACTGAAATGTGAGCCTCCAGCTGCGTACGAAATAAGACATATTTTCGTTATTCAAATTGTAAAGAGCGGGGCTCAACCTGAATAATATGCCTTCAGCCTGTCTAAGTACTATTTCAAGCTTGGCATATCAATCCGCGTCAACAATTTCATCTAAGAGTGCTTGGGCCTTTGTAAGGCCGGCAGCTTTAGCATTCAGTAACAACCTCTTTATCTGATCTAGGTCGAAGTTCTTTTCATCCCGCAACAACCTTGCGAGATCATAAGCGGCCACGCCACTGCCCAGATCACTCGCAATTTTCAGAAGACGTTTCCCTAAATTTAGGTCGTATATGTCTTGTTTCTTATTTAGCGCCAATTTAGCTCCATGATATCCTGCGAGCTTGCTTCCACCCTCCGCAGCCATGACATAATATTGCAAAGCGACTTTAGGGTTAAACTTTTCAGGCATTATCTCTTTATCGGCGTAAAGTTGCGCCAATTTGAATTGCGCTTTTCTACTTTGATTTTTCGCCGCTTTTTCAAACCATTCTAAAGCTTCGGAAAAATCGCCACTTTCTTCTAAAATCTCTGCCAAACGCACAATTGATCCAGAATGGTTTTGCTGGGCCCCTGACAAATAGGCTTCTTTAGCCTTAACTTGGCTCGCTGCATCAAAATCCAAATTCTCGTATAGCTCCCCTAAGTGGTAATGGGCGGCCCGAACGTTATTCTGCATGGCCTCTATCAGGAGCGCTTCCGCTTTAGCGAAGTCACGCCTTGAACTTTCTGCGTCAATAAGGCTACGAGCATAGGGTAGAATTTCCCCGCTTCCACCAACTCTGTATGCCTTTTCTAACAAATCAAGTTTTCGATCTTCATCTCCAGTAGTTTCAGCATATTTCGCAGCTTCTTTTATCGCGTTCGGCCAAGATGTGCGGGCAGCTTTATCGAAGTAGTCATAGACCTCTCTAGCCGGAGCGCCGCGAGCAATTGCGGCCCGCGCTTTCATCAAGGACTGCGCCTCCTCATTTCGTGAATGCAACCCGCGCTTCAGAGTGATTTTCGGCCGAGTTCCAATGTAAATTTCTAGTGAATCGTCATTTCGGCGATAACGAATACCCCGAACTTCCCCCGCACCATCCCAAGTGACAGACTTCAAATTTCGACGGCCAGCTTTCACCTGTACATTGTTAAGCCCAATTACTGAATCTTTATCTTTGTGAATTTCATAAACGGCACTCATTATCATTTCTTTTGCTGGCTCTTCCAAAGAGACACCAACAGATGAAGCCGGCTCAAACGTACCTGGCGATAAGGATGTCCACCCCATGAGTTTATCGCCCTGCTCGTCACCATAATAGGATTTGACAGCTATCGGCAGCGAAGTTCCATCCGATAACGCACACCCGAAAGCGCCTTTTAATGAAATCTCAGGGTCAGAAAAAAGCGCGCGATAGGCCTCATTTTGAGCATCATCAATATTAGCTAAATCAATGTCCGGGCTCGCCAAATCTTCACTCTCGCCCCTACCGCTTCTCCAGTTTGCATTATATGCTAACGATACTTGTGCACCATCGGTATCATCACTGACCTCCCATGCTGGAAAAAACTGCCACCACTGTGTGAAATCATGAGTCGTCTCGTCAATACTCTCCAGCTCATCAATCACCACTAATTTCTCACCAGGAATGTACACGCATAAACGCTGATGATGCACCAAGGGCTCACGAATAATATCCATGTCTAAAATGACGATATCATGAGCAGTTTTTTCAACCACTGCAAAAGCTGACTGGTAAGCCGGAGACTCTCGTCGAGACTCTGTTCGATTATCAATTTCTACTGTATTATGAGCGTGGGCTGATTCAACGTAAATCCGGTTCGGGTGATCGTAATAGAAACCTCGAGCACGCAAATCTGACTCATTCGGCGTCTGACCCTCATAGGCGTATCGCCCTGGATCCGCTAGAATTAGCATATCATTCTCAGCCCAAATCAACGATAGATCATCAAGTTGTTTGTGAACGAGTGAATGGAACCAGCCACTTGCTGCTAAAAAAGAATTTCGCCCTCCCCCCTCATCTGACTTGAACGAAGCGAATCCGCCGCCACGAGAATAATACAAATCACTTGTAAACCGCTCGCCCTTTTGCCCATTCGTTACGAGGAATTGTAATTTTGGAGAATATTGTTCCAAGACAGAGTCGTCTTCAGGACGAAGGCGAGAGGCTTCCATGAGATAACTATCCCCAAAAGGAGCTAGTACTCCGTTCGGCATAAACATTGCCGCTTGAGCTGGTTGTAAGCGTGAAAACGTATCCATAAGCGCTTTTTCATCCTCTCGCTCTGAATCGAGCAAAACGACAATGGACTTTAGCGCGCGAAGGACCAATGAGTGGTAAATTGGGGAATGTTCAAGGTGAACTCCGTCATCGGACAAAGCCGTCGACAGATAGTTTCGAATTCTGCTGACAGCAAGGCATCGGTCCTCTTCAACCTTATCCGATATTTCCGGTAATTGCCGGATGAGCGCAAGGAGCCCCATTGATTGGTACATTCCATGATTGCTATGGGAGGCCCAATGGGAAGGGTCACGCAGGAAAATCAAATGGTCCCGCGCAGACTGCTTCAACAGCTTTTGCGTTTCATCCCCCATAACGCCATCTGGATTTATCGTCAGTAAATGCCCAAGGATTGCCGCCCGTATACCAGCAGCCATATCGTACCAGGCAAGATCATTTCCTCTTGTAGTTCCGCTCAGATCTACTCCGTCATAGGGAAATTTTTCGGCCCAATCAGCCACCCAATTTGCTACAAATTTGCGTTGATCCTGAACGCTGGCTTCTGACTCATCATTTGAGTTTGCGTTGAGAAGGATGGGAGTAAAGTCAAGCCATGTGTTTAATTTGTAATGGCTGGATCGGTTTGAAGTCTCGTTCCCAGACCAGTCTAGAGAGTGGGTCTTTGGAGTAAACTTAGATAGAGTGTCTGCTGGAGACTCCCAAGAAATTTTAGGATTAGTATATTTAGCAAGCTCGGAAATCACAGTTTTTAACTGGCACTTCTCCATGAAACCAAAACTCATATCGAAGTTAATTATCAAGACCTGTAACTACCTCTAAATAAAACTAAACGCCTTAAAGGCGATGTTTGCCAATATACCCGTTCCGCTCATGGAGCAATAGTCCGCCAACTTTATTTCAAACCCAAAAAATAAACGCCGCCTTATGCTGAGGAATTAGAGTGCCTCAACTTCTCAAGCTTTCCCTTAGCAACTTCACTGCCCAAGTCTGCAGCAATTTTCAATAAAACAACAGCTCGGTCTAAATCATAAACATCAATGTCAGGGTTCATAAAAATCTTGGCGCCCTCATAAGCTCCCACTTTACTACCTGCCAACCCAGCCTTTTCATAATGTTTTGCCGCGAGCGTCATATCGAAATACTCTGGGGCCTGTACCTTAGAGCAATACAGATTTCCCAATCGCATGTGAGCCTCTGAACTCCCCCCCTCGGCAGCAGATGTCAGCCATTTAACAGCCTCAACATAATTTAATTCCTCAGCTAAAATATCTGAATACTGCACCATAGATCCTATATGATCCCGCATTGCCCCCTTGCGAAATTCATTTTTAGCCTTAGCCAGGTCGTGACCTTCAAAAGACTTATCTAAGTACAGATTTCCTAAGTAAAAATGCGCAGCTCTAACATTCTGCTCAACGGCATAATTTAATAATGAATAAGCCTTTGATAAGTCATAAGCCGCGTTAGTAGCATTGAGGTGAATTTGAGCTAACTTCAATGCTTCAACTCCATCTCCGCTTTCCTGAGCTAAACTCGCCATTTTAAAATGCGTTTCGTCATCCCCAATAGATCGTGCATATTCGGCAGCTTCATTAATGGCTTGCCCCCATCCATTGGCCGAAGCCGTCTTAAACAAATCGAATATCTCGGATGTCGGAGCTAATCCTTTTATTGCCGCACGAGCTTTATAAAGTGCCTGCGCGTCATAGTTTCTGTCTACAAGGGTTCGAGAAATTTTATAGGCAGAACCGTCTCCGAAACTTAACTCCAGCCCTTTCTTAGACCGCCGAAACTCTATTACTTTGCTGTCGTCACCACACTCATATTGCAGTTTTCTTACGCCGCCGGGTAAGGCTTCAATTTCCAAATGATCAACTGATGCTTCGAGTGAACCATTTTCACGAATCTCGAAGAATGAGGCAAAAAGAGCAGTTTTAGACTGAGTCGTAATGGTCTGACTTATCGCCGCCGAAGGTTTGAGGGTGAGAGGCCATAACGATGCCCAGCCAGTGTAACGACCTGCATTATCTACATCTCCATGATGTAGCTTTACTTCAGGTACATGGCATTTTTTTTCTTCCGTCCAAGCTGCTACTGCGGCACGTACGCTATACGATGCAGGAGGAATGGTATTCTCCGAGAGCAATCTTGGCTTGGATTTTGGACTATGGTCGAAATATTTGGCTAGCCAATCTTGATTAAACCTCGCAGAGATGCCGGATTTATCAGCTTCGACTTGCCATGCTGGAAAAAACTGATGCCACTGCGTGTATGTTCGAGGCGGAAGCGGGCTTTCATTTTGCTCTTCTGACTTACGAGAAAACAACTTAGAGATTTTCTTGAAGCCCTGCTTCGGCTTATCGCCCGCCACCCATCGCTCATCCGTTAATTCATCTATTATAACTAACGACTTAGAGGGCGAGTAAATAAATAAGCGTTGATGCCGAACAAGTGGCTCCCTTACTATTTCAGTATCAATAACGACGGTTCCGTCGTTTAGCTTAGCACTTGCCGCCAATCCAGACTGATAAGGTAGAGCGAGTCTCCGATTATCGCTTTTCCCATCAATCTCGACCGTATTGTGGGCATGGGCTGACTCTACGAAAACGCGTTTAGGGTCGCTGTAAAAATAGCCCTCTTGGCGAAGTTTTGACGCATCTTCTGTTTTGCCTTCATAACCATATCGGCCCGCATCGGAAAGTATAGGAACTGAATTCTCAGCCCAGATCGGGCTAAGCTCGTCAACATGTTTATGAATTATGGAGTGATGCCATGCCGAAACCGCTAAATAGGAATCGTCAAATTCTCTGCGGCGTTTTTTGTACGAACAAAACCCCCCTCGAGGGAAACTCAGTAACGGCTCAATGTCCTCTGTCGATTGTGTTTTTACAAAATCGGACTTTAACGAAGGCTTGAGAACATTCAAAACTTCTGGGTTTTTCGGGATTGTCGATTCTGAAGTCGTATACCTACCGTCTCCAAATGGGGCAACTAGCCGGTTCGGTAATATCATTGCGCTCATCGCATCCTGCATTCTTTCAAAGAGATCTGCAATCCATCTTTCATCGTCATTGCTGGCATTTAGCAAAGGTGCGATTTCACTCAGAGATTTGAACATGAAATTATGGTATTCACAGGAATGCTCGAGATGGACGCCATCTTCACTAAATGTGGATTCTAAATATTGCCGAAGTCGCTGACTTGCGAGCTTTCTGTCGGCTTCGGAGTTTTCACTAATATCCGGAGTTTGAACAGAAAGAGCAAATAGACCTGCTGATTGGAAAAACCCATGATTACTATGCGCCGCCCAAGTGTCAGGCAAGCGCAAGGCTGTCAAATGCTCCCGGGCACATGAGAGCAAGCTCTCCACCATTTGGTTTGGTAAAATTTTACGGTGGGTGTAAAATAAAATTTGGCTCAAAATAGCCGCGCGCATGCCAACCGCCATATCATACCAAGCGAACTTGTTAGCTATATTCCCGCCGGTCGGGTCCTCAGGGTTAAAAGGAAAAACAACATGCCACTGCACCATCCATGCCCCACAAAACTTGAGAAGGTCGTCATACGGTATAGTGCGACTATCCTCTTCGTTTTTGTATTCAGTTAACGTTGAATAGAAGATGGGCGTAAAATTTAGCCAGGCATTACGTCGATACTTTTCTGAACGAGATTCAGAGTCGGTTCCCGCCCAATCGTATCTATACTCTTCAGGTGTAATACGGCTAATTATGTCATGAAGTTTTCGGAGGTTCAAACTAGGATCAACGTCTTTCGCGAAATCCCTCAACGCAGTTTCAAGTTTCTGGTTGGATTTATTACCAAAGGCAACAATCGTCGCCTTGTCTGGACGTGTTTTGGTATCTTCCATTTATATAACTCAAACAATATTCAATTTTATATGACCCAAGCGTGTATAGATCTTGGGGCCGCGAAAGGGACTTCCTACCTCAGAAGTCGAAGTACTTAACCGCCTAAAATTGACATCTTTCGGCTACATCTACAAACAACTCGGCGCCGCGCTTTTCCAAAGAGTCTTTTAAGCGATTCACGAAATCCTCACCATTATCGCCCGTACATTGCTCATCGAAAGCTATCAGGGCAGCAGCGCGATACTCTCCGGTTTTGTAAAGTGCAGAAGCATAACGCCGCAGAACATGAGGCGTAACTTCTGGCATTATTATAATAGCCTGCTCCAAGAGCTCGACTTCACGTTTGTAGTTTTCACTTTTGTTTGCTCGGACAGCTGTTTTTAACAAGTGCCGAGCTTTTTCTTCATTTTTGTTTGGGAGGGGTGTACTTTGATTCACTTTTCACTCTCCTTCAAAATAAGCATTATTTTTTGTTTTTGCGTCGGGCAATTGCCTTCTTGGAGGCCTCTACATTAGTATTATAGATATTAACTGATACCTTATCCCAATCTCGGTTCTCCGCAACATAGTCATAAGCTGCTGAACTAATTTCTTTAAACGTATCTTGAGAAGCATGAATACGCTTGAGCGTTTGCGTTAGCGACTGAGCGTCCCCTGCCTCGAATAAGAAACCTGTCTTTGAGTCTTCAATTAGGTCTGCGATCGGCGCCACATCGGACGCCAAACATACCCGATTCGAGGACATAGCTTCTAACGGTTTCAGCGGACTAACAAGTTGACAAACTCGATGCGGCAAACGCGGGACGATTACGATATCAGCAGAATTAAACCATTCTGGAACAACTGACGGGTCAACTCGCCCTGCAAAATGTACAATTTCGTCTAGCTTGAGATGTTTTGTGAGGAGGCGCAGTTCTTTAGCATATACCCCACCCCCGACAATGTTTAGTTTGAACATACGTTGTAAATCGTCGTCGCCCGCAAGCGCCGTTAACATAAGCTGCAATCCTTCATATTCGGCTAAACTTCCGATGTAAGTGAGCGTCAAAACCTCCTGACTTTCCAGGCTATATTGCGGTAGCTGGTCTTTCAGCTCAGGGTTAATTATTGCGCAATTCGGGGCTAAACCCGCTGCATTAGCTCCACCCGCAAGCTCAGAAAATGTACCAGGTTCTGCACCTTTGTCATTTGGCGGAAAAAATATCTCTTTAACTTGGCGAGTAATGAAAAATGTATGATCCGCATTTGCAATCAAATAAGTCTCTAAAGCCCTTTCAACAGCGTAACGTTCGGTTTTTTCCCAGCCGGGCCTTTTGGCAGATGTCGTCTCTTCCCAAAGTCCGCGAACTTCATAGGTAAAGGGTAATCCTAAAGCTCGTGCAGCGATGAAAGCGGCCATTCCGTTCACATGATTTGACGCTGCCGTCACAGCATGGACGTCGTTTTCTATAAAAAACTCTACAAGAGAGAATGCCGCCTCACGGGCGTATTCAATCAAACTGTCCTGCATGGCAGTCTTACTTTTCAAATGATGATACCGAATAGAATCAACTTCGCTTACGAGTTCTTCAGATATCTCCCCGACCTGCAAATCAAATCGGTCGAATGGGAAACCAGGGCGCGTGACGACCACTAATTTTCCACCCGCGCTCTTGGCGGCGGCATCCATTGAAGTAACCAGTTGATGAGTTCGAGTAGTATACCCCACCTTGTTCATAGGAAGGGAGCTGGCGGCAACATAAGCCACATTTCGGAAGTCACCTTCCGAACTCAAGGCCCGACTAGATAAGCTGTTTCGCAATTGCTCGACCATTGCCACAACAACGCCGTCCACAGATCGTTGCAAAAATTCATTCTCTGAAAAAATTCGGTTTTTACGAATTGCTTCATTTGTATTGAATCTTACGTTTTCAATGGAAGTCAATAAATTGTGTGAGGACGTTACATCCCCCCCATCATAGAGAGAGAACGCCAAGAATTTTTTTTCGTGGGACCCCATATTTTCATTCTTGAGAAGACGGGCATAGTTTCCGGCCTCTATGGGATCAGACACCCGCAAAGCTTTAATCCTTGCGATACCATCCTTGACCACGTCCATGTCGTATTTGCGCATTACAGTGATGATTTCAGCTGGAGACATGCCCTCTGTGATCACACCAAGTCTACGAAGTCGGCTTTCCCGACGAGAACTTTTGTAATCGTTCCGAAAAAACCTAATAATCGCTCGAGTTGCGTCTCGGATCCCAATATCCCGGTTTAGAGCATCAAGAATTAACTTCCCTAACTTATACTCGATAGATACATCAGCCGTTTTCACCTGTACGCTATCACGTAACTTTGCTTCAGTTTCACTTACCATAATCGCAAGCTCACTAGATTTGATGCCAGTCAAATCGGTTGTGACAAATCTATTTTGACTCAGCAGTCCACGTGTCGACCTCAAAAAATCAGCTAGGACCTTCGCATTTGCCTGTGTGTTACCCTGTTCAGTAATTTGAGAGCCATTGCTATCGACAGGCTCGGATCCTTCTTTTGAACTTACGACGGAGTTTGCCACATAAGTCTCCATGAAATAAGATTGTGTAGAAAAAAGTGAATTTCAGTAACATTCAGCACGAGCGGTGTCTAACCTTGATTGTAATTTGAAGGGTCTGGTTATCGTAAGCTAACATTAAAATCATTGCCCCTTATACTCGTCCAACCTTGACTTTAGCTGCTGAAGCTGATCCCGGCGACTTTTCAGCTGCTCTCTAAGCTTCCTGTTTTCGAGCTGTAGTTTTTCAAATGCGCTTTTATCAGTCGCACCCGAAGGCTTTAATTTTTCGAACTCCAGCCAAAGCTTGCGCTTCTCCGCCTTCATCGACCTAAAATCCTTTCGCAAATCTGCTAACTTCTCTGTGGTTGTTTTTTTTATTGCACCCGTTTCCTGCATAGCCTCGAAATCCCCCTGCCGCTCAATTCGGCCTTTATTCAGAACGGCAAATTTATTGCAGGTTTTTTCGAGAAGTTTGTGATTATGTGAGGCGAGTATAAGAATACGCGATCGACCAATCATTTCAGATAAACGTTCTTCACACTTTTCGATAAATCTGGGATCCCCTGCGCCAATCCACTCATCCATGACGAGAACATCCGCATCAACAGAGGTTGTCACTGCGAACCCAAGGCGAGCGCGCATTCCTGATGAGTATGTCCCCATAGGCATATCGATGTAATGCCCAAGTTCGGCAAAACTGATAATATCCTCAATGCCTTTATAAACGTCATTCACAGGCATCCGCATCATCAATCCACGACGGATTATGTTCTCGCGGCCCGTCAAGCGCATATCAAACCCAAAGGTGGTACTAATAGTCGATGCTATCCGGCCTCTAACCATAATTTCACCCCGGCTTGGCTCTAAAAGCCCGGAAATAACCCTTATCAAAGTTGATTTTCCGGCCCCGTTATGACCCATCAGCCCAAGACGATCTCCGCTCTTGATGGTCATATTAATATCGCCGAGAGCAGTCGCTAAGTATTTAGAATTCTCTTTGCGAAAAGGCGCACCCGACTCAGAATCAATCCCCGACTCATGGCTAGCGGCATTCTCTCCGCGAAGCGTCTTCACGCCCTTTGTTGCATCTGAGTGAAAGGGGAATTCGACGTAGACACCGTTGAGTTTCACAAGCGGCGCATTTAAATCATCATAGTCCGGCATATCTTTAGACCCAGTAAT
The DNA here is from genome assembly GCF_965138505.1 of Litorimonas haliclonae. Taxonomy (NCBI): domain Bacteria; kingdom Pseudomonadati; phylum Pseudomonadota; class Alphaproteobacteria; order Maricaulales; family Robiginitomaculaceae; genus Litorimonas; species Litorimonas haliclonae. The sequence goes on along the minus strand of NZ_CBCSCO010000002.1, from coordinate 195,975 downwards.
GAATTTTAGAGCGCCACTTGATCATCAGGAGGCTAGATAAAATCAGAATGCCAACACACATCGCTCCAGCAACTCCCCAATTTGTCAAAGTCGGATAATATCCTAACAACGGCGCCCTCGCTATTTCTAGGTAATGAAAAAAGGGATTGTAATCGACAAAAATTGCTCGTTTCGAGCTTGCCCCTGAGGAGACCATCCAAATAACTGGGGTAACGAGGAACATGAGCCGCATAAAATTACTAATAGGCTCTTGAATATCCCGCAATCGAAGGCTCAACAGTCCTATCAAGATAAGCGTTGAGAATGACGAAGTTATATAAATTAAAAGAGCCGGAAGGAGTAAAAAGAAGGACGAACTTATCTGCACACCAAACGCAATAACGCATATAATATAAATGGGCGATGTAAGTAGGGCCGTATACACCAGTTCGAAGGTTTTTTTCAAAACGTAGTAATGAAATGGAAGCCGAACTGTTTCTATATGCCTCCCCATACTTGAGAAAAGAGACATCCCTTGGGTTACACTTGAATGAATAATCGTCCAAAAAATCATACTCGCCGCAAGATAGGGGGTAAATTCTGCATATTCATGATTACGTAAATAACTATACACGTAACCCAGCGCGAACACGAAAATCGCCATCCCCAATGGCACCCAAAGCCCTCCCAAAAGAAATCGGCGGTGCCGACTGCTAATATCCATTATCGCAATTCGAGTCCATGTCGTCCAAGAACTGAAAGCCTCAGATAAATCGGTTCGCCAAGCCTGAAAAGATGACTTACCTGTCGTGTACACGGGTAGCTTTTTGGATGATTTCCGCGTCGCCTCATGACTAGACTTTGTCACAGTCTCTTCTTCGCCAAGCCCCTCGGCAGAGCCTAAAATTGTCGTATCTGACGGATCAGGTGGTGTCTGAGGCATAATACGGTCAATCACAATCAACAATTATAGTTTTCAGGGCTATAAAGCGACATTATGAAACTTACAAACTGAGAATGGTTTATATCCTAAGAAAACCCACTCCCCTTCCTCTTTCGCACGATGAAAATATACATAGTTTATCATAGAAAATATATGTCAGACTCAAATTTAAACCTCTCACCCGTCCATATAGCCTATTAACGCGCTCCTCGTCTAAGCGTCCGCTGAGAGTCTCATATATGAAAAGAATTCGACCTATTTCCTTTACAGTCAATTTGTGAGACCATGGACATGGAAATAAAACCCAATCCCAGTAAAAATGTGACGTAATAAATGGAATTTATAGAAACCGCATTGAAGAGCGTATTTCTTATCAAAGCCCGCCGGTATGAAGATAAACGAGGTTTTTTCTCTGAAACATTTAAAAAAAAGACTTTTATGGCAATGACCGGACATCAAGGTCAGTTTGTTCAAGATAACTTTTCTTACTCTAAGAGAAAAGGAACGGTTCGTGGATTACATTATCAATCTCCCCCCAAGGCGCAAGGAAAGCTTGTGAGGTGCACACGTGGAAAAATTCTGGATGTCGCCGTAGATGCACGAAAAGGCTCACCAACTTATGGCCGGCATGTTTGCTACGAATTAAGCTTTGAAAACGGCGACCAGCTTTGGATCCCACCGGGCTTTCTTCACGGGTTTTCAACTCTTTCTGATGACAGTGAAGTCGCTTATAAATGCACGGAGTATTATTCACCAGAATGCGACAGTGCCATAATCTGGAATGACCCTATGTTGAATATAGACTGGAAAATTAACGGGGAAGCTTTTTTATCGAACAAGGATGCTTCAGCTCAACGTTTCGAAGACTTCATATCGCCATTTTAAATAGGACTTTGGGATGAAAATTCTTATAACTGGCGGGGCCGGATTTATCGGCTCAGCTGTCATTCGCAAAGCTGTCGCGGCAGGCCATCAAATTATCAATGTGGATTGCCTCACTTACGCCGCCAGTTTAGAGAGTCTTTCCTCAGTAATCGCCCCTAGCCTCTACCACTTTGAGAAAGTGAATATTCGAGATAGGGGGACAATCTCCAGCATACTTCAAAAACACCAGCCTGATTCCATTATGCATTTGGCGGCAGAGTCTCATGTCGACAGATCGATTGATGATCCTGGCGGTTTTATACAAACGAATATTGTCGGAACCTATACGTTATTAGAAGCCGCCCTTAATTATTTTGAAGGGTTGAAAGGTGAAAAAAAAGATCATTTCAGATTTCATCATGTATCCACAGATGAAGTGTACGGAGATCTCTCTAAAAACGACTTGGCCTTCACCGAAGAGACGCCTTACAAACCTAGTTCGCCCTATTCGGCATCGAAGGCGGCAGCCGATCACCTCGTTAGAGCGTGGCGCCATACTTTCGACCTCCCGGTTTTAATCACTAATTGTTCAAACAATTATGGTCCCTTTCAGTTTCCTGAAAAACTTGTTCCTACAGTCATACTCAAGGCCATTCGCGGTGAGCCCATTCCTGTTTATGGAAGCGGTGAAAACATTAGAGATTGGCTCTATGTGGATGACCATGCGGAGGCACTACTGCTTGCTTTGCAAAAAGGAAAAATTGGCGAGACCTACAACATTGGAGGCAATAATGAGCGCACGAACCTTGAGCTTGTTAAAACACTATGCTGCATTATTGACCGCCAACTAGACGACGGAGGAAATCGAGAAAACCTCATTAAGTTCGTCCCGGATCGTCCTGGGCATGATCGGCGATACGCGATAAATGCCAGTAAAATTAAAGATGATTTAGGGTGGGAACCGTCAATATCATTTAACGAAGGTTTCCAAAAAACAGTGGATTGGTATATATCTAATGAAAATAAATGGACACCCTTAAACGGTGCAAACGGGCAAGGTCGACTTGGGTTAAAAACGACTCACAAATAGAGAGTCAAAATATCTAGATTTTAGCATTCTTGCTTCAGTAAGTTAAAAGGCCTGTTTCATGCAGCATAAGGGAATAATATTAGCGGGAGGCACGGGAACCCGTCTGCACCCCAGCACCATTTCTGTATCGAAACAACTCATGCCCATCTATGACAAGCCGATGATATATTACCCATTATCCGTGCTGATGCAGGCAGGTATAAGAGAGGTGCTCATTATCACAACACCCCACGACAATCCGGCCTTCGTTCACCTTCTCGGTGACGGTAAAAAGTGGGGGATGACGATCAAATATGCCATTCAGGATTCTCCTGACGGATTAGCGCAAGCATTGATTATTGGGGAAGAATTTCTGGACGGTCACCCCTCTTGTTTGATTCTGGGCGACAACCTCTTTTTTGGCCTCGATATGTCTCCCGAGTTTATAAATTCTATGTCGAAAGAGCAAGGCGCAACCATATTCGGGTATGAAGTAAAAAATGCAAATGCATACGGCGTGGTTGGATTTGACTCCAACAATAATGTAATTTCTCTCGAAGAAAAACCCGAACATCCGGATTCAAATTATGCTGTTACCGGGCTTTATTTTTATGACAATAAAGCCAGTGAATATGCCCGAACGGTAACCCCCTCAGCGCGGGGTGAACTTGAGATCACGACTTTGAACCAAATCTATCTCGATAAAAAGCAACTGACGGTCAAGCTCCTCGACAGAGGAACAACTTGGCTGGACACGGGAACCCACCGCTCTCTTCTCTATGCTTCGCAATTTGTTCAAGTTATTGAACAGCGACAGGGCAAACGGATATGCTGCCCTGAAATGGCGGCTTATGAAAACAAATGGATAACCCGAGAGGAGCTTCATGCATTAGCAGAACCCCTCAAAAAAAGTGGTTATGGCGAATATTTATTGAAAGCCCGGTAACGAGTAAAAAAGATCGATCATTCCACTGTGACTGATTTCGCAAGGTTGCGAGGTTGGTCGACGTCCGTCCCGAGATGAACCGCTGTATGATAGGCAATCAATTGAATCACTATCGTCGTGATGATCGGAGCCGTGAAAGGATCACAATCTGGCAAGGTAATTATCTGCTCTGCGATATCCCCTACAATTTCGGCCCCTTTTTTATCCGCAACTAAGAAAACCTTGGCTCCACGAGAGGCCACTTCTTGAAGATTTGAGACGGTTTTTTCTAAAAGAGGGTCTTGTCCCGCCAACACGATTACAGGGGTTCCCGGCTCGATTAAGGCAATAGGTCCATGTTTCAGCTCTCCGGCAGCATAACCCTCGGCATGAATGTAAGAAATCTCTTTAAGTTTTAGAGCCGCTTCTAATGCAATGGGGTAATTCATATCTCTGCCAAGATAAAATAGAGATTTGGCATGGGATAATCCCAAGCACATCTTATCAATCTCGCCATCCAATTGCAGCGTTTCTCCGACTATGTCCGGAACTTCCGTCAGCGCTTTTACTAACTTCGCCAAGTGTTCCTTATCGAGAAACTTCTTTTGCTCACTCATATTCAAGGCAAAAGCTGCTAAAGCGGTTAGCTGGGACGTAAATGCTTTCGTCGAGGCCACACCGATTTCCGGCCCGGCATTGATTGGTAAGTAAATATCTGCTTCACGCGCCATTGTGGATGTTGTAACATTGACTAGAGCTAGAGTTTCGACACCCTTGCCTTTGGCATGCCGAAGGGCTGCCAGAGTATCGGCCGTCTCCCCGGATTGAGAGATCGCGATAAAAAGACCTTCTTCTTCAAGTACCGGTTTACGGTACCGAAATTCTGACGCGATATCGATTTCCACGGGAATACCCGCTACTTGTTCAAACCAATATTTTGCTACGGCGCCGGCATAAAAAGCCGTTCCGCAGGCTACGATGTATATTCGTTTATACTTTGAGAATTCTACCTTTCCGAAGCCTTTAGAAGGGTTTCCGAATTCGTCGAGAAACGTAGCGAGGGTTTGGCCTATAGTAATTGGCTGCTCAAAAATTTCCTTAAGCATGAAGTGACGGTAGTTCCCTTTGGTCGCCTGTATAAAATTATCCTGCAAATGCGTAATTGGGCGGGAAACTTCTTGGTCTTTTTCGTCGAATATTTTGTACCCATCAGGTGTGAGAACAGCCCAGTCGCCTTCTTCCAGATATACCAGTTTTTGCGTCAGTTGCTCTAAGGCAATAGCATCAGAGCCTATAAACATTTCTCCTTCGCCGATACCAATTGCCAATGGCGACCCGGCGCGAGCACAAAAAAGCTGATTTTCATTTCCGTCAATTATTAGACCTAGAGCATATGCGCCGCGGAATTTCTTTAAAGAGCGTCCAAATGCTTCGACCGGAGACATTCCTTGTTCCAGATTTTCATTTACTAAATGCGCGACGATTTCGGTGTCCGTTTCAGACTCAATGATCGGTTTGCCGCTCAGACCATCACGAATCTCTGCATAATTTTCAATGATGCCGTTGTGAACGACACAAACGCGACCTGCTATATGGGGATGAGCATTTGTCTCGTTAGGCATTCCGTGTGTCGCCCATCTTGTATGGGCGATACCACAGGCACCTTCGACCTGGTTATTCTCAAGCACATCTTCAAGCTTTTTGATTTTGCCTTCAGCCCGAACCCGCTTTAGGTCACCTTGATCCAATAGGGCGATGCCAGAGCTGTCATAACCTCTGTATTCCAACCTTTTCAGGCCTTCTACAAGGCGGGCAGAAACCTCAGTTTTTCCGACAATCCCTAAAATACCGCACATAGTTCAAACTCTTAATCTTCGTTGGCTAACTAGAAAGTTCATGGCCTTGCCAACATGTAACCGTTCCAGCTCAGACCCGTAATGTATTTTCTTATATCGTGGCAAGACTTTGTTCGATTAGTGTTCATTTCAGCATCACTTGGCTATCTGATAAAGTCTCGCCCCTCTAAACAAATGTATAGCAATAAAAAGTGAAATCTTGATGGTATCAGGCGTCGTTAAATTGTCTAAACCCGGACATAAGTCAAAGGAAGGATACGGAAACAGGGTAAATCTAGTGAAAACATTCAGTTTGGGGACATTTTATGACGGACAAGCCCGCTCTGCGGTTTCAGCGCACGAATTTTGTTGTGGCAGATTTGGAAAAATCTCTCACTTTCTACAGAGATGTACTTGGCTTTGAGTTAGCCTTCTCCAAGCCCAGTGAATCTGACAGCTATTCCTATGATGTGTTCGAGCTTCCGAAAAAGCAGATGCAGTTTGCGGTTCTCAGCGCCCCGGGCCAGCCCCGAATAATGGCGCTCACTGAAATTGAAGGTGGTCTTGGGTATCAGGAGAAAGAACGGCGTAGTGCCATAGTATTGGAGACGCCTGAAATCGACCGCATCGTCACAGAATCCAAAGCTCTTGGCCTTAAAGTTTATCATGAAGACAAGCTCGTCACCAAAGACGGCCGCGAAGGCAGAGAAGTGGGAATTGCTGACTTTGACGGAAACCTAGTTGTTCTCTACCTGATTACCAAGGCTGCCCCATGAGCGAAACGCCCATCGCTGACGTGCCGCCAAGCGGCTCCATTGACGTGGATAAAGCGCCGCCTGCTTCTTACCCCAAACCGAGCTATAGCTGGGCGTTAATTGCTTTTCTAACGCTCGCTTACGTCTCTTCTTTCATCGATCGTTATATTCTGGGCCTTTTGGTCGACCCAATAAAGGAGACAACAGGCGCCTCTGATACGACTATGGGTTTCCTGTTTTCCGCGTTCAATTTAACCTATGCCGTTATCGCCCTTCCTATTGGGCTTTTGATAGATAGGCGCTCACGAACAAAAATTGTGGCCATCGGCATTTTTCTTTGGTCGCTTGCAACCGTTTGGACGGGGCTCGCAAAGAATCTTGTTCAGCTTTTTGTAGCGCGGATGTCCGTAGGGGTCGGCGAAGCCGTACTAAGCCCTGCCGCATTTTCCATGATAGGAGATAGTTTTCCCAAAGAAAAACGCGGCTTGCCCATCGCCGTCTATTCCATGGCCCTCGTTTTTGGCTCAGCTCTGGCAAACCTTATCGCCTCGGTCATTTTGCCATGGGCGAGAGATTTCGGACAAATTACAATGCCTCTTTTCGGAGATTTAGAGACATGGCAGTTCATTTTTATTATTGTTGGCTTGCCGGGCTTTCTTCTCGCCCTCGTTTTTCTAGTCTTTAAAGAACCCGCACGGATTGAAAGTTCTCCTCGCGAAGGTGCCAAATTTACGGATGCTTTTGTCTTTGTTAAAAACAAAGCGGCCGTCTTTATCACGTTCGTCAGCATCTTTATGTGCATGGTTGCAATTGCCTATGGCGGCGGGTTTAACGCCCCTCTTTTTTCGCGTGTCTGGGGCTGGGACCCAGCAATATATGCCCGTTATAACGGTCTTTCTCTGCTTTTCATTTCACCTGTCGTTTATTTGGTTTTTGGCTGGCTCTCTGACAAAGGTATGATGAAAGGGATCAAAGACACACCATTGCGTATTGCGATTGCTGGATTGTTCGTCATGATTCCGGCGGCAATCGCCTTTCCTTTAATGTCTAATGTCTGGGCCGCCTTCGCTTTAAACATTCTGAGCAATATCGGAGTGGGTATGATTTCGGTGACGGGGGTAAACGCGCTTTTGAACATTGTGCCGGGCGACATTCGTGGATTTGTGGTCTCGCTTTATTATTTTTGCATCAGTTTCATTGGCGGGTCTTTGTCTCCCCCTATGATCGGCTGGATAAATGATACATTTTATAATGGGGCCGGCCTGCAATATGCGATGGCGATTTACCCCATTGTCTTTGGCCTCCCGGTCATATTGCTCTCCCCCTGGACGTTAAAACTCTACCGCCGGGAACTTGCGGAAAGATTAGCAGCCGGAGAGGACTAGCCATGATAAATCGTCAATGGACCGTTGCAGAACACCCAGAGAATGAGCTTCACGCCTCACATTTCGGATATAAAGAAATTGAGTTGGATAGCCCAAAAGACGGGGAAGTGCTATTAAAGACGCACTACCTAAATCTCGCCCCTGTCATGCGAATGTATATGATGAAGGACGGAGGCGGGCGCTCCCCTGAACAACCCCTTAACATAGGGGACGTCATTCATGGGCGAGGGGTTGCAGAAATTATTGAGTCTCGACACCCAGACTATCAAACTGGTGACTTTGTTCACGGCCAGATAGGATGGCAAACCCACAAAGTCTCAACCCTGAATTCGGCTGAGAAGTTTGTAAAAATGGCTCCCCGGGGCGTTCCGGCATATTACGGACTTTCGGCTTTGGGGATGACCGGGTACTCGGCCTATTGCGGCTTTATTTCGCGCGGGGAGCCCAAAGCGGGGGAAGCTGTCCTCGTCTCCGGTGCGGCAGGCGGGGTCGGCTCTCTAGTAGTTCAAATGGCAAAGGCTTTAGGTTGCTCCCCTGTGATCGGTATTGCCGGGGGGCCCGAGAAGTGCGCGCTCGTCACCTCCCTCGGGGCTGACGATGTAATTGATTATAAATCCGAAGATGTTGCCTCGCGACTATCGGGGCTTTTCCCGAATGGCCTTGATATTTATTTCGACAATGTCGGCGGGGAAATTCTTGACGCTAGTCTCACTAACCTCGCTAAGGGCGCGCGAGTCGTCATGTGCGGCGCTATATCAGAATATACGCGTAAAACCCCTTTCGCCTTAAAAAATCACGGCCTCCTACGCAGAGAAAATGCCGATATGCGAGGGTTTTTCGTATATAATCACGCCCATGAGTTTGACCAAGCCGAAGAGGCTATTGCTGACTGGATTAAATCGGGCCAGTTACGGGCCTTAGTGGATATAGAGGACGGGTTTGAACATATGCCGGCCGCGCTTATGGGGCTTTATAGCGGAAAAAATAAAGGTAAACGGCTCGTCCGCGTAACCCCCGGCGAAGATTTAATTTATTAGCGACTAATTTCGGCGCTCGCCCATAAAAAAGCCGCCCTTAGAGACGGCTTTGCTCATGATTTGATTGCGGCTTACTACCGGTATTGCTGAACCCGCGTTGTTCGAAGTCCGGCAATGCCGTGACTCTCGATAGATCTTTGCCAAGCCATAAATTCTTCGCTGGAAAGGCCGTAACGTTCACAGGCGCCGTCCAAGGTCAGAAGTCCCCCGCGCACGGCGGCAACGACTTCGGCTTTCCGGCGGATAACCCAACGCACCGTATCCGGTTTCGGCAAATCTGCCATGGTTAGCGGCGTCCCCTCGGGCCCGATAACAACATTCTCTCTTTTCACACGACGGTCAGTCATTGGCTGCCTTTTTTGTTTTTCTCTGCAAATATCTATAGAAAACGGAGGTTAAAAAGAGTTTAAACGAACGTCAAAAAAGTGAACAATATCAGATGTTTACGAAGGTTAACGGAATCACGATTACGGTTAAGAAAGGTTTACGGAATTTCCAACGTGTTGATTCATAAAGGAGATTCACGCCCCCTCGCCTGTGACTCTGTATCGACTTGGAACGATTCCGCGCCTATAGGGGCGTCGAAAAATTTGCGAATTAACCTAAACTTTTAAAGCGGAGCGAGACAAATCTCTCAAGAGACCCGACATAAAGCGCAGACAAAACCCGATCCCGGTGTAAATTCACTGGGATTTGCCAAGCCCGAGTCCGAGACTCGCGTCGTCGTCGCTATGAGCGGCGGGGTGGACAGTTCGGTCTGCGCGGCCATGCTTGCCCGTGAAGGCTATGAGGTGATCGGAGTTACTCTCCAGCTCTATGACCACGGAGCGGCCATTCAAAAAGCCAAAGCGTGCTGCGCGGGTCAGGATATTTATGACGCGCAGCGCGTGGCTGAGATGATGGGCTTTCCGCATTACGTTCTCGATTACGAAAGCAATTTCAAAGAAAGCGTGATTGAGGACTTTGCCGACACTTATTTGCAAGGCTCAACGCCCATCCCTTGCGTACGCTGTAACCAGACCGTGAAGTTTCGCGATCTGTTGCAGGTGGCCAAAGATTTGAACGCCGACTGCATGGCAACGGGACATTATATACGCCGAATTGAAGGTCCGGACGGACCAGAGCTTCACCGCGCCTTTGATGGCGGAAAAGATCAGAGTTATTTCCTGTTCGCGACAACGCGTGAACAACTGGACTTTCTGCGTTTTCCGTTAGGACATCTGGATAAAAGCGAAACGCGTCGTCTCGCGGCAGAAATGGGCCTGAATGTGGCGTCCAAGCCCGATAGTCAGGACATTTGTTTTGTCCCGACAGGAAAATACACAGATGTTATCGAAAAGCTCCGCCCTCACGCGGCGACGCCGGGCGATATTGTACATATGGACGGCCGAGTGCTGGGACAGCATCGCGGCGTCATGTATTACACAATCGGGCAGCGGCGTGGTCTAGGCTTGGGCGATGATACGGGAACAGACCCTCTCTTCGTTATTCGCATCGACGCCGACAAAGGCGAAGTCATTGTCGGCCCGAGAAAAGAGCTGGAAAGATCAAAGCTCTGGCTGACCGATATCAACTGGATTGGCAAAGGCGAATTTGGGCCGGAACTGGACGGCCTGCCAATTAAAGTCAAAGTCAGATCGACCCGCCCCCCGACGCCTGCGCATCTTCGATTGTCGAACGACTGCATTATAGTCGAATTGGACGAGCCGGATATGGGGTTGTCCCCTGGCCAAGCCTGCGTTTTTTATGCTTATGACGCCGCCGCGGCGCGCACTTTGGGCGGCGGGTGGATAACTCGCACAGAATAGTCTAGGGTGTTTGGTGTTGAAGGGATTAACACCAACCAGGAGTCACTCCATGGCTATTATGAAATCCGTCGAAATAATGAGCGAAAGCCCAAAGTCTTTCGAAGACGCTATCCAGATCGCCGTCACGCGGACGGCGAAAACGGTCAGCAATATCAAATCCGCCTATGTTCGAGATCAAACGACGACGATCAAGGACAACAAAATTGATTTATACCGCGTCACACTCAAGATAACTTTTGAAGTCGGGGATTAATAGACTAATTGGACGGGCGTTTAATCGCCCGTCTTATTGTTACTCACCCGTTGGAAAATTTTCACCTCCTTGAAATTTTTCAAGACCCCGCTATCTTTATAATGATAGATTATAACACTGGAGCGGATCATGATTTCGGGACTTTCAGACACGGCAGCTATTCTTATCGTGGTCGCCCTCATCGCGATATTTATTGCTCTCTGGACATTTAGTAGCCGCCAAAAGCGTAAATATGATGAAGCGCAACGGGCGCGAAAGCGCGAAATCCAAGCGCTCAAAGCCAAAGCCGCCAAAAAGAATACCCCCTCTTAGGGAACCTGTTTAAGACAACGCAAAAAGATACCTGTCTGGCCGACTTATAAAACGGTCAAACATTCTAACCCTATTTGAAAATTTGAGAGATATTTTATGAGTCAGTCCGATCCCGTCGTTATTGTTGGAATAGCCCGCACGCCTATGGGCGCTTTTCAAGGGGCGTTTTCTAATGTGGATGCGCCCACGCTCGGCGCAACAGCCATTGCCGCCGCCATGAAAGAGGCAGGCGTGGATGCCAGCAATGTCGAGCAGACGATAATGGGCTGCGTACTCCCCGCTGGTCAGGGCCAAGCCCCGGCCCGTCAAGCCGCTATAAAAGCCGGGCTTGGCGAGCATTGCGAGGCGACGACCGTCAACAAGATGTGCGGCTCCGGCATGCAGGCGGCCATCATGGCGCATGACGCTATCAAAGCAGGCTCTGTGGATGTGGCCGTCGCTGGCGGTATGGAAAATATGACCAATGCGCCTTACCTCCTTCCGAAAGCGCGCGGCGGTATGCGTATGGGTGACCAAAAAGTCGTCGACTCAATGATGTTTGACGGCCTGACCGACGCTTATAAAGGCGGCGCCATGGGCGTCTTCGCCGACATGATCGCGAAGGAATATCAATTCACCCGTGAGCAACAAGATGCTTACGCCATCGAATCTGTCAGCCGCGCACAAAAAGCGCAGGAAAGCGGACGTTTTGATCGTGAAATCGCGTCCGTAACGGTAAAGGGCCGCAAAGGCGATACAGTTGTGGACGCCGATGAAGGACCTAAAAATGCGCGTCCGGAGAAAATCCCAAGCCTGCGCCCTGTCTTTACCGAAGACGGCACCGTCACAGCCGCTAATGCCAGTTCAATCAATGACGGCGCGGCGGCGATGGTCTTGATGCGTAAATCACAAGCCGAAGAAGGCGGGCATAAAGTTCTTGCCGAAATCGTCAGCCACGCAGCCCACGCACACAAGCCTGATTACTTCACGACGGCCCCCGTCCATGCCATGAAAAAGGCGCTCGATAAGGCGGGTTGGAAAGCCGAAGATGTCGACCTTTGGGAAATCAACGAAGCGTTTGCCGTGGTCCCAATGATCGCCATGCAAGAATTCGGACTCGACCATGAAAAGGTCAATGTAAATGGCGGCGGCTGCGTTCTGGGTCACCCGATTGGCGCGTCAGGCGCGCGCATCATGGCCACTTTGATTGCCGAGATGGAAAAACGCGACTCAAAGACCGGTGTAGCGTCACTTTGTATTGGCGGCGGAGAAGCCACTGCGGTCTGCCTCAAGCGCGATTAAATCCTCCGGACGGCTTGTTGTTATTAAATGAGCAAGCCCTTTTTTCGTTTTGAGATAACCGTTAGCCCAAAGCCCGCTCAAATAACGCCAGTTTTCGCGCCCACGCTTTATCTGCTTTTGCCTCATCATAAACGGCAGAGTCAGGCGGGCACCATCCATGTTGGGTGCCTTCATAAACCTCTATCTCAGCGGGGAGACCTGCCTCTGCGAAAGATTTTCTCAACGTCTCCTTCGCCTCGGGGTCGCGTTCATCATCATTCTCGGCAATCGCAATAAGGTATTCCGCATTCATTTTCGGAATAAGCAAATGAGGACTGTCTTCTGCGTCCGTGGCCAGTCCGCCTCCATGGAAAGAAGCCCCAGCGCCAATCCGGTTTGGCAGTTCAGCCGCCGAAATCATCGTCATCGGGCCGCCCATGCAATATCCGGTCGTCCCGATTTTCTTAGCCGTATCGACCGCGGCATGCGCGTCAAGCCAGCCGACGAAAGCGCGGGCGTCGATACGGTTCGTATCCTGAGTCAGCGCCCGGGCATAAGGCCGGATTTCTTCACGCACAGCCGGGTCGCTAAAGTTTTGTCCAACCTCAACCAGCGGCGCTTGGACTTCGCGGTAATACGGGTTCACAACCAAAGCCGCATAGCCGTCGCCGGCCAAACGTTTTGCCATCATTTTAAAGGCAGGACGAAGGCCGACAATGTCCGGCCAGATAAGAACGGCCGCGCTGGCTTTACCTTCGGGATAGGCAAAATAAGCATCCGCAACGCCGTCCGGGGTTTCAATCATCACCTCTTCTTCGGCAATGCCTTCCGCCGCCTCACCCGGCGCGCAGCCCGCAAAAGCGATGGAAATAGCCGCCCCGCCTGCCAAGAGGCTAAAATCGCGGCGGGTTATATGTTTTTCGTAAAAGCCCTGATTTTCAATTTCGGTAATTTCATCGCACATATTATCGTCCTCATTGTCTAAGCCCTCTCGAAAGCTAGGCTAAGTTAGGACGCGGCGCAATCAAAACACAAATCCGGCTTAGTGCCCCCCGCCGAAGACGCCCGTTTTGACGTCATAATTTGTCGCAACTTGGTATTCCGGATCATCATCAGAATCTATCATCAGCTGTCCAGCCTTGTTCAAAAGCGCATGGCAATCCCGAGTAAGGTGACGCAAGCGCAGCGTTTTTCCTGCTGCTTCATATTTACTGGCCAAGTTTTCAATTGCCTGCAGAGCTGATTGATCGACAACGCGGGATTTCTCAAAATCTACAATCACCAATTCGGGGTCTTCCGTCGGTTTAAACAACTCACTGAAGCCTTCGACAGAGCCAAAAAACAACGGCCCGACGATCTTATACACCTTTTGGTCATTGGTTTCTTCGATATCGGCGTCAATGCGTCGGGCATTATTCCAAGCATAGGTCAGAGCCGAGATAATGACGCCGACAACTACAGCGACAGCCAAGTCATGCCAAACCGTGACGAGGGTCACTGTTACGATAACCAAGGCATCCATAATTGGAATGCGGCGCATAATGGTCAGAGATTGCCAAGCAAAGGTGCCTATCACGACCATGAACATCACGCCAACCAAAGCCGCGAGAGGAATTTGTTCAATGACGGGAGACCCAAACAAGATAAACGCCAAGAGGAAAAGCGCGGCTGCGATACCGGAAAGACGCGTTCGCGCGCCCGACTTTATATTTATCATAGACTGACCGATCATGGCGCACCCGCCCATACCGCCGAAAAATCCTGTTACAGTATTGGCAACGCCTTGCGCCAAACATTCCTGAGAGGCGCCGCCTCGTTCTTCTTTTATTTCGCCGACGAGGTTCAACGTCAGGAGACTTTCAATCAGCCCAATTGCCGCCAGAACGAGCGCATAAGGAAATATAATCTCAAGGGTTTCAAGTGTGAGCGGCACTTGAGGAATATGAAGCGGCGGCAAACCGCCTTTAATTGTGCTCAAATCTCCAACATTTGGGACAGGGATGTTGAGTGCGATGACCAGTATAGACACAATACCAATACCGGCCAAAGGCGCCGGAATGATTTTAGTAACTTTTGGTGTAGCCCAAATCAGAGCCATAGTCAGCGCCACTAGGCCCAACATCAGCCAAAGCGTTATGCCCGACATCCAGGTTCCGTGAAGCATGTTAAACGGTCCATGATGCTCGCCGGCCGGCGCAGGCGCGGTTTGAAACTGCGTCATCTGAGCCAGGAAAATAACAATAGCGAGCCCGTTCACAAATCCAAGCATAACCGGATGAGGCACAAGGCGAATAAACTTTCCGAGCTTAAATACGCCCGCTCCGATTTGTAAAATGCCCATCAAAACTACTGTGGCAAAAAGATATTCGACGCCATGCTGGGCGACGAGCGCGACCATGACAACCGCCAAAGCCCCTGTGGCCCCGGAAATCATACCGGGACGACCGCCTATACAGGCCGTAATCAATCCAACAATAAAAGCGGCATAGAGGCCGACCAAAGGCTCGACGCCTGCAACGAAAGCAAAAGCCACAGCCTCGGGGACCAAGGCCAAAGCAACGGTTAGACCCGCCAAGACCTCAACTTTAATGCGGTTGGGCGTGAATGTCAGCGGACCTGACCGGCGGCGGGCCGGAATGGTGATTTTGTCGGCAAATGCTGAAAGGCTGGATCGTATCATCAGATATCTCGGAACAACTGTCTTGAGTAAGTCGCGCGGCGGTTAGCCTGATTAAACCTGACAAGCAAGGATTAGGGGCTAAAATACGCAGAGATTTCGCGGGCCAATGCAATTTGATGTTTTTATACCGCCTTTGAAGGCCTATGGTTTTACAAATTTATAAAAGGATATTTTATGCGCTATTCCCTTCTTCTCATGTCCAGCCTGGCTGTTTTAGCTGTTACGGCCTGCTCAGAACCGTCTGAGCCAGACCCGGTTGAAAACACGGAGGCCACGTCAAGCTCTGAGCCTGCTTCTGCGACGCCCGATCAGTCTGAAGCGGGAGAAAATGTTTTATTGGCGGAATGGGACGGCCCTTATGGCGGCGTACCACCTTTTGATGAGATGGATCTACAAGACCTCAAACCCGCGCTGGAAGCGGCCATGGCAGAAAATCTCGAAGAAATAGACGCTATTACTGAAAATCCGGACGCGCCGACATTTGAAAACACTATCGTTGCTTTAGAGCGCACTGGCGAGAAGTGGGACCGCGTATCTGTCATGCGCGGTATTTGGGCGTCTAATATCTCAAGCCCGGAGTTCAGAGAAATACAGACAGAAATGTCGCCGAAAATTTCAGCCTTTCGGTCTAAAATCACCCAAAACCAAGCGCTATTCGATCGCATTAAGACGGTTTATGAAAGCGAAGAGGCTGAGAGCTTGCGGGACGATCAAAAACGGGTTCTGAATTTGACATATGACCGCTTTGCTCGAAACGGCGCGACGCTGAGCGAAGAAAAGAAAGCTCGCTACGCAGAGATTAATCAGGAATTGGCGACGCTATATACCAAGTTCTCCAATAACGTTTTGGCGGACGAAGAAAATTACGTTCTCTATCTCACGGAAGATCAATTGGGTGGACTGCCGCAATCTTACATCGATGCGGCGGCGGGCGCGGCGACGGAGCGAGGGGAGGACGGAAAGTTTGCCGTTACCAATACGCGCTCTTCCATGTCGCCCTTCCTCACCTATTCCACAGAGCGTGATCTGCGCGAAAAAGTCTGGCGGACTTATTACAGCCGCGGAGACAATGCAGACGAATTCGATAATAACGCTATTATCGCCGACATTTTACAGCTTCGTGATGAACGGGTGGAGTTGCTGGGATATGATAATTACGCTCAGTGGCGTCTTGAAAACCGGATGGCCAAAACACCGGAACGTGCCATTGAACTGATGGAGGCTGTCTGGCCGTCTGCCATTGCGCGCGCCGAAGAGGAAGTTGCGGACATGCAGGCCCTCGCAGCGTCAGAAGGCGCGGATATCACAATCGAGCCTTGGGATTATCGTTTCTATGCTGAGAAAGTCCGTAAGGATAAATATGATCTCGATTCCGACGAGGTGAAACAATATCTTCAGCTTGATAAGCTCCGTGAAGGCATGTTTTATGTGGCCGGCGAGTTATTTAATTATGACTTTAAGCGGGTTCCCTCCGGGATGGTTCCTGTTTTTCATCCGGACGTAAAAGTCTGGAACGTCACAGATAGAACAACAGGCGATCATGTCGGTCTTTGGTATCTGGACCCGTTTGCCCGTACTGGAAAGCGCTCCGGCGCCTGGGCCACAACATATCGGAGCCATACGACCTTTGATGGCCCAACGACTGTTCTAGCCTCAAACAATTCCAATTTCGTCAAAGGGGCGGCAGGAAAGCCTGTTCTTGTCTCTTGGGATGATGCCACAACCTTCTTCCACGAATTCGGTCATGCCTTGCACGGCCTATCTTCAAATGTGGCTTACCCGACTTTAAACGGCGGCGTTCGGGATTACACCGAATTTCAATCACAACTCTTAGAGCGTTGGATATCGACAGATGAGGTCGTCAATAACTACCTCGTCCATCACGAAACCGGCGAGCCTATGCCTGCTGAACTTCGCCAAAAGATCAAAGATGCGGCGACCTTTAATCAAGGGTTTGCAACAACGGAATATCTCGCCTCTGCTTTGGTAGATATGCGCTACCACACAACCGATCCTGAAGGCATTGACCCAGACGCATTCGAGAAGAAAACCCTAGACGATCTAGGCATGCCGTCGGAAATTGTCATGCGCCACCGCTCTCCGCATTTCGGCCACGTCTTCTCCGGAGAAGGCTATTCCGCCGGATATTACGGTTATATGTGGGCCGATGTTCTAACCTCTGACGCTGCAGAAGCTTTCAAGGAGAGCCCGGGCGGATTTTATGATGAAGCCATTGCAGAAAAGCTGGTTGAACATCTCTTTGCGCCTCGCAATTCGGTTGACCCAGCAGAAGCCTACCGCGCTTTCCGAGGACGGGACGCCGAAATCGACGCCCTCATGCGGGATCGCGGCTTCACCGAAGAATAGGCCGCGCTTCAACTACAAATTATGCAGATAAAAAACCCCGCCTCAGAGCGGGGTTTTTACTATTCTGAATGTGTTTGCTTAGAGGCTAATGCTCTACATTGCGCCAGACGCGCTTATAGGTCAGCCACAACAGCAAAGAGAGAATGACAAGATAAATCATCGTCATCGCGCCCGTAGACTTACGCTGTTCCATTTTCGGGTCAGACGACCAAGCGAGAAACTCTGTGACGTCAGCCGCCATTTGCTCAACTGTGGCTTCGGGGGCCGGAGTTTCAACAGTATTGCCTTCTTCGTCTTCAGTAACGATTGGCGCGTACTCAATCAGCCCATCGCTAAGAGGGTTGGCCATAGCAATTTTGCCACCATCCATCACTGGATTGTAATGCAGACCCGCTGTCAGTTCGACATCAGCTGGCTTTGGCGTGTCATACGCCGTCAGCAGGTTATAAACATAGTCTGCGCCGCCGTTACGGGCTGCAACCATGACAGATAGATCCGGCGGTAGCGCTCCGCCATTGGACGCCCGCGCAGCCGCATCATTAGTAAAAAACCAAGGGAATTTATCTGATGTTGTTCCAGGGCGTTCTGTGACATCCCCTGTTTCAGGGTCAATATCTTCGATTAGCCAATCCGCCGCAAAATTCTTCACATAAGGATTGTCATTCGGGTTTGGGTAATCCTCAAGATAAAACGGGCCGCCTTTATCGCCCAAATGACGGAATGACAGATGCTTCAGTTGGTGACAACTCGAGCAGACTTCCCGGTAAACCTGATAGCCCCGCTGCATTGCTTCGCGGTCATAAGTGCCGAATGGGCCATTAAAGTGCCAATGCTTGTGCACCATCTTATAGTCGCCAGTACCGCCACCAGCGGCAAAAGCTGCGCCCGTCGCTATGACGGCTAAAGCGCCGCCGGCAACAAGAAAGGATTTTAGAAGTTTGGAAGCCATGTTCTAGCCCGTATATTTTCTGTCTTTAAGGGTCCGCGCGGCAATCCGCGCGGGGTGTATTTCACGTTTCGAGGTTATTCTGCCGCTGCCGTTGAACCGCCGCGAGGCTGATCCCCTAGAACAGCTTTCGTAATAGAGTCCGGTCTGGCCAGAGGTTTTTCAACCAAGCCTAATACAGGCAGGATAATCAAGAAGTAAGCGAAGTAGTAAATCGTCGCAATCTGGGAAAGGCGGTAGAAAGTAATGCCTGTGTCACCCAAAGGAATTGCGATGTTGTCCGGCGTTCCCGCACCGCACCACCCAAGGATGAAGCAGAAAACGAGGAAGATAAAGAAGAACCATCTCGCAACCGGACGGAAACGAAGAGATTTTACCTTCGACGTATCCAGCCAAGGCAAGACAAACAGCACAACAATCGCGCTGATCATCAAGAGAATTCCGGCCAGCTTATCCGGCACAGCCCGCAAAATCGCGTAGAAGGGTAAGAAATACCATTCCGGAACGATGTGCGGCGGCGTTTTTAGAGCGTCCGCTTCAATATAGTTATCCGCATGCCCCAGAGCGTCCGGCTGATAGAACAAGAAGAAAGCGAAAATCAGTAGGAAAACCGCGACAGCAAAAGCGTCTTTGACCGTATAAAACGGATGGAAAGACAATGTGTCAGATTTAGTTTTTGCGCTCACGCCGATCGGATTGTTTTGTCCAACATGGTGCAGAGCCCAAACATGGAGCCCGACCAGAGCGGCAATTATGAATGGTAAAAGATAATGAAGCGCAAAGAAGCGATTCAGCGTGGCGTTATCCACGGCATATCCGCCCAAGAGCCATTGCTGCAGGCTTTCGCCGACAACCGGCACCGCGCCAAAGAAACCTGTAATCACGGTGGCGCCCCAGAAGGACATCTGTCCCCACGGCAAGGTATAACCGAGGAAGGCCGTCGCCATCATAATGAGATAAATCACACACCCGATAATCCAGAGCAGCTCCCGAGGGGCCTTGTAAGACCCGTAATAGAGTCCCCGGAACATATGCATATAAACGGCCAAAAAGAACATCGAAGCGCCCACGGCGTGCATAGGCTGCAAGAGCCACCCAAACGGTACATCGCGGCGAATACGCTGAACAGACTCAAACGCGCCGTCAACATTCGGCACATAATGCATGGCCAGAATAATCCCAGTGATGATTTGGGTCACGAGGCAAAGCGTAAGAATGCCGCCAAAAGTATACCAATAATTCAAATTCCGCGGAGACGGGAAAGTCATAAAGTCTGCGCCGACGCGAATAATAGGCAGACGACGGTCTATCCATTTCGTCGCACCATATTTCGGTTCGTAAGTAGAAGGATGTCCTGACATATTAACCTACCTTGATCACTGTGTCGGAAACGAATGTATAAGGGGGGATGACCATGTTTGTCGGGGCCGGTCCCTTACGAATACGTCCGGACGTATCATAATGTGAGCCATGACATGGGCAGTACCAGCCGTCAAAGTCTCCGGCTTCGCCGACGGGAACGCAACCAAAATGGGTGCAAACGCCGACCATTACCAGAAAGGCCCGTTCCAAATTACCTTCTGCATTAGGAACAAGGCGTTCCTCATCCGTTTGCGGATCGCGTAGCGCGCTCACATCAACTGATTCTGCTTCGGCAATTTCTTTTTCTGTCCTGTGACGAACAAAAACGGGTTTGCCGCGCCAAAGGGTTTTGAGCTGCTGCCCCACTGCGATCTTGGAAAGATCAATCTCAATGGACCCTGCCGCGAGTGTATCGGCGGCCTTGCCCATTTGGGCAACCAAGGGCCAAGCAATCGAGGCGGCTCCGGCTGCGGCTACGGCGCCTGTCGCGATAAAAATGAAATCGCGCTTATCGCCATCAATGTTTTCGTCTGTTTTCACGGTATCGGACATGGTCTGTCCACTCCTGCGGTCAATTTAATGTATTTGGGCGGGTGTCTAACCTTATATATCTTGTAATGCCACAGATTATTCGCGGCAAGACGCCGCAATTCACAGATTTATTGCAGTTTTATTTCGTGTAAGAGGCTGTTTATGGCCCAAAATCTCTCTGTCACGCTCTTCCAACCGGATATTGCCGCCAATTTAGGTGCGGTGATGAGGCTCTGCGCGGGCTTTGACGTTCCGCTCTCTGTTATAGAGCCCTGCGGCTTCCCCTTGTCAGAAAAAGCCCTTCGCCGCGCCGCAATGGATTACGACCCTCCTGGAGGGCTACAACGCGTCACGAGCTGGGCGGATTTCAAGCCACAAAAACGAATTGTTCTGCTCACCACAAAAGGCGCAACCAAATTGCAGGAATTTCAGTTCGAATCAGAAGACACATTAATATTCGGACGCGAGAGCGCGGGCGTGCCTGATGAGGTGCATGCAAGCGCCGACGCCCGCGTCATCATTCCTATCGCGCCGATCGCCCGCTCGTTCAACCTCGCCACCAGCGTCGCCGTGACGCTTTATGAAGCCTTGCGGCAAACAGCTAGCTTACCGTAAAGGGCTGCCATGACTGATTTTGAGTCCCGAAAAACCCGCGCCGCAGATTGGTTTAAATCCTTACGGAATGAAATCTGCGCGGAGTTTGAAACGCTTGAGCGCGAAGCGCCTTCTGATCTCTACCCCGGAGAGCCCGGTAAATTTGTTTACGAGGATTGGCAGCGCAAAGTTGAAAATGGCGGCGGCGGGACGGGCGGAATGCTTCGGGGCCGATTATTTGAAAAATGCGGCGTCCATATTTCTGTAGTCAAAGGCGAATTTACGCCCGAAATGGCCGCCCGCACTCCGGGCGCAGACAAAGACCCTCGCTTCTGGGCAGCAGGTATTTCGCTCATCGCGCATATGAGAAACCCGCATATCCCGGCCGTTCATATGAACACGAGATATATTGTGACGACACAGGATTGGTTTGGCGGCGGCGGAGACCTTACGCCGACTCAGGCCAAAGACAGGCGCCCCGACGCTCCGGATGCACTCGCCTTTCACGCCGGAATGAAAGCCGCTTGCGACGCGCATGAGGTTGCTGATTACAATCGGTATCGGGATTGGTGCGATGAATACTTCCACCTTCACCACCGTGACGAGCCGCGCGGGACAGGCGGCATATTCTATGATCGCCTTAATAGCGGCAATTTCGAAGCCGACTTTGCTTTCACCCAAGACGTAGGTCGGCATTTCGTCAAAACTTACGCCGCCATAGTTCGCGGCCGTATGAATGAGCCCTGGACCGAGGCAGACCGCGAGGAACAGCTCATTACGAGGGGCCGTTATGTCGAGTTCAACCTGCTCTGGGACCGCGGCACGACATTTGGCTTAAAAACTGGCGGCAATGTAAAGACGATCCTCAGCTCCATGCCGCCTTTGGTGAAGTGGCCATAGCGTCATGAAACACGTCCTCCTTTTCGACCTTGGCGGCGTAATTGTGCCTTGGGTCGGAATCGAGAGCCTGATGGAACGGCAGGGCGTGAGCCGCGAAACTATCGTGGAAACCTTCGCCCAATCCGAAACATTCAACGCCTATGAAGCGGGTCTATGTGATGACCTGACGTTCACCACCGAAATGGTCAAACTGTTCGATATGGACATGCCGCCCGAAGCGTTTGCCGCGCTTTGGAATAGTTGGGTTCATCCTCCTTTTCCAAACACGCTGGAAACGCTCAAAACCCTCAGGCAGAATTACACACTAGCCTGTCTGTCCAATACGAATGCCCTGCATTGGGCGCACTTGCACGAAATGGTTCAACTGGAAGACGTCTTCGACGACTGTTTTGCATCCCATATTATGGGCGTGGCCAAACCCGCACAGCGAAGCTTTCAAATTCCGCTCGAAGAAATGGGCGTTTCGGCAAGCGAAGTTCTCTACTTCGATGACACAATGCTGAACGTCAAAGCCGCGCGCAAGCAAGGGCTCGAGACCTACCATGTTGACCGGCATAAAGGGGTTTTGCCGATCTTGCGGTTTCTCAAAATTATCTGAGCTTAGACGGGCGTCGAAAGCGCAAAAGCTTTCACGACCATCCAGATCGCCATTCCCAACATGGCAAGATTTTCCGAGAGCGAGACAAAGCCAAGCGGGACTTGGCTATCCCCTCCGGCGCAGGCACATTTCAGTTCCCGTTTGTCGATGTAAACCGCCTTGAAAACCGACCAAGCGCCGACCGTTCCTATGAAAAAGGCAAAAGGCGCGGCGATTAGACCGAATATGCCACCCGCGAGCATCAAAATACCGGCACCGGCCTCCGCGAAGGGATAGAAAAAAGCGTAAGGCATGTATTTTCGTGACAAAACATCATAACCTAAAAACATTGTTGAAAAGCTCTGTAGGTCCTGAAGCTTCTGTATCGCTAGAACGCACATACTAATGGCTACGAAAAACTCGACTAGTCGGACTGGGGAAACAGGACGACCATTTCCGATATAAAGCGCGACCGCCATCAGAGCGGCGACCGAAAAAATTGCTAATATTGGACGAAAACTTGTTTCTTGGTCTTCGCGGACATGCAGACCGAAATGGCGACGTAAATCTGTATAGCCTCCAATCCGCTCCCCTTCGATGAAAGTTTGAGGGGTCGTCTCAACGCCTTCTTTCTTTTTATAGGCATCCGTCTCTTCTCGGGTTGTTAGGTGATGATCCTCTATTTCAAACCCTTTTCGGCGCAATAGGTCTTTTGATTTTAATCCAAAAGGACAGAGGTGAACTGGCTCGGTCATTCGGTAAAGAACAGCTTTCTTAGTCATGCCTAATTCCTCCTGTTCAGCTTACGCCCGTTCAAATTATCTTTTTGAAAGAAGATCAACCAGCTCGGCGACTTTTTCTTCCCGTGCGGAGACGTCCCCGCTCTTAATTGCATCCGTTAGGCAGTGATCAATATGGTCTTTGAGAAGTTCGCCCTCCACTCTCTGAATGGCTGAAATCACCGCTTTGGTTTGGATAAGAATATCGATGCAGTAACGATCCTCATCGATCATTTTCTGCAGACCGCGGACCTGCCCTTCAATTCTGGACAAACGTTTACGACACCCCTGTCGCCTTTCTGATCTTGATTCATGACAATCTTCCATGGTGACGACTTTATGAAATTACCCGTTGATTTTCCACCCCTAACATACCATAGGGGGGTATGTCCAATGCGGGTCTGAAATATATCGGGGGGCTTGCCCTGTGGCTGTTGGGGGCGTCTTTCGCCGAGGCGCGGCCTGTTTCTTATCCCGACGCCTGGACGTTGATGATAAAAAATGATGCTGACCAAAACAGTCTCCATGCCCATTATACTCTGGACACGAAACACAGTCTTGGTCTGAGGCTGCTTTATGATCGGGATCGAGACTTTGTCTTTACGGGCCTGCAGGCAAACCGACTTTTAAAACGCTGGAATAAACGTGACAGCCAAGCCAATCTTTATGGCCGCGTGGCCGTAGGGGTGGTCAATGATGAAAAACCGTCTTCCCTCGCGCGAGACGACGACGAAGCCCTGATGATAGGCGTTTCGGGCGATTGGGAAACCCGCCGTTATTTCGTCTCCGCTGCGGCAGAGCACTGGGATAATGGACGGTTTGACGAATATTCCAGCTACCATGGACGATTAGGCGTAGCCCCATATGTCGCCAATACTGGCGCGCTTCATACATGGATTATGATCGAAGGCCACCACCGCCCCGAGAGCCGCCGCAATGAAGATGAATTAGGGGCAACAGCGCTACTCCGGTTTTTTAAAGGCCCTAGCCTGCTGGAAGTCGGGGTCGACGACCAAGGCGAACCCCTTTTAAATTACGTTCACCGTTTCTAAGGAGATGAAAATGAGACTGACATCACTATTGATTGGCACCACACTTGCTTTATCCGCGCCGATCGCGTCCCACGCAAAAGACAGTCTCGAACCAGCTGTCATTATGCAAACAGCTGACACTAAGGTCGGATTGAACGGGTTGGTCTGTGATTTCTGCTCTATCGCTTTGAACAAAACATTCAAAAAAAATGACGCCGTTGCCGCAACTCACGTCGATCTAGATACTAAAGAGCTGTCCATCGTCTTTAAAGACGGTCAGTCCCTTGATGACGAAACAATTACAAAATTGGTGAAAAAGGCAGGGTATAGCGTGACGGAAATTACCCATAAACCAGACCTTAAAGTCGAGACCAAAGCAGAATAGCCATGAGCCGCTTGAACCTGGCAACCCGCGAAACGGCTGCGCCCGCAATAGCTCTGGCAACCAGTTTGTCGACGCTGGTATGCTGCACACTTCCGGCAGTGATGATCACATTCGGTATGGGCGCCGCCCTCTCTTCTCTCACCGCCAATATCCCGCAACTCATCTGGTTATCGGCTCACAAACCTTTGGTTTTTGGCGGCAGCCTTGTTTTGCTCTTCGCTGCCTGGGGTGTGCGCTACCTGACCCGGAACATGCCCTGCCCCGCAGATCCGGCGCAAGCTAAACTCTGCTCCAACCTAAGACGTTTTGGAGGATGGATTCTGTACATTGGGTTTGGCGTATGGGTAATTGGCGCTTTTTCCGCATTTATCTTACCTAAACTGCTGAGCTGAACTGCCTTCGGTTAAAGGTGATATCGCGAAATGCTTTTTCGTGATATAAGCGGGCATGATTAGATCACTATTGGCCGCATTGTTGCTAAGCTTGCCCGTCGCGGCCAGCGGGCAGGTTATGGTTGTCGGCTCAGGCGATGCCGAAAATTGCTATAAATTGACCCGAGACGGCAATCCCGGAACGTCTGAGGCTATACAAACCTGCCGCGCGGCCTTAGAAATTGGTCTTCTACAAAAGGACCAAGCCGCGACGCATATAAATACAGGAATTCTTTATATGAGAGCCGGAGACTATGATAAAAGTCGCGACCATTATGAAACAGCGATTAACTACGCTCCTGACCTTCCCGAAGCCTATATCAATTACGGAGCCGGCCTAATTTATATGGAGGATTACCGCCTAGCGATTGACGCTTTGAGCACAGCCATTGACCTGGGAAAGACTAAGCCGTTGGAAAAAATGCCGGAAGCGCTCTTTAACAGAGCCCTCGCCTATGACCGGGAGGAAAATTACAAAGCCGCATATCTCGACTTGCGGCGCGCTTTGGCGCTGCGCCCTGATTGGCCGCCCGCTTCGGCCGCGATCAGGCGGTACGATGTAAAGGCGCCCTCCTGATATGCAGGCTTTTTCATCCTCTGGCGGCTTTCCTCTTGAGTTTGGGACAAGGCCCTTTATCAAGGGTCTTTATTCGATATATGAGCTATGATTTTTTATGAACCTTATTAAGCCTTCCTATAATTATGACGAGCTGATCATCAGCGGTGAGAAGAGCCTGTTTGGACAGGGTAATGCTAAATTGCCCCTGCCCCCCATGCTGATGCTCGACAGGATTACGCATATTGACGACAAGAGCGGCGAATTTGGCAAAGGCCACATAGTGGCAGAGCTGGATGTAAATCCTGACCTCTGGTTTTTTGAATGTCACTTCCGGGGCGATCCGGTCATGCCAGGCTGTTTAGGTCTGGACGCTATGTGGCAACTCGTCGGGTTTTGGCTAGGATGGACCGGCTCTCCGGGCCGCGGCCGTGCGCTTGGCGTGGGAGAAGTAAAATTTACCGGACAAGTTACACCTGATGTCAAAAAAGTTCGGTATGAAATTGACCTCAAACGCGTTATACGCCGTAAACTCGTCCTCGGAATCGCGGAAGGTCGCATGTTCGCCGATGACGTGGAAATTTATAAAGCCAGTGATCTTCGGGTAGGCTTATTTGTACCTCAAGATGGAGAAGCTTAATGCGTCGTGTGGTTGTCACCGGATTGGGAATTGTCTCCTGCATCGGCAATGATGCAGACAGTGTCGCTGAAAGCCTGAAAAATGGGAAGTGCGGCATCACGAAAGATGAAAAAATGGCGGAACTTGGCTTCCGCAGCCAAATTTCCGGACGTCCGGATTTGGACCCCAAAGACTATGTGAACAAACGCTCCATGCGTTTCATGGCAGATGCGGCCGGATGGAGCGCTGTCGCTATGGATCAAGCCATTGCGGATGCCGGACTTGACGAATCTGTTATTTCAAATGAACGCACAGGCATTATCGCCGGATCCGGCGGTCCCTCCGCTATCGAAATCGTCCGGGCAGCAGACATCACTCGCAAGAATAACTCTCCGAAACGGATTGGCCCGTTTGCTGTGCCGAAAGCTATGTCGTCTACAGTGTCTGCGACGCTCGCGACGCATTTCAAAATCCTTGGTGTAAATTACTCCATTACCTCCGCCTGTACGACTTCACTGCATTGTATCGGCGCGGCCGCCGAACAAATTCAATGGGGTAAACAAGACGTCATGTTTGCCGGCGGCGGTGAAGAAATCGAATGGGCGATGAGCTCGCTCTTTGACGCTATGGGCGCGATGAGCAGCAAATATAATGACATGCCGGAGCTAGCCTCCCGCGCTTTTGACAAAGACCGCGACGGGTTTGTTATTGCTGGCGGCGCAGGCATGTTGGTTCTCGAAGAATATGAGCACGCAAAAGCTCGCGGCGCGAAAATCTACGCCGAGATCACGGGTTATGCTGCCACGTCTGATGGCCATGATATGGTGGCGCCAAGCGGCGAAGGCGCAGAGCGTGCCATGCGCATGGCCCTGAAAGACGCCGGGCTTGAAACGGTAAATTATATTAATCCCCACGCCACTTCGACGCCGGTCGGTGATATCGCAGAAAGCGCCGCGATTAACCGTGTCTTTGGCGATAACGGTCCTTATGTGTCTGCCACGAAATGCCTAACAGGCCATAGCTTGGGCGCGGCAGGCGTTCAGGAAGCCATTTACACCTTGTTGATGATGGATCGCGGTTTCGTTGCCCCTAGCATCAACATTTTCGATCTTGATCCGGAAATCGCGACGATTAACATTGCGCAGGAAGTGGTCGAAACCGAAATTAAAACGGCCATGTCGAACAGTTTCGGTTTTGGCGGCACGAATGGCAGTGTGATTTTCTCAAAAATCTAGAATATTTTAAAACAGGCCGTTCAATCATGTTTGAATGGTCTGTAACTTTTTTATGATGGCACGAATTTTATTCTGCCGCGTATAACCTTCACATATACGAAGGAACCATCATGAAATTTTTGTCCCTAATTCTGGGCACAACGGCGCTTTGGAGCGTCGCCGCATTTGCCGAAGCACAAACCAGCATCTTTGACATCCCGCCGGATAAAGCGGAGAGCACAGCGTCTATAGGCATCGCTGGCGTGAGCCTTGATAGTTATGTCGGCAGCGAAGAGACAGACCTGCTGGTGCTGCCATATGTCAACGCAACCTATAAAGGGCGGTTCTTCCTTAACCCGGCTTTGGGCGCTGGCGTCTACGCCATTAATAATGACAAGCTTCGCTTAGGCGCTGCCGCAAATGTGGCCTTTGGCCGGGACGGAAAGGACACTCCATTCGGCGGCACAAGTTATGAAGAAGCGTTCGACGTAAGTACGGGGGGGAGCGGGAAAGTCTTTGCACGCGCTAATCTTCCTTTCGCAGCCTTAGATGTCGTCGGAACGGTTCCTATCGGGGCAGATCATGACGGCGCAAAGCTTGACACTTTGCTCACCACTCTCGTCAAACCGACTGACAGGTTTACGCTGACTCCCGGCGTGCGGGCCACTTTCAGCACAGGCGATTTACTGGACACGAATTACGGAATTGACTCGCGGCAAGCGGCTGCCTCCGGCCTGGCACCGCTTTCCAATGATGATGGCCTGTCCTCACTGGGCGCCCACATCGCAGGATATTATGAGCTGAACGAGGATTATGAGATTGTCGGCCTCGTCAATCACACTTGGCTTATGGGTGATATCAAAGAAAGCCCTCTATCACCAAAAAATACCGGGCTGACGGTAGCGTTGGGCATTGCCCGAAAATTCTAATCCGCTGAATATGATAAAATCGTAGTGACTGTCCCGCGCCCGAAGTCAACATCTTCCAGCCGGGGCACTGAGCGGAAAATAGGGATTGACTGAGACGTCACCACGCATCCCCTTATGATACCTTCACCTCACACGCATACCCTACAAATGTAGGATAAAGAAATTTAGCCTAAGGCCGCCCTCAATCGGCGTCGTTTATTAGGGTAAAATCAGCCCCAAACGTATCGCTCGCGTCACAGTGTGAGTGCGATTAGAGGTCGCCATTCGTTTGGACAAATCCTTCAGGTAATCCCGCACAGAATATTCTGAAATTTGTAAAATTGTTCCAATTTCCCAATTCGTTTTTCCTTGCGCGACCAAGGACAAGACCTCCCGTTCTCGTTCGCTTAAAGTGATTTGGCCAAGAGATTCAGGCATCTCCGTCAAACGGTACATGACATCAAAGACTTGCCGAACAAGCGTTTCGAGGCTGACCATATCGGTTAGCTCCAATTCAAATTCCTTCTCTCGCCCCATAGACATCAACCCGGGGGCTGTTCTGTCCTTAACTATCGGAAAGCAAATTCCATAATTCAGCCCCGCAGCTTTTGTTCCTTCGACATGGGTTTTTTGCTCTTCGGTCAAATTCTGCCAAGCCTCGCGCCAGCGAAAGGGAACAGAAACACGGAACCCGTGCAGGACGAGCGGGCTTTTAGTGATCAAATCTCCCGTGCTCACCAGTTTGTTGATCCATTCATCCGCTCCCTTGGAGAGATGAAACTGTCGGGGGACGTTTTGTGGTGATTGCACGCCGGGGCGAGCGGGCAATAATCGACCCATAGAAATGAAGTCAAAACCAAAAGGCTCTATTGCTTTGCAATATACGTCAAAAGCTTCCTGAGCCGTGGGAGCCTGATCAATCTTCCCCATCCAATAAACCAGCTCTGATGGGTTCAACAAAGGCGTAGCCGAACTCCCCCCAGATAGCTCTGTTCTAGGCTTATATTGTAAAGTCTGCGCCACCACATTTCCCTCTAAACCCGAATCGGAAGAACCGAATGCTTCCCTGAGTTGTATTGAATTAATTTAGAATGTGACACCTAAATTCTCTGTCGAATTACTTAATCTACGTTAAAATTAATTCGGCAGATTTGACTATGGTGATATTCTGTTCGATCCCATATAATCCCTGCAAATCAAACGAACAGGACGACACATGACTGATATGACCAAAGCGCTGGAAGGCTTTCCAAAAGGCGACCTGATGAAAGGCAAAAAAGGCCTCATAATGGGCGTCGCCAATAAGAACTCCATTGCCTGGGCAATTGCCCGTCAGCTCGCGGCGCAAGGCGCAGAGATCGCATTTACTTATCAGGGCGACGCGCTGCTCCGCCGCGTTAAACCTCTCGCCGAGAGCATTGGCTCTGACATTCTCTGCGAATGCGACGTCACAGATGACGCGACCATGGACAGCACTTTTGCGACGCTCAAAGAAAAATTCGGCAAGATAGATTTTCTCGTTCACGCGATTGCCTTTGCCGGGAAAGATCAACTTGCCGGCTCCTTCGTGGATAATACCACGCGCGAGGGCTTTAAATCTGCGCTGGATATTTCGGCTTATTCCTTCGTCGATGCGGCGCGCCGCGCCTCTGAAATGATGAATGATGGCGGCTCCATGGTCACGCTGACCTATCTAGGATCTGAGCGCGTTATCCCAAATTATAATGTGATGGGCGTGGCAAAAGCGGCTCTCGAAGCCTCCACCCGATATATCGCCGCCGATCTCGGTCCGCGCGGCATTCGCGTCAATGCTATCTCCGCAGGCCCAATCAAGACGCTCGCCGCCGCCGGTATCGGGTCCGGCCGGCACATGTTCCGCTTCAACAAAGCCGCCTCGGCGATGCAAGACCACACGGATCCGGCAGGAGTCGCCGGCGCAGCGCTTTATCTGCTCTCAGATTTGGGGCTCTCCTGCACAGGCGAGACGCACCATGTCGACGGTGGCTTCCACGCCATCGGGATGCCTCAGGAAGAGCCGTTGAAAGCGAGCTTAGCGGATTAAGTTTTAAAACATTCTGCCCTGTGCCATTCCATGTAAGCAGGGTGGGGCCAGTCAGATTCTTTGACTGGCATAATTGCTTTTCTATCTGTCACTAATAGGCGGTCAATTTCATCAATGTTATTTACGTGCCTAGAAACCAAAATATCATGGTCGTCAGAAATCGAAAGATAACCTCGGTCAAACATCCAATGAATTGTCCCTGATAATGCTAAACCATTACTCACAACATCCGGCCCATCATTAGAAACAGGACGGATATGGGCAGCTTCAACCTCTGCCCTTCCCCCACCATTCACGAAATTCAAGCCCGTAAAAGCACAGGTTTTGCTGTAGGCTTTTATAACTTGGCGCCGAAAAACTCTATCCCGCACTTTACGGTTTTGTAGAGTCTGTAAAGTTAGTCGTGGAGTCGGAACAACATATTCGGGTTGTGCGAAATCAGAAACATAGTTTCCTTGCTCATCATAGTTCTGGAGTTCATCAATACGAGGCAATTCAGCAAACTCGTCTTCAAAGCCTAGGTTCACAATTTTTGCGAAATCCTCTTCGGATATTGGTCTCACGGCGGATATGGCTAGACCACCATTTATTCGCCCATCTTCTAAACTTAATAATGACTCGTTTGGTTGACCATCAACTTTGAAGGGCACGAGTTGGTCAAATGGCAAATATGTATTTGGAGCGATATCAGCATAATAATGGCCGGGTTTGATGAAGTCCTCCCGAATGGCTTTAACTTTTGCAATAGCCTTATAAGATTTTCGCCCTCTCCCTTTCCCAGATTCGTAATAGATAATCCAATCTCCCACAGTAGGTTTTGCCCTAGAGAGATATACTTTTGGGAAGTTGTAGTATTCTTCCGGTCGATCGTCATAAACCGATTGAGGGTTATGTATAAAAACACCCTTAGCCATCTATTCTCCCCACCCGCGCGAAAAAGTCCGCATTAATTTCGAACGCCTCTTCCGCGCCAATGCCGATCTGCACGTCTATACCCGCCTCTTGCAAAAGCGCCGCGCCTCGCCAGTGGACACGGGGGTCGGGGTCAATCACCGCGATATGGCAAGCGGCGATTTTTGCCTCTATCAAGGCGTTGGCACAGGGCGCGGTTTGGCCGTAATGCGAGCAGGGCTCTAGCGTGACATATGCCGTAGAGTCACGCGTTTCTGACCCGGCGCTCATCAAAGCGATGGTTTCAGCGTGAGGACGGCCTCCATCCGCCGTCGCCCCGCGGCCGATAACTTCCCCGTTTTTGACGAGCACGCATCCGACAGCCGGGTTCTCGGCGGTGCGCCCTTTTTGGGCGCGGGCAAGGGAAAGGGCCAAAGCCATATAATCTTCATCACTCATAGGTCTTTATTCCGTTTTTGCTTCGCAAAGGGAAGATTGAATTTGGATGATTTAATCCCCTGCCTACAGAAGTCTAAAAGGAACACTGCGCAAATCGGCCTCTGTTCGGAACGTAACAAGGCAGGCTGTCGTTAGGTGGGCATAGACATTTAAATTCGAGCCTTACTTATGACTGATACGTCCCCACTTTTCGACCCTTCCGAGATGGGAGAGATCAAGCTTTCCAACCGCGTCCTGATGGCGCCGCTGACGCGCAATCGCGCGCAAGCCGACGGCACGCCCAAAACAATGGCGCAAACCTATTACCATCAGCGCAGCTCCGCCGGTCTGATTGTAACCGAAGCCACTCAGATTTCCGATATGGGGAAAGGCTATTTGGACACGCCCGGAATATATGACGGAAGTCATGTGTTAAGCTGGAAAAAGATCACAGATGCGGTGCATGCTGGGGGCGGGCAAATTTTCTGCCAGCTATGGCATGTGGGTCGTATCAGCCACACTTCTCTCTTGCCGGACGGAAAATCCCCGGTCGCGCCCAGCGCTATTCGGGCCGAGACAGAGACATTTACAGCTGAAGGTTTCCAGGCCTGCTCTGAGCCGGTGGCTCTGACCAAAGAGGGAATAGAGCAAACTATTGAAGATTATGCCAAGGCGGCTCTGTTTGCC
This sequence comes from Litorimonas haliclonae, assembly GCF_965138505.1. Taxonomy (NCBI): domain Bacteria; kingdom Pseudomonadati; phylum Pseudomonadota; class Alphaproteobacteria; order Maricaulales; family Robiginitomaculaceae; genus Litorimonas; species Litorimonas haliclonae. Next base: position 163,592 of record NZ_CBCSCO010000002.1, on the reverse strand, counting down.
AAAAATGCCGGCTTTGACGGCGTCGAAGTCCATAGCGCAAACGGTTATTTACTTGACCAATTCCTGCAAGACGGCGCGAATAAACGCGACGACGAGTATGGAGGGTCAATCGAAAACCGGACCCGTTTATTGCGGCAAGTGCTGGAAGCCGTCATGGAAGTCTGGCCCTCGCAGCGTATTGGCGTTCGCCTCTCTCCGCTCGGTCAAGCCAATGACATTAGCGACAGCGATAAGGAAGGTACCTTTGCCTATACTTATAAAATGTTGTCCGATTTCAAACTTGCCTACCTCCACGTCGTCGAGCGTTTCCCCGGAAATGAATCGGACGGGAAAGATGAAAAGCTCATCAAAAATCTTCGAAAACAATATGACGGATTTTATATTGCCAATGGTGATTATGATGCAGAGCGAGCCGTCAAAGCGATAGAGACCGGCCATGCTGACGCCGTCACCTTCGGACGCCCTTTTATTGCCAATCCCGACCTGCCTGAACGCTTCCGCCTCGGCGCGGAGCTGAATGAACCCAACCCCGACACATTCTATGGCGGGGATGAAACCGGATACACTGATTATCCGTTCTTGGACGAAAAAGATCAAAATGAAGAAAAGGAAGAAGCCGCATGAATCCCACAGTCACCATAAACCCTGCCACAGAAGACGTTATTGAGCGTCATACCAAACTCACCAATTTCGAATTGTCCGAGGCAATTGAAAATTGCCATAAAGCCTATCTCGACTGGCGCCAAGAAAGTCTTGAATCGCGCGCTGAAGTCATCGGAAAAATTGGCAAATCCTTGATGAAACATAAGGATGACCTCGCGGCGCTCATGACCAAAGAGATGGGGAAACTTCTGTCTCAAAGCCATGAGGAAGTCGAACTTTGCGCCGGGATTTGTGAGTACACTGCGGAGAACGGCCCAGCCGAACTGGCCGATGAAGACCGCGATATCGACGATGAAACGCGGGGCATCATTACCTATTCTCCGATCGGTGTTATCTACGGCATCCAGCCTTGGAATTATCCCACCTATCAGGTGATACGTTATTCCATCGCCAATCTGATGGCCGGTAACGGCGTACTTTTGAAACACGCGTCCAATGTTACCGGATCCGGCAAGCTTCTTCAGAAAATTTATGAAGATGCAGGTTTGCCGAAACACCTCTTTAGAACACTGGTCATCTCTCACGAGCAGTCAGACACAATTATTTCCAATGAACGCGTTCGCGGCGTCACCCTGACCGGCAGCTCAGAAGCGGGCCGCATGATTGCTCAAAAAGCGGGGAAAGTTTTGAAAAAAACCGTTTTGGAGCTCGGCTCTAATGACGCCTATATTGTCTTGGCGGATGCCGACATTGAGGCCGCCGTCGACGTCTGTGTGAATGGCCGCGTCTATAATAACGGTGAGACCTGTATCGCGGCTAAACGCTTTATCGTTGTCGAAGATATTTATGATGATTTCCGCGACGCCTATGTCAAAGCCATGTCGGTACTGACCACAGGCGATCCGACGTCGGACGAATTTGATATGGGCCCTATGGCGCGTAAAGACCTTCGCGACGATCTGCATAAACAAGTGCTGGACAGCGTTGCGAAAGGCGCCGAAATTCTTTGCGGCGGCGAAATGCCGGACGGTAAAGGATATTTCTATCCGTCAACGGTACTCGGTAATGTTCTGCCCGGACAGCCCGCCTATGATGACGAGCTGTTTGGCCCTGTCGCCTCCCTGATCAAAGCCAAAGATGCCGAAGACGCTATGCGTATTGCCAATGACAGCCGATTTGGACTTGGCGGCGGCATTCTGACAACCGATACAGATAAAGCTATTGAGCTAGCTCGCGATCATTTCGACACAGGGATGGTCTTTATCAACCGCTTTGGCCTGGCCGTTCCGAATATGCCATTTGGCGGGGTCAAGGATTCCGGTTATGGCCGCGAACATGGCGGCTTTGGCGTGAAGGAATTTGTAAATATTAAGTCCTTGCTGATTCAGAAATAGCCAGACGTGGGCTATTTTCCCTGAGTTTAAGGAAGTTTAATTCCAGCAGACAGAATGTGAAACCTGTGATATAAGGGCCCCAGACAACTTCTGGGGCCAAATTGACATCGTTACTTTCAGAACTGCGTAGGCGCAATATTTTCCGGGTCGCCGGCGCTTATGCCGTTGTCAGCTGGATCATGGTGCAGATAGCCGCCATTACCTCCGCCAGCTTCGGCGCGCCAGACTGGGTCATGAAAATGATTATAGTAACTTTGGTCATCGGATTTCCGGTAGCCATTGTTTTGGCATGGGCGTTTGAGATGACGCCTGACGGGGTGAGGCCGACAGAGGCTATCCCCTCGGATGAGAGTATCGCCTCGCAGACAGGGCGAAAACTGGACTGGGCTATCCTGGTGGGGTTGTTAGTCGTCGGCGGGCTTTTGGCATTTGGGGAGTTTATTCGCCCTGCCCCGTCAACTGAAACCCTGTCAGAAATTTCTCCCGAAGCGATGGCGCAAGCCACCGAATCGACCGAGTCGGATTTGACCTCTATCGGTCCGTCCGAGAGCGACCACCAATCCACGCAGTCCATAGCGGTTTTACCTTTTGAAGATTACTCCGCTGAAAAGGATCAGGACTATTTTGCCAAGGGGATTTCTGAAGAACTCCTAAATGTCCTCGCCCGCATCAGAGGTTTGCGTGTAGCCTCCCGTACCTCGGCTTTTGCCTTTGGCGGCCAGAATAAAAGCGTTCAGGAAATTAGTGACGCACTGAAGGTCTCTCATATTTTGGACGGGAGCGTTCGAAAGTCGGGTGAGACGCTCCGCATTTCGGCGCAGTTAATTGAAACGACGAATGATAATCAAATATGGTCAGCTACCTATGACAGACCGCTTACGGCGAAAAACATTTTTGATGTTCAGGACGAAATTGCGACGGCCATCGTCGAGGAGCTAAAAGGCCGGCTTACCTTTACGCCCGAAGGCGAAACGGGCCGAACAGTCTCTCTCGAAGCGTATGAGCTTTACCTAAAAGCGCGTGAGCAATCCAACCAACGGCTTCCGGCGCCGCTTCTGGCCTCTATCGGTGATTTTGAAGAGGTCATCACTCTGGACCCCAAATTTTCCCATGCCTATTCCGGTTTGGCAGATAGCTATATGCTGGCTTTTGCCTATGGGGCCCTGCCGCGAGAGACTGCCAAAACAGAGGCGCGGAAGAATATTGACCGGGCATTGGTCCTATCGCCTAGCTCTGCTGAAACCCTGACAAGCGCGGCGATGTATGATCATATGTTTTCGGAAAGTCCTGACTCTCAGGCCGCCATTGATTACGCCCTCAAAGCCGTCGCCGCCAATCCTAATTATTCCGTAGCTTTCCACCGTTTAGGGCAGGCCTATGCCAAAAAGGGCGATTACGAAAAGAGTCTGAAAGCGTTTGAGCAGGCCAGAACGCTTGACCCTCTCTCCGCCTCCATCCTCAATAATATTGCCAGGATTCAGCGCCTCACGGGCGATTGGAAAGCTGCAAAAGCCACCACACTCGATAATATAAAATGGAATCCGGAGCAGCCCGCAGGGCATATCGCTTTGTCCGTTTTCTACTTCTATGAGGGTGACTTCCTAAATAGTTTTCTTTCGGCCAAAGAAGGGCAAGCCCTAAACCCCAATGATCCGACGCCGCCTATTATCCTGAAGGAAATATTCATCAAAGCGAAGCTTTTCGACCAGGCTTTGGCAATGGAAAACAGCGCGGACACGCAGGCCGTCATTGCATTTGAACAAGGGGATTTTGAGGCCGCGCGAGCAAGCCTGCCGAAAATGCAGGACCTCACACAAAAAGCTTACCTTGCCTTTCTATTGAAAGACTATGAGCGCGCCGCCACGGCCTATGACAAAGTTATCACGGAAAAGAGCTATAATGCCCTCAAAGCCGATACGGATAATTTGGTCGATTTTGCGAATATCAGCTTTGTCTTCGGCAAGCTGGGCCTGCCCAAATCCACCCCCTACCGGTCGCGCCTGACAGACTATTTTGGCCATCAAAGCGCTTATGATTTTGATCAGCTCAACCAACTATGGGCAGGCGCGGTTTTTAAAGCCTCCGGTAAAACCCCCACAGACGCCCTGTCCTGGATTGATAGAATGATCAGCCTCGGTCAGGCGGATAATATGTTGGAAGGACCGGCTTTTGACAGCTTGCGAACGGCCCCAGAATTTGTGGCTTACCAAGCTCGCATGTCCGAAAACCGGTCATCTCTTAACACGGTCATAAAGGCTAAATTGGCCGACCCTGAACCAAATTGGGTCAAGGTCGACTGACTTTTTTCGCTTACTCGCCGAGCGCTTCGTAGGTTACGAGGCGATAATTCGCCCCCGGCGCGGCTTTCATCAAATCACCAATTTCGCCATGAAGGGCGGCGTCCCATTCCGTCCAGCGTTCAATAAAATCATTCGCGGCGTCTCGGTCGCCTTGATATTGGAAGTCGAGCACGACTTCTAAAAGGCTTTCCACAGCAGCCGGATAAAGGTCGTAATTAATTGTAAGCTTTCCGTCTTCCATCGACAGGACGTCCTTATCTAAAAGCCAATTCCACTGGATAAGTTGCATCGTGCCGTAAGCCTGATCGCGGCGAGGTTGGTTTTTATTGAGCACCCGCAGAATACCAGAGGCATAAATTGCGCGTAATCTTTTGTCGCTAAACGTCCCGGCGGCATGAAGTTTTTGTGCCGAGAAAAGCGAGACCAGGTCCGCCTTCATCTCTTCCATCAGGTCGGCTGTGTCCTGCAAAGCCGCGTCAATGTCCTGTCCGTCCTTTGTTTGGTCCGGCCCCATATAATGCCCGATTTCATGCCAAAGTGTCCGGTAAAAATTCCCCTCGAGTTCGAGGTCGTCGTGATGACGGTCAACGATTGCCGCCTGATAGGCTGACTTTGAATCCGCGAAGATTTTCTCATTCGTCAGGACGTTAGAGCGGATTAGAATAGTCCGGCCATATTGACGGGACAAATGGCCCTCATTCGGCAAGATGGTCGCGGTATTTGTCCCTCTCGCCTGACCGTAATCCGCGATCACATTATAGACAGCGACAGGAATATTGCTGCGCACCTCTTTATTGGCTGTGTAAGGCAGCGCATCTTCAATCGCCTGAATATCACCAATTGAGGCCGCAAGTTCTTCACTTTTTTCAATATCGCGCTGTAGCAGAGAAAGGCTGAAAAAGCTCTTCACACCGTAAAGGGCGTCGTCATAGGTTTCATAGCTCCCGATCTGGGCGTTAAGATTTCCGGTGAATTCTCCTGTGACCCAAGCCGCGTCTCCGCCGTCATAATTATCCGTCAGCAAATCCACGGCGCGAAGTTTTAAAAAGCGGGAAAAAGCAATATCGTCTTCTTCCATGACCTCGGCCGCGTGAGTAAGCCGGTCATAAATAAACATAATATCTTCGGCGTAAGCGACAGAATAAGGCAGAGCGAAAAACTCCTCTGCGTCTTCAATATTTTCGCGAAGGCCCGGGTGGAGAATATCTAAAGCGGGAAACAGGTCCAGCTTGTCAAACGCCTCTTTTTTCTCTGCCTCATCTGCGCGTTTTACAACGGCCCGGAGGTCTAGAATTTCATCCCGCGCTTCAGGGTATTCGGCAAGGAAAGCGTCCATCTCTTCACGCGTGATTTCGTCAGGATAAACATTTCGGCGAGGCGCTTCTGCGTCGACATTTAGAAAGGCTTTGCGTTTATTGTCCGGCGTCGTCGCAATTGGCCCTTTCATAATGCGGAATAGATCATCCAGATCATCGCGAGTGGTTTCTTCCTTGAGATAGGCCTCAACCGCGCGGGCTTGTGGGTGGCGCTGTTCCAGATAGAGCGTATGAAGGCGGGCCCCGGCTTCCATCAAATCCTGTGCGGCGATTTCTTCGGCTTCGCTGAGCGCCAATGCGTCATAGTCGAATTTTATCCGCATTGTATCGTCGAGAATTTCAGCCGTCCGGGATTTATCCCAAGCACCCTCAAGGTAATTCGCCGTTAGTTTTTCGGATGTTTTCGGGGCGTCCATTTCAGAAGTTTTAACGGTCTCTTCCGGATCGGCGATGTCGCGTAATTGGGCGTGGGAATAGCTTGCCTGGGATAGAACGGCGAAGGCAATGCCAGTTAAAAGAATAGGCTTCATAATAAACTCCGAAAGAACGCTTTTGTTTATGTTCTCACATCGCTCTATTTAATCAAGTCTTTCTGCCGCCCCGGCAGCTTTGACGCTGAAACACAAAATTAGTCTATATTAGGGACTGGACGCGGCCCAAGGAAATCAATCATAAGCCAGTCATGACCCAGATAGCTGAAACCGATTTTGAGACTTTTTTGAAAGTGGACATCCGAATAGGGACTATTGTGAAAGCAGAGCCCTTTCCCGAAGCCCGCAAACCCGCGATTAAAATGCAAATCGATTTCGGGCCGGAAATCGGTATTAAAAAATCCTCAGCGCAAATCACAGACCTCTACTCGCCAGACCAGATTGTCGGTAAGCAGGTCGCGGCGGTCGTCAATTTCCCGCCTCGTCAAATTGGCCCCCTTATGTCAGAAGTCCTGACCTTGGGCTTTCCGAATGAGGACGGCGCAATTGTCCTGTTCAGTCCGGATAGCAAAACCCCCAATGGATCGAAACTGGCCTAAGTGAGACATAGATGAACGATATTTGTCAAATTTACCTGCTTACGCCCCCTGCTATCCCGGACATCGGCGCGTTTTTAGAAGAATTAGAGGCGGCTTTATCCGCAGCCCCTGTCGCCTGTCTGCAAATCCGTTTGAAAGACTTAAACGATTCAGCTCTCATTCAGGCTGGGAAAGCGATTGTGCCTCTCTGTCATCAATATGGCGTTGATGTCCTGATGAATGATCGGCCGGATTTAGTCGACGCAATAGGGGCAGATGGCGCTCATATCGGACAGGACGATATGGACTATTTTTCATCTCGTGAACTGTTGGGCGGGGATGCGATTATTGGCGTGACCTGTCATAATGCCAAGAGCCTCGCTTTTGAGGCTGCGGAAGCAGGCGCGGATTATGTGGCCTTCGGCGCGTTTTTTGACACGTCCACTAAAGACCCAAAAACCCGCGCAGAATTGGAGATTTTGCAATGGTGGCAAGAAGCCGTCGTCATCCCCAGCGTCGCCATAGGCGGCATCACGGTGGACAATGCGAAACAAGTGATAGAGGCGGGCGCGGATTTTATCGCGGTGTGTTCGGGCGTATGGAACTACAGAGATGGGCCCGCCAAAGCGGTCTCGCAGCTCTCTGCGCTGTGCTCGGGGCAAGCGTAAGTCTTTCTCCTGCCTATGCAGAGCCCGTTATCAATACGGTGGAAAGCCAAGCCAATTTCGAAGCCGCTCTTGAGGCCTATCAAGGCGGAAAAATAGATACCGCGCTCAGCCTTGCCAAAACCGCCGCCCGAGCCGGAAGTTCTGACGCCGCCGTCATGGTGGGGCATATTCTCCGTAAAGGCGAAACGGGCCGAATAGATTTGAAAGCCGCCCGGGAGTGGTATGATCGCGGCGCAATCAAAGGCCATCCAGACGCGCTGGTCGCTTTGGGCGAAATGGGAATTCGTCAGCAAGGCGGCGTTACTCAAATAGAAGCCGTCTCTTACCTAACCCGCGCGTCTGACGCCGGGCGGACAGATGCAATGCGGGCACTCGCCGATATGTACCGCACCGGACAAGGCGTTAAGGCGGATCCTGAACAGGCCCGGTATTGGCTTGAAAAATCAGCACAAAGTTTCGATCCCAAAGGCACTAAGGCCTTGGCGGATTCTTTGTTTGAAAGTGATCCAAAAGCGGCGCTTAAGGCCTATGAGCAGGCGGCGGCGGGCGGAAATATCGACGCGGCCTATATCGCCGGCGTTATGTATGCCGAGAATTTTAATATTCCTCCGGATGAGCAAAAATCTTCTAAATGGCTACGCGTTGCTGCCGAGGGCGGACATGCCGCCGCCATGGCGGATTACGGCCTGTTAGTTTATCAAGGCGTTGGCACGAAACAGTCAGAAAAACAGGCCGCGGCCTGGTTTCAAAAATCAGCGCAAAAAGGCGATCCTGAAGGTCAGTTTTTATATGCTTTCACCCTTGCTAAAGGCGAAGGCGTGGAGCGAAACTTTGAAGACGCTTATTATTGGGTTTTGAAATCAATCCAGAATAGCGAAACAAACCCAGATTTGGATTTGTATGACAAAGATAAATTAACCTTAAAAGCCCGCCTCGAAGAAAATGTCGACCCGGCCCTTGTCGAACGGGCCCGGATTAGGGCCGAGGCCGAAATGTAAAAGCCATTCGCGTAATTTCTAACTCCTAAAGGTGAAGGGGACACAAGTTAAACTTTTCAAAGGGATTAGGATAGTTTAACCCCTTTTTCTATGGCAGAAACAAAAACACCGAATTCAGAAAATTCTTCCCAAAAGGGCTTTTTAGGGTGGGTTGAACGCACCGGAAACCAACTCCCGGATCCGGTCTTTATATTTTTCTATCTGATTGTTTTGCTTATTATCATTTCTGTGATGTGTAGCCTGTTTGGCCTTACTGCCAATCATCCAGTTCAGGAAAATTCTGACGGTTCGCCCCTTATCATTCGGTCGTTAAGCCTGTTATCGGCGGAGAACATTCAACGGCTTTGGGTGGAAATGCCCAAGACTTTCACGCACTTCCATCCGCTCGGCTATGTTCTGGTTGTTATGCTCGGTGCCGGCGTTGCGGAACGCTCCGGCTTGTTTGCCAGCGGCATTCGCCAGGCCGTTAGCGGCGCGCCGAAATATCTGCTGACTCCGGTCGTGGCTCTGGTCGCTATGCTCTCCAATCATGCAGCGGATGCAGGCTATGTCGTCATGATCCCATTGGCGGCTATTTTATTTGCCACCGTCGGGCGTCATCCAATGGCCGGTATTGCGGCTGCTTTCGCCGGGGTGTCCGGCGGCTTCTCCGCCAATGTGTCTCCTGGTCAGCTAGACGCGCTCTTATTCGGAATTACCGAGGCAGCGGTAGACGGCGCCGGAATTGATCCAACATGGGTCATGAATATTGCAGGTAACTGGTACTTCATTGCTGTTTTGATGGTCATCTATTTGCCCGTTATTTGGTATGTCACGGACAAGATTATCGAACCGCGCCTTGGCAAATGGGTGCCCGATGAACGCCAAGCCGAAGAATATGGCCAAGAAGATAAACCTCTCACAGAGGGACAGAAAAAAGGCCTTCGTCATGCAGGCTTCGCTATTTTAGGTGTCTGCGCCCTCTGGGCGATAATGACTTTCGCGCCCGGCACGCCGCTTCTGGCCGATGAAAACGCCGTTGAGGGCCAGAAATGGTACGTCACGGCGACCCCGTTTTTCCGGTCTCTGGTTGCAGGATTCATGATCCTGTTCTTGGCCGCAGGCTGGTTTTATGGCCGCGCCGCCGGGACAATTAAAAGCCATCGTGATCTGGTCGATATGATGGCCGAGGCCATGAAAGATATGGGATACTATCTCGTACTCGCTTTTGCCGCCGCGCATTTCGTTGCCATGTTTAACTGGTCCAATCTCGGCCTTATCAGCGCGGTTCACGGGGCCAATGGCATTGAGGCCAGTGGGTTGCCTCTGCCAATCGCTCTGGGTCTGATTGTCTTGTTTACTGGGCTTCTCAACCTCTTTGTCGGGTCCGCCAGTGCGAAATGGGCGCTGCTCGCCCCGGTTCTTGTGCCGATGTTAATGCTCTTGGGGATTAGTCCCGAAGGCGCAACCGCAGCTTATCGCGTCGGCGATGGCGCGACGAATATCATCACGCCTTTGATGGTTTACTTCCCGCTTATCCTCGTATTTGCTCAGCGCTGGCAAAAAGGGTTTGGAATTGGCAGCCTGACCGCCATGATGATCCCTTATTCCATCTGGATGTTGATTTCAGGCGTTATCCTGATTGTAGTCTGGATTGCCTTGGGTCTTCCGCTTGGCCCCGGCGCGCCGATTTCGTATAGCCTGCCTGGATAGTTACCGAGAACATTTACCTAGGTAGATTATTCAATCATCGAAAAGATTTTATGGTTTTGTCCCAAAATTGTTCGCAGCGTCATTCTAGGCCGATAAACGACATTATGCGACTTCTGAAGCCGATTATTTTGAATGGGACGGAGAGCCATTCATCATGAAGACTCAAAGCTTAAAACCTATTCATGCCTTGCTCGCAATCGTTGTTGCGATTGCAATGTTATTGGTCTGGGGCGCTAAAGGCACGGTAGATGCCTTCAAGGCCGATGAGGCGGCGCAGGCACAAACCACACTGACCAGCAACACCGTAAAAAATATTCGGCAAATACAACTTGCCTTGGTCGAAACCGAGACGGCGAAACGCGGATATGTGATTTCCGAAGACTCTGAGGACCTCCACGCTTTTAATGACGGCATTAAGGATTACCGTGCCGCGATAGAAAACCTGAACACCACGTTACACGGCGTAAAAACACCCGTTCAAGTTAAATTGATTTTCAACGTGGAGCAACTTTCCGAGGAAAAAATTGCGGATATGGTCAGGATAGTGGACTTGGCGCAACAGGAACGACGTGTCGAAGCCGTCGATCTGATCAGAAATGGTGATGGTAAAACACTTATGGGTCAAATCCGTCAAAACCTTGATGCATTATATGAGATTGAACGAGGGTTAATGGAAGATTCCATGGCCAACACCCGTGACATTCAAAAACGCTCCTTTCGTCGGCTTCTTGCAATGGGGGGCGGCGTCTTATTACTTCTATCCTGCATTATTTATCTTTTTGTCAGAGCTGTCTCTTTAGATCAGACCCTGGATCTACTCGAAAAAGTGGATGCGGAACGTCAGCGTTCTGATCTTCTCTCAAAAGAGTTGAACCATCGAGTGAAGAACCTTTTCGCGGTTATCACTTCTATTGTCAGGCTTACCGGGCGCAATGAAAAACATACGGATATAGCCATAAGAAAAATTACGGACCGTATTTTGGCCCTTTCCCGTGCCCACACACTTACTGTGTCGGAAGACAATAAAGACGTGACGGATTTGGAAACTCTAATTCGGGCACTCCTATCGCCCTATGAAACTGCGTCGCGTGATTATAAAATAGAGGGCGCGTATCTAGAACTTACTCAGAGCACGTTGACGCCGCTTGGACTGCTTTTGCATGAGCTTGCTACGAATGCCCTCAAATACGGAGCATGGTCGACGGATAAAGGCGGCTCAATTAACGTTGCATGGAAAATAGAAGCTCTTGAAGAAAGTGACACACCGGAAGCAGTGATTGTGACGCTTTTTTGGAACGAGTCTTCAAACTCCGCGTTAAAAATCACGCACTTTGAAGAATCCGGGTTCGGGTTCCGTATGATGACGATGAGTATGCGTCAGCTAGATGGGGAAATAAACAGAGAATGGAACAACGGACTGAACCTGACCGCCAAATTTCGGCAGGGGTGAAATTGACTAATTCGGAGACGAGCTCCATCGGCGAAAAACGCGTCCTCGTCGTTGAAGACGAAGCTCTGATTGCCCTACAGCTCGAAATGGAAATAGAAGATATCGGCCATAAAGTTGCTGGTACCTGTATGAACTTGCCAGAATGTCTTCGCTTTATAGAAGACGCAGAAATTGACGGGGCTATTCTTGATGTCGATTTACGCGGGGTAGATGTTTTTCCGGCCGCCGAGAAATTACGTCAGAAGAATATACCTTTCGTTTTCCATACAGGGCATGGCGATAAATATCAGATTGAAGAACGTTTCCCCCGCTCCACAGTATTTAAAAAGCCCACCTCGACCAACATTATGCTGAAGAAACTTTTCTCATTCTCGCCAAAAGCCCAAAAGATCTGAAGATAGCTATTGCGTCTGTTTTTTGCAGGCTCCCTGTAATTTACACTGCAAATCATTCTCAACCGTATTGACAATCAGTTGCAATTGCTGTTTATGGATTTCATGATTTATTGCGTCTGCAGACAGATCAACACGGAAAAGGTCGACTTTGCTGCCTCCTGCGGTGCAAAAACGGCCCGTTGCGTGCTGGCCCATTATGGCGAGCGGTTTAATTGCGGAAAATGCGCCTGTTCCATTCAGGACCGTCTGAATAGCAATGCGGCTAAGGTGACAGCTGTCGCCGCAGAGTAGAGGCCTCTCGTCTCTTTCCTTTAAATTTAGCGCTTTAGCGCCTGTAACTCCTCCCCATTTTTTGCTATGCAGGTTTCACAGTCTCATTGAAGGAAAATGACCATGCGCGACGACCCCAAAGTAATTGAACTTCTCAATACAGCGTTGAAGAACGAACTCACCGCCATCAACCAGTATTTCCTACACTCCAGAATGCTAAAAGACTGGGGCATCAGCAAACTCGCGGCCAAAGAATATGAAGAATCCATCGATGAAATGAACCACGCCGATTGGATTATCGAACGGATATTATTTCTCAACGGCCTCCCAAACCTTCAGGACCTAGACAAAATCTTCATCGGGGAGAATGTCGAAGAAATTATTGAATGCGATATGAAGCTTGAAAAAATCGCTATTCCGCATTTACGCGACGCAGTTGAATATTGCGAGAAAGTCCGCGATTATGTCACGCGGGATTTATTTGCCAAAATTCTGACGAGCGAGGAAGATCATCTCGACTTCCTTGAAACTCAGCAGGATCAAATCCGACTTATCGGTATACAGAACTATATTCAAAACCAGTCTCAACCGAATGCAGAGTAAGGGTTTAAAGTCTCTCGCCATATGGCCTTTATTGGCCTTTGCTTTTTTTGCCTTAGCTTTGCCGGCCTGCCAGTCTTCGCAAACAGATAAAGCCGCGATTGAGGCGGAACTTGTTTCCATATTGGACGCGCAAGACGAGGCTTGGAGCGCCGGCGATATTGACGCCTTTATGCAGAGCTATTGGAAATCGCCAGAGCTTCGCTTTGCCTCTGGCGGGAAAGTCAGCCGAGGATGGGAGGCCACCCGCGACGGATACTATACGCGCTATCCAAACCCGGACATCATGGGGAAATTGCTGACGGATGGCTATGAGGTCGATGTTCTTAGTTCCGATGCCGCCATTGTTCATGGCTCTTGGAAACTCGAAAGAGACGGTGAACCCGCTTCCGGACTTTACACCTTGGTATTTAAGAAAATTGGCGGCGAATGGGTTATTACTTCGGACACGACGACTAGTGCTAACTAAAGTTACGCCCGCATATCCTTAGGTGAATCGAGGGTGATATAGGACGTCATGGAACTGACATGGGACAGCGTTCCCAATGTATCCCGGTGAAAATTTTTATAACTTTCCAAGTCTGCAACTTCGACCCGCAATAAATATTCGACCGAGCCAGTGACATTATGGCACTCACGGACTTCAGGCGCGGCCAGCATGGCTTTCTCGAACCCCTTAGAATAATGTCGAGAATGTTCTGATAGTCCAACGGTGACAAATACCGTGACCCCTGCCCCTAATTGTTTGCGGTCAAGCACAGCGCGGTAACCTTTGATAACGCCGCGCCGTTCCAAGTCCTGCGTGCGGCGGAGGCAGGCAGACGGGGATAAGCCAACCTTTTTTGCGAGCTCCGTATTGGATAAACGCCCATCCAATTCAAGACTTCGCAATATATGCGCGTCAATTTTATCAATATCTTTCATATATTGCACAGATAAAACTGTAGACACGCATTATGCAAGGAAATTGACGATAAACTCCTCTATAATTGTGTAAAAAGAGGATTTACGCTATGACCCTTAAGCTTGAAGATTACGATATGTCCGCTGAACGCGGATTTCTTTGCCGGCATGACCCGGCCAAAGTGCAATTGAGCGGAATTCTGAAAAAGTCCGCAGAAACAGCAATGCGTTTATGCGACGTCATGCCAACCGGGAAAGTTAGATCTTACCTGATCGAAAACCTGCCCGAATTTGACAGGTCTATTGTCGACACTTTGACAGACGCAGAGGCGCGAATGGCCATGGTGCATTACTCATTTATGATCCAGGCCTATGTTTGGGGAGAGCCAGAGACGCCGTCAGTTTTGCCCCGCAAGCTCGCAGTTCCCATTACTGCATTGTCTAAAAAAATCGGGCAACAACCGCTCATGCCGTATAGTGGCTATGTTCTCGATAATTGGGCTCGGTTTGATGAAAACGGTCCAATCGATTTGTCCAATATTTACATGGTTCAGAAATTTCTTGCAGGACAAGATGAAGCTTGGTTCGTCCTTGTCCATGTCGCGATTGAAGCCCGGGCCGGTGCATGTCTTGCCCATTTCGGTGATGTAATCGACGCTGCGGATCAGAAAGATGCCGAAAAAGCGCAAGCTCTCCTAGAAGATATGGCCAAAGTTTGGGTGGATTTGAAACATTTATTTGATCGTATGCCGGAACGCTGTGACCCTTATATCTACTTCGAGCGGGTTCGCCCCTATATACACGGTTGGAAAGACAATCCTGCACTTCCAAACGGCCTTATTTATGAGGGTGTGGACGAATTTGAAGGAAAGCCGCAATCTTTCCGCGGACAAACGGGGTCGCAATCATCAATCGTGCCGTCCATGGACGCCTTGCTCGGTGTTGGTCATGCGGCCGACCCCCTAAAGGCTTATCTCGACCAACTTCATATCTATCGTCCGCCGTCCCACCGCCGTTTCATTGATAACGTGCGCGCTAAAAGCAATTTACGGGAATTTGTTAGCCAATCCGGACATAAAGGACTCGTCGAAGCCTATAATGCGAACATTCAAGCTGTGGCGGATTTCCGCTCGCGCCATCTGGAATATGCGGCGAGCTACATCAACAAGCAATCGCGCAAAGCGGCCGGCAATGACCCGGATGTGGGCACAGGCGGGACGCCCTTCATGAAATACCTTAAAAAGCACCGCGACGAGACCGAAGCGAATTTGGTAAGCGTTTAGTTATTAAGCAGCCTTTCTTCAACGCCGATACAAATGGCGCTGGGATGGTGTCTCACCCTTCCCAACGCCATTTTTGCCTAATTCCGAAGACGTTCTCTGCGCGGGGTTACACCGTGCCTGCCTATTATAATTGACTTGCGCCTCGGACGCGCTTAGGCCGCGGGCCAAACAACCAGACCGTAGCGGGTCGTTTCCCCTTCGGATTTTCATGACTTTATTCTCTGACCTCAACCTGGCCGAGCCGCTTGACCGCGCTTTACGCGAGCTGGGCCATGCCACGCCCACCCCCATTCAGGCGCAGGCTATTCCTGACGCCCTGAAAGGCCGAGATATCATGGGCATTGCGCAGACAGGCACAGGGAAAACAGCCGCTTTTACTCTTCCGACCCTCCACCATATTTTTACGCAGGAAAAAAACGCGCCCAAACGCGGGTCGCGAGTTCTTATCCTAGCGCCGACGCGGGAACTCGCAGACCAAATCGCCGTTGCGGTTCGCGATTATGGACGCCACATGATGGATTTATCTGTCGCCTGTATTTATGGGGGCGTACCGATTTCGCGTCAAATCAAACGCCTCGTTCACGGCAATGACGTTCTTGTCGCCACCCCCGGTCGCTTAATTGACTTGCTTGACCGTAAGGCGATTACTTTAGCAGAGATCGAAGTCCTAATTTTGGATGAAGCCGATCAGATGATGGATATGGGCTTCATTCATGCCTTGAAAAAGATTGTGCCGTTACTGCCCACGCAAAGACAAACCCTTTTCTTCTCCGCCACTTTAGCCCCAAAAATTAAACAGCTTTCCAAACAGTTTCTGATCGACCCGGTTCATATTTCTGTGACGCCGGCCAATACAACGGCAGAAAAAGTTGAGCAGCGCATGTACCGCGTCAACCAAGCTGATAAGCAGGACTTGCTTAGCGTCGCATTGCTCGACGAAGATGTTGGCCGCTCGCTGGTCTTTACGCGAACGAAACACGGAGCAGACCGGATCGTGAAACGTCTGGCCAAAGTTGGCATCCGCGCCATCGCTATTCACGGGAATAAATCCCAAGGCCAGAGACAGCGCGCGCTTGAGGATTATCGGAGCGGCAAGATCAACACTTTGATCGCCACGGATATTGCCGCGCGCGGTATCGATATTCCTGATATTACCCATGTTTTTAATTACGAAATTCCGAATGTGCCCGAGCAATATGTTCACCGAATTGGACGGACCGCACGCGCAGAACGATCTGGGATTGCTGTGGCTTTTGTCGATAAGAGCGAAGCAAATTATCTTCGCGATATTGAAAAGCTATTGGGCGAAAAACTGCCGCAAATGGATATGCCCGAAGATATGAGCGAGAAGCTGAAAGAGCTAAACTCCCGTGACGCTCTGCCTGCACCTGAAAAGCCCAAGCCTGACGCGCGTAAAGGACGCGGTAAGTCCAAGAAAAAAGCTCGTTTCAGCAAGTCCGGCAAGTCGGACAGCTCTGACAAATCAGGCAAACCGTCCCGCGAAGGCGGCAAGCCTAGGCAAAACCGATCTGATCGGAATGGCAGCGCCGGTTCAGCGGATAAGTCTCAGCGCGCGAGATCAGGTTCGAAAAAGCCTTGGGAGAAAAAGGAACGCTCGGAACAAGGGGGCGAGAGAGTTCGTTCAGATAAACCCCGGTCTGACAAGCCTCGGTCGGACAGGCCGAGATCCGATAAACCGAGATCTGACAGACCCCGCTCCGTTAAACCCCGCTCAGATAAACCTCGGTCAGATAAACCCCGTTCCGGCAAACCGCCGACCAAAGGTGCCCGTCCGCAAACGGTGGAAGGCCGCGCCGCACAGTCTTATTCCGGCAAGGGATTTAAGAAAAAAGCAAAACCAAGCCGCGCAAAACGCACCGCCGCGCGTCAAGCGCAAGGTAAGAGCGGGAACGCCTCTAAGCCCCGCCGGAAATCTTAGGCTTTTCCCAAAACCCGCTCGCCCATAAAATCAGGGCGATGAGCGGGAATTGCAGAGCGACGCGAAACCAGAGCTGAAAGGCGGTCAAATCCTGGCCGCCCAGAGGCATGCCCTCGAGGGCCATGTGAATATTCGCGGGCAAAACAGCGAGAAGATACAGACTTAAAACAATGCCCGTAAGGCGGCGCCATTTTGGCCAGATAAGGCCAATGGAAAACAGGATTTCCAGAACGCCTGTCACGATTACAATTAATTTTGGAAAGGGCAGAAAAGGCGGCACAATTTGGGCGACTTCATCCGTCGCCATGAAGTGCAGCAAAATACCGGCGGCCAAGAAAAACAGGGCTAAAACCCAGCAAAACACCGATTTAATTCGTGATTTAAGCATTACCCACGCGGCAAACCAAAAATGGCCCGTGCGCCGATTGCGTCATTTGCAATTTGCTCTTTCAGCGCCTCAAAACTTTCGAACTTTTTCTCGGGACGAATAAAACTGCGAAACCTTACGTCCACGTGCTGGCCGTAAATATCACGATCAAAATTGAGCAGATGAACCTCAAGGCGCGCTTCTTTCCCGTCCACAGTGGGGCGGCTCCCGGTATTGGCCACGCCGGGCCGCCAAGTCTCTTCGCCCTCAAGCCGCATTTCGACGCAATAAACCCCGAATTTAGGCCGAACGAGATCGCCGAAGTCGAGATTTGCCGTCGGGAAATTAATTGTGCGCCCACGTTTTTCCCCTTCTTTCACAATGCCGTCCACGCGCCAGGGACGAGATAGCATATGGTGGGCGTGAAAGACGTCCCCTGATTGCAAGGCTTTTCGGATTTCCGTACTGCCATATTTGCCGTAGCGCTCATGCAGGCCCACCGCGGGCATGGCCGTGACCCCGATGCCGCGCACCGCGCCAAGCCGCGTCAGGCTTTCAACATTTCCGCAGCGATTTCGTCCAAAGCCGTAATCTTCGCCGACCACGACATGGCGAATGCCCAGGCCCTGATGCAGGACTTGCTCTACAAATTCTGTGTCGTCCATATCCCGAAGTCTGGGCGTAAAAGGAATTTCGTAAAGAAACTCCACGCCCAGCTCGGACATGATTTCAGCGCGGACCGTCGCGCTCATCAAGCGAAAAGGCGCGGCGTCAGGTTTGAAAAACCGATAAGGGTGCGGCCGGAACAGACCAATTCCCATCGGCGCTTTCATCTCACGCGCAATGTCTTGCGCCGCTTTGATGACGGCTTGGTGGCCCCGGTGCAGACCGTCAAAATTTCCCAAAGCTATGACCGCGCCCTGATCTTCCCTGGAGAGCCCGGTATAAGTTGTGAGCGTTTTCACGCTTTACTCAGCAGGGCGTTTTTGAACAAAGACGCCCGCATCGCCCCGGCAGATTTTCTGTCCGTTCACTTCGCAATAGCAGCTCATTTTGACGCGGCCGGAGCGTTCATTGATCTCGGCCACTTCGGCCACGGCAATCACTTCATCCCCGATAAAAGCCGGTTTACGAAACCGCAGGTTCAGCTCGACAAAGAGCGCGCCCGGCCCTGGCAGGTCATTGCCAAGAACGGCTGATATGAAACTGGCCGACAGGGCTCCATGAGCAATTCTCTGGCCAAATTGAGTTGTGGCGGCAAATTCGGCGTCGACATGAACCGGATTATGGTCACCTGTAATATCCGCAAATGTGTTGATCATTTCTTCGGTGATGATCGCGGTAGTTGTCGCGCGCATCCCGACGGATAAATCATCAAGATAATATTTTACCGTCTCAGTCATAAATCCCTCTTTCGTGAGAGAATGGATTATCACTGCGAATTTAAGATTGCCACGATAAATTTATTGCTCAGAGAAATTGTATAAGTTTCTCAGCGACTACCAATTCAACGACGGCGCGATATAGCGGGCGATGACTTTGTGTTTTTGCATCAAAGCTTTGAAGTTTTCGGCCGTTTCGCCGTGCAACCCGTCCTGAATGAACAAGCAATCATAACCTTGTTCCTGTGCGCCCAGTAGGTCTGTGAAAATATTATCGCCGATACAGAGTATGCATTCAACATCGGGCACATGCCCTAAAACCTCTTGTATCCACGCCCGTGACAGGCGGTAAATTGGCTCATGCGGCTTCCCTGAATAGATCACCCGTCCGCCCATTTTCTCATACTTCTGAGCCAGAGCACCGCCGCACCAGACGAGCTTATCACCCAACCGCACTTTTATATCCGGATTTACGCAAATAAACTCCAGTTCGCGGGCCAATGCCTCTTTCAAGAGGTCTTCGTAATCCTCGGGCGTTTCATCATCTTCGAATAATCCGGTGCAGGAAATAAATTCGGCTTCGTCCAGATCAGAAAAATTCATATCCAGTTCTTCGTAAAGAGCGTCGTCGCGCTCCGGGCCAATCTTGAACACCGGACCGGGGGCCCGTCTGGCAAGTTCGTCAATTGTAGCATCCCCTGACGTCACAATAGCGTCCCAGAAGCCGCCCGGCACACCTATGCGGGCAAAGGTTTCGGGAATGGCCACACTGGGTTGAGGGGAATTGGAAATCAGAACGACAGGCCCGCGCGTTTCGCGAAACCGCTCCAGCGCCTCGCAGGCTTTTAGGTAAGGTTTCTTTCCGTTATGAATGACGCCCCAAATGTCGCAAAATATAGCGTCATAATCGTCGGCAATACTACCGAGCCCGGATAAGGGCTGAAAGTCGTCATGAAGGTTGCTCATAATATCTCTCCTAAGCCGTGCAGTTAGGGGCTGAACCCGATACGGGCAAGCCCTTTCCTGCAAACGGGTATAGGAAGACTGCCCTCCCCAAGCAGAAAGCTAATAATCTTCAAGAGCTTTGGTAAGACTGGCTTTGTTTTCGCTTTAAACACAATCATACCTTTGAAACGCTACTGCCTATGACATACGGAACTTGCTGGGCGTCTTATAGTCGGAAGTTTGCGTCAAAAAGTTCAAATTCAAGAGATCTTTTTTTGCTTGAATCAATTTTAAGCTCGCTCCAATTCCCGTTTGCGGTTTAAATGCTGCAAGTTTAGGGTCGCGGTTCATACGATAAAGGCCCCTTTATGAAACATCTATCTGCCCTATGCCTGTCCACCGCTCTGTTTTTAGGAGGGTGCGTCGCGCCTTCGGACACACAGCCAAAGACTACTGAGGCGGGCGAGAGCCAAAAGCTGGCCATTGAGAACGTTAAGACGACCGCGGCTTTATCCCCCGGCATGGTTGCGGCCGCGAACCCTTTGGCGGTTGAAGCAGGCATCGAAATTCTAAGACAGGGCGGCTCGGCAGTAGACGCCGCTATTGCCGTGCAAACCGTATTAGGATTGGTGGAGCCGCAAAGCTCCGGTCTGGGCGGCGGCGCGTTTATGGTCGTTTACGATCCGGAAACAGCTAAAGTCTGGAATTATAACGGACGGGAAACCGCCCCCGCCAATGTAACGCCGAGTCTATTTACAGATCCTGAAACAGGTGAGCCCCTACGTTATTTTGAAGGCATTGCTTCAGGACGGTCGACAGGCGTTCCGGGAGCCATGGTTATGCTTGAACGCGCCCATGAGGATTACGGCAATTTGAACTGGGGGACTCAAATGGAGCCCGCCATTCGGCTGGCTGAGGAGGGATTTACTGTCAGCCCGCGTCTTGCCGGTTTAGTCGAACGCATGGGGGCCTATGTTTTAAAAAATGACGCCGAGGCCCGTGATTATTTTTTCCTAGAAGACGGGAGCCCTATTCCCGAAGGCACCCTTCGGGATAACAAGCCATATGCCGAAACCTTGCGCGCGCTGCAGGACAATCCGCGCGCACTTCTTGAAGGGCCAATTGCGGAGGCGATAATTGCAAAAACGCAGCAAGCACCGCTCCCGGGAACGATGGCGCTCTCTGATATGGCCAGCTATCAGGCGAAAAAATCCGAGGCCCTGTGTGATACTTACCGCGCCAATATCATTTGCGGGGCAACGCCGCCCTCCTCTGGGCCGCTCGCCGTTATGTCTATTCTCGGCCAGCTGGAAAACTTTGATATGGCCGAGTTAGGACAAACGGCCAAAGGGTGGCACGTCTTTTCCGAAGCCTCCGCCCTCGCCTATGCGGACCGGGATAAATATGTCGCTGATCCGGATTTTGTTGAGGTTCCTGTCGAGCCTCTTTTGAATAAAGATTATTTAAAATCACGCGCCGAACTCATTCATCAAAATGGCGTATTGGCCAAAGTAGAAGCCGGAAACCCCGTTGACTTTGTTCGTGGCAAAGACGCAACGCCGGACAGTCCCGGTACGTCGCATTTTACGGTCGTCGACGCAGACGGCCTGACGGTTTCCATGACGACAACGGTCGAGTCCGCTTTTGGTAGTCAGCGCATGGTCAATGGGTTCATGCTCAATAACCAGTTGACCGATTTCTCTTTCAAAGCCGTTGACGAGAAAGGAAACCCCATCGCGAACGCTGTAGCTCCGGGTAAGCGGCCCCGTAGTTCTATGGCGCCGCTCATCGTCTTTAATCCGGAAGGCGAGTTTCTGTTCACGACAGGCTCTCCAGGCGGCAATTCCATTATCGCCTATGTCGCAAAAAGTGTTGTCGGAATTCTGGATTGGGACTTGACCCCGCAAGAAGCGATAGAGCTACCCAATGTTATTTCCCGCAACGGCCAAGTGCGGCTTGAATCACAGGATTTGAAAAAAGAAAATACGGACGAAATTGATCGCGGGGCCGGAGCGGTCGAATTTGGCCTGCCGAATAAAACGGTCGCCAAATTGGAAGGTCTTGGTCATAAAGTCGTGCGGTCGGCCGGAGAGATCTCTGGGCTGCATATTATCTATCGCCAAGAAGATGGCACGTTAATTGGCGGGGCCGACCCGCGCCGCGAAGGGAGCGTCGCCGCGCCTTAGGGCTTCACCGTTGGTAGGCACAGTTTGAAATGTGTGCCGTTCTCGTCGGTTTTTACCAAGATTAGGTCCCCGTTTTGAGCGGTGGCAAGTTCTTTGGAAATCGACAAGCCCAGCCCGGTATTCCCTTCCGCGCCGCGCGAAGCGGCAAAAGCAAGGAAGATGTTTTTCTGCGCGCGTTCCGGCAGTCCCGGCCCGGTATCCTTGATGCTGATATGAGTAATTTCATCGGTCACTTCGGCAGACACCGTGATGCGCCGGACTTCGCTTTTTTGCATGGCCTGCGCCGCATTGCGAAAGAGGTTATGCAGAATACGATAAGCGTGATCTGGGTCGGCGCGCACTTCCAATTCTGTCGGAACGCGGTTTTTAAATTGAGTGCCCGGATATATCGCCATCGTGTCCGCCGCCACTTCGCCCAAGAGGAAAGAAAGACGGATGTCTTGCGGTTCGGGGTCCGCTGTCTCCGCCCGGCTATAAGCCAGCACATCTTCGGTAAGGCCGACCCCGCGTTCAATGGTCTTCACGAGTTTCTCTCCCATCTCCACGACTTTTTTGTCTTTATGTGTTGTCAGCCGGTCAGAGACCAGAAGCGCCGTCGCCAGAACGTTGCGAAGATCATGATTGATTTTTGCTACGGACAGGCCCAATCCAGCGAGGCGCTCACGTTGTCGGAACGCCGCGCGAAGGCTCTTTTTTAGGTCGGAGAAGGCACTTTCCAACTCCCCAATTTCGTCCTGCCGGCGGGCATTGCGCTGGACATTTTGCCGATATTGAGGGTTTTCGCGAAAAGCCTGCATGCCCGCCAAAAGGGCTTGGAGAGGCCTGACAATCACCAATAACATGGCAAGATATATGAGCCCGCCCGTTATGATTGCGATAACGAGAGACAACAGCAAAATTCGCTCGAAATAGGCCCATAACTCGCCCCGTAATTCGGCCCGGGGAATGACCAGCTCAAGACTGTCCTGCCCTTGAACAGGCGAAGCGGCCGTGACGCGCAAGCGCTCATTTCCTGTAGAGAAATAATCCGCAAAAGTGTCCCGGAATAAAGGTCGCCGATCGGGATTGGTCATATCCACCGCAACAAAATCAACATTTGAGGGCGGAGCGCCGAGCACGAGCTCTGTCATCCCGTCTCGTTTGGCCGATAACAGCTCTACTCCCGTTTGCGCCATGAACTCTTCGGTTAGCATTTCAGATGCTTCGAAATCAGGAACGCCGGTCAAAGCCTGAGTTAACAGGCCCGCCTGATCCACGCGTTCCATAATCCAATTTTGGCGATAAACGGTGGCAGAAGGGAAAAACAAAACGAGCTCTGCCAGCATGACGAATCCAATCGTCATCAATAGGAGCTTGGCAGACAGGCCCCGGGTTATAAAGCCAGATATCATGGAGACTCGTTAGCGTTTTTCCGGATAAAACAGAAGACCTATTGCAATTTCGTCATAATTCCGGCGAGCTTCCGGGTTTTTTCAGAGAAAATCGTGTCTGTATACCAAGACCCTGCAGCGCGTTTTACGATTTCGGTACGGGTGGGGTATGGTGATATAAATTGAGCCAGACCTGAAATTTTAATCCCGCTCGACATTGCAAGTGACAGCATCTGAATAACCTCGCCCGCTCCCTCTCCGACGACGGACGCGCCTAAGACTTTGCCTTTTTTCGTTGCGACGATTTTTATCCCGCCTTCAGTTTTTCGCTCGGCTATGGCGCGATCATTTTCTTCAAAGCTCCAGGACACAGCTCTCACATCGTCCCCATGCTGCTCCCGCGCGTCCTTTTCGCTCAAACCAATATTGGCAAGTTCCGGTTCGGAGTAGATGGCGGCAGGCATGCGCTGGATTTCGGCCTTTGCAAAAAAGCTGCCTAAGAGAGGCGGCATAAAGTAAAAGTTTTTAATCAACTGTCCGGCATGAAATCCGGCGGCGTGGGTGAGCCCGCCCATGCCTTTTACCACATCTCCGGCGGCGTAGATTTTTGGATTGGAGGTGCGGAGCGCGTCGTCCGTTTCAATCCCGCCTTTATCGTAATTCACGCCCGCTTTATCGAGGCTAAGCTTTTCCAGCACCGGCGTACGACCAGCAGCCACCAAGAGATGCGAGCCATCAATTTTGGTGCCGTCTTCCAGCTCCACACTCACGCCGGATTTCGTTTTATATTTCTTTGTTTTGATTTGCTTAGTTTTAGCCGGAGCGAGGAATTTAACGTCCTCTTCCTCCAACGCCTCTATCAAGACTTTGGCATGTTCCGGTTCGTTTCGGCCAAGCGGGGCGGCCACATCGATGATTGTAACCTCGCTGCCCAGACGGCGGAAGGTTTGGCCGAGTTCAAATCCGATAGGCCCGGCCCCAATGATAATGAGGTGTTCCGGCAGACGGTCGACATCGAAAACAGTTTCATTTGTCAGATAAGGCGTCTCATCCAATCCGGGAATGGGCGGAGCCGATGCCCGCGAGCCTGTTGCGATAACGAACCGCTTTGCTTTCACCCGTGTGCTTTTAGATTCAACCGTTTTGGAGTCCGTAAAATGGGCATATTCGCGGATGACCGTACAGCCTAACCCTTCGAAACGTTCCTGACTGTCCACGGGCGCAATTTGTTCAATGACGCCTTTGATATGCGTTTTAACGGCTTCAAAGTCGACTTTAGGAGAGACGGGCTTAATCCCGTATTTCTCTCCGGACGTCTGAGCGTAAGCGGCCTTGCCGGCCGCTATGAGCGCCTTAGACGGGACGCAGCCTGAGTTCAAGCAATCGCCGCCCATTTCATTGGCTTCAAATAATACGACGGAGCGCCCTAATTGAGCGGCGCCCGAAGCAATTGAAAGCCCGGCTGAACCGGCGCCGATAATGCATATATCGACATTATAATTTGTCTGGGTCATAGAATTCTTTCTGGAGATTTTTAAGCTTCAGCGTTGGACGCGCCGGGTTTTCCGAAAAACTTTTTGTAAAAAATAGGTAGAACAGACAGCGCGATCAGGCCGCAAATCGGGAGCAGGATTTTTGGTTGGAGCATGATGCCGGACAGGCTTTCCTTGCCGCCTTCAGCCAATATCGTCTCAAGCCCTTGCCCAACGCTAGCATAAACGAAACTGCCGGGCATAATCCCAAAAAATGTGCTGAACACGTAATTTCGGACTTTAACGTCGAATAAGGCGGGCGCAAAATTGACAACAAAAAATGGAAAGACCGGAATAAGACGCAAAATGAAAAGGTAGGAAAGCTCGTTTTCTTTCAGCCCCTTTTCGAATTTCTTTATATAATTGCCTTTGGTCTTGCGTTTCAGGAAATCCCCAATGGCGTATCGCGCCGCAAGGAAAATGGCTGTTGCTCCGATTGTGGCGCCTATCACAATCGCGCCACCGCCAGCGAATGTGCCAAACAGAAAACCGCCGAGCAGAGAGAGCACCCAGGCCCCAGGAAAAGAAATCCCGACGAGAACGGCGTAAGCCAATATAAAGCCGAAGATTGCGAGGGCATAATTGCTCTCAACAAATCCCGCTAGCGTATCCTTATGTTCGCGTAGAGCCGAGAAACTGACATAATCCGGTCCGCCCAATAGAAAGAAGGCGGCTAAAGCGATCACAATCACCGCCACCGGCAAAAGGCGCTGCCAGCGGGGTTTCTGCTCATTTGTTTCTGTGTTGCTCATCACTAATCCTGTAAAATCCCAAAAGCCCGCATTTCAGACCCATTCGTCATTCGGGGCCCCTTTAGAGCATGACACGCTGATTGGCTTCCCACAATCATTTCACAAATCCGTGCGGGAAACGTCACGCCGACGTGAAGTTTTGCGGTCGTTTTTTATTTGGCCGGGCCTGTAATTCTGCGCCTCAATTGCTTGACAGCTCCCGCTCATCCTTTTATGGGACGCCTCTTGAATATAGATGCAGCGAAAAGTGCCGAGGATAGGGCCAAAATCGCTACATGGAGATTATTATGAAACGTACATTCCAACCGTCCGTCATCGTTCGTAAGCGCCGCCACGGCTTTCGCGCACGTATGGCAACAAAAGCGGGCCGTCAAATTCTCGCGCGTCGTCGGGCAAAAGGTCGCAAGGTCCTTTCCGCGTAACGCCTTTGGCACGCTGTAAATGTCGCCGTGCATGACGGTCGACCCTAAAACGAATTCAAAACTCGGCGTGCTGAAGAAGCGGGCCGAGTTTTTGTATGTGCGGGAGGGGGCCTATCGCGCCCAAGGCGCTATTGTCATACAGATGCGGGCAAACGCCAACAATATGGGCATCCGTGTCGGATTTACCGCAACAAAAAAAATAGGCAATGCCGTTACCCGCAGCCGCGCCAAACGCCGTTTAAGAGAGGCAGCGCGCGCTCTGCTCCCTGAATATGGGCTAGCCGGATACGACTATGTTTTTATTGCCAGAGACGGTACGACCAAGCGGGAGTGGACAGCTTTGCTTGACGACACGAAAAAAGCCCTCATAACGCTTGGCAAACGCAATAGACTTACCTCTGGCTCTTAACTTAATTGATTTACTCATAAGCGGACTTTCAGACCGATGAACGAACAAAGAAATTTTATTGTCGCTATGGCGCTTTCCGCCCTCGTCTTAATCGGCTGGTGGGTCTTCTATCAGGGTCCAGCGGCTGAAAAGGCTAAAGCCGACGCAGAAGCCGAAATGGCCCGCGTGGCGGCAGAGCAGTCTTTGGGTGCGCCGGCCACTGACACCGTTGCCCAAAAAAGACCTCGCGAAGAGGTCATTGGAGAAAGCTCGGCAGAAGGCCAGCGAATAAAAATCGACTCCCCCAGCCTTATCGGTAGCTTATCAACATCTGGTTTTCGCTTTGATGACATCACACTCAAAAATTACGATAAAACTCTGGATCCTGCAGACGGGCAAGTCTCCCCTCTCTCCCCGGAAGGATCGGACAAAGCCGCTCTTATAACGGACAATTGGGTGCGCGCAGGCGTCAATAATTTCGGCCTTCAAAACAACTGGTCGCTTCTGTCGGGTACAACCCTAACAGCTAATTCCCCGATAGAGCTTGGCTATCGGGGGGATGGATTTGAAGTCCTGCGGAAAGTTTCAGTCGATAACCGCTATCTGTTGACGGTTGAAGATACGGTTACCAATACCTCCGGAGCGGAAATTGCCCTGCAACGCGTCGGCGTATCCCGCCAATACGGCCTGCCTAATGATTTGACGAACTTCTTCATCATTCAAGAAGGGCCAATTTCCATTCTCGATAACAGCTATGATGACATGAAATATAAGAGCATTCGCAAAAAAGGCGAATGGTCAGAGGTCGGCGAAAGCGGATGGGTTGGGCTATCAGATAAATACTGGCTGACAGCGGCCATCGCGCCTCAAGGGAAAACCATGACCGCGGAAAGACGATTCCGCACGATCAACAACGAAGATGTCTACGAGACCTCTTATACGCTTGAGCCTATGACTATTACCCCCGGCACGTCCGTGACTTCAACCGGGTATATGTTTGCCGGTGCCAAAGACCGCGACGTTCTCAAACGCTATGAAACTGAACTCGGCATTGCCCAAATGGAACGCGCCATTGACTGGGGCTTTGTCGGCATCTTGGTTAAACCGATTAGTTGGTCTTTGTCTCAGCTTGGCGAACTTCTCGGCAATTTCGGCCTCGGAATTCTAGCGCTCACATTGATTATCAAGCTTCTCATGTTCCCGCTTTTTAACAAGCAATATGAGAGCCAAGCGAAGATGAAAAAGGTTCAGCCTAAGCTGAAGAAATTGCAAACACGCTACAAAGATGATCGAATGAAGCTCCAGAAGGAGATGATGGCGCTCTACAAGAAAGAGGGCGTAAATCCGATGGCAGGGTGCCTACCGGTTATTCCAACAATCTTCGTCTTCTTCGCGCTCTATAAAGCTGTCTTTATCAATATTCACATGCGTCATGCGCCGTTCTTCGGCTGGATTCAGGACTTGTCCGCAAAAGACCCGGTTTCTGTCCTGAACGGCTTCGGCCTGATGCCTTGGGGCCCTAACCCGTTTGGGATTGCCTTCTTGGCGATCGGCCCTCTCGCGCTGCTTTACGGTATTTCCATGAGCCTTATGTATACACTCACGCCTCCAGCGGCGGATCCAATGCAGGCGAAAATTTTCAAGTTAATGCCTTGGGTGTTTATGTTTATCCTAGCGCCCTTCCCGGCGGGTCTCCTGGTTTACTGGGTCTGGAACAACATACTGTCCTTTGGACAGCAATATTACATCACGCGGAAATTCAAGGTTGATACCCCAATTGATCAATTCTTCCGCAAAGTAACTGGCAAAGAAAAGCCCGAAACAACGGAATAAACTAGGATGGAAGACAAAACGTCAGCGCAGTTGGAAGAAGGACGTCTGCTGTTTGCGCGGGATGTCGACTTCATGCGCAGTGCGGTTAGCCTGGAAACGCTACCACCGCCGGACCTTCCAGAAGTTTGTTTTGCCGGCCGCTCGAATGTCGGTAAATCCTCGCTCATAAACGCGCTGACAAATCGTAAAGGGCTTGCCAGGGCGTCTAATACGCCCGGGCGGACGCGAGAGCTTAATTATTTCAATGTCGACGGTCGGCTTTTCATCGTCGACCTGCCGGGCTTTGGATATGCCCGCGCCTCGAAAACAGATATTGCCCGCTGGCAGCAACTGACCAAAGCCTATTTACGGGGCCGCCCCGGCCTACGCCGCATTTTTCTATTGATTGATAGCCGCCACGGAATCAAAGCCCCGGACATCGAAGTCATGGATATGCTGGACGAGACTGCGGTAATCTATCAGCTTGTACTAACGAAAACGGACAAGCTCAAAAAAGGCGAACTTTCGAAAGTCGCTGAAAAAACCCAAAGCTTTATCGCCAAGCGTCCGGCCGCTTTTCCGTTCATCGTGCATACGAGTTCTGAAAAGAAAGAAGGGCTTGACGTGTTGAGAGCTGAAATTGCAAGCTTGGCCCTGCCCTCAAATCTCGATAGATAAAGTATTATGAAACGCCGCGCCGACGAAGATAATTGGACCAGCGCGCAAATCCTCTCTGAGGCTTTGCCGTTCATCCAGCGTCATGCCGGAAAGACTATCGTTGTTAAATTCGGCGGAAACGCGATGGGCAGCGAAGATCTGACCCAGCAATTTGCGAATGATATTGTCCTGCTGCGCCAATGCGGCCTCCGCCCTGTGGTTGTTCACGGGGGCGGCCCGCAAATCGGCTCTATGCTGGATAGGCTAAAAATCAAATCTGAATTCGTTGACGGTCTACGGGTGTCCGATATGGAAACGGTTGGGGTGGCTGAAATGGTGCTTTCGGGCGCAATTAATAAATCCATTGTCGCCGCTATAAATCAAGCCGGGGGCCGGGCTGTTGGCCTCTCCGGACGCGACGCCAACCTCATCATGGCCAAAGCGGTAAATAAGGATCTGGGCTTTACGGGCCATCCGGTCTCGGTAGAGCCAGCGCTCCTTCATACGCTGACAGATGCAAAGCCCGGGTTTATCCCTGTTATCTCCCCGATCAGCACCAGCGCTGACGGAACGCGCTATAATGTGAATGCGGATACGGCCGCCGGCGTTATCGCCGGAGCATTGAACGCGGCCCGTCTAATGCTTTTGACCGACATTGAAGGGGTAATGGACGCAGAGAAAAATCTGCTGACTGACCTATCTATTGAAGAGGCCCAGTCCTTGATTGATGAAGGTACCGCCAAGGGCGGAATGATCCCTAAGCTCGGGACAGCGATAGACGCGGTCAAACAAGGCGTCGAAGCCGTCGTCATATTGGATGGGCGGCGGGCGCACGGGCTATTAGTAGAACTTTTCACGGATGTGGGTGCAGGGACACTCATACGATGACAGCAAGCTTTTTCCGGACCTTACTTACTTACATTTTACCGATTATCGGCCTGACATATGTCAGTTTAATCCCGCAGGCTTACGCCCAACAAACCGCCTCACTGGAAAGGCCCGCGCAAAATGAGGGCGCAAATTCTGAAAGCGCGCCGTCTTCTTCGCTTGCGCCCACGGGAGTTCCTAGTCCCAATGAGAAGATTGATTGGAATATCTGCAACGAAACGTCTTTCATGCTTCGTTTAGCCAATGCCACGCTTCGAGACGGCACGGTCAAAGCCAAAGGATGGCGGACGGTTCAACCTGGTCAGTGCCTCACGGAGAAAGTCGAGCGCAGCGCCCCCCGGCTGCTCTACGCAGAAAGTCTAGGCTTTCACCGCGGAGGAATTCGGGAATGGAAAGGCAATATTCCGCTTTGTGTCAAAGAGGAAGATTTTCTGTCTGAAGCGACACAGGACTGCAAAAGAGACGGGTTGCTAAGCCGGAAATATCTGGCCGTAAAGCCGGGTGAGAAAACAACAACTTTAATCGAACCCGCTGATTATGGTGACAAAGCCGAGATTGCCGGGACGCAGAGACTATTGCGTGACGCAGGGTATAAAATCAGCACAATTGATGGCCTAGCGGGGCGAGGGACGTCTCGCTCCATTAATGCGTTTGTCAAAGCGGAAGAATTAGACAAAGAGCCCCAAGGACAAGCTTTGATCGCAGCACTAGCCAAAGCCGCCGCCCGTTCCACGAATAATATTGGACTGGAGATGTGCAATAAAGGCACAACCCGAATATATTCCGCCGTCGGAATGCAACAAAATGGCAATTGGACGTCTAAGGGCTGGTGGGCCATTGATCCCGACCAGTGCGTGCGGCCCATCACGACATCGCTTGAGGATTTAGACGCCCATTACTATGCGCTGAAAGAAGCGGCGCCAACCGAAGACGGTGAAAAATCCGAAGATCTCCGCCTTCGGTCTGTGGCGACAATTCCCGCTCAATTTTGTATTGCCGAGTCCCAATTCTCCGCTCTCGGACGAGAATATTGTTTTGAGGGCGGATATAGCGTCGCGAATTTCAGACCTCTCCCGACGGATAAAAGCGGTAAATCTGTGACGTTAACAGATGAAGATTTTGCGACGCCTGCGCCAGAAGGCTTGCGCCGCTAAAGCTGCGCGTCTAATCGCACGTCATGTTAAAAACCCCGCCCGACCTGTCTCATATCCGTCACTGGATTTTCGATCTCGACAACACGCTTTATCGTGCTGATGTTGAATTTTTCAGCCAGATAGACAATAAAATTACGGAATATGTTTCGCGATACCTCGCGCTCCAACCTCTCAAAGCTCGGGCTCTACAAAAGGAATATTTGGCGGAATACGGCACGTCTCTTTCCGGCTTAATGGCCGTTCACGACATGGATCCGGCTGAGTTTCTGGATTATGTTCACGATGTCGACCTGACCGCGTTAGAGCCTGATCCCTCCTTGCGAACCGCGATTGAGAACCTGCCCGGAAAGAAATGGATTTTCACCAATGGGTCTCGTGGCCACGCCAAAAACATTGCAACCCACTTAAACCTTTTTGATTTGTTTGACGGGCATTTCGGCATTGATGATGTCGATTACATTCCCAAGCCCAAACGTAGTCCTTTTATCAAATTCTGTGATTTCTTTGAAGTTGATCCCAAAAAAGCAATCTTTTTCGAAGATAGCGTCAGAAACTTAGAAGTCCCGAAACATATGGGGATGACAACCGTTCTCGTGGCGTCAGATGCCGATTGGTCACACGAACCCGAAGACGTCCGCCCTGCCGGACAAACCACGAAAGCCGAATGGGTGGATTATACCACGGACGACCTGCCAGGATGGTTGGCGGAGAATACAATACTCAGCCCTGAAGAGGCTGGACTTGAAACAAAATAAATCATCCCCATTTTTAAACTATGAAGGATAAAACCAAGCCTGCTATCGCCCTTAATCTGAACGCGGTGAACTGTCCCAAATGTTCCTCGCGTCAGCCACAAACGCGTTTCCCTCGTAATTTACGTCAGTTTTTCTTTGGCGGTTGGACATGTGAGCGCTGCGAGACTGAAATGGACCGTTTTGGACGCGTTGTTTTTTAGGCTCCCTTCCCGCTCAGCCCTACATCTTGACCTAAGCCGCGTGCAGGCTTACTTTTAAATTATGGCTATACGACCAATATTAACTGTCCCGAATCCGATCCTGAAGCAGGTTTCAGAACCTGTTGAAAAGGTGACGGATGAAACACGCGCTCTCATGGATGACATGTTGGAGACGATGTATGACGCGCCCGGCATTGGCCTCGCGGCTGTGCAAATTGGCGTGCCAATTAATGTCATTGTCATGGATCTGGCGCGCGACGGCGAAGAGCCTCAACCCCAATATTTCGTCAACCCTGAGATTCTCGAAGACGTTGAAGACGTACAGCCCTATGATGAAGGCTGCCTGTCGGTCCCAGACATTTTTGACACTGTTGAACGCTCGGAACGGGTAAAAATCACCTATCTCGATTATAACGGCGAACGCGTCACAGAATGGGCTGAAGGCCTGTATGCGGTCTGTATTCAGCACGAAATGGATCACCTTAAAGGCATCGTCTTTATCGATTACCTGTCCCGCCTGAAGCGGGACCGCGCCGTTAAAAAAGTAATGAAGGCCGAAAAGCTGAAAGCCGCCGGCTAGTCTTAAATCTTGTCATTCTGCCGAAGGCTGATAAGCCGCAGCTGCAGACTGAAAGAAGAATGAGACGAACTTAATCATGACCCTTAATATTGTTTTTATGGGCACGCCAGATTTCGCCGTGCCGTCCCTGGCCGAATTACTTTCCAACGGATTTAATGTTGTGCGGGTTTATACGCAGCCTCCTCGTAAATCCGGACGGGGGCAAAAGCTCGCCAAATCCCCTGTTCACCAATTTGCAGAGCTGATGGGCGTTCCGGTTGAAACGCCTGAAAGTTTCCGAAAACCTTCTGTGATTGACGACCTAGAAGCACTCAATGTCGATGTTGCTTGCGTCGTCGCTTACGGACAAATTCTTCCCCAGCGCGCACTCGACGCGCCTAAGGAGGGGTGTCTTAACTTACATGGCTCTCTCTTGCCGCGATGGAGAGGGGCCGCACCGATACAACGCGCTATCATGTCTGGAGACGAGAAGACAGGCGTACAGATCATACAAATGGCTAAAGGCCTCGATACAGGCGATATCCTTTTATCGGAAACGGTCCCCATTCAACCGACTGACACCGCCGGAACCTTATCTGAGCGCATGTCGCGGACCGGAGCAGGCCTATGGCCACGCGCTCTTGCAGCTCTATCGCGAGGAGGCCTAACACCTACCCCTCAAGAAGGCGAACCCACCTATGCCCATAAGATTGACAAAGCAGAAGCCCGCCTCAATTGGACTCGGCCCGCAAAAACGTTAGACTGCCATATTCGTGGATTGGCGCCTTTCCCGGGCGCGTGGTGCGAGATGGATGGTGAAAGGCTGAAAATTCACCTAGCGGAGCCTTCACAGGGCGACGGCAAACCCGGCGAGGTTTTGAACGACGCGCTCCTTATCGCCTGCGGAGACGGCGCGCTGAGATTGAAAACAGTTCAGCCGGCCGGAAAACCTAAAATGTCGGCAGAAGATTTTCTGAGAGGCACGCCGGTCGGGAAAGGGACAATTTTGACTTAACCTCCGGGAGGGGGCTTATGGCGCTCAAGCGTGAAGATATTCAACATCGCGGCCATCGTATTATTGCCAATAAGACTGGCGCGATGGTTTATCCAGACAAGTACGTAATAGAGGCAGACTCGCTCGAAAAAGCGTTGAAGGACGCCAAAGAGTGGGTCGACACAAAATATCAATCCCGTCACAAAGACCGCCGCAAACCTCATATAGGGACGGCGGATGATTACGCCGAAGCCTTTGATGCCCTCACTCTCGGCTCACATGAAGAAGCGATGTTGAAAGCTCACAGAAACGCGCCGGATCGTAAATTGACGGCGCCCGACCTTGCCAATGCCGCTGGATGGGACGGCGCAGGCCCAGCAAATATCCATTACGGCAATCTCGGGCGGCGGGTCGCTGAATATTTAGGACTTAAACTCACAGATGACGATGACCGCGCCTGGACCGAAGCCCTCGCCGAATATCACGAAGAGAACAGCGAATGGCAGCTCTATGAGGAAGCTGCCGAGGCTTTGGACAAACTAAATCTCAGCTAGGGTCTGGACACAGCCTCATAATCGAATACTGCCCCTTAAATGCCGAGATACAAACTCACCATAGAATATGACGGCGCCCCGTTCCAAGGCTGGCAATGGCAGGATCACGGCCCTTCTGTTCAGGGCGCGATTGAGGCCGCTGGCGCGAAATTGAATTCGGCGCCTGTGACCGTTTACGGCTCGGGCCGGACCGATAGCGGCGTTCACGCGCTCGCCCAAATCGCCCATATGGATTTAGGTAAAGATATTCGGGCCGATAAGGTCCGCGACGCCCTTAATTTCCATCTGGGTCAGCATCCCATCAGCATACTCGATGCCGAGATCGTCGATGAGGAATGGCACGCGCGCTTTGACGCCATTGAGAGGCGCTATCTTTATCGGATTGTCGACCGTCGTCCGCGCCTAGCGCTCGATAGGGGCCGAGTCTGGCGTATTCCGGTCAGGCTTAATGTGGAGGCGATGCACGACGCGGCGCAGGTCTTGGTAGGAAAGCATGATTTCTCGACCTTTCGCGACACGCAGTGTCAGGCGAAAAGCCCGGTAAAGACTGTAGACGAAATTACGGTTTTGCGCGCGGGGCATGAGATCCACTGTCACTTCAAAGCTCGCTCTTTCCTCCATAAACAGGTTCGAAGTTTTGTCGGCTCTCTCGTTGAGGTCGGATTGGATAAGTGGGACGCGGAGGATATGCAAGCCGCGCTTGAGGCGCATGATAGATGCGAGTGCGGCCCGGTTGCGCCGCCGGACGGTCTGTATTTAACTCAGGTTATCTACTAGCCAAACTGGGACACGCCAGTCAGTAGAAGGCTCAATCCTGTTACCGTAATCAAGCATGCCGCGAGCGTTGCACCGCCCCAGTCAAACCCGGCAATACGTTGCGCCAAACGGATGTCTATAAAAAGAAGCCCCAAATAGGCTGCGAATGCCATCCCATAGGCGGCCGGAAGAGGGATGAAGTTTATTTTGAACAGCAAAAACCCAAAGACGACGATCCAGACGAGAAAGAAAACACACCAATGCCGAACGATCGTCCATGGCCGGAAGCAATCCTGCTTGTCAAAAACCATAGTCAAAATATAGGCCACAGCCGAAAAACTCATCAAGTAGATTAGTCCGATGAGGCCAACGGCGGGAATTTGAATGGGGGCGACCTCAGTGCCTAATAATTCCGCCCGCCCCTCACTCGACAATTTTGCAATCAAATAGAGTCCCGGCAAGGTCAGTATTTGAGAGACAAATGAGACCTTGAGGCCACGACGGGACAAGTCAAAATACTCTTCCCAGTTCGGGAGACGGCCTACGGCCGCCATGACACCGATAAAACGAGAAACGGGATTCATGGGTAGAGGATCCGATTTGGCATATCTATGCCATAAGAAAATTGCCCTAAGAGGCAAGAGAAGAGAACAGACAGCTCAACAGTAATATGTCGAAGATTATTAAATGCCATAAAACGCGCGATACCAACCAACAAAATTTGAGATGCCTTCTTGCAGGTTCATTTTAGGCTTGAACCCGAAGTCTCTACTGGCGGTGTGAATATCGGCATAGGTAGACGTTACGTCGCCTTTCTGCTGTTCCTTTATGAAGGTCTGCGCTTTGACCCCGCAAGCAGTTTCAACTGCTTCAACCAAGTCCATTAAGCGGTTCGGGCGCGAGTTTCCGAGGTTATAAATATTGTGAATATTTTCGCCGGACGGAGGGTTAGCCAGAAGTTTCGGAATAATTGAAACGATATCATCTACATATGTAAAATCACGGCTCATAATATCAGGGGCGAAAAGCGTGATTGGCTCACCGGCTAAAATCTTTTTCGTAAAGATAAAATAGGCCATGTCGGGGCGTCCCCATGGGCCATACACTGTAAAGAACCTAAGGCCTGTCTGAGGTATTTTGTATAGCTGCGCGTAACTTTCTGCGAGCATTTCCCCGCCAAGTTTCGTCGCCGCATAAAGCGAGGCTGGACGCCTGACGATATCGCTTTCAGAAAAGGGGCCGCCTTCCCGCTCTCCGTAAACAGACGAAGAACTGGCATAAGCGATATGATCCAAACTGTCCGAATGGCGAGCATATTCAAGGATATTCAAATGGCCCATGACATTGGACGCGACATAAGCGCGGGGGTTTTCCAAACTGTAACGCACCCCGGCCTGCGCCGCCAAATTCAGTATATGAGTAATTTTGGTAGACCCGAGCGCTGCTTCCAGCGCGCCCTCTTTGGCTATATCTAACTCAAAAGAACGAAAACCTTTCTTCGCCTCAAGGCGGTTTAGCCGTGCTTTCTTCAGGCCGACATCATAATAATCATTTAGGTTATCAACACCGATAACCTCATGCCCGTCTGCCAATAGGGACTGCGCAGAGTGATATCCGATAAACCCTGCCGCGCCTGTTAATAAAACTCTCATGGCCATGCCTTAGACGCTTCGTTAAAGGGAAGAAAGTTAAAGGTTAGAAGAGATATGACGCCCGCCCTCGAAAAATCTGCTGAAAGGCTCAAACAGTGGTGCATTGAAAAAGCTCTGCCGTTTTGGGCCGAGACGGCTCAATTGCCGGATGGGGGCTGGGTCGAGCATCTCCGTCGCGACCGGTCTCCTGATTTCGAGGCAGAGCGACGCTGGCGAATATTGGCGCGTCAAATTTATGTTTATTCTGAAGCCACGCGTTTGGGCTGGTTCCAAGGAGAAAAAACTGCACGGGACACGCTCAATCGTATGCAGGAAACGGGTTATGTCCAGCGCGTGACACCTGATGGGTACGCAACGGAGCGGCGCCGGGATTTATATGACCATGCCTTTTATCTTCTGGCGAGCTCAAGTCTCTTCCGATTAACGCGGGAGGCAAAGTTTCTGAGGTCAGCGAATGAAATCCTAGAGGCTCTTCGTTTGGATTTCTCTCATCAATCGGGAGGGTGGCGCGAGACACCACGCGGGCTCCTCCCGCGTCGTCAAAACCCGCATATGCACCTTTTTGAAGCCACGCTCTATTTGTACGTCGAATCGGGTGACTTCTCCCATTTAAAAATGGCGGATGAAATTTTCGGATTGTTTAAAACGCATTTCTTTGATCGTCAAAATGAAGTCGTCACAGAATACTTTACAGATGACTGGCAAAAAATTGTCGGTGAAAAAGGAGATATCTCGGAACCGGGACACGCCATGGAGTGGGTATGGCTTCTAACTCAGTATCAAAATATTACGGGGAAAGACACACTCAGCTTTGCTCAAAGACTTTATGATCGGGCGCTTATGTCCCGCCCGGTTTTCCTGAATGATGAAGAATGCGCGGCGGGAGATATAAGGCGGGAAACGAAACGCCTCTGGGTGCAAACCGAAGTCATCAAAGCGCACCTTGCTATGGCGGAAAGAGGTGAGCCTGGCGCAGCAGACTGCGCAGCCGCCCTGATAGACGGCCTGTTCGGCTTATATCTGAATTCCGACGGAACGTGGAATGATCAGCTCAACGCTTGCGGCGTCAATGTCGCCAAAACCATTCCGGTCAGCACGTTTTATCATATTCTGTGCATGGCCACAGAAGCGAAACGAGTCAGTGACTTAAACACCTAAGCGTATTTGCGAAGTACAGCTTTATTTTAGCACTTCAATCTTGAACCGCGAAATATCCATTTCCCGCTGCTCCCCCTCTTCATCCGGCCAAACACCGAAATAATCGAGATCTGGCGCTTCAGTCGGAACGGGCGGGGTAAAAGTAAAGCTATAGTCTTGGAACTCTGGAGTTAGGTCAAAGGCCTTCCACCCGCTATCCCCCGCCCCCGCGGTGAAATACCCCATCCGAAAACTACTTGTGGGATTAGTGCCCCCCTGGCGCGCTGTCAGGGTCATACGAAGATCTCTACCTGCCAAAGCTTGTTCATAGTCGGAGCCAAGAGGCGCGAAAACACCTGCTGAGGCAGGCGCGGAATTTCGAGAGAGATGCGCCGCCGCAGTAATATACGCGGGTTCTGCAGATGTCTCTCCAACGAAGTCAACTGTTGTTCCAGGGGAGGCTTGGATCAAAGCGAGATCATCGCCTTCCATAAGGTACCCTTCAGAGATAATCTCTGCTTCAGATAAGTTGTCCCGACAACTTGGCAGCATGGCGACAGTTACAATCACGGCAATCACAAGGATAAGCAGCGGATAGAAAAAACGGTCCTGTATCATGCCTTCGTCTAAAGCGCGGAATGACAGGGTGCGCAAGACTATTGAGGTAATAATTACGGAGTAGTTCAGTAATATTTGAAGAGACCTGCACGATAATTTATGGTTAATATAAGCCTAAATTTTATCGGAGGGCATTATGCGTTCGCTATTTCTAACCTCAGCCTTGTTTTTCACGGCGACTATCGCCCCTACGTCATTTGCAGACGAACATCCGCATAAAACCCCCGCAGACAAAAGTGAGGCTGCAAAAGCAGAGAAAGAAGGTTTTTCTGCCAAGTTAAAAGACCGTCTATCTCAATACGAAAAAATGGAGGCAGAAATTGAAACCGATAATTCGGAGGATAAAGCTTTCGAAAAACGCGTTCGTGTTTACAAATTCAAATCCGGAGACAAAATGCGCGAAATGTCGAAAGACGTAGAAGAGATGATTGTCGAATCCGGGATGCTCTCAAATCTGGCGGATATGCTCGCAGATTTTGCCGAGGATATCGAAATCAAGAAAGGAGAGAAAATCTTTTCTCTCCGGTTTGACGGCGACACTCTTGGCGAAGTCAATCGGGATGAGGCAGATCGTGTCGTCTTAAAATCCATGGACAAGGAAATGATCGTGGAAAAAGAAACCTATTTGAAAGACGGAGAAACGCGGACACGTATTGTCATAGATATGAACGGTGACGGCTCAGACATAGATCTCGACGACGTTCTGACGAAAGAATAGACCTTAAATCAAGAACAAAACGGCGCGTTCATCAGCGCGTTCTACCAGAGCGCGCTTGAGCATATTGGTTAGCTCGGCGCTGAAACGTTCTGCGGCAGCTTCGTCCCAGGCTTTGGAGACAGCTTTGATTAAATCAGGGCGCTGCCTTTTTGCTGCGGCTTTCACACGCGCATCGCTCAGTATTTGCCGAGCAAAAACCGGTAGTTTGGATTTCCGCATCTTCCCGGAAATTGCTTTGCGCCCGAAAAGATAACTGCCCCCCAAAAGCGCCCCCCCCACGACAATACCAATGGGGTTCACGAAAAGCGCCGCGAATAAATTCGCTTTCGCGAGAAGCGCGCTGACGAGTAAGGCGCTGACCCCGGTTCCGACGAGCGCCGTATCAGATTCTAAAGACGCCATGCCAGGCGCAGAAACCGACAATCCTTCCAAATGGCGGCTGACATGCTCGCTGCCATCAAGGCTAAGCACCATAGCGGGCAGGCCATGCGCGCGGCAGAGCGGGTCGGTGTGAGCTTCGACGTCGCGTTGCAAGGTCGCAAACCAGTTGTCGATAACGGGCCGGAGACTTTCCCGGGCTTTCTCGGATTCCAACCAAGTTTTGACTTTTTCTTCGAGGACGCCCTCCACATCATCTAAAGACGCGATTGCTCCGCTGCGCCATTCCCGAAAGGCCGGAAGAATACAGTCTTCGGTCATTGCATCGACGAGAACAGGCGCGATCAATCCGCCGAGCGATTGAGCCTTTTCCTGTGCGCGGAGATGGACTTCGCCGTCCTCTGCCAAGAGGGCCGCAGTCTCCATTTTGAAGTTGGCGTGAAGATATTCAAACCGTCCTAGCCAAGCCAAGCCCCGTGCAATAGCAAATTCCGGCTCGGCGCCGCGAATTACCCGCGCATTCGGAAACGCTTTTTGCGTCGCCGGAAGCACCAGTGGCAATCGTGACGCGCCGCCAGTGAGCAAAACCGTGTCAGGCGCTCGTCCGCCTAAAGATTCAATTGTTTCCTTGAGCGCATAATCAAACGCGTCTTTCCAGCTATAGCCGTTAAGCGCCTCCAATGACGTTTCCAGAATATGCTTTGCGTCTTTTTTATCCATACGAATATCAAAAAAGACCCTTTTGCCCGCGGGAAGACGTTTGATCATTTCGACAGGAATATCTTCTCCGGTAAAATAGGCTTCTTTGGCTTGGCGGCACCAATAGGTCAGAATAGATTTATAGTGCGGAAACGCGTCAATTAGTTTCCCGATCTCCTTTTTCGACTTTTGTCTGGAGAGGTTAAGCTTGAAAATCTCATCATCGAGCAAGCCGGAGCCCAGTTCATTATGTCCAACATCATCGGCGTCCAGATCCCGGCAATATGTAAAGTCAGTCGTCGAAGACCCGATATCAATAATTAGAACCGAAGCCCGCGTGTCTTCGATGGAAACATATCCTTGTTCTAATGACGTCATTAACGCCGCGCGGCTTTCAGGTACGATCCGAACGGTATCCAGTCCGGCCTGCTCAAAAACTTTGCGGTAAGCGTCTCGTGTGATGTTATCCCAACCGGACGGGCAACCAATCACGAAACGACTTTTTTTCGGCCCGCGTATAGTCTTCTCCTCTGACAGCCCTTCTATTAGCGCTTGGGTAAAATATGTGATGGGCTCGGCCGTCTTGGCATCCAAATGACGGCTTTTAAATTTTAACCAAACATCGGGTTTATGAGATGCAAAAGACAGGCTGAGGGCATCCGCCCCGATTTTAATGTCCTTTCCGTCTTTGGCCACAGCCGTGACAAAACTTCGTTGTCCGCGATATTCGAGAATTTCCGGCTCGCGAACGGTCGCACCGTAAGCGCGGCCCAAGGCGGTCTCGCCGTGACCTAGGTCGAAGCCGATAAATTCTTCATCGGTTTCAAGTCGTGTCTTCGGAGGCTTACTCATTTGCGAACCCAAACAGTGCCGCGCCGCAAGAGACGTCCGTCCTGACCCACTAAAGCCGGGGCGGCCATCTCTAGATCCGGATCGCCTTCGTTGATAATAAGAGCTGGGAGCTCATCAAACATGTGCTTTGTCGATTTATTAAAGTCCACAGCCTCTATTCCAGCCGAGGCGAGGACGCTCTTCATATCTTTGCCGACAACTTGGAGGGCATAATTTCCGTCCGAGGCGGCGTTGGCTTCCAGCAAGTTCTGGAAGACCGCCATTAAGGCGGGATCGTCTCGCCAATGAGCGTCGGGCTCCGTTTGCACCATTCGCGCCAATATATGGTCCGCCGTCGCCAAAGCGTCGCTGATCTGATTGATGAACCCAGCGCTGTCCGTTCGAATAGACGCTTCGGCGGTCATATTTTTTCCATCGGGCGACGGCAGGGCTTTCGGCTTTCGCACAAAGGGCAGCCGCGAAAACATATTTAACTTAAAGTGTGACAGCGCATGAAATGCCGCGAGACTGACGGCGCTGATAACAACCAATCCAATCCCTTGCACAAGTCCAACGGTCGCCAGACCTGCCGCTGCAATATAAAACAAGCCTGGACGCCAGTCTTTCAGTCCGTCAAACAGACCTGATTTTGGGGCCGTTTCCACCAAAGTAACATCTGCATGGGTCGCCCGGTCAAGAACCCCGGCCCCCGACTTAATAATTTCCAATAGCCATAAACCCGCCTTTTGGATCTGCGGGTCCGTGACGCTGCGGGTAAAGCTCAAACCTGTCCGGTCTAGTGCCCGGCGCATTTCTCCGACGACTTGGGACGGGGATAAATCTTTATTCAGAGTCTGGCGCAACTGCTGACGCTCTTGCGCGAAATAGTGCGCAAGGGACGGCGGGGGAATGAGAGCATTGGTCTCCATAGTGACTATTATGTCGGGTCGCCTCCCCCAACTGTCAAGTCAGCGTCGAGGCTCTCGCCAGGGAATGCTTTCACCAGGTTTGGAAAAGGTCGACGTCCCATATCAGAAATCGGAACGAGGTCACTTATCGGGCGTAATAGAAATGTGCTCCTTGAACGCCTTCCTTTTTAGAGGACCTGATGAATCAAAAAGAATTGGATCAGATAGAAATAGATCAGACGCAAATCGATATTCTAAACGATGTGACCCAGACATTAATCGACAGTTATGAGGGTTATAAAATTTGTTTGGAAGATATGGAAGAAGGCTACGCTTTGCGCTCGCACTTTTCCAGGCGGGCAGCCTCACGATCTCAATTGATTTCAGAGTTTCAAACGGCGGTTCGGGATTTGGGCGGAGAACCCGTTACCAAAGGCTCCGTTTCCGGAGCAGCGCATCGTGGTTGGACAAAACTCACCGCCCTGTTTCAAGATGATGAAAAAGCGGCCCGTCAAGCCGTCGATGACGGGGAAAGGTTTCTGGCCGAGAGAATTAATGAACAGCTTAGAGACCCGGGCCTAACGCCCAACACACAGGTATTACTCCGCAACGCCTATGCCAGCGCAACTAAAGGCGGCGTCCGAACAGATTAAGAAGGGTAAGAAAAAGTGGCTCTGTCAAAACGAGTATTCCCCCGAAAACTGACATTTTGACAGAGCCTTTTCAGAGTTGTCTTCGCTCTCCCTTAAGGGGGCGTCTGGACAGCGTCTGAATTTAATAGACCGCTAAGTTGGCGATCTATTCCCCCTTCAAGTGGGTTCCATCACTTCTTAACAAAGGCAAGATGAATACGACCTGAATATTACAATTCTGACAGGTAAGCACAAGCCAAATATTCGTAGCCGCCGCTATCACAAAGATTTGCGCTTACAACCTCCGGCTTTTGTGGTTTACTCATAGCAGGAGAGAGCCATGAAAACATTTTTGAACATAGTCGTCTGGTTGGCAGCAATTTTCATAAGCGCCATTTTCCTGAGCTCCCTACAATATAAATTTACCGGTCACCCAACGCCCGAACATATTTTTACGATTTTGCGGGATTGGTCTGGTATCGGTCTTTTCTATCCAGCGGGCCCTTGGATAATAGGATTGGCTGAAGCCTTGGCGGCCATTTGCCTGATAGCGCTTCCTGCCCTCTTTCTTTTGACGAACAAGCGGAACGCCGCGCGTAACACCCAGATGTTTGGCGCGGTAATTGCTCTTGGCGTCATGAGCGGAGCGATTGTTTTTCACCTGTTCACACCGCTTGGCATTTCTACTCCCACAGAATGGGCAAATGGCGAGCCTGTAGCCTTCTCGCCCGCCCTTTTTATAAGCGCCTGCGTAAGCTGGCTTTGCGCCGTCGTGGTTTTACTGGTTCGCGGAAAGCAAAGGCCGTAGCCACTAATGTTTTGGTTCATCAGTTGCTGATTGAATGGGCTTTTACTCCCGCCATATCCTTCCCTTTTGTCTCGACAAAGCCTGCGGCATTGGTCCGATTGAGAAACAACGGGCCAAAATTGTGCCCCAGGCAAAAGGGCGCGTCGTCGAAATCGGCATCGGGTCCGGACACAATTTGCCTTTTTATAAATCAGAACAGGTGTCATCGGTTATCGGCGTTGAGCCGGATGAGTGTATCTGGAAACGAAGTCAAAGCCGCCGGAAAGCCTGCGCTTTTCCGGTGACTCGGCTTGGACTCTCCGGTGTATCAATTCCTCTGGAGGACCGGAGTGCGGATACAGTGGTTGTCACTTATTCACTCTGCACGATTCCCAATCCCGTCCTCGCCTTGCGAGAGATGAAGCGTATCGTGAAAGCTGACGGTCAAATTTTATTTTGCGAACATGGGCAGGCTCCGGATCCCGGAGTGCACACATGGCAAAAACGCATTGATCCGGTCTGGAAGAAGATTGCGGGCGGGTGCCA
Source organism: Litorimonas haliclonae (assembly GCF_965138505.1). Classification (NCBI taxonomy): domain Bacteria; kingdom Pseudomonadati; phylum Pseudomonadota; class Alphaproteobacteria; order Maricaulales; family Robiginitomaculaceae; genus Litorimonas; species Litorimonas haliclonae. The sequence goes on along the minus strand of NZ_CBCSCO010000002.1, from coordinate 120,193 downwards.
TAGCGGGCGCGACATCCCGGCTTTGTTGCGGGAGGCCAACTTATCCATCACGCAGATGGAAGAGATGTATACTCCCGGACCGAAAGTGCTAAGCTACAACTATTGGGGAGCGGCAATGCCCTGAAGAAAAACCCGCCATGAGGCGGGTTTCGTAGAAGTCATTATTCAGCAGCCTCGGCGTTATCCGCCGGAGGCGTCCACCGTAGAACCGGATTTCGCGCCGCTCTGGTTTCATCGAGTCGGCGCATTGGCGCGTAGACAGGCGCTTGCTTGAAGCTCTCCGCCTCCCCGGCTTTCGCCCGTTCCACCAGAGACCGCATAGATTGGATAAAGCGGTCTAACTCGCCTTTGGACTCAGACTCAGTAGGTTCGATGAGCATCGCGCCGTGTACGACGAGCGGGAAATACATCGTCATAGGGTGGTAACCTTCATCAATCATGGCCTTCGCAAAATCGAGTGTATCGACACCTGTGTCCTTCAAGAAACGGTCATCGAATAACGCCTCATGCATACACGTGCCTTTGAAGGCGACGGTCATCACATCCGCAAGGGACGCTTGGATATAATTGGCGTTCAGGACAGCGTCTTCCGTTGCCTGTTTCAAACCGTCCGAGCCGTGGCTCATCATATAAGTCAAGGCGCGGGTATACATGCCCATTTGGCCGTGGAAGGCGCACATGCGTCCAAAGCTCGCTGCGGCGTCGCCGCCTTCATGTTCGACCAATTTCAATTTGTCACCGTCTTTCACGACGAAAGGCAAAGGCGCAAAATCTTTTAACGCATCAGACAAGACGGTCGGACCGGAACCCGGCCCGCCGCCGCCATGCGGCGTAGAGAACGTCTTGTGCAAATTGATGTGCATCGCGTCGACGCCGAGATCGCCTGGGCGAACACGCCCGACGAGGGCGTTGAAATTCGCGCCGTCGCAATAGAAATACCCGCCTGCCGCATGGATGAGGTCCGCAATTTCGACGATGTCGCGTTCAAACAGGCCACATGTATTTGGATTGGTCAGCATGATACCGGCAACATCATCGCTTTTTTCCAGCTTCTCGCGAAGCGCGTCCATATTGACGCGGCCGTCCCCCGACGCCGGTATTTCATCCACGGTAAACCCGCACTGCACGGCTGTTGCCGGGTTCGTGCCATGGGCGCTTTCCGGCACCAACACACGGCGGCGTTGTGACTGACCATCTGCGTCGAGTCGTGCGCGGATTGCCATCATACCGCAAAGTTCACCATGCGCCCCGGCTTTCGGGGTCAGGGCCACGGCCGGCATATTACAAAGCGTCATCAGCCAATGGGATAATTGCTCCATAAGCTCGAGCGCGCCTTGAACTGTACTGATGGGCTGCAAAGGGTGAACATCCGCAAAGCCCGGCATACGCGCGACTTTTTCATTCAGACGCGGATTATGTTTCATGGTGCAAGACCCAAGCGGATAAATGCCCAGATCAATCGCATAGTTCTTTTGGCTAAGACGCACATAATGACGCATCGTTTCCGGCTCTGACAGGCCGGGCAAACCGATTTCGCCTTTGCGCTCATGTCCGCCAAGACGAGAGGCGCGGCCTTTAGGTTCAGGCAGGTCAATGCCTGTACGGCGCGGCGTACCGACTTCAAAAATGAGCTTTACGGCTTGTTCTAGGCCCTTGGAGCCGGAAACTGTGTCTGGGCGATTCATATTTGCAGCGACGGGGGTTGTGGGGCGTCCTTCGTTCTTCATGACAAGACCTCCTTCAATGCTGTTTCAAAGGCATGGATATCCTCTTCACTGGCCGTTTCAGTGGCACAAACAAGTAGCAAATCTTCATTACCTTCCGTCAGGCGGGACACAGGCACGCCGCCGAGTACTCCTTTTTCAGCGAGGGCTTCGACGACTTCTGTCGCAGGCTTATTTAATTTGACCGTAAACTCGTTGAAGAAGGTCTCGTTCACCACGTCCGCGCCATCTATACCGTCAATAACATCTGCAAGATGGCAAGCGGCTTCGTGATTAAGCGCCGCCAAACGTTTTAGTCCGGCGTCGCCCAGCAAGCTCATATGGATGGTGAACGCCAAACAGCAGAGTCCAGAATTAGTACAGATATTCGATGTCGCTTTCTCGCGGCGGATATGTTGCTCGCGCGTTGACAAAGTCAGTACAAATCCGCGCTCGCCATTGGCGTCCACGGTTTCGCCGCAAAGACGACCCGGCATTTGGCGCACGAGTTTTTTAGTACAAGCAAACAGTCCTACATGCGGGCCGCCAAAATTGAGGCCGACGCCGAGGCCCTGGCCCTCACCGACAACAATATCCGCGCCTTGTTCGCCCGGAGATTTGATTGCGCCCAAGGCAACAGGTTCAGTAAACACTGCGATTAAGAGAGCTTTATGTTTATGCGCTTTTTCCGCGATCGGGGCGAGATCTATGATTTCTCCGAACACATTCGGGGACTGTACGACAACGCAAGCGGTGTCGTCATTGATATGATCAATAACGTGATCGTCGCGGCCGGGGCGGCAATCGCGCTCATCAATCTGGATATCAAGCGTCGAGGCCAAAGTCTGCGTCGCAGCTGCGTAATGCGGGTGAAGTCCGGGCGCGAGGATGGCTCTGGATTTACGTGTGACGCGTTTGGCCATAACCACTGCTTCGGCGCAGGCTGTCGAGCCGTCATACATGGAGGCGTTGGCGACATCCATTCCGGTCAGGAGCGCGACTTGAGTCTGGAATTCGAATAGAGATTGCAGCGTGCCTTGGCTGATTTCCGGCTGGTAAGGCGTATAGGCTGTCAAAAACTCGGAGCGTTGTATCAGGTGATCCACCGTCGCAGGAATATGATGCTTATAAGCTCCGGCTCCACAGAAAAACGGAACAGAACCGGCCGAAACGGATTTGGCCGAAAGTTTTGCCATATGGCGTTCAATCGCTTGCTCAGACTGATGTTTAGGGAGGTCGACAAGCGCTTTCAAACGCGCCTTTTCAGGCACATCTTGAAACAAGTCGTCAATGGAGTCGGCGCCAATGACGTCAAGCATCGCCTTTCGGTCATTTTCATTTAATGGCAAATAACGCATTTAATTGTCCTTATTGTCGTGTTTGACATCATTTTTCTTGGATTTATCTTGGCCGGCTCTCGCGGCGCCCAAAGCGGCCCCAATTGCAACGCCGAGGGAGAGCCAAAGGGCGAGGTTATCTGTTGCCACTCCGACAGCGGTGCCTATTGCAACGCCAATAGCGAGAGTGACTCCAAAATTCGATCCACCAGTCATTTAGTTTTTTCATCCTCATCGTAATCGACGTCTGATGTTCCTCGGCCCGGCCTTCCAGTAATCATCTTGCGCGAAAGATAAGCAACAAGAATGAACAGGCCGATGGTAATAATCCAGAATATGGGGTTTGAGGCGCTCATGGCTTATGTTCCATTTTTATCTTTAAAGCTTCGAAGCAAGGGCCGAATGACCAGTACCCACAGCAGTAAGACGGCGAGACCCAAGCCCATGATGGCGAATAAAGGTAAATTCATTTAGGCCTTCCTTTTAGCCCCCCGTCATCCGAGGAAGAAAGCCTTACAGGCTTTCGCAGTAAGCTTTATATTTCGCTTCATCCATCAAGCCGTCCAGTTCAGACGCATCTTTGATTTTCAGCTTGAGGAACCAGCCGTCTCCGTCCGGCGACGCATTGACGGTTTCCGGCGCGTCTTCGAGCGCTTCATTGACTTCCGTCACTTCGCCGCCAATCGGGGCATAAACTTCGGAAGCAGCTTTGACGGATTCGACCACGGCGGCTTCATCGCCTTTTTCCATATCGGCGCCAATTTCCGGAAGCTCGACAAAGACGACGTCGCCAAGTTGTTTCGTGGCGTAGGCAGAAATACCGATTGTGGCGATTTCGCCGTCGACTTTGATCCATTCGTGATCTTCGGTGTATTTTACTGACATGACTAGTTTCCTCTGAAGTAATTATGCGGGGTGAAAGGGAGTTTCACGACGGTGGCAGGGCGGGGTTTCCCCCGGACGAGCAACTGAACGGGCGTGCCCGATTTAAAAAATTTCCGGGCCACATAGCCCATCGCAACCGGGCCATCTACTGAGGGGCCATAGCCGCCGCTGGTAATTTCGCCGATCGTGTTTCCGTCCATATCCTGGACTTCAGTATGTTCACGAGCCGGGGCCTTACCGTCCGGCTTAATGCCGACCAATCGTTTAGTGGATTTATCCGCCAAGTCCGATGCCACACGTTCTGCGCCGAGATAACCGGCATCGGCGCTGCGGCGGTGTTTTTGAATGGACCAGATCAATCCGGCTTCGATTGGCGAGACACTCGTGTCAATGTCATAACCATAAAGGCAAAGACCTGCTTCAAGGCGGAGACTGTCACGAGCGCCAAGGCCGATAGGCTCCACATCGTCATAGCTTAGTAATTCTTCGACCAAACGCACCATATCCTCATGCTTGGCGGAAATTTCATATCCGTCTTCACCTGTATAGCCAGAGCGGGAGACGTGCGCCCAGACGGGCGTATTTAGCGTGCCTTTCAGCTCTAGATCCGTATGGGTCATAAACGTCAGTTTTTCGACGTCTGGGTTGAGGCACGCCAATACGGCTGCAGCCCGCGGCCCCTGCAAGGCAATGAGAGAAAGCGTATCATCTTTGACGGAGACTTTCACATTATTCGGCATATGTTTTTCAAGATGGGCGTAATCGTCGTCCTTGCAGCCTGCGTTAACAACCAGGTATAGCACATGCTCATAGCCCGCCATGCCGAGGCGAGAGATCATCAAATCGTCTAAGATTCCGCCGTCTTCGTTCAGGAATTGGGAATAGCGCTGCTGTCCCGGCTCAAGGCTTTGGATGTCGGCAGGCACAAGTTTTTCGAGAGCTTTGGCGGCTGTCGCAAAGTCCTTGTCATCGGGCGTCAGAAAGACTTGACCCATATGGGAGACATCAAACAATCCGGCTTTCTCGCGTGTATGGAGATGCTCACCTTTAACCCCGAGAGGGTATTGGACGGGCATATCATAGCCTGCAAACGGCACCATTTTAGCGCCGAGATCTACATGTTGGCCGTGAAGCGCTGTTTTTTTGAGCTCACTCATAAGTCACACTTTCGTATCGCGGATAAACCGCAGGAAGTGCCACCTGCTGTCTCTTTGGGCCTGAGAGATTGACGGAAGCCGTTTTCAAACAGCTACCGCTTACTCCGTCGGCGGGGTCTTTCACCATGCCCACACAGGGCGACCCGCTTTCCAGCGTATTGACGTCCAAACGGTCCGTTGACCTGAGCGTTTCCGGGGCGGTTGCGCCTTCGGTGGCGGCGCCCCTTTCACAGGGCGATTCTCCGCACTCTCCCATCTGGACGGGATAGCCGTCTCATGTGCGATTTTAAGGTTTGAGTCAATTAGAAGGCGACAAATTCCTCTGTAGGAATTCTGTTAAACCTTCTGTGTTAATTGCTGTGCACACTTGTAAATCAAAGGATAAAAAATGTCCGGTAAGTCCAAAGAAGAAATTGCATTCGAACTTGTCTCAAAGCTTAAAGGTGTTGGCGTCTGGGGAGAAAATAATATGGACCAAATTCTCGATATGTATGCAGAATGTCTCGAGGCCACCTCTGGCATGCGAAACAAAAAGCCTGCGGCGCAGCAGCCTGCAGCGCCCAGTCAGTCCGCCCCGCCTCAGTTTGCGCCTCAACAACAGCCGCAAGTCGCCCCGGCGCAGCAGATGCATCAACAACCGCAACAGGCCGCGCCATATAATCCGCAGAGCGCGGTTCAGCGGTAAAACTTTAAACTACATCCGCTCGGGCGTTTCGATCCCAAGTATCGTCAGACCTTTTTCGAGCTGGCGCAGGGTTAGCTCTGCTAAGGCCAGCCGCGAGGTTTTCACGTCATCCGGAATGTCTTCGGCCAAAATTGGACATTCAGAGTAAAAACGCGAGAAGCTTTGCGCGACGCGGTAAATATGATCACATAAAATATGCGGTGCGTATTTCTCGGCAGACGCCGTGACAGCCCGGCCAAAAGCGTCCAGCGCGAGAAGGAGCTGCGCCTCGGTCGGGTCGGAAATTTTAACCCTTCCTGGTGAGACGCCCTCGTCTTTTGCACGCCGCAAAATAGATTTAATCCTTACCACGGCATACAGAAGATAAGGTCCGGTTTTGCCTTCAAAGGCGGTAAACCGCTCTGGGTCAAAAACGTAATTGGTCAGGCGCTGATTTTGCAGATCGGCAAATTTAAGGGCCGCCAAACCGATCTTGCGCGCGATTTCTTTACGCTCTGACGATTCGAACTCAGCGCCAATTCCTGACTCTTCGATGCGCGTTTCCGCCGCCTCGTTCATAATCTTGATCAAGTCTTCCAAACGCAAGACGCCACCTTCGCGGGTTTTAAAAGGCTTGCCGTCTTTGCCGTTCATTGTGCCAAATCCTGCGTGGTAAAGCTGGTCCCGATTATACCACTCCGCCTTTACGGCGGCGCGAAAAACTTGCTCAAAATGGAGCGCCTGCCGCTGGTCGACAACGTAAATGATTAGGTCCGGGTCAATTTCATTTTTACGGTCGACCAGGGTTGCCAGATCTGTTGTATGATACAAAACCGCGCCCGAACTCGCCAAAAGCATGACGGGCGGCACGTCCTTATTCTCATCTTCCTCTTCGACACGAATGATGAGCGCGCCATCATCGTCCTCTGCGATGTTTTTGCGACGAAACTCTTCAATCATTTCGGGTATTAAATGATCCACACAGGCTTCACCGTTCCAGAGGTCAAACTCCACACCAAGGTTACCATATCCGACTTTTAGCGCGGCGACGGAAACGTCAATAAAGTGATTGAGAAGCGCCATATAGCCGGCACGTCCGGCCTGTAATTCTGCCGTGGCCAAACGGGATTGCTCCATACGATCTTCGTCATTTTTCGCTGCATTGCTGGCTTGAGGATATAAGCGGGCGAGATCGTCCATCGTAACGGGCGGTTCCTCTGGATAGCCGCTTACCTTTGTCTCGTCGAAATAAGGGAGATCCGGCTCTTCGATTTCAAGCTCGGATATCAAGTGACCCATTTGTAGGCCCCAATCGCCCATATGGACATCGCCTATGACCTTGTGCCCGAGGGCGCGATAAAGGCGCTTAATCGCCTCTCCGATAACGGCAGATCGAAGATGGCCCACATGCATGGGTTTGGCGACATTCGCTCCGCCGTAATCAACGACGATAGTTTTCGGATCGACCCGCTCTATGCCTAAATTTTCGCTACCGGATAGCTCGCTTGCCCGCTCGGACAAGACATCTTCAGTTGGCTCTATATTGATAAATCCCGGCCCGCCAATTTCGATCGTTTTAATCGCAGGGTGGTCTTTTACAGCCTCTACAACGGCTTGCGCAATATCTCTCGGATTGGCTTTTTCGCCGCGCTTTTTGGCCTGGCCAGCGGCCGCCATTGCCCCGTTGCATTGGAATGGAGCCAGATCAGGCCTGTCAGACTCGCGAACCGCGCCTAGCCCAGACTCATATCCCAAATCTGAAAAGGCGGTTTGAAAAGCCTGTTCCAGACTTTGTAAAATTGAGGACATAGATGCGTTTACTCTTAGTACTTATTCTTGGCCAGCGGATAATCTGAAACGGCGGCCTTCAGCATTAAATTGGCGTTGCGCTTCGGTCAGTTCGAACCCGACAACAATCTCAAAGTTGACGCCGGACGTCGTCGCTGTCGCTCGCGGAATAATTATTTCCTCGACATCTTCGACAACTCGAACTCTGTCTTCCCCGGCAGGGAATGTGACCTGCATTGGGAAAACTTTTTTATTGATAACGTCCACATTTTTACGAGTCACAGCGACGAAATACTCATAAGTCGCTGCATTTTGGCTCGCCGCCGGGCCGCGGCCAAGATCAAAAGTAATTTCTAAATTCGCATCAATCGGTTCGTCATTGTAATATCGGCAAAGACTACGCACATTATTGATTTCACCGGTAAAGCCGACATTTTCGAACCGTTGCTCATTATCGCGAAATTCAACGATTCGGGACGCTTCATAAAGCGCAAAGGCCCGGGGGCAGGGCCCGGCATTTTGCTTGGTCGCCGCATCCCCGATATTCAGGGCATCTGCGGTGCTTTTACAGGCACTCAGCCCGGTGGCAGTTGAAACTCCGAGGAGCGTTGTCATGATAACGGTCCGAAAACGCATAATGTAATTCCCAATAAACGGCCCTCAAAAAGGCCTCTTTCTTTCCCTATATATACAGGGAACAGGCAGTGGCGATATTGCTAGCGCTCTGCTATGGCAGGTCATAGACAGATAAGCGCCCTGCCGCAACGCCAAGATGACAGCAAGCGAGCCGCGTGAGGAGAAATTAATGTCAGGCTACACTGCCTCTGAAATGACGCCGTCCAAGACTTCAACCGGAGAGAGCACTCTCGGGGCCGATGGCCGGGCGAGCAAAAGAGTTTTTCTGGCCGCTCCCCGCGGGTTTTGCGCCGGTGTAGACCGCGCCATCCAGATCGTCGAAAAATCCATAGAAAGATATGGGGCTCCGGTTTATGTGCGGCATGAAATTGTTCACAACCGCCACGTGGTAGACAGGTTATCAGGGCTGGGGGCCGTTTTCGTCGCTGAGCTCAGCGAATGTCCTGACGATCGTCCTGTCGTTTTTTCGGCCCATGGCGTTCCGAAATCCGTGCCGCGCGCGGCCGAAGCTCGCAACTTGAATTTTCTAGATGCCACCTGCCCGCTTGTTTCCAAGGTTCATGTCGAAGCTGAGCGCCACGCCAAAAATGGTCGGCATATTCTACTTATTGGCCATACGGGTCATCCCGAAGTTATCGGGACAATGGGGCAGCTGCCGGAAGGTGACATCTCGCTGATTGAAACCGAAGAGGATGCCCGAAACTTTTCACCTGCTGACCCCGAAAACTTGGCTTTGGTGACGCAAACCACCTTGAGCGTGGACGACACAGCTGGCCTTATTGCGATTTTACAAGAGCGGTTTCCGAGCATCGCCTTGCCTTTCAAAGAAGATATTTGCTACGCGACGACGAATCGTCAAGCCGCCGTCAAGGCAATTGCGGAACGATGCGACCTTCTGCTGGTCATCGGCTCTCAAAAATCCTCAAACTCTAAACGTTTGGTCGAAGTGGGCGCAAAAGGGGGGGCCGACGAGTCGATGTTAATTTCTGACGCTGACAGCCTAGACTGGGACCGCGTCGACGCCGCGAAAACCATTGGCTTATCTGCCGGAGCCAGCGCTCCGGAATATCTCACAAACGGCGTCCTAGCCGCGCTGCGCTCACGCTATGACGTCACTGTTGAGGAAGTCGAAGTCGTGAAGGAAAAGGTGGTCTTTCGCCTGCCCCGCCAACTCTTGAGCGCCTAAAATGCCGCGTAAGAACTCAAAGTTAGAAGCCGGAGCGCTAGACGGCGCTCTCGTCATTTATACAGACGGCGCCTGTTCCGGCAATCCCGGCCCGGGCGGTTGGGGCGCGGTAATGTATCACGGCAAACGCTCCAAGGAATTATTTGGCGGCGAAAAAGAAACTACCAACAACCGGATGGAACTTATGGGCGCTATCAAGGCGCTCGAAGCGGTCAGACCCGGTTTTAAAGGCCCCGTCATATTGTTCACCGATTCCACCTACGTTCTTAAGGGCATTACGGAATGGATCCATGGATGGAAAAAACGCGGTTGGAAGAAGGGCGATAAAAAACCGGTCGTAAACAAAGATCTATGGCAAAGACTCGACGAGCTCAACGCCGCCCGCGAAGTCAGATGGGAATGGGTTAAAGGCCATGCCGGGGACATAGGAAATGAAATGGCAGATGAATTAGCCCGGCGCGGAATTCCGAAATAGGGAGCATTGCGTCTTAGCTAACTGGCTCCACTTTCAAGATCGTCCCCTCGACGGAAACGATTTTTAACTCGTCGCCAATCGCGGCGTTTCCTTCATCCATCATCGCTTGCCACTGCGTATCGCCGACTTGCACACGCCCGCGCCCTGTTTCGAAAGCCGTAACGGCTTTGACGCGGCGGCCCAGCATTGAACGGGCGCGGTCATTGAGGTCAGAAGGCTCTCCTCCCTTCATCAGTGGCTGAAAGTATTTGTGCCCTGCAAAGAGCAGCCCCGCACTTATGAGAAAAAACAAGAGAAATTGCATTTCCCATGCCAGAGGCAAAACAAACACTAAGACCCCGACGATCAAGGCGGCTACAGCCGGCCAGAGAATATAGGTTGTTCCAGTAATGACCTCGAGCGTCAGAAGTATGACACCGAAAATTAGCCATTTCGTACCGTTCATTCCCTCCAAGAGCTGGAGGAAGACATTGCCGTCGCCGTTCATTTCTTAGCGGTCTTAGTATTGCCAGCTTCAAGCAGCGCGCCAATACCCCCGACTGTCGCTGCAAGGCTCGAGAGTTCTGCTGGGACAATAACCGTTTTCTGGTTGGGTGAATTGGCGAGCTCGCTAAAGGCTTTCACATATTCTTGCGCCACAAAATAATTCACGGCGTTCACATCACCCTTAGCAATTGCGACGCTGACCATTTCCGTCGCGCGGGCTTCGGCCTCGGCTTCGCGTTCGCGGCCTTCGGCGTCAAGGAACGCCGCATCACGTTGACCTTCGGCCTTTCGGACAGCGGCTTCTTTTTCACCTTCAGCGCGCAGGATCTGACTTTGCTTTTGCCCTTCGGCCATCAGGATGTCGGCGCGCTTTTCCCGCTCGGCTTTCATCTGTTTATTCATCGCTTCGGTAATATCAGCCGGGGGCGAAAGATCTTTTATCTCGATCCGCGTGACTTTCGTGCCCCAAGAGTCTGTGGCGCTGTCGATGACTGTTAATAGCTTTGCATTAATGTCGTCACGGCGAGACAGAACCTCATCAAGATCCATTGACCCGACCACCGTCCGAACATTGGTCAAACAAAGGTTCTTAATCGCGTTATCAAGATTATTGACCTCATACGCCGCCTGACGCGCGTCGATCACTTGAATAAAGACAACAGCATCTGCCGTGACCATGGCGTTATCTTTGGTAATCACGTCTTGCGACGGGATGTCAATCACCCGTTCGCGCATATTCATCTGATACCCAACCCGGTCTACGAAGGGTATAATAAAGGTCAGCCCGGGTTGAAGCGTACGGGTATATCGCCCGAATCGCTCCACTGTGTATTGCATTCCTTGGGGCACGGCCTTCACCGCTTTTATTGTGATAAAGACAATAAAAGCCACCAAGGCGATCAGAAAAATTTGTCCGGCTGTCATGTATTCCCCCTCAGATTGTATCTATGGCTTTAGGCCTATCCCTTTAAAGCCTCAAGCATGTGTTCTGCGGAGCTAACTTTGAATTCCCCCGGACCTTCCACGAAGAGGTGTTCGACCACACCGTCTTTGACGACCATGGCGTAACGTTGCGACCGAAGGCCCATGCCAAACCCGGTGCCGTCCATTGTCAATCCAATATCCTTCGCAAAGTCGCCATTGCCATCTGCAAGCATCTCTACATTTTCTCCGACTTCCTGTTGCTCACCCCAGGCGCCCATAACGAAGACATCATTGACGGAGGTACAAGCAATTGTGTCAATGCCTGCGGCTTTGAGTTCATCAGCTTTATCAACGAAACCAGGCAGATGCTTAGCAGAACAAGTCGGGGTGAATGCGCCAGGCACAGCAAAGAGCGCGACGCGTTTACCGCCGAAAACCTCGTCTGTCGTTTTCGGCGCAGGCCCTTCGTCTCCAAATGTCATAAAGCTGGCTTGTGGGAGTTTTTCACCTGATTTGATTGTCATTTCATCTCTCTCAATGTTGAATATCTATTCCTCTGATATGGGGCGCTCACATTGTTTTGACAAGACAGGTTGAAACGAAAAGCCGTCCTGCCCATTTATTCTTTATGAGCGAAGCAAAAAAACACTCCCCAAGAACGACTGAGACCAAAATCGGCATCAGCAAAGATAAGAAGACCGGTAAAGAAAATGTTGCCTATATGTCGGGTCGGTTCCTTTTGGCGACCCCGGCTATGGGCGACCCCCGCTTTAAAAATACACTGATTTACGTCTGTTCTCACGACGAGCACGGCGCGATGGGCATTATCGTCAACAAATCCAAAGGCGGTTTGTTAATTTCTGATCTGTTGGAGCAAATTGGTGTGGAAGGAGATGTCCGCGTCGCCGACACGCCGGTTCTCAATGGCGGCCCCGTTGATATTGATCGAGGCTTTGTCCTTCATTCCTCAGATTATTATAAAGACGACACCAGTTTAAAACTTTCGGATACGCTTACCCTCACCTCTACCAAAGATGTTTTGGAGGCGCTCGTAAGTGATGAGGCTCCTAGAAAAGCCATGCTTTCCATAGGCTATTGCGGATGGGGCGAAGGGCAGTTGGAATCTGAAATTATGCAGAATGGCTGGCTCATTGTGGATGCCGACGAAGCTATGATTTTTGGCGAGGACCTGGACGTTAAGCGCCAGCGCGCTTTTGATGCGATCGGTATTTCCCCAGAAGCACTCTCTTTCCTGGGCGGCACCGCATAACTTAAACCTCTTATTTCAGTCCGAGCTAAGCTTGGCAAAAATAACATGGTCGCGCCATTGCTTATCTGTTTTCAAATAGCCCCGCGCGGTGCCTTCTCTCGTGAAATTTTGTGATTCCAGAACTGTGATTGAAGCAGTATTTGACGGCTGAACGGCTGCTTCTATTCGGTGTAGCCCCAAGGTCTCAAACCCGAATTGCGTTACCGCGCTGACCGCCGCGCGGGCAAAGCCTTGTCTCGTAAAACGTTGTCCAACCCAATATCCCAGACGGGCCGACTGCGAGCTCCCCCTTTCAATATGGGTGATATTGCAGGCGCCGATTAAGGTTTCCTGCGCCCCGTGATAAAGATGAAAGGGATAAGCCTGCCCATTTTGAACGAGTTTCTTGAACCGGGAGAGCTGAGTTCTATAAGTAACCCGGCTTAGCGCGGCGTCTGTCCAACCTGGCTCCCAAGGGCTTAGCCAATCTTTATTGTCGCGGCGCAACATGGACCATGTTTCGAAGTCGGCCCAGCGCGGGTGGCGTAAAGTCAATAGCCCGCCGACAGCGTGCGCCCTCAATACAGTGTGGATTGTGGCATTCGCCATTCCCCGAACTCCCTCACCGCGCCCAGTTAATGAAATGCAAGCCGACCTGCTCTCTTATGCAGCAGGAGATAAATGATAATAAAAATAAGCGCAAATGACCACCAAGTGAGCATATAGTCAAAATGATTATTGGCAATTTCAGGACGCCGCACAGCCAGGTCATCAGCACTTTGGGCGGACTGCGTGTCTATATAATAACCTTCAATTACATTCGCGGGTAAGCCGTCGTACCAATCCCCGGTCTGGTTAAAGTGAAAATAACGGTTGGCTTCCGGGTTGGCTTTGGATTTCACCCAGCCCTCGACACGTGCCATTTCGTATGTTTTGCGAACATAGCCGGTATACTGCGCGCTCTCAGTCTCTTGAGGCGTAACCGCTTGGTCTTCTTTTACTGCTGATTCGAGTGTTTCGGTTTTCGCTAAAACAGTCAGGCGGCCATCTGAAAGGGGCTGCACCACTCGCCAATAAATTCCGCCCAGTTGGGATTTATAAAGGTGGTATTCCGGCGCGCCTGCAATCGGGGCGGCGGTAAATCCGATGCGTCGGAAATCAACTGACTCATCAGCGGCAATAGCATCTGTCAGGTCAGAAAGTGACGTCAAAGGCGGCGCGGTTACGGACGCCTCAATATCTTCCAACAGGGCCGTTTTCCATTGCAGGCGTTGATACTGCCATACGCCGAGCGCGATCAGCAAAGCCACGCTAAGGGCCAGAATGACCGTCAATGCTGGCATAGGTCTGAAGTGAAGTTTAGCCATTAACGCGGTATGTTTTGATCAGGAATGTTTTGTTTTTGACGCATTTGGGCATTCCGAAACTCCCGGGCCTTATTTACCCAGGCTAAGTTAAACATAATCCCCCGCAGCAACCGTAAAAGATACAGACACACCAAGATAATAATAGGAATCCATATCGTCATTGTCAGCCACATAGGCGCTTTTGTTATGAGCTGGAACGCCAGGGCCATAGGAATAATGAAAATTCCGACGATAAAAATCACGAATACGGTCGGCCCGTCGCCCGCATCTTCGTCGGTAAAGTCTGCGCCGCAAGCCTCACACCCGCGAGCGAACTTTAAAAGACCTGAAAAGAGATGGCCTTCCCCGCATTCCGGACACCGGCCTTTCAGACCGGAGGCTACAGGAGGGGGGCGTCGAGCCATTCAGGGAGCCGTCAAAGGACGGGCTTTATGGGCCCGTCGCAAAGACGATGTAAACAAAGGCAAAGAGGAAGAGCCAAACGACGTCAACAAAGTGCCAATACCAAGCAGCAGCTTCCAATCCGAAATGCTTGTCAGAGCGCAAACCGCCCTTCATCAGACGCGCCCAGCAAACGAGCAGGAAGATGGCGCCGATAAGAACGTGCAGACCGTGGAAACCTGTCGCAAGGAAGAAAGCAGAGCCATAAGCGGTATTTCCAAGCCAAGGCGCAACACCTTCGCCGCGCTCATGGAATAATTCAGCATATTCCAATCCTTGAACACCGATAAAAATGAAGCCTAAGAGACATGTCAGGAAAAGACCCCATTTCGCTCCTTTGCGGTCGCCGTGGATTAATGCGTGGTGAGCCCAGGTAACAGTCGTGCCGGACAATAAAAGAATCAACGTGTTCATCAGCGGCAGATGCCATGCATTTACTGAAGTCACGCCTGGCGCCATATTCGTGGCGTATTCCGCAGCGTTCGGAAGGACATCTGTATTCCAACCCGCGCGGAACTTATGAAAAAGGCTTGTTTCAAAGAACATCCAGAACCATCCCACGAAGAACATGGCTTCTTGCATGATGAACATGATCATACCGTAGCGCAGGCCGATATCAACAACCGGTGTGTGATCGCCAGCAGCAGATTCGCGCGCGACATCACGCCACCATCCATACATAACAAATGTAGCAAACAAACAACCGATAAGCAGAATAATCCAACCGCCGGAAACGGAACCGTCTCCGGTCAAGGTTGATGTCCAAGTGTCTAGCCCCTTCGCGAAGAAAAACTCCATCATATTGTTGTCGCCGGTGCGCTGCACCAGTCCGGCAAAGAAAACAACCATTCCGGTGCCCCAAACAAGAGCGGCCAGTCCTGACAGAAACGGCCATGGGCTAGGAGGAATGAGGTGATAGTCGTGTTCGACGGCGTGTCCGGCCATTGTATTTTCCCTTTTGGGTCAGTCTGTTGGCTGCCCTAAAGGCAAGCCCGATGTTCAGTTTTAAGCCTATAGCCAAGCCCGTGAGACAAAACAATATCTATCCTGTCGCAGTTTGGCTGTGGCGAGGCTTTAATTCAGTGTTTTTTCTGCATTCGATCCGCTGGTTTCAGTAGCTTGCTGCGCCTGATTATCAGATTCAAAGAAAGTGTAGCTTAAAGTAATCTCTTTCACTTCGTCCATCCGTTTGTCTTCATCCATTTGGGCGTCGACAAAGAACAAAACCGGCAGAGGCAACTCCTCGCCCGGCTCGACACGTTGCTCGGTGAAGCAAAAGCAATCTGTCTTCACAAAAAACGGCCCAGCCTTGATAGGGGTCACGTTAAAGTTTGCGACGCCGATGATCGGATGGTCGCTTTCATTTTTTACCGTGTAATAAGCCAGTCCAGATTGTCCGAGTTGAACTTCCATCTCCTTTTGCTGGGGTTTAAAGACCCACGGCATATTATCAGCCACATTCGAATCGAACTTCACGGTCACTTTGCGGTCAATCACTTCGGACAGGTTCTCTTCGGCCTGTTGTGTCGTCCCGCCATATCCCGTAATTTTACAGAACGTATCGTAAATCTTGGCAGAAGACATTCCCAGCCCAAGCATGCCAAAGCCGACAACAATTAGAATCAATAATGTGCGAGTATTGGCGTTCATTGGTCGCCCTCTTAAGCTGATCCACGTGTTACCATCGTCACAAAGACGAAAATCATAAAGGCTGCTAAAGCGACCGCGATACCGATATTACGGCGTCCACGCGCCTTTAGCTCTGCGGCATTTGGTTCCACGAAGTTTTTTGGTTTATCTCGGTATTCTTTCATGAGGCAAAGCCTTTCATTAAGCCTTCGGCGGCCAGAACCCCGAAAATGGCAAAGAGGTAGATTATAGAATAGGCAAATAGGTTTCGTGCGGCGCGATCGCCTTTTTGAACTTCGTAGAGAGACGCTTCATCAGAGGCTTCCTCCCGCTCCCCGGCGCGAGACTTCCAAACTTTAAAAGACAAAGCGAGGAAGCCGGCGTTCAAACCGATTGCCGCTACGGCGTAAAACGCCCCGCCCAACCCCGTAAAGAGTGGCACCAAACACACAGCAAAAAGTATAAGCGCGTAGACGAATATCTGAAGACGCGTGCTTTTTGCACCTGCAATATTGGGCATCATCGGAATCCCAACGCGGCCATAATCCCCGGTTTTGTATAGCGCTAGCGCCCAGAAATGGGGCGGTGTCCACATAAAGATGATCAAAAAGAGAATGACGCTGTCGAGCGTAACGCTTCCGGTTACGGCCGCATATCCGATCATGGGCGGGAATGCCCCTGCCGCGCCGCCAATAACGATGTTTTGCGGCGTCGTGCGTTTCAGCCACATGGTATATATAACGAGGTAAAAGAATATGGTGAAAGCGAGTAAAGAGGCCGCCAGCCAGTTCGCGGCTATGGAGAGCGTCCAGACCGAAGCGGCCGAAATCATAATTCCAAATGTCAGAGCCGCCGTCGGACTCATTTTGCCTTGGGGGATTGGCCGTTTCTTAGTTCGTGACATTTGCGCGTCGATATCTGCATCATACCACATATTCAGCGCGCCTGACGCACCGGCGCCGGCGGCAATACAAATAATAGATGCAATAGCTTTCCAGATCGGCATGACCCCGGGGGCGCAGACAAGTCCGGCCCAGGCCGTAAACACAACGAGGCTCATGACCCGCGGCTTCATCAAGGCGAAATAATCACGCGGTTCAGCCAGACTCATACCTGTGGACTGCGCCACAGGGAGATAGTCTTCCGCTTCTGTTGATATTGTACTGGCCTCAGTCATTATTGCCCTTGTACCTTTATACGCCTTTACCGTGCCTCATATCCCTTATCGGGCCGCGCCCGACAAGCTCTACTCTCATAACATGAAAAAAAGCCGCAGTCAGGAACCGCGGCTTTTGATTTTTTTTGCACCTTTAAAGATTAGTGCATTTTATCCGTATCATGCTCGCTTGGCGTATCTTCGATGCGCGGAAGCGTGTTGAATTGGTGATAAGGCGGCGGAGAAGACAAGGTCCACTCTAGCGTTGTTGCGCCTTCACCCCAGTAATTATCCCCAACCTTGCGGCGGACAATAAAGGCTTCAATCAACATCAAGAAGAAGAAGACAACACCTAAAAGGGTAATCATCGCACCGATTGTTGAAACGTGGTTCCATAGCTCAAAGTCAGCAGGATAATCCACATAGCGGCGCGGCATACCGTTCATACCGAGGAAATGCTGCGGGAAGAAAATCACATTCACGCCAATAAAGAAGAGCCAGAAATGAGCGGCAGCCAAGAACTTGTCGTACATGATGCCAAACATTTTGCCGAACCAGTAATAGAAGCCAGCAAAGATACCGAACACAGCGCCCATAGACAGAACGTAATGGAAATGGGCCACAACATAATAAGTATCATGCAAAGCCGTATCCACACCTGCGTTTGCTAGGACGACGCCTGTCACGCCGCCGATAACGAAGAGGAAGATGAAGGCAAGAGCCCACTGCATCGGGATCGTGTAGCGAATAGAACCGCCCCACATTGTCGCAAGCCATGAGAAGATTTTCACGCCAGTTGGCACCGCGATTACAAGGGTGGCCGCCAAAAAGTAAGCTTTCAAATTCACGTCCATACCGACTGTGTACATGTGGTGAGCCCACACAACGAAGCCGACAACGCCAATCGCGACCATCGCATAGGCCATGCCCAGATAACCGAAGATCGGCTTTTTTGAGAAAGTCGAAACGATGTGAGAGATAATACCGAAAGCCGGCAGGATCATGATATACACTTCGGGGTGACCAAAGAACCAGAACAAATGCTGGAACATTTGCGGGTCACCGCCGCGGGCCGGATCAAAGAATCCTGTACCGCCGTCAATCCGGTCAGTGAACAACATAAAGAGCGCTGCGGCCAGAACCGGCAAAGCCAGAAGAAGCAAGAAGGCCGTCACAAGAACAGACCATGCAAACAATGGCATTTTGTGCATAGTCATGCCTGGCGCACGCATGTTCAGAATGGTCGTGATAAAGTTAATCGCGCCAAAGATTGACGAGAAACCCGCCGCCAAAAGGCCGATAATAATAAAGTCGAAGGCCGGCCCCGGAGAGCCGCTGGTCGAGAGCGGCGGATACATGACCCAGCCCCCGCCAAATCCATCACCGCTCGCCGAGCCGGGAACAACAAAACTCACCAAAAGACAGATAAGCGCCGTCGGAAGTAGCCAGAAAGACAAATTATTCATACGCGGGAAAGCCATATCCGGAGCACCAATCATAATCGGGACGAACCAGTTGCCGAAACCACCAATCAATGCTGGCATAACCATGAAGAAGATCATGATGAGTCCGTGCATGGAGACAAAAACGAGATATTGATGCTCATTCGTAAAGAATTGAATGCCGGGCTCGCCCAACTCCATACGCATCATAAAGGACAAGAACCCCCCAATGAGACCGGAGATAATCCCGAAGATCAAATAGAGCGTTCCGATATCCTTATGGTTGGTTGAATAAAACCAACGCGCAAAAAAGCTCGGCTTATCGTCGCCGTAAGACCCGGTGTCATTGCCACTAATCGCAACCATGATGTCTTTCCTTTATTCCTGACGTCTTTTGCGTCAGCTGATTAATCGCGCGCGGCGAGAACTGCCGCACCTGATGTATTTTGTTGTGTTGTATTTTCTGCAACAGCCTCTGTGAAGCTTCCGCCATTGGCGACCCACTGATTAAAGTCAGCTTGACTTACAGCGCGCACTTCAACGGGCATCTTATAGTGAAGGATACCGCATATTTCGGAGCATTGGCCGTAATAAGTGCCTTCTTCATAAACCTCGAACCATGTCTCGTTGACCAGCCCAGGAACCGCGTCCATTTTCACGCCAAAGCTTGGCACGGCCCAGCTGTGCATATTGCTGACGGACGTCACCAAAACCTTCACTTTTGTTCCAACGGGCACGACCAGAGGGGCATCTGTTGCGAGAAGATAAGGCACGCCATTTTCCTGCGCCTGTGTTTCATCAAGCGGATTTGAAATAATTTCGTCAATGTCTTCGTAATCAGGGTAGCTGTATTGCCAGTTCCAAGTGTTTCCGACGACTTTGACGGTCATTTCTGTTTCAGGCAGACGATCTTGATAATAGAGCAGCTGCATACTTGGAACGACCATTATCAAAAGCAAGATGACCGGAGCGATCGTCCAGATAATTTCGATCATTGTATTGTGAGAGGTTTTGGACGGAACCGGGTTCGCCTTTTCGCGAAAGCGAATCATGATGTAGAGCATCAAGGCAACAACCAAAACGACGATCCCGCAAATAATGACGAATACCAGATTATGGACGTCTTGCAGTTGCTCCATGACCGGCGTCGCGGATTTCTGGAACCACAGCCCGCCTTCGCTTGGCCGTCCCGCGACATCTTGTGCATGAGCCGCGAATGCGCTCAGACCCGCTATGGCAGAACCGCCTAAGATTGCTTTTAAAAACCGCATTTGGTCCTCTTTAACATTGTATCAGGATTAAAATCCCGCTCGACATTACAATTCATAAAGACAATGACGCGAAAAGTCCTGAACAGACTTCGGCACCAATTGTCGCATTTGGGCGGTTGTCTATCCCGAGAGAGCGCTTAGATAAAGAGGGAATAGCCACAGAAAGCGCCGTAATGTCAGATTTTGTCTTCGAAGACAGTGAATTGAACGCCGAAACAGCCCACTCGCAACTAAATGACGCGTTACGCGGGGCCGATGATGGAGAATTATTTGTTGAACGATCGGCGTCAGAGTCGCTGACCTTCGACGATGGCCGCCTGAAAAACGCCAGTTTCGACACGTCTCGGGGCTTTGGCCTGCGATGTGTCGCGGGAGACACGTCAGGGTTTGCCCAAGGCACAGAAATGAGCCCCGGAGCGCTGGCCCGCGCCGCCAAAGCCGTCATCATGGCCAAGCAAGGCTATGACGGCACTTTATCAAAGCCGCCGAAACGCACAAACAATCGGCTTTATCCCGATATCGACCCGGTTGCTGACCCTGGCTTCGGCGTAAAGGTCAGCTTGCTTGAAGAAATTGACACCTATTGTCGGGCTTTAGACCCTTCCGTTGTGCAAGTCACCGCGACCCTCTCTGGCAATCGACGCGCCATCGCGATTTTACGTTCGGGCGGCGAACGTTATGACGATATTCGTCCCCTCGTCAGGTTAAACATCTCTATCGTCGCCGAGAAAGACGGTCGGCGGGAGAGCGGCTATGCCGGGGCCGGGGGCCGCGAAGCCTATGACGGATACGTCAAACCTGAATTTTGGAAACCACTGGCCAAAGAAGCGCTGCGTCAGGCCAAAGTCAATCTAGGCTCTGTCCCGGCGCCTGCCGGACAAATGGACGTCGTCTTGGGACCGGGCTGGCCAGGCATTTTACTGCACGAGGCGATGGGCCATGGCCTGGAGGGAGACTTTATCCGGAAGGGCACGAGTGCTTTTGCCGGAATGCTGGGCGAACGCGTCGCAGCGCCGGGCGTCACAATTGTTGATGACGGGACAATCGAAGGCCGACGCGGGTCTTTAACAATTGACGACGAAGGCACGCCAACATCCCGCACGGTCCTTATCGAAGACGGGATACTAAAAGGCTTCATGCAAGACCGCATGAACGCGCGCCTCATGGGCGTTGAGGCGACCGGGAATGGCCGCCGCGAAAGTTTCGCTCATTCTCCCATGCCCCGTATGACCAACACTTACATGCTTGGCGGCGAAAAGAACCCAGACGAAATGCTCTCTGAATTGAAAGACGGGATTTACGCCACCAATTTCGGCGGTGGACAGGTTGATATTACAAGCGGCAAATTCGTTTTCCAATGCACCGAAGCTTACCGCGTGAAAAACGGAGAAATCGGAGACGCGCTTAAAGGCGTCACCCTCATCGGCGATGGTCCAAGCGTCCTCAAACAAATCCGTCATGTCGGCAATGATATGGCGCTGGATCCGGGTATCGGCGTCTGCGGCAAAGCCGGACAGGGCGTCCCTGTAGGCGTGGGTCAGCCAAGCCTCTATGTCGAAAATCTGACGGTGGGGGGCAGCGCGGCTTGAGGCAAGTTGCAACCTTTTGGAAGTCACCAACGTTACACCAGAAATAATTTGGGGGGCTTCATGTCAACTTTTGCAATTTATCTCAATGGCTTCGTCGTGTTTATTGGCGGTTTGGCGATTGGCGCTTTTCTATTGGGCGTGCCGCCTGTCTGGATCGCTGTCGGGGCTTTAATTTTAATAGGTATTGGTATTTTCTCTGGCGTCGGCAAAACCCGGCGCCGCGATAAAAACTAATTAAGGCAGCGCTTTCAACACGTCCAAAGCCGGAGCGGCGAGAACCTCAACTTTTTCATTTCCGCTATTTACTGCATTAATGTAGATTGCGGCGGCAAAAGCTTTGGTGTTGTGTAGCTTGGCTAAGCCTTCTTGGGACTGAAAGACCTCGCTCCAATCTTTAAAAGGCGCCGGATCAGAGAGTTGCTGCATCCACTCTGTCCAATCGTTTTCGTCGAATGCGCCCCTCAGAGCAAGATACAGAATCGGCCGGGCCAAACGATCGGGTTCGCCGTAAATATAAAAATGCGGCGCCTCTGACTCCGCTGTCTCGGGATTAATTTTCGTCAGCACCGCGTCCCTTATTTGTTCTTGTTGCGACGGCTCTAAAGCCTCATTCAGAGAGAGCTGCATAAGGAGGTCCGCCGCATGAGCAACGCCATGTCGCCAGCCAACGCGAGCATCATAACCGCGATAATCCTTAATGCTCCGCATATAGTCTGTAGCCGCGTCGAGAAGTCCTTGACGTTCTTCAGGCGTGAAACTTTTCTCCAGCCGCTCCTGACGAGCCACTTCGGCCAGAACCAGAGCGGCGAATGGTTTTTTAACTCCATGCTGATCTATCGTCTCAGACGCTAGTATCTCTATCAAGCTGACCCTCAATGTTTTAACTGCTGCATCAGATATTTGTCCGTTTCGTAAGAATTCCACATAACCTTCATACGCAAATTTATCTCGCAAAAGCGGATCCGGATCGGATAGACAAGGCATCATATCCAAAGCCAGCTTATCAAGCTTTGCAGGGTCACTGATTTCATACCCCGCCTGTCGTAGCGCCATCAGTCCGTCTTTGTCATATCCATCAATAGCGCATGATTCCGGAGACGGCTTTGCTGCCAAATCAACGCCGACAAAGAAGAGGGCAATTAGAAGCGAAGCGCTAGCAATAAATATACGGTTAGTTAGAGGCATCAGAATGTGGCCCTTGTAAATTAGACTCCGGGAGTGGACGAAACAAATGAAGCTTTTTCTCGCTTTATCGGAGCCCCATCCCTATAGTTTAAACAGGTTTAAAGGAGAATGCCATGAGTGGTTTAAATATGATGGACATGATTATGTCTGCTGCCGGAGGGAACGCTCCGCAGGAAATTGGAAAACAATTTGGGCTGGACGCCGGACAGAGCCAAAACGCGATAGCCGCGCTTTTACCTGCCATTTCGTCCGGCTTGAAACAAAATGCATCCTCTCCACAAGGGCTCGCTGGATTGCTCGGCGCATTGCAAGATGGCTCTCATGATCAGTATTTGGACAACCCGTCTAATCTCTCCCGTCCGGGTGTTGTGGAAGAAGGAAACGGTATTTTAGGCCATTTATTCGGCTCGAAAGAAGTCAGCCGCGCCGTTGCGGGCAAAGCGTCCGAACAATCCGGCGTCAGCTCTGACATATTGAGAAAAATGCTGCCTATGGTGGCCATGATGGCGATGGGTAGTTTGAACAAGCAAACACGCGGTCAGCAACAGAACGGCGGACTTCAGTCCATGCTCGGCCAGTTAGCCTCTCAACAACTCATGGGCGGCAAGAAATCAGGGTTGGGATCCATGATTGGCGGAATATTGGGCGGCGGCGCCCGCAAGCAGGCCTCCAGCCAGCAAGTCCACCAAGACGGCCTGGGGATGTTAGGCAAAATGCTCGACGCGGATGGCGACGGAAATACGATGGACGACGTTCTTGGCATGATGATGAACCGGAAATAAGCCCGGCTTTTTCGATACACCTTTCGAAGCTAGTAAAAAGCCCGCTCAATTGAGCGGGCTTTTTTAATAAACCGAAGTAAGTTTATTTGGGCTTACCCGTAGGAGACATACGTTCTCCAACCATTTCTTCATTGTCCATTGTGGTGTCAGCTTTAGAATTATACCGACGCGTATCTTCTGCTAACGTGTCGAGATGCATCATTTTCTTAACGAATGGAGAAATGATAATGAGAACGACGCCTACACCCACAGCGAGCCAACCTACATTGGAGTAAACGCTAAGCACTTGTTCCTCACCGCCACCATCGGCAGCAGTCAATCTGGCAATTTGCGCGGCTGCAAAGTTACCCGCACCTGACGCTAGGAACCAAGCTCCCATAACCAGCCCTACCATTTTTGGAACGGACAAACGGGTCATAGCAGACAAACCAACCGGAGAGAGACAAAGTTCGCCGGTCGTATGCAAAAGATAAATCAGGAAAATAAAGATGACAGGAGTCAAATTAACACCTGCGGCTTTTGCGCCCCAGACAAGGACTAGGAAACCCAAGCCAAGTTGAATAACACCCAGACCGAATTTGGCCGGCGCACTTGGGTCCATGCCTTTTTTGCCCAACCAGACCCAGAGCGCCGCAAAGAGCGGGCCAAGGACAATGATATACATAGCGTTGAGTGACTGGAACACGGAGGCGACGACTTCTTGCCCGAAGATGGTTCGGTCAACCTGACGGTCTGTATATATATTCAGAGATGAGCCAGCCTGTTCGAACAAGGCCCAGAACAGGACTTGTATCGAGATCAGGAACAAAGCCGCAAATATTCTATTCCGTGCGTGCGGCTCAAGGGTCATCACCGACGTGCCTATGATATAGAGGTAGACGAGCGGGAACGTTATATAGAGCGTCCATTTGACGATATTTACGTCTTGAATGAAGAGCCAGATAACGACAACACCGACGAGGGTTGCGAGGTAAATCATCCACTCAAGAGATAGACCCGCAAAGATTTTCTTTCTGAGGCGGGCAGGATTTGGGCTCTCGCCGGCGCCTAACAGAAGCGGCTTACCCCAGACGAAAACAATCAGGCCAGCGAGCATACCGATACCGGCGGCTCCAAAGCCATATTTCCAACCGAAGGTCTCCCCGAGATACCCCGAAATTAAGGCACCCGCAAAAGCGCCGAGGTTAATCCCGACGTAAAAGAGCGTAAATGCCCCGTCGCGGCGCTCATCCGTCTTGGGATAAAGCTCACCCACAATTGCAGAAATATTTGCTTTCAGGAAGCCAACGCCGGCAATGATGAGAGCCAGAGACATATAGAAGATATTCATCACCGTACCGTCACGATCGGCGGCATTTGTGACCGGTTCGCCTTCGACCGCCATACCCAAATGACCCAGAACCAACAAAATAGCCCCAAAAAGGACGGCCTTACGCTGACCAAGATAACGGTCAGCCAAAACGCCTCCGATAACCGGGGTCACATAGACGAGCGTGGTGTAGGCACCGTAAATTCCGTAAGCCTGTCCATCGGTGAAGAGAAAATGTTTCGTGAGGTACAGAACAAGCAACGCTCTCATGCCGTAATAAGAAAAACGCTCCCACATTTCTGCAAAAAACAGAATGTAGAGCCCTTTAGGATGGGTTCTCATCTGATAGAGAGAAACACTCACACCCAACAACGCAATGGCTGCTAGAACCAAATAAAACATAAAACTCCCCTTTCGAGCTTATTTGTGTTGCTCGCCCCCTTAAAGAAAGCAAATCTAATCTTTGCTTTGACACAAAGCTACTGGGCGCGCAAACCTCTGTTTTGCGGAATTCAGCCCGTTAAGGGTAAAATTTACCGGATGAGGCATTTTTTTGGGGTTGAGGCTTAGAGAATACGCGCTTAAGGCGATGAAACAATAAAAGTGGGGACTTTATTTTGCGACGCATCGCATGTTTTTTACTATCAAGCGCAGTGGTATGGGTAACGTCTTTAAGTGCTTCGGCGCAAAGTAACAATACGACTGAGGTGAGACCGCCAGAGATATACAACCCGGACTATTTTGAAAGGTTCAATCCTAATACGGCACGAGATATGGTCGCCCGCCTTCCTGGATTTACGCTGCAAGGCGGCGAAGGAACAGAGCGGGGATTCGGTCAAGCGTCACTCAATATCCTCATTAACGGCCGGCGGCCCTCATCCAAATCCTCAGATGCCAGCGAAATTTTACGGCGTATTCCTGCCGTCACCGTCACGCGGATCGAAATAGTTGACGGGGCCTCTTTGGACATTCCTGGCCTCTCGGGACAGGTCGCGAATATTATCGCCACCTCTGGCACATTGGAAGGGAGCTGGCGCTATTCTGCAAGATTTGAAGAAGGAACAGAACCGCAGCTCTATGAAGGCGCGCTAAACCTTTCAGGTAAAAAGGGTCAGCTAGAATATGTCCTCGGCTTATCGGTTGAGCAATTTACTTTTACGGAAAACGGTCCTGAGCAATATTTCAACGGCAATGGGACTTTAATTGAAAACCGAATTGAAGACGGGGCCTATCAGAATCAAGAGCCGGAATTAGGTCTAAATTTGACCTATAACCGTTTAAATGGTGACGTCGCCAATCTGAACCTCGCAGGATCTCTCCAAAACACTAATAGCGGGCTCAATGAATTTTTTGAAGCTGTGACGCCGCAAGGGCTTTCGGGTGAATCGCGTAGCAATACGGGGGAAGACGAATATAAATATGAAATCGGCGGCGATTATTCGACCGACCTATCTTTATTCGGAGCTGATGGCCGTCTGAAACTTATCGGTCTGCATAATCTCGACAATTCAGACATCAGCAACGTGTTTGAATTTCAGGTCTTTGGCGCCCCGCTCCAGACCCAGAGGTTTCTTCGAGACGATGTCACAACTGAATATATTGCACGCGGAGAATATACTTGGAAGACAGGCGGTAGGCGTGACTGGACAGCCTCTCTGGAGGGAGCGTTTAACAAGTTGGATAGTGAGACCGCCCTGTTCATTAATGACGGCAACGCCATTCCGGATGATGTGCAGGTCGAAGAAAAGCGGGTTCAAGCCAATGTTACCCAAAGCTGGGCGTTGAATGAAAAAATAAACCTGCAAACTTCGCTCGGAGCGGAGTATTCCGAAATACATGTTGTCAGCGAAGCCCCGCCGGCGCGAACGTTTTTTCGGCCCAAAGGGTTTATAAGTGCGTCCTACACAGCGTCGCCCCGCTATACTTGGCGAGCCAAAGTTGAGCGGTCTGTCGGACAATTAAATTTCAATACGTTTATTTCTACGGTTAACCTGGTTGAGAACCTGGAAAATGAGGGCAATGACAATATTGTCCCGGAACAAAAATGGCGGGCGGAACTCGCTCTCGAACGCAAGGACAATAAGAATCTGTCCGGCACGGTTCGAGGCTATGTTGATTTTGTCGATGATCCAGTTGACCGGGTCATCATCACCCGCGCGGTAGATGGGGCTGTCCTTGATGGGCCCGGAAATCTAGACTCAGCCCTCGTATATGGGGCCAGTGCCAATTTGACTTGGCTTCTGGATGACTATGGCTTGGACGGGATGAGGCTGGAGGGATTTGGGTCTGTTTCTGAGAGTGAAATTGATGACCCTTTGACCGGAGAAGATCGCGCCATCAACTCCACTATCCTCTGGCAATATTCTCTAGAGTTGCGTCAGGACATCCCAAACTCGCCTTTTGCGTGGGAAGCCGCGATTGAGCAAGGGCGGCAAAGTCCGGTCTTTCGGTTGTCTGACAGTTTCGACACCCGCTTTATTCGTCCTGAATCCCGCCTATCTTTTATTCATAAAGACCTTTTTGGTATGCAATGGACGCTCGATCTTACCAATATATTTGACTTCAAAACCCAGCAGGAACGTTTGATATTCTTTCCGAACCGCAACGGCGACGTCGTGCAAAGCCGATTTTTCAGTCGCCAGCGCGGCCAACGAGTTTCAATCTCTGTGACAGACACTTTTTAAAGGTCCTTGTAAAAGACTACCCAGCCGCCTTTAAAAAATGCACTCTTTATAGGTCCGAGTTATATCGCCATCCCAGGCGCCCTTATATAGTCGGATGAGGCGGTCGGCATTGCTCTCCCCTATCATAGCCATACGGTCCAATTCTTGTAAAAATACCGTTTCGTTTTCGCCGTGAGAATTCATTTTTCCACGCGCATTTAGACCCGCTCGGGAAATTTCGAGAATGTCTTTGGCCATATCCTGTACAGTCTTGCTCCGGAATTCAGTCTGAAATCCATACTTCGGAACATCGACCCGCAATTTCTGACGCTCATCCGCAGTCCAATCTTTGACATAATCCCACGCTGCATCCAGCGAAGAGGAATCATATAAAAGCCCGACCCAGAAAGCTGGCAGGGCGCAGAGCTCGTCCCACGGCCCAGTATCCGCACCGCGCATTTCCAGAAATTGTTTAAGGCGGACCTCTGGGAAAATGGTCGAGAGGTGATCTTCGAAATCAGAGAGAGTTGCAATTTCGCCCGGGACGACATTCAAATTTCCATCCAGAAAATCACGGAATGATTTCCCCGCTGCGTTTAAATATTCGCCGTTTCGGTAGACAAAATACATCGGCACATCGAGAGCGTAATCGACATATTGCTCATACCCAAAACCTTCATCAAAAACGAAAGGCAACATACCCGTGCGGTCATTATCCGTGTTGAGCCAGACGCGTGAGCGGTAAGATTTGTAGCCGTTAATATCTCCTTCCTTAAACGGTGAGTTGGCAAAGAGCGCCGTCGCTAAAGGCTGGAGCGCCAGGCTGACGCGGAATTTTTTGACCATGTCAGATTCAGAGGAAAAATCGAGATTGGTCTGAACCGTACAGGTGCGGAACATCATTTCCCGCCCATGCGTATCAACTTTTTGCATATAATCGCGCATGATCTGATAGCGCCCCTTGGGCATTATCGGGACGTCAGCGAGTTTTGTGTCTGGCCGGAAACCGAGAGAGAGAAACCCTGCGTCAATTTCATCTGCGACTTCTTTGACTTCACGTAGGTGGCGAGTCACTTCGGCGCAAGTTTGATGAACGTGCTCCAGCGGCGCTCCGGAAAGCTCAAACTGTCCGCCGGGCTCTAGAGACACAGAGGCCCCTTCGCGTTTTAGAGCAATCAGTTTGCCGTTTTCTTCTACCGGCTGCCAATCAAATCTTTGCAAGCCTTCGAGCATGGCTTTGATGGAGCAGGGTCCGTCATAAGGCAGGGGCAGGAGCTTCGCCTTGCAAAAACCAATCTTTTCATGCTCGGTTCCGATACGCCAATCCTGCTTCGGTTTTTCTCCGGCGGCAAGATAGTCGATCATTTGCGCTTTATCGCGCAATGGCACTGCATTTTTACCGGAACTGGAAGCGGTCATGAGAAGTCCTGAGGAAATCAGCCAAAATATCCTGTTCCCTTACCGCCTCACCCTCTCTGGAACAAGGCTACTGAGGGGCCCTGACCTCACTTTAATTTGAAGAGCCGCCTTAAACTGTAAAACTTTGTGATGAGGAACAACGGAAGAATGGCTTTGCCGCTGAGGGGTCTTTTCCTTATGACCATTACAGAAAAGGAGCCCGGAAATGGCCATCGATTTTATTGACTTGAAGGCGCAACAAGCCCGCCTTCGCCCGCAAATAGACAGTGCGATTGCGGCTGTGCTGGATCATGGCCAGTATATTTTGGGGCCCGAGGTCAAACAGTTTGAGTCCGAACTGGCGCGTTTCGGCCAGGCCGAACACGTTCTGGGCTGCGCCAATGGGACGGACGCGCTGCTTCTGCCTATGATGGCGTGGGAAATGCCACGCGGCGCTGCTGTTTTTTGTCCGAGCTTCACCTATTGCGCTACGGTTGAAGTTATTGCGCTTCTCGGCGGCGTACCAATTTATGTCGATATTGACCGCGACACCTATAATATGTGTCCTGACGGCCTATCCAAAGCGATTGAAGGAGTGAAGGCTGAGGGAAAGTATACACCGTGGGGCGTTATTACGGTCGATTTGTTCGGCCAATCCGCCGATTATGATCGTTTGGCTCCTATTGCTCGCGAGCATGGCCTAAAACTCATCGCTGACAGCGCGCAAGCCTTTGGCACGACGCTCAACGGTAAGCAGCCCCTTGATTACGCGGATGTGGCAACCACAAGCTTTTTTCCGGCGAAACCTTTGGGGTGTTACGGAGACGGCGGCGCCGTTTTGACAAATAACGCTGAGCATTTGCGCATCATGCGCAGCGTCCACATGCACGGATCGGGTCGCGACAAATATGACAATGTCCGGGTCGGATTGAATTCGCGCCTAGATTCGATTCAAGCCGCAATCCTGCTGCAAAAGCTCTCAATTTTTGAGGAAGAAATCACGCTTCGCAACAAAATTGCCCAACGCTATATAGACGGACTGAAAAGCAATACGCTTCGTGTTCCTTCTGTTTTGAAAGGTGTCATTTCCACTTGGGCCCAATTCACAATTGAGGTTCCCGACCCTGATAGCTTTGGCGCAGCTATGCGCGAGAAAGGCATTCCAACCGCTCGTTATTATCCAAAGCCGGTTCACAAACAAACTGCTTATCAGGATCACCCTATCGGCGCGGGCGGTTTGGCCAATACGGAAGACGCCATGACCAAAGTCATTGCCCTGCCCATGCACCCCTACCTTGATGAAGACACACAGGATATGATTATCGAGACCGCCAAATCCACTCTTTAAAACTTGGCCTATAGTAAAAAACTATAGGTAAATTCGCGGGGGCTCCCGAATCTGTTTTCAATCTGGATTGCATTTTCCTTTATACTCATGGACGTTTGGCCGACGTCGCCTGTTACGCCCGTGAGGATCTCGGAGCCGCGCGAGACAATGCCTGTTCCGCTAGCCAAAACCGTAATTCCCATCGAAGGCCCAGAATCATAAGCAAATATTCCGCTATGATCTGTCTGCGGAAAGCCGGATTGGCTAGTCATCATAATCGCAACAAGGCCGCCGGCATTGGGCGTGGGGATCACCGCGACGCTATCATTACTTATTGAGACAACCCCACTGCGTAAAAGAGGGGTGAAGACACCGGGTTGATCCGGCTCACACCGTAATGACTCAACCCACGTCCCACCGGACTGCCGCATTTTAAAAGATAAAGCGTCATTTCCCGCCAATCCTATTTCGGCATTTCCTGTGAAATCTGTCTGAAACGTCAGACTGGCTGTGTCTGTTGCTGCGTGGCGGTTGAGTTTCATCTGATGGTGACTACCGGTATGGGTGAACAAACTGCCCGGGGAAGAAACCATCAAACGATTTATGTCATCCGCCACTGCCTGAACGCCGATCGCAGGTAGATTCTGAAATGAAATTTTCGACTCTATGCTCTGCCATTCCGTTGCTTGTTTCACATATATCGTCTCAGACGCATTGCTCCAGATAAGCGTTCCGATTTCCGGCGCGTAAAATTCCCAAACTCCGTTTTGCCAAGCGGCTATCTCTCCGCCATGTCCAGTCCAAGCGCCTTCCGGCAATTCAGAGAGCGCAAATCGTTCTCCTTCCAGCGCATCTGTTGGAGGCGCCGTCAATTTCACATCCCTCACCGAAATATTCACGGCAATATCGAGCTTCTGGAAGGCAGTATTGACCGTAATATGTTTCTGTGCCTGAGCCGGGACGATAAAAGGTAGGTTAAGATTCTGAGTCGGCATAAATGTCTCCGTTTATTTCAGGAGAGATTAAGCCCGTTTCCGTAAGGGCAAATGCGAATCCCAAGTGCTCGTATCTTTCAGAGAGTTGGCCTAAAATAAGTGCGGATCTATTTATTCCAAGTGCACATTCCAGTCGCCCTGCACAGCCTGCCAAAGACCCAATAAAGAGAGCGCCGCTGTATCGGCGCGTAATATTCTCGGGCCGAGGCTAATAGGGGTAACATTTTTATCTCCTCGAAGCGCGGCGCGCTCTTCTTCGGTAAATCCGCCCTCTGGGCCGATGAGGATTGTCACGGGGGCAGGAAGTTTTTCCATTGCATCCAAGGCAGGCGACGCCGATCCCGCTTCATCTGCAAAAATAATATGGCGCCCGGCCTGCGTTCCTAGCCAGTCGAGGAGCTTTTCTGGTTTGGAAAGCTCCGGAATATTCAAACGTTCGGTCTGTTCAGACGCCTCAATGATTTGAGTTCGCGCCTTGTCCAGATTCAGCTTCGGAAACTGAGTGCGTGCCGTCATAATAGGTTCAAACCGGGCCACGCCCAATTCTGTCGCCTTTTCAAAGATAAAAGCGGTTCTGTGCCGCTTCACTGGCGCAAAGGCCAAAGTTACATCCGGCATCGGCACAGGCTCGCGAAGCCGTTCTTGTAGTGCGATTTCGGCTTTCCGTTTCGACAAAGCCTTTAATTTCCCTAACCATTCTCCGTCACGGCCATTAAACAATCTGACTTCATCGCCTTCCTTCATGCGCAGCACGGTCGCGAGGTAATGCACCTGATCCTTTGGCAAGGAGAGAGATGTGATTGCATTTAAGCGTCCGACAAAAAATAATCGTTTCAAGGTATAATTTTCGCGCATGGGATTGTCATAACGGATGATGGGGCTGTAAGCACGGAGAATGTCACAGCCCAATCATATTGCTGACTCGTCCAAGACCCATTGGGTCAACCGCGCGCCACTTTCCTTGCGTCCCTATCTCCAACTCTCGCGTCTTGATCGCCCAATTGGCTATTGGCTCCTGACACTGCCCGGCTGGATAGGCCTTTCTTTCGGGTCGCTTTCATACGGGTTTGATTTAACTGATCTACTTTGGGCGACGCTGATCTTGATTGGCGCAATTGCCATGCGCGGCGCTGGCTGCACCTATAATGATATTGTCGATCAGGATCTTGACGCGAAGGTTGAACGCACCGCGCTTCGGCCGCTGCCCGCCGGAACAATCACGACAAAGCAGGCGTGGATTTGGGTGTTTGCGCAGTGTTTTGTTGGACTTATCGTCTTGTTCTGCCTGCCACGGCTGGCCCAAATAATTGCGCTTTGCTCTATCCCGCTCGTCGCGGCTTATCCGTTTATGAAACGCATAACTTGGTGGCCGCAAGTCTGGCTCGGCCTGACATTTAATTGGGCCGTTCTGGTCGCCTATGCGGCCAAAACTGGCGAGGTCAGCCCGCCCCTGCTTCTCCTTTATGCCGGACTGATTTTTTGGACGATTGGCTATGACACTATTTATGCCTGTCAGGATATTGAAGACGACGCGATGATAGGGGTGAAAAGTACGGCAAGACGATTTGGCCAACGGATAAAATTAGGTGTAGGAGTTAATTATGGAATAATGGTTTTGCTCATCGGTTACGCTATAAATAAATCAGGTTTTTTTCCAGTTGATGTAGAAAACTTTGGTGAACCCCTATTTCCCCTTGGGATCACGTTTTCTGGAGTAATAATAATTTTGTTGCCATTAGCTATGCATCTAGCGTGGCAATTATTCAGATTGAATCCGAATAACGGCAAGACTTGTCTTGCCCTTTTTAAGTCTAATATTTTCGCTGCCTGCATGCTGGTTCTTATGCTTCCCGCGTTTGTTTTGACCCTTTCACTTGGCATTTGACTTAGTAAATGGATCAATACCACCCTCACTAAAGCGTGATGGAAACTTCACCCCCGCTCTACGCGTATAATCTTATGCAAGGAACACACGGTTAAGGAGGTTTCTATGTTAGACAATAAATTAAATCGCCGCACATTAGGTCTTGCCGGAGCCGCATTTGCGCTTTCTGCTTGCACAGGCAACTCCAAAGCCACTGAAGTGCCAACCGGGCCGATGCCGGATAAAAACGATATGCCACAAGGCGCCGCAGACAATTCTATGGAGACAAATATGAGTAATGAAAAATGGGCCAACCTCTCTGAATCAGAATGGAAAGACCGCTTAACCGCTCAGGAATTTGAGATTCTTCGCAAAGAAGGAACGGAAAGATCTTTTTCCCACGAATTCAATGATGTTGCCCCAGGCGGCACGTTCGTCTGCGCGGGTTGCGCCTTGCCGCTCTTTAAATACGAAACAAAATTTGACTCCGGGACTGGCTGGCCGAGCTTTTATACCTTTATAGACGGCGCTGTTGAAACAAAGAGAGACTTTAAATTAGTCTTTCCGCGCACCGAGTATCACTGCGCCCGCTGCGGCGGTCATCAAGGCCACGTCTTCAAAGATGGCCCGGAGCCGACAGGCCTGCGGTATTGCAATAACGGCATTGCTTTGGATTATGTTGAAAAGGCCTAAGACTCTAAATACTTAATTTATAGTTGCGTTCTTTCCTTTCTCCTATATGTGAAAACATATAGGAGAATTTATGTTTTACCGTCTGACAAAATTATTTGCCGCATCGCTTCTGATAGGCTCACTATCGTCGTCAGCTATAGCTAAAGAAGCTGACACAAGCCCCTCCACCCCGCTAAGCTGGAAGAGCTATTTTTTTACGATGACGTTCAGTGGTTTTCCGGTTAGAACGGACATGCAGAATAAAGCCTATCCTGGCGAGTCGATTTACGTCGCATCGGAAAAAGTCGGCGATACCGCATTAACCTGTATAATGAATAAATTTCGAGCCACAGTAGAGGTAAAGCCTACTGATTTCGAAGGCATAATTACGGGTTCTAAGACCTCTCGGCGCGCAAATGCTCGCGAGGTGGATTTTTACGTAAATGATAAAAAAGTGGCCGATGGAAAATGGACTTATGTTCCTAAACTGAAAGTTATCTTATCTTCCAAAAAGTCAGATTCTTTACGGCTTTATAATGCAGCCGTACGGGGGGATAATGTCGCTCTGAAGGTCAGCGGCATATC
The DNA here is from genome assembly GCF_965138505.1 of Litorimonas haliclonae. Lineage (NCBI taxonomy): Bacteria > Pseudomonadati > Pseudomonadota > Alphaproteobacteria > Maricaulales > Robiginitomaculaceae > Litorimonas > Litorimonas haliclonae. The sequence continues at coordinate 86,028 of NZ_CBCSCO010000002.1, read as the reverse complement.
TAAAGTCGAGCTAAGCCTTCCAGAGCCAAATGAGGAGTTCGTAAACTTTGGAGGAGATTGCGGAATAGGACCTCATGCGAAGTAGTAATAATGCTAAGTCCAAACCGGAGCCGTCAGCTACAATATTATGGTTAACATTGCTTTAACGCCTTTTCGAATTTCATAAAATTTCATACTTGCCAAATCACTTTTCGTGCGTAGGTATAAGTTATCAATTGCCGCTCCATGGTGGAGCCGCGTTTATGAAAGGAGGTGTGATTTGTTTATCTATTTTGAGGGGTCTGCCCGAAGCTGTTAGATCAGCCCTTTCGTAAAAGCGAAATCTGGGTAATTAAGCTATCTATTAATGAAACCGGCATGACGTCCGGTGAGACCCAAACTTCAAAAGGAACCCTTTCCATACTGTGGAAAGGGTTTTCTTCTATTTACCCCACAAGGCCGTAACCAATGAGCCCGACAGTAAATCCAAGCAACCCTCCATAAGCTGGGAAAAGCCCGCAATCTTCATCATGGCTTTCAGGAATGATATCTTCGAACACGAGATAGAGAATTCCACCCGCACAAAAAGTCGTTATCATACCGAGCGAAAGGTCATTAGATTCATAGACAAAGAGCCCCATCATCGCGGCGGCCATGCCGACAAACGGAGCAATAGTCATTAGAGGAACAGCGAGACGGCCAGTCTTTCTCCCTCCCATTTGCATTTCACGAAACGCATTAAATCCTTCCGGTAAGTTTTGCGCCGCAATAATTACCGCTAGGAATACCGCTTGCCCGAACTCCATTGAAATGACCGCGCCAAGCACGATCGCCTCCGGAACAAAATCCAACATCAACGCCAGTAACTGACCGATCGGTGTTTTTCGTTTTTTCAACCACCAAGAGAGCGCCATAAAAACGAGCCCTCCGATTAGAAAAGTCCCGGCGGCCAACCAAAGCGGCTGAGAGTCTACTCCGTGGGGGACTAGCACCAACCCGATCGCCCCGATTAAGGCCCCGCCGCCAAAAGCTATGATGCCGTGACGCAGGGGCGCTCCGATAAATTCGATTCGCTCTTTATTGAACCAGCCAATTATGGCGCCCAGTGTTGCAGCTAAACCGGAGAGACCGGAGAGTAAAATTGCACTGAGTATAAAATCTGTTTCCATTTTGACCCTCATACGTCAGTCATTTATTCTTACCTGACTTTCTTAGTCAGTCAGACCTTACAGACTATTCGAATCAAGGATATTCACAATATGGCTATTGCCCGTACCGTTGACCGTCGATTGTTCTTTGTTCTGGATCGAGTGCACACGCGCCTGTCGCAACAAGCTGATGCCATCTTATCGAAAGGCTCGGCCCTTGGCCGCTCCCAAGCGCTTGTCCTGGTTTTTCTCGGATATAACGATAATTGCCGGATGAGCGATCTAGCCGAAGGCACAGGGCGGAACAATGCGGCTATCTCTGGTCTTGTCGAACGAATGGAGGAAGCCGGCTTGGTGGAACGTCAACCGTCATACGGAGATCGACGCGTAAAAACAGTTGCCTTGACCGCTCAAGGGTGGGCAAAACGCGAGGACGTGATGAATGACTTTCGGGATTTCAACACACAATTGACGAAAGGCCTGAACGACACTGAAATAGAAGCTGTTTTTAAATTTTTACGCCTCGCTCCCACCCAATTTAAACAGAGCTAAATTAAGTTGACCCTTTTTAACTCATTACAGGCTTAACAAGCCCTTACTCACGCCACAATCTGCTGCTTAAACGCTATATTGACAGTTGGAGGGAACCGGATGACTCATTCAGTCGTTTCTTTTCTGAACAAACGTTAATTCAGAGAGAGGAGCCATAAAGTGACATTTTCATCTCATAGCCTGTTTGCAAAAGTTGGGTTGGCCTCTCTTTTCTCTCTAGGTATTGTCTCTATTGGTAGCACGTTAGCAAGCGGAGCCAAGGCCCAACAAGGTCCGGCATCGGCAAATATGGACGAAGCTCAAGTTGAGTCTAAAGTTTTTGCTCTTCCCAAAGAAGCCCCCGAGGCTGTCTTAGCCGCGACTGCCATTCCTCCCGCTCGGAATCTCTCCACCCAGGACAGTGATCGGACTCTGACCAATAATTGCGTCGAAGGCGGTTATGAAAAAGAAGAATGCCTCTGTGCAACACAAATTTTAAAATATGAACTCCCTTTACGCGAATATGATGCGGCAGCGCTCATTTTCGCGCTTGAGTCGGACCCTGATTCAACTGATGAAAGCTTAAACCGCGAAGAGGCCAGAGCCGAACTTTACAAAAAGGGTTTTTCGGAAACAGAGTTGGCGGACTTAGATCGTATGAACCGCTCGCTGATGGACGCCTCGGATTTTGCGCGGCGGTGTCACGAGGCTTCAGCATACTTCTCCCCTCCGGCTGAAGGATAGCCTAGCTGTTTCTCCTTCCTTTGGCGGCAAGAACACATTTCTCAAAAATATTGTGCCTTCGGGTGGATAGACCTTAGACCCTTGACAGGCTAAGCCCTGTTTATGGCAAAGAAAAAATCCAAAAAACCTTCGAACCAAATTGTGCAAGTCGACATCGTCTCTGACGTGGTCTGTCCTTGGTGTTGGCTTGGCTACCGTCTGTTTGACAAAGCCCGGAAACAATATAACCGCCCCGTCCAATTAAGCTGGCGGCCCTATATGCTTGATCCGACCGTGCCCGCAGAAGGTATGGACTATAAGGCTTATATGAAGAACAAGTTCGGGGACGGCCCGAACGATAAATTCTCAGCTATGCGGGACATGCTTTTAGAAAAAGGCCCTGACGTTGGAATTGATTTTAGGTTCAAAGATGTTTCCCGCCGCCCGAACACCCTCAACGCCCACAGACTGATTAAATGGGCCCAAAACAATGAAGACGCCGGGACAGAAACGGCTGAAAAATTATTTAAGGCCTTTTTCACGGAAGGTGAAGATATTGGCGACACCTCCGTTCTAACCCGAATCGCCGGAGAAGTCGGGCTTGATACCGAATTGACCCAATCCTTACTTGAAGGTGATCAAGATTCCAAAGCCGTGCAAGAAGAAATCATGTTTTTTCGCGGGCTCGGCATTTCTGGGGTGCCAACGTTTATCTATAATGGACAATTTGCCGTACAGGGCGCACAAGATCCCGAGGCTCATCTTGACGCAATGAAAAAAGCTGCCGAATTAGGCGTCGAGGATTAAGGGGATTTTATGACACTTTTAGAAATTGTAGCGTTTTACGTGGCCCTGAATCTTATCCTGGCTCCGATATTGATATTTCGTGTGGTGCGAATCCGGTTGAATGAGAAAGTTAGTTTGGGCGACGGTGGGAACGCCTTATTGAACGCGAGGGTTAGGGCCCATGGGAATTATATAGAAACCGCGCCCTTGGCCCTCATTGGATTGATTGCCTTGGCGATGTTAAGCGCTCCGGCTTTTCTGCTCCATCTTTTCGGGGTAACTTTTTTGATTGCCCGTTTGATGCATGCACACGGCATGTCGAAAAAACATGCGATAGGCCGCGGCAGACCTATCGGATCAATTTTGACGCTTCTGACATATCTGGGAATGGCCCTTTCCTTACTCTATCTGATTTTTACATCTGATTACATTTAAGGCATACAAGGCGCCGCACTGTCATCCTTTGCACTTATCGGGTGTCACTCCCAAGAAGACCTGATAATAGACTTGGATGAAAACCCCGTCCCCCGAAACCGTTTCCGAAGCCCCCATCAGCGTAGAAGGCCTTTCTCCTACGCTGGACGCTCTCCTTTCATACGCCAAATCAGCCGGCGCGGAGCAATGCGATGCCGTTGCCACGCATGGGCGGTCCATATCCGTCGCCGTGCGCGAAAGAGAACTTGAAGACATAGACAGCAGTGAAGGCCGCGACGTCGGATTGCGCGTCATCGTAGATGGCCGTCAGGCCTGTGTATCCAGTTCCGATATGTCGGATATGTCACTTAAAATGCTCGCTGAACGCGCGGTCGCCATGGCGAAACTCGCGCCGCGCGATCCATATTGCGGGCTGGCCGGGAAAGACTTACTTTCTAATCCCAATGATTTGCCCGATCTGGAACTATTTGATCCGACCCTACGCACCCCTGAGGTACTAAAAACCCGGGCCCTGGAAGTTGAAGATGCAGCTCTGTCTGTCCAGGGCGTCACTCAGGCTGAAGGCGCGAATGCGAGCTGGGCAAGCTCAGCTATTTACTTCGCCACATCCGAAGGCTTTAGTGCCGGGTGGCAATCCTCCCGTCATGGCCTGTCCGTCAGCGCGATTGCTGGAAAGAACGGCTCAATGGAACGGGATTTCGATTATGATGGCACGCGCTGGCTCGAAGACCTTCGCTCCCCGGCAGAAATAGGGAGGGGCGCAGGCGAGCGGGTCATTGCGCGCCTCGGCAGCCGTAAAATAAAATCCGGACAGTTCCCGGTGATATTTGAAGAACGGCTCGCGGGCTCCCTCATCTCTGCTTTTCTTGGCGCTATCAATGGCAATGCTATTGCACGCGGCGTTTCCTTCCTTAAAGGGCGCATGGGGGAAAGCGTTTTCGGCGACGGAATTCAAATCATAGATGATCCGTTAATCGCCCGGGGACAAGGCTCACGGCCATGGGACGGTGAAGGTCTCTCTGTTCAAAAGCGCACCTTAATTGAAAATGGTGTCTTGCAGACTTGGCTTTTAAACCTTTCGGCGGCGCAGCAATTAGGACTGGAAACGACCGCCCACGCAACGCGCGGCATCGGGTCTCCTCCTGGTATCAGTGCAACAAATAGCTACCTTGTGCCCGGCAAAAAAACACCGGAAAATTTAATGCAGGACATGGGAGAAGGTCTTTTAGTCACTGAAATGTTCGGCCCTTCACTCAATTCCAATACAGGGGATTATTCAGTTGGTGTCGCCGGAATCAAAATTGAAAATGGCCAGCGCGCTTATCCGGTCTCAGAAATCACCATTGCCGGAAACCTGAACGATGTCTTCCGCACGATGATTCCTGCAAATGATATTAAATTTGACGGCGCCACAAATGCGCCAAGCCTCTTGGTAGAAGGACTGACGGTTGCCGGCGCATGATGATATATGTTTTCCGCTCGCTGAAGAGCGCGCCCTATTAGAGCGCGTTGTACGCGAGGCAGGGAAAATTGCAAAAGACGCATTTGAAGCCAATGAGGCTGTCGTCTGGGACAAGGTGCAAGGTCACCCGGTCACGGACGCCGATATTGCTGTAAATAATTATCTAGAGAAACATCTGAGCGATGCCCGGCCCGGATATGGGTGGCTCTCCGAAGAAACGAAAGACGATTTATCTCGTCACGCCTGTCAGCGGACATTTGTCGTCGACCCGATTGACGGCACTCGCGCCTTTATAGAACGCACGCCAAACTTCGCTGTCTCGGTCGCAATTGTCGAAAATGGAGAGCCCATTGTTGGAGTGGTTTTCAACCCTTTGAAAGACGAATTTTATTCTGCGCAAAAGGGCGGCGGCGTTACATTAAATGGAGAGCCCATCCAATGTTCTAAACGCGAAAACCTCGAAGGCGCTGAGATGGTCGGCTATCCGCGCAAGTTCCGGCGCCTAGGATTTCCGGCAATGCGCGTCAGAATATCTAATTCCATGGCCTATAGAATGGTCATGGTGGCCAGCGGCAATGCAGATTGCACTGTTGCTTTCACGCCAAAATCTGATTGGGACATAGCGGCGGCCACTTTGATTGCTTCTGAGGCTGGAGCCATCACCACGAACCTTCGCGGGGATATTCCAAAATTTGATAAGGATAGCACTTCGGGATTCGGAATTATTTGTGCTGGCCCCAAACTGCACGCTTTGTTATTAGAGAGGGTGAAACCTTTGCTTGCGAAATTTGATACAAGCAAAGATAAGCAGCGCGACTTCAAGGAAGTGGGAACGAAAATGTCTGATCGTGAAATGAAATCTATTCAGCTTTTACATATCGTCATGGGCGGTGAATTAGTTGACCCAATGCGCACTGAATTCAAGGATTTGAAAAAGGTCGATTTTGTTGGCGCTTTTGCAAGCTTTGAGGACGCCCAGAAAGCGTGGAAAGCCGCCGCTCAGAGAACGGTCGATAGCGCCCATACACGTTATTTCATTCTCCACGCTCACGACCTGCTTGACCCAGATGGTGACGGAATCATTGGGTAAGCGCATTAGCGCTATATGACCTCTACGCCCGAACAATTGACGGATAGGCAGCGTCTGTCCCGTTTTTGGCGGGACTATATTTGGCCGCAAAAGGGGAAGCTCTTTGCGGCCATGTTTTTTATGGCGCTTCTGGCCGCCGCGACTGCGGCCTATACTTGGGTCATTAGCCTGATTATTGATCAAGCTGGCCAAATGGACGAGAGTCCAGATGCTTATGAGGCGGCAAAGCGTTACGCCCTTATAATTTTACCTGTTCTTATTATTGTGCCTTTTGTTTCGGGTCTCGCCAATTATCTCCAGCGTATTCTAACCAACGCGATCGCGCTCAACGCGGTTGGCAAAATGCAGAAGCAAATGTTCGCCAGCGCCCATAGCGCAGATTACGCCGCCTTTTCCCGAGAACCAACCGGGAATTTGATCTCAAAATTTACGAATGATGTGACCGTGGTGTCCAATGCGACAATTCGGGGATTAGGTAATGTCATTAAAGACGTGTTGACCGTTGCCTTCACCATCGGCGCCATGCTCTGGCATAATTGGCAACTCTCTTTGGTGATGACGGTATTCCTCCTGGCCTTCTGGCCCATTATAGCCATTTCAAAAAAGATGCGGGGCAATGCCCGCGACGTACAAGAACATGTCGGACTAATTACCTCAGAGCTAAAAGAAAGCTTTGGCGGGGCGCGTATGGTCAAAGCTTATGGACTGGAAGCCTCCGAGGCGGAGCGGCTTGGCCGGTCATTTGATGAACGGATCCGATTATTTCTTCGGCTCGTGACGCAACAGGCTCGCGTTGATCCAATTCTAGAAGTTTTGGGCGGCATGGCCATTGCGGGCGTCGTTGTTTTCGGCATGTATCAAGTCAATGCAGAGCTCGCCACAGCCGGCTCTATTGGCGCGGTGCTCACAGGCCTTGTTATTCTCTCCCCTCGCCTTCGCGCGCTCGGAACGTTAAATAATGTCCTCCAAGAAGGCCTGTCTTCCGTCTCCCGTATTTACGGTGTGATTGATACACGCCCGACAATTATGGAAGCTCCTCACGCCAAAACCCTCCAAAAGTCAGACGGGCACGTAAAACTAAATGCTGTAAGCTTTGCTTATGAGGACGGCACGCAGGCCCTCCGCGATGTCTCCATTGAAGCCAAGCCCGGGCAAACGGTCGCGCTCGTGGGTGCGTCCGGCGGTGGTAAATCTACGATTATCAACCTAATTCCCCGCCTTTATGAAGCGAGCAAAGGATCCGTTGAAATTGATGGTCATGACATTCGAGAAGTCACGCTTGCCTCACTCCGCCGCAATATGGCGCTGGTCAGCCAGAATGTAACTCTTTTTGATGATACTGTCGCGGCCAATATTGGTTTGGGAGATCAAGAGGCGAATCTTGAGGCAATCATAAACGCCGCAAAACACGCCGACGCGCATGATTTTATTTCAACTCTTCCCGACGGTTATGACACCCGACTGGGCGAGGACGGTTTAAGCCTGTCCGGCGGACAGAGACAACGCCTCTCAATTGCGCGCGCCATATTACGAGACGCGCCAATTTTTTTGTTAGACGAGGCGACCTCAGCTCTGGACGCGGAATCCGAAGCCAAGGTTCAGGCTGCCTTGGAACGGCTCGAAGTCGGACGCACAACGATTGTGATCGCGCACCGCCTGTCGACTGTTCAAAAGGCCGACCTTATCTACGTTCTGGAGAATGGACGCATTCTAGAAAGCGGGACGCACAAAACGCTGAGCACAAAAAAAGACGGGACTTACGCCCGCCTTCTCGCCTTGCAGTTAAGAGCCTAATTAAGACTTCACGCTCTATACCTTTTTGAATTTCAACGTCATGCGGTTGGATTCGCCGACTGCTTCCATCTCGGAGCGAAGCTCTGGATTCTCGGCCGATGTGCCAAGTGTCGGAGGGAGGCGCCAGACGCCGTCTTCTGCTGTAGGGACGTCATCAGCGTTTTCATTGATGCTGCTTTCATCGACCAATTCAAAGCCACCGGCTTCCATCTTCGCTATAATATCTGACTTCTTAAGATATCCATTGCTCCCATCTGCCCAGTCGTCTGGCATATCCTCACGGGCTTGGTGCTGAACAACGCCCAGAATGCCGCCGGGTTTAAGCAAGGCATGAGCGTCAGTAATCGCTTGAGTGAGATAATCGCCTTCATCCTCGAAACGGGCGAGATTATGAAGCGCGCGAATAAAAAGAACCGTATCGACAGTGCCGTCGAGCGCGGTATTTCTATTCCCAAAAGCAAATGCCTCGACAGTTGCCCCTTCGTCCCCGCGCCAGCCATTTGCCGTTTCCGTCCAGGTCGTAGGCCAGGTTTTCTTGTTCTCTAGAAAGGCCTCATCGGCAAACCCGCCAAACTCTGGCCACATGGCTAGAGAATAATCTACGCCGATGACCTTCCCGCCCTCGCCAAGATAAGGGAGGAGGATTTTGGTATACCACCCTCCGCCAGGCAGAATTTCTGCTACCATCATCCCTGGCTCAACCCCGAAAAACTGGAGCGTCTCTTTGGGGTGGCGGTAAGTATAGCGCGCCTTAGCCGCGTCGTCTTGAGCTGCCAAAACCGTGTCCAGCTTCTCTGCAGGATTGGCCCTTTGCCTATCCGTAGCTGCAATTTCTGTTTCAGACATTTCCGCCTGAATGGCTTCTGTCTGAGGCGTTTCCATTGGCGTTCCGTCCGCCGTATTCTCGCCGCAAGCACTTAAAAGCGCCGCTGCGACCCCCGTCATTAAGAATGAACATTTACGCATTTGAGACTCCCCTAAGTGAAATAATGAATTGTCCTCAGATCAAATATTAGGCTTCTTCCGGCCAACTATCTTTCCCTGGTTGATGGAATTCGCCATATTTGCGGTATTTCATCAAATAGGAAGGGATAATTGCCTCAACTGTTTCCGGCGTAATACCCAGCTCGTCAAACCCTTGCGCGCTCTCTGATACGATATTGTCATTCTTTAAATTTTTGACTTGGTCGCGCGTCAGGAACGGCTCCAGAAAGGGCAGCGCCCCGGCCATTTCGCCGCCAAAGCCCATCATATTGGCTGCAAACCAAGGGACCGGCACAAGCAACCGTTTCTTCGCAATCACATCGAGCATTAATTCTAGCAGCTCTTTAAAGGAATAGACACGTGGTCCGCCTAGCTCATAGGTCTGCGCGCTTGCGCCGACTTCAACCCGGCGGGCGATAGCGTCAGCGACATCCGCCACATAGGCGGGCTGGAATTTTGTTTTCCCGCCGCCAATCAGGGGGAGGATGGGCGAAAGCTGGGCCATGGACGCGAACCGGTTGAAAAACCCGTCCTCATTACCGAACATAATAGAGGGACGCAGAATATCAGCGGACGGCACGTATTCGCGCACGATGTTTTCGCCCTCGCCTTTTGTACGGGCGTAATCGCTTTTGCTGTCTTTATCGGCGCCAATAGCTGACACATGGACGAAATTAGTAATGCCTTCTGCTGCAACCGCCTTGGCCAGAGTCTCTGCGCCGCGGACATGAACAGATTCGAAACTTTGTTGTCCAGCTTCATGCAAGATAGCAACCAAATTAACAACTGCGTCAGACCCTTCGACAGCGCGCTGAACCGACTTTTCATATCGTAGATTTGCCTGCATAAGCTGCACTTGGCCCACATTGCCAATAACCCGTAGATCCATACCAGTATGCGGACGGCGCATAGGCACGCGAACGCGGTAGCCTTTGGCCACCAGAGCGCGTACCACATGTTTACCGAGAAAGCCTGAGCCGCCGAAAACTGTTACCAAACCGTTTTTCATGTCTCACCTGAACATCACTATTAAATTCGCCGGAGGAATAGTCTGTCTTGCCGTCTATGTCTATAAATTTGCTCTGATTTCAGCGAGCAAGCCTTCACTGGCCAGTTCAATCAGATCCAATACATCGTCAAACCCTCTGGCGCCGCCATAATACGGGTCAGGGACATTACGGTCTATCACACCGTCAGCAAATTCCAAAAACAACCTCGGAGGAGTCCGGGCCTCTGGGGGTTTGACACGGCGCAGGTGGGACAAGTTGTAACTGTCCATCGCCAGGAGGTAGTCAAAACGGTTAAAGTCTTCGGCTTTCACTTGGCGCGACCTTTGCCCCTCAAAACTATAGCCTCGCCCCCCTGCCCGCTTTGATACTGCGCGGGTCCGGCCCCTCGCCGTCATGCGCGCCGGAAGTCCCGGCGCTTTCAATTTCGATGTTTAGACCCGCCTCGCGGACTTTTTGACGAAACACGGCTTCTGCCGTAGGAGAGCGGCATATATTCCCGAGACAAATGAATAAGACAGAGGGCATGGAGAGCTTATGTCAAAGCCAAACCACATTGTCATCCTCACGGGCGCAGGAATCAGCGCAGAAAGCGGGATCGACACATTCAGAGCGGAAGGCGGGCTCTGGGAACAATACCCAGTAGAACAAGTCGCCACCCCAGAAGGCTTTGCCGCTGATCCGGCGCTCGTACATCAATTTTATAATATGCGGCGGGCCGCCCTGAAAAGCGTATCTCCCAATGCCGCCCATTTCGCCTTGGCGGAGTTGGAAAAAGGATTAGAATCCCGAGGCGGTTCACTCACAACCATCACGCAAAATGTCGATAATCTCCACGAACAAGGCGGAGCTAAAAACGTCATTCATATGCACGGTGTTTTGACCTCTCTTCTCTGCCAGTATTGCGGCCATAGATGGGAATCGCATGAAGACACCTCGCCGGAGGATAGCTGCATCGCCTGTCAACGAATAGCCGGCCCCCGCCCCGACATAGTCTGGTTTGGCGAAATGCCCTATGAACTGGACCGCATAGATTACGTCATGAGCCAAGCTGACCTCTTCGTTTCCATCGGCACAAGCGGCGCCGTTTACCCAGCCGCCGGGCTGGTAAGCGAAGCGCGCCGTAGAAGCATTAAGACGCTCGAATTAAATCTTGAAGAAAGTCAGGGCACAAGTTTGTTCGACGAGAGCCGGCTTGGAAAAGCAGGAGAGATAGTGCCGAAGTGGGTCGCAGAGGTTTTATCACAGTAAGCAAAAAAAATGCCCGGCACGGGGGCCGAGCTTGAAGTTGGTAGCATCGGGGAAAAAAGATGCGTGAGACCTAACTATCTCTCAGCCCCTGATTAGCCAAATCATTGGCGCGTTTAATGACTGAGATAACAGGTCATGATGCGTTATTAGAGACAAATTTCTACATTTGTTGAGTTTTTGTGCTTGAGGAAAACAAAACGTCAAAACTCAGCAAAATTAAAATTTTTGTCGTAATGTGAATAACGACGGGGGCAAACCAGGTCTAGCTTGTACCTGTGTCACTTTGCTCGACATAACGACAATCTTCACGCCGCATCCTTGTGCGGGCCCTTCAAATTTCACTGAAGCTTATTAAAATGACTCTCTCCGTTTCGTTTTTTACTCTCATAAGGGGGCGTCGTTAATTTTTATGGGAGCTTCTCATGTTTGTGTGCCTCGTTATTTTCTCAGGTTTGATTTACAACTAGCCGCCCCTGGCCTCTAAGCGTTTAGACATCAATTTTTGTTTTCCGCGCCTTTAGTTTGACAGGGTGTAGAATAATTCGATCTGAAAGACGCTCATGGTTCATATCTATATTGACGCTGACGCCTGCCCCGTGCGGGAAGAGACCTATAAAGTTGCACGCCGTCACAAGACGCCCGTGACCGTTGTCAGCAATTCTTTTCTGCGTGTTCCTCGCGAACCTCTCATCCAATTCGTTTGTGTGTCTGACGCTTTTGATGCGGCGGATGATTATATTGCGGAACGCGCGGACCCCGGAGTCTTAATTGTCACATCCGACATTCTGTTAGCCGAGCGGTGCCTTAAGTCAGGAGCTTCTGTGCTTGCGCCGACAGGAAAAGCTTTCACAATGGATACGATTGGAGGCCAGCTCGCAACGCGGGCTATCATGGCGGATCTACGCGCCGGGGCAGATATGCCCACAATCGGAGGGCCCCCGCCTTTCAAGGATAGAGATAGGTCCCGTTTTCTCGAGGCACTTCACCTCTGGCTTACCAAGGCCGTTTAGGGCTTGTTTCTAAGACCAAATAACGGGCTGGAATTGACTTCAAAGCGCGCCTGCCTATTGTGCGCGCGATTTAAAACCCATTATTGGATGATGATATGACCGCAACTGATCTCGAAACTGCCATCGAAGCTGCATGGGATGAAAAAGCGACCCTGTCCCCGGAGACCAAAGGCGAACGCCGCGACGCAATTGAAACGGCTATTATGGGTCTTGATTCCGGAAAATTCCGGGTTGCTTCCCCAGGCGATAATGGCGAGTGGGTGGTGCATCAATGGCTAAAGAAAGCTGTCCTTCTTGGATTTAGATTAGAAGCGAATGTCGTAATGGGCGGCGGCCCGGCAAGCGGCGCTTGGTTTGATAAAGTGCCGTCTAAATTTTCCGGTTGGACAGAAGCTGATTTTAAAAAAGCAGGCTTTCGCGCCGTGCCTCCCTGCGCGGTCCGCCGCGGCGCGTACATCGCCCCGGGCGCAGTTTTAATGCCGTCTTATGTCAATCTCGGCGCCCATGTCGGTGAAGGCACGATGGTAGATACTTGGGCCAGTGTTGGGTCCTGCGCTCAGGTCGGCAAAGATTGCCACATAAGCGCCGGGACGGGTATCGGCGGCGTTTTGGAACCCCTCCAAGCCAATCCGACGATCATAGAAGATAATTGTTTTATTGGCGCCCGTTCGGAAGTGGTGGAAGGCGTCATTATCCGCGAAGGGTCTGTCTTGGCCATGGGCGTGTTTATTTCGCAATCGACAAAAATATATAACCGCAACACCGGCGAAGTTACTTACGGAGAAGTTCCGGCCTATTCTGTCGTGGTTCCAGGCACCTTGCCGTCCAAGGATGGCAGCCACAGTTTGGACTGCGCCGTTATCGTGAAAACCGTTGATGCAAAAACGCGGTCAAAAACCGGCGTGAATGACCTCCTTCGCGATTAGGTCTTATTTAAAGCGCTAGATCGAAACACAGAAAAGGCCCCTCTAGGGCCTTAACTTCTTATATTTAGACATTGCCTTTAAGTCTTTAGCGGTAAAGCTTAAAATTCAGTTTTAACGCCGGCTCCGGCGACCGTATATAAGGGTTCCACATAACGCCCGTCAGGCATAGTGGCGGATCTATAATTATTGTATTTTTTATATTCAATATCTTGGGCTTCTAGCTCTGACCGATCCGGCATTCCGAAATAAGCCCGACTATCCGGCGCAATCTCATATTTGAACACCGGCTTATCCTGTTCAAAGATCCGTTCGTCTTGAGTTTTCACAATTGAAGGCTCTTTAAGCGTTTCAATCGGCTCAATGTTGATATTCCGTTGAGAGCGTTGAAAATCAATTGTTTCCAGCGCGTCTGTATTTTCATTTGTCAGAAAAGTCGAAGAACTGTCGGTTTTTACAAATTTCCAAACGCGCTTCTGACCGTCGTCAACGATCAATTTGTTTTCGCCGTCCGCATGAGCTGCCATTCCCGCTGAAAAAGCGATAAAAGAAGCCAATATGCCAGTCATAATTTGCGTTTTCATACCTATTTTACGCTGACCCTTACAAAACGTTCCGCTTAAGGCTGTGGAACTACATTTTTGTTCACTCGTTGCTTTACTATCGAAATAAGGACTTTTTATGACCAATCAGAGCAAGACCCCCAAAAACCCGACCAAGAGTGAACTGAAGTCGGAAAAAGAGCTTAAAGGTAAGCTCAAAGACGCCGAGTTTCCTGAAATAAAGCATCAGGCCGATGCAGCTTTGGGGGAAGAAGAGGAGGAATAAGCCCGTTTTTAGAGCCTTATTGAGGCCTTCTTGTCTTCGCTGCTGAATTCAGGTGAATCTTTAGATGAGTTTATTCTTTCCCTAAGGGAACCTTTTGCCTGATCGAGAGTTAGGCAGACATATTAACACAACGCGCTATAATCCCTCCCCTTGATATTAGCGCTTTCGGCCCGGTGACTGCTCCCCTTCTCAGTCCCCGGGCCTTTTCGTTTTAGGACAATTTTTATGACTATTGAGCTCTTAGCAAAAGGCATTGGATACGCGTTTTTTGCTGCAATTCTTTCAGCTTGCGGGAATTCCGGCCAAAATGACGTAGGTGAAATCAACAATGATATCACAGGCAATGAAATCAAAATCGATTCTTTTGAAGACGAAAAAGTCTCCGGTATCACCTGTCACATCGCTCATTTTGACCGTAGCGTAATTGATAGGCTCAGAAAAGGCTCATGGTTCGAAAACCCATCTAATGGGTCTATCAACTGCGAACAAACGGGCCCCATATTAATTGGGGATATCAAACGCGGTAAAAGCGGAGAAAGCTTATTAAAGCAGAAGCAAGCGCTCTGGTTCAAAACGCTCAGCGTAAGGCGTGTCTACGACCGAGAGGCTGACACTCTCATCTATTTGATATATTCAAAAGAAGTGGTCGACGGCTCGGCGAAAATGAGTATCAGCACGGTTCCCCTCTATGGCCGCGACGTGACCTGGAAGGAGTAAAACCTGGACGCATCAATTCGCTAAGCCGCTCCAAAGTCCCTCATCACACTTGGGAATTCAGAATACAAAAAACCCGCCCCAGAGGACGGGTTTTATTTTATTTCGTTACCCCAAACAAAAGGGTAAAATTAAGATGCCAGAGGAAGCTCAAAATTCTGATTATGGGCGACTTTCGCCTCTCGCGCCGCGTAGCCACGCTCTTTCAAAGACTGCTCTGCCTGGGCCTCTTTGCGCCAATCAAATATTGTGGCCAGCGCACTGCCGGACGGACAATACCAACGTTTCACAGACGGATCCCATCGCGCGCCGAGCTTTTTCGCCAACTCACGGTCCTTGTAGCTTACATTCAAATATTTCTTGGTCATAACACCACCTCGCGTTCTGTAATGAGAACATATCAAGAACAAACCCCTAAAGCAAGGAATTTATTCACAGGCTATAAGTAGGTATGATTGTCATAAATTCAAATGCTCTCAAGGTTCAGCAAGGCGGCATTGCCTCCGGACGCGGTGGTATTCACGCTTAGAGATTTCTCGGTCATGAACCGCAATAGGTAGTTTGGTCCGCCTGCTTTGAAACCGGTCCCTGACAGTCCCTGCCCCCCGAAAGGCTGCGATCCCACAATAGCGCCTACCATGTTCCGGTTCACATAAACATTTCCGACCAAAGCCCGTTTCGCGAGCATTTTCCAGCGGTTTTCAATTCGCGTATGAATACCGAAAGTCAGGCCGTAACCAGTTGAGAAGACCTCTTCGAGCGTTTTGGAAACCTCTTTGGCTTTAAAGCGAACGACATGAAGAATGGGGCCAAAATGTTCTTTTTCCAGATCGTCTATGGAGTCGATTTCAAACATGTGCGGGACAACGAAGGTTCCGTCCGTCGGAGTTTTCGGATAGGGAGAAGCGTGCCACGGGCGGCCCGAAGCCTTCATTTTTTCGATATGGCCATTAAGCGCGTTTTGCGCTTTCTCGTCAATGACGGGCCCGACATCCGTACTCAGAGATTCGGTATTTCCAACCACCAGGTCGTCCATGGCGCCCTTGATCATTTTAATGACCCGGTCTGCAATATCGGCCTGAACATACAGGACGCGTGTTGCCGAGCAACGCTGACCGGCGCTGAGAAAGGCTGAACTAATGACATCATCCGTAACTTGTTCGGGCAAGGCCGTTCCGTCCACGATCATACAGTTCTGACCGCCTGTTTCGGCAATGAGCGGGATAATGGCGCCTTCTTTATCTGCCAACGTCTTGTTAATTAGTCCGGCCGTATTTGTCCCGCCGGTAAAGGCAACGCCGTCCACACCATCATGCGCCGTCAGATACCCCCCAATTTTACCGTCTCCGACAATCAGACTCAGCACTTCATTTGGGATGCCGGCCTCATAGAAAAGCTCGGTTGTTCTTTGGGCAATTCGCGGCGTCTGCTCCGCCGGTTTGGCGAGGACGCAATTCCCGACAACCAGAGCCGCAGCGATCTGGCCGGTGAAAATAGCCAAAGAGAAGTTCCACGGACTAATGCAGACGAATGTTCCGCGAGAGCCATAGGAAAGCTGATTGGTTTCCCCGACAGGTCCCGGAAGGTCTATCGGCTCACTCATCATCTTCCGAGCCTGCGCCGCATAATAGCGGCAGAAGTCCACGGCCTCACGAACTTCGTCATTCGCGTCCGACCAGCTTTTTCCGGCCTCCTTGATGAGGATATTCATCAATTCTGTTTTATGCTTTTCAAGCAAATCCGCTGTGACAACTAACATGTCGGCCCGATCCTTTACGGGGCGAGCCTGCCAGTCGAAGTAAGCCTTATCTGCCTTTTCAAACGCCTTATCGATATCCTTCTCAGTCGCATCTTTCGGCGCTTCCGGAAGCTCTTTATCCAGCGCTTCTTGGACCTTTTCCAAATGCGGTTTCCAAGACAAATCCAGACCAGAGGAGTTTTCCCGCTCGGGCAGGAAAATATCGTTTGGGCGTAAAATTGACGTATGCGCAATCGAGTCGAACTCTTTGACACGGGCCACAGGGTCGCGAACAACCTCTGAAATCGGCACATCCGGGTCTAAGTATTTATTGACAAAGGAGCTGTTCGCACCGTTTTCCAAAAGTCGCCTTACCAGATAGGCCAAAAGGTCTTTGTGCCCTCCAACTGGTGCATAAATTCTGACCGGCGGCATGTTCTCATAGGTTGATTTAGCAGAGCTATAGACGATATCGCCCATGCCGAAGAGACGCTGAAATTCGAATTTGTCCGCATTGTCTCCGGCCATCGCCATAACGGCCGCAATTGTATGGGCATTATGCGTCGCGAATTGCCCAAAGAAGACGTCGCGATTTTCCATGATTTGCTGCGCGCACGCCAGATACGCCACATCGGTATTGGGCTTTCGGGTAAAGACAGGGAAGTCCGGATGATTGCCTGCTTGTGCCAGTTTAATTTCTGTATCCCAGTACGCCCCTTTGACCAGACGGATATGGAAGCGTTTCTCCAGTTCCCGTCCCAGATCTGCTATGAAATCTATAACTTTTGGGGCGCGGCGGCCAAAGGCCTGAATAGCCAGTCCAAATCGCGCTCTCCCGCCGGAATCGAGCTTTCTGGCCACATAATCAAATATGGCCAGAGAAATTTCCAGGCGGTCTGCCTCTTCGGCGTCCAGTGTTATGTCCACGCCCAATTCAACCGCCCGCTTGGCCAGATCAAGAACCAGATCGCCAATTTCAGGTACCGCACTATTCCAGTGACTGACGTGATAATGAGGAGAAAGAGCGGAGAGCTTGACCGAAATACCCTGCCGGGCCTTGCCTTTGGCAACATCCGCGCCAATGACTTCCAGCGCGTTTTTATAGGCTTCAAGATAGCGTTTGGCATCTTCCTGTGTCCGGGCCGCTTCGCCCAACATGTCAAAGGAGTAGCCTTGCTTGTCTCCAAATCTTTTTCGCCCATTTTTAATAGCGCGCTTGATTGTCTGACCCTGTACAAATTCCTGGCCCATCATGCGCATAGCGTTCATCACAGCGTTTCGGATTACGGGTTCACCGAGGCGATTGGTGAGTTTGGAAATAACGTTTGTTGGCGTCGTTCTGAATTCTTCGGACAGTCCTGTGACACGGCCTGTTAAAAGCAGACCCCAAGTCGAGGCATTGACCCAGACTGTATCGGCCTTACCCAAATGCTTGCCCCAATCATAAGGCGAAAGTTTGTCGCCAATTAACGCGTCGCGTGTTTCCGCATCCGGTACCCGCAAAAGCGCCTCCGCCAAACACATAAGCGCAATACCCTCTTCATTCCCGAGGCCGTATTCAGACATGAAAGCATCGAGCATTGACCGGTCTTTTTTTCGAGTTCGGGACAACTTAACCATGTCCTCGGCTTCACTGTAAATATCCGCATATTGCGCATCAGTGAGGTCAATTTTCTCTAAAAGCTCCGTTATAACCTTGTCTTCGGATTTAAATTTATCCGCGGTTATGGCGTCCAGTCCTTCAGGCCAATAAGAGAATAATGTAGTCATATATGGTTTCCAATAATATGTGTGTGGTCGGATCAAGATAGAGCCGCATAAATGAGAGCTGTAAAGCGAAGTCTACAGACAAGGTAGTTTCTTAATTAGTATGAGAACGGGAATTTGTTCCAAAATTAGAACAGTGGAATAATTTATGTTAAAGCTAGGCTGGACGCCATACTCCAGTCTAACGCAGACATCAGTAAAGACTAAATTGTTTAAAAATGGTACGGGTGGTCGGAATCGAACCGACACTCCAAAGGAACGGGATTTTGAATCCCGCGCGTCTACCAATTCCGCCACACCCGCATTTCATTCGGCTCCTTTGGATAGGAGCCCTTTGGTAAGGCGCGCAACATAGCTGCGCTTTTTCAGTCGTCAACCATTTTGGCCATATACATGGTATTAAAGTCTACTGTATAGGCCGCGCACGATGAAAGGTCATTTTGCATTTCTGGATCGCTGGTATGAAGCGACAAAGGCGCTAGCGCGTCATCCCCGGGCAATGCCTGCATTGGCTATAGTTTCTTTCGCCGAAAGCTCGTTTTTCCCTGTTCCTGTAGACGTCATGGTTATTCCCATGGTGCAGGCCGAACCCAAGAAATGGTGGAAAATTGCAGCTACGGCGGCCTTTTTTTCAATTCTGGGCGGTGTCTTTGGGTATCTGATCGGACTGATGTTTTTTGAAACGCTTGCTCAACCTGTCTTGGAAGCCTTGGGAAAAACTACTCAAATGCAAGACTTCCGGCAAAATATTAATGAGAACGGCGCCCTTTGGGTTTTTGGGGCCGGGCTGACCCCTTTCCCCTATAAGGTCATTACGATCATGAGCGGAGCCGTTCCGATTAATTTCGGCGTCTTTCTGGCGGCCAGTGTATTGGCCCGCTCTTTAAGGTTTTTCGCGGTTGCAGGAATTGTCCGGGCCTTCGGCGGAAAGGCCGAAGAACTCATGAAAAAACATTTTGGTCTCTTTACCATCGGCGTGTTCATTTTGCTGATGGCCGCGTGGTTTGGATATAAATCTTTATCCGGGCACTAGTCCAACTATTTGGTCAAACCCGAAAGACTGGAACGCTGCCTTCCGATTTGTTTCCGCTACGGGACCGATTAGAAAAGCAGTATCTGCCCGCACGGTTCGCTTTTGTTTTTCGATCGAATTTAGAATGACATCAACTCTCTTGGCAATGGCCGCGCCGCTGTCAATCCACCGAACTGTCTGCCGGGCCGCCCGCTGAAGATCTTCGCGCAATAAGGGGAAATGCGTGCAGGCCAGAACCACGGCGTCGATATCGGCCCCTTCGCGGCCTTCAAAGAGCGGCGCGATTTCGCGGCGTATATCATTTAAGTCTATCGACTCCCCTGCCAGCTTGCGTTCCGCCATCTCCACAAGATTGACTGATCCCTGCAAGACCACCTGACAATCCCCAGCAAAGTGCTGAATGAGACCGCCGACATATTTCCGGCGGACGGTTCCGGGCGTTCCTAACACGCCAATTGTGCCGGTGCGCGACCAGGCCGCGGCCGGCTTTATCGCCGGAACCACGCCTATGACCGGTATATCGATCTCGGCTCTTATAACCTCCAGAGCCGTAACAGACGCCGTGTTGCAAGCGATGACAATACAGTCCGGAGACGTCATTTCGGCAAGCGTCGCCAGCAAGCCCGGAAGGCGGCCCGTCAGCTCCGCTTCCGATTTTTCGCCGTAGGGCCGAAAGGCATCATCGGCCACATAATCCAGCGCCAGATCGGGCAGACGGTTACGTATTTCGCCCACGACAGAAAGTCCCCCGACTCCGGAATCAAATACCAGGGCCCGGTGCCTCTCATATGTCTGATGTTCTGGGCGCATTCATCCCTTCCGAGCCTCATTTCATCCTTTGGCGTTATGTTTTGCGTTGCCGAAGTCAATAAAGTCTTAGCGTGAAAGGGAATGTCAGCGAAAGTGAGTTTATTTTACGGAATATCCAAGGCATAGCGCCCTCATGTCGGCTTCGCCTTTAAAAAATACCTCATACAGGCAATGGCTCTTGCTTCTGATTGTCGGAACGCTGGCCCTGCGCTGGGCCTTGATGGTGGCGTCTCCGCTTAATCTGCATGGCGATGAGGCGCAATATTGGGCGTGGTCGCGTAATCTGGATTGGGGGTATTTTTCCAAACCGCCTCTCATTGCGTGGATTATTGCTCTGTTTACGTCTGTTTTCGGACAGGCTGAATGGGCCATCCGACTGCCTTCCGCCCTGCTGCACAGCCTAACCTGCTGGATCATCTTTGTTACGGCTTGCAAAGCCTTTGACGCCAGAACGGGATTTTGGGCCGCATGTTTTTATCTGTTCATGCCGGGTGTTTGGCTCTCCTCGACCCTTATCAGCACGGATGTGCCCCTGCTCCTGTGCTGGGCTCTGGCTCTGAATGCCTGGGTTTATTTGCGGGACGCACCGAGCTGGTCGAGAGCGTTGCAGCTTGGCCTCGCCGTCGGGTTCGGTCTGCTTGCCAAATATGCCATGCTGTTTTTTGTACCTGTTTTGGGACTTGCGGTTTTGTTTGATGGTAAAACGCGCCAGGCGCTTTTGGGATTTAAGGGATTTGCCGCAGGCGCTTTGGCCGCCGCTCTGTTTCTTCCCAATATAATCTGGAATTTAAATCATGATTTCGCGACTCTGGCGCATACGGCGGAGAATGCAAATCTGTCCGGCCCGCTCCTCAACCCCCTTGAATTGCTGACCTTTTGGGTCAGCCAGTTAGGCGTCTTCGGCCCCATCGCTTTTCCGGTTCTAATCATTGCCTTATTTAAGTGGAAACAACTTCCGGTCTTAGGGCGCTGGATTGCGGGGCTTGCCGTCCTGCCGCTTATCGTTATCTCTCTTGAGGCTCTCTTATCACGCGCCAATGCAAATTGGGCCGCCACCGCCTATATCGCGTCGCCAATTATTGTGGCGCTATATGCCGCGTCGAGGCCCAGGCTTATGACAGGCTTGAAAATTGGATTGGCCGGACAAAGCGCGGTTATGATTATCGCCGGAATTGCTTTGACCGTTCCGGTTTGGGCGAATGCGATTGGATTGGCCAATTCAGTCAAGCGATCCCGCGCCTGGCCCGAAACCGTCCGCGTCATCGAGAAAATCTACGCCCAGGGGCATGAGGGAAATGAGTTTAGCGGCGTCGCAACCGATAACCGCCTGATATTCTATGATACGCTTTATTATGGACTAAATGAGACAGCGCCGCTTTCCATTTGGAAACTCTCGCCCGCGCCCGGCAATCATGCGGAGATGACACACCCTTTAACGCGCACAGAAAGGCCTGTCCTTCTCATCACTTATTATAAAGGCCGGGATGACTTATATTATGAGGATTTTGAAAGGCTCGTTCCGCTCGAGCCGATAGATATTGATCTGGGCGGCGGCAAGCGTCGGCAGCTCAATGTCTGGGCGGGATATGGTTATACCCCGCCATCGACAGTCAGATCGCGTTAATCCGTGACGACTTCGCCCCAAAGGTCTTCGAGGCGACCATCGCGGCCACATCGAGTCCGATAGAATTTATATTTCAGGCTACTCTTTTTGTAATAATCCTGATGATAGTCTTCGGCTTTGTAAAACTCGCCAAGCTCTTTCACGGGAGTGACAATCGGCGCGTCAAACGGTTTGGTCTGCTTGATATCCGCCAGAGAGGCTTCCGCCGCAGCCTCTTGTTCCGGTGTGGCAAATATCGCCGTGCGGTAGCTATCGCCCTGGTCACAAAACTGCCCATTGGCATCTGTCGGATCGATCGTTTTCCAGTAATAATCCAGTAAGTCGTCATATGAGACGACGGATGGATCATAGTAAATCTCGGCCGCCTCGTAATGACCCGTATTGTTATAGGTCACTTCCTCATAAGTTGGGTTGGCCGTCGTCCCGCCTGTATAGCCTGACACCACTTCGCTAACGCCGTCCAGTTTTTCAAAGTCCGCTTCCACGCACCAAAAACACCCGCCCGCGAGAACGGCCGTTTTCATCCCGCCTTCCTGCATAGCGTCATTGGCCATGGTGTCATCAGCCATGACTTCAGACTCATTCATTTGGGATGTGGGTTCGGCTGTCGCCTCGGTCGGAGCCGATTCGGTTTCAACTTGGCTTTCCGCAGCAGAGCAGGCCATCAGAGCTAAAGAAATGGCGAGAGATGTAATATATAAGGCTGTTTTATTCATATGTTGCTTTTCCCATAGAATAGGCTCACACACCAATCACACTGGCGTTACGATAATAACGAGGTCTTAGCCGTTTCATTCTCAACCCATTAACTTAGCATTTAAGCTTTATCGTTTATGATCGGCATTCCGGATAAGACGTTTCTCCGATCTTCATCAAGGCTGTCTCGCCTTTCGACCAAAACATGATGGTTTGCGAGTCAATATCAGCTTGGTATTTCTCACCCGACGCCGAAGGAATTCGTGGAAGATCATAAGATACGCCGTCGACTTTCAGCTGGATCATATCTTCCCCGGGCATAATCGCTGCATTTGTGTCGCCGCAACTATAGACTCTCATACCTTCGCTTTCCTCACCTTCGGGCGCGGTCGCATTTTGGCGTAAAATAAGGAGGCCCAAGTCTACATCTTCCGGTCCCGGCTCAACCAGGTGGACTGTGTCCGTTGTAAATAATAAACGATCATTGCCGTCATTAATGGCAGCTCGAATTGAATAGCGACCCCTTGGCTCTAATTCCCTCGGGTCCACACTTAATTTGAAGTTCACTGGAACTTGTTGTCCGTCAAGCTCAATGATTTGTTTTTCCAAAACGGGCGCGGCGCGATCGGCTACGGAGATATCTTGCAACTCGATTTCTGCAACGGCGCGGGGACGTAAAGCAATGCGTTCGCGATAGCTGATTTGACCTGTAACCTCTTTCATTTCGGCTTGCGCCTCTACTGAGTCAGAAGCTTCAGAGGGCGTGTTAGTTGCCTCCGTACACCCAGCTAAGCCGCCAAATAAGATAAGCACTGGCAAAGCAGATTTTAAGAGGTGCATGGAGAACTCCAAAAGTTACAAATAAATTCAATTTTATTTACTTGTAACGCGGGAAAACGTTCCCGCATTCCGAGACAGCGTGTATCAGATTTTCCACCCGGTATGCAGAGAAGCGATACCTCCGCTATAATCTTCATAGGACACGCGGCTAAAGCCTGCCTGTTTCACCATTTCTGCAAATTGCGCCTGTTTGGGGAAACGACGAATGGATTCCACCAAATATTGATAGCTATCTCGATCTTTAGCCAGCGCTTGTCCCAGTCTCGGTATAACGGAAAAGGAATAAGCGTCATAGAAATCCCGCAACCATTTAGTTGGTGGGGTCGAAAATTCGAGCACAGCCAAGCGGCCTCCGGGTTTCAATACTCTGAGGAATTCGCGCAGGGCCATATCTCGATCTGTTACGTTACGAATGCCAAAGGCAATTGTAACCGCGTCAAATTGAGCGTCCGGGAATGGCAGGTTTTGGGCGTCTCCGCACACGCGTGACAAATCCATGCCAGCGTCTTTTTTAGGGTCTATTCCGGCTAGAAGCATTTGTGCATTAACATCACAAATAATCGCGCTCGCTGCCGCTCCGCCGCGCCGAGAGCGAACCATTTCAGCGGCTTGAATGAAGCGTCGAGCCAAATCTCCGGTCCCGCCGGCGACGTCCAGTAAAACCTCTTCCGGCTGGGGGTTAAGCTTGGCAATTGTCATATTTTTCCAAACGCGATGAATCCCCATACTCATCGCGTCATTCATCAGATCATAATTCCCCGCAACTGAATCAAAAACGCCGCGCACCCGCGAGGCCTTCTGACTCTCAGGAATTTCTTCAAATCCGAAATCTATGGTTTTTTCGCTCATGCAGCAGTTTTATCAGCCTGCGCTAGGCAAAGCTAGCGTTTGATACCTCTTAGGCTAAGCTATTCTGCCGCATCTACGAGGCGTGCTGCCTTGGAGGGTTCAGTGCCCTTACCCGGTTCGTGATCAAACGCGGAACGTCCACCTGTTTTAAAATACTCCTGATCCTGCTTAAAAGCTTTCACCAGAAAATCGAAAACAGCCCTAATTCGTGTAGATCGGCGTAAATCCTGATGCGCGACGAGATATAGATCTTCGG
Source organism: Litorimonas haliclonae (assembly GCF_965138505.1). Lineage (NCBI taxonomy): Bacteria > Pseudomonadati > Pseudomonadota > Alphaproteobacteria > Maricaulales > Robiginitomaculaceae > Litorimonas > Litorimonas haliclonae. The sequence continues at coordinate 61,750 of NZ_CBCSCO010000002.1, read as the reverse complement.
TGGGCGTAATATCCGGCAAAACGCGTTGTAAGTCTTTGCGGCGATGCGTGTCACGACCACACAACGATTCCATCCCAATTCCATAGCCGTGCTCCAACGCCTCTCCGAACGCCCAGATGGAATTCGTTTGAAAGGTCACGCGCTTTGGCGGAAAAATAACTTCATCGCCGTCGCGAAGCCAGAGCTGCTTCCCGTCCATGATATTGGCCATTATCCCGTCATGATCGGCAATCTCTTCCAAGTTTTTCGGTTGCCCATACTGTTTGATGTAATCAGATGAGGCGTAAAATCCGAAAGAGACTTTTGCGACTTTACGGCCAATCAAAGAATTTTGCTCGCCCGGACTTTCCCAACGTAAAGCGATATCCGCCTCTCGCTGAGCCAAGTTGAAATCTCTAAACCCAATTCCTAGATCAATTAAAATATCCGGATGTTCGCCTCGAAACCTTTGGATAACGCCGGGGAGCCAAGCTGTCCCAATCCCTTCCGTAGCGGAGAGCCGAACAACCCCAGACAGCGAGTCTTCCAAAGTCGCCGAGCTACGGTCAATCGCAGACGCTTCGTCCTGCATACGCCGAATATGGTCCAACATGGATTGACCAAATCGGGTCGGCACTAATACGCCGTCTTCACGCCGCAAGAGCGGCGTTTTAAAGTGATCTTCTAGAGCTCTAATCCGCCGGCCAACTGTCGGTTGACTCATGCCTAGTTTCTTCCCCGCAGCAGTCAAACTCCCGACCTCAGCGACAGCAAGTAAAATAGGGTAATCAGACCAGTTTTTCATGGGCACCAACTTACAGATATGAACGAGGCAAGTCAATTCTATGCAGATTTTTATGACCCGCTGCAGCTTTTAAAAGCTACACCTAACGTTCATGTCGCGGCCATATCGCCGCAGGCTGCCTTTTAACTTAGCGCTTACAGTCTCCGCCCCCTATATAACGCCCATGTCGCATTCTAAGTTTAAAGATAATTTTCCGAACACTCTTTGGTCCGCTCTTAGCCGCGGTGCTTTGTTGAAATGCCCCCGCTGTAGCCAAGGACGCCTTTTCCAGAGTTACCTGAAACCCGTTCATAATTGCTCTAATTGCGATAAAAAGTGGGATACGGTTCGCGCAGATCTCGCCCCAGCCTGGGCATCCATGACCCTTTCGGCGCATGTGATTGTTGTCGTCTATCATTTCTTCTTTTTCGACGCGCCTATCGCAAACTGGATAACGACGTCTGCTCTAATCGCAATTGCGGCCCTCATTTCTCTGCTTAGCCTGCCTTCCTTCAAAGGCTTGTTCATGGCGCTTGTCTGGTGGAACCGGATGGAAGCCCAGCAGGGCTAGACCTCGCTTTGAATAATTCTTGACGCCGCCGTTCTAGGCCCTCATATCGACCTTACTCATCAAGACCGACCGAGGGACAGGCCCTTTGACGTCGGGGCAACCCAGAAGGTGCCAAATCCTGCGGCGAAAGTCGGAAGATGAGACGAAGTGGCTCCCCGCCCTCGTTTTATTCCCCTTTTGATTGCAGACTGGCCCGAAAACAGTAGGATTGGGCCTTATGGCACCGCAGACGCATCCCATTGAAGACATAACCTTTGAACGCGGCCGGGTCAGTTTGGAGCGCGGCTGCGATATGAAAAATGATGTTGTGCAGGGCCGGTTTTATGGCAACCCTGACGGGCCGTTACTTATCGTCTTGGGCGGCATTTCCGCCACGCGATTTGTCGCCGATGGTGGAAAGCTAAACCGCGGGTGGTGGTCCAAGCTCGTCCGCAGAGGCGGCGCGATTGATTTAAATAAACTCCACGTACTCGGTGTGGATTTCGCCCCCGGAAAAGGTGGGCTGGATTGCCCAGAGACGATCACAACGAGTGATCAAGCCAAACGGATTGTCGATCTCCTAAAAGCCAAAAACCTCGGCCCAGCGAAAGCCATGATCGGCTCCTCTTATGGCGGTATGTGCTCACTTGCTTTGGCGCAGAACCATTCCGATTGGGTGGAGAACCTCTGTATTATCGGCGCCGCGCACAAACCTTACCCCATCGGCGTGGGCTGGCGCGGCATTCAGCGCCGCGTTGTCAGACTGGGACTGGACGCAGGAAAGCCCGAAGCCGGACTGAAGCTCGCCCGCGAGCTCGCCATGACGACTTACCGCACGCCCGAAGAATTTGCCGACCGCTTTGCTCTCAGCGAAACAGGGCGCAACCCGTTTAGTTTCGATATTTGTGATTATCTCGGGTCGCGCGGAGATGTCTTTGCGCAGGATATGGACGCGCGGCGATTTCTGGCGCTTTCTGAATCTGTCGATCTCCACCGGGTAGAGCCTGAAAACATCACCACGCCGACTCTGCTGATGACAGCGATTTCAGATCAACTCGCCCCCCTGCCCGATATGCGCGAACTCCGCGACCGCCTCGCCGGGCCCAGCGAGCTCTTTACCTTTACCAGCCTCTACGGCCATGATGCCTTCCTGAAAGAATATGACGCGATGAGCCCGCGGCTTGAGGCCTTTTGTAAGAATTTGGTTTGATTAAGATAAAGCGAAAATCGATCATGAAAAATAAACCCGACCTTCAAACCCAAATCGTTCAGGCCGAGATCGGCGCGGATCCAGCGTTCCGCTCGGTCGTGCCGCCGCTTTATACCACCTCCACCTATCTATGGCCGAGCGTGGAAGAAAAAGGGCCTTATGATTACGGGCGGACGAATAATCCCAATCGCGACGGTCTGGCCAGAGCGCTGGCGGCGCTGGAAGGCGGGGCGGCGGCAACGATTACCTCTTCCGGCATGTCGGCGATAGACCTTTGTCTCAACCTGATAAAAGCGGACGATCTGATCATCGCGCCGCATGATTGTTATGGCGGCACGCACCGACTTTTGACCCATCGCGCCGAGCAGGGCCGTATTCGGGTTCTGTTTATTGATCAATCCGACCCTGACGCCTTGCATGAAGCGCTCGATGAAAAACCCGCCATGGTCTTGATCGAAACGCCCTCCAACCCGCTTATGCGCCTGGTGGATGTCGCCAAAATTGCCAAGCTCTCTAAAGCCTTCGGCGCAATCGTTGTGGCCGATAATACGTTTCTGTCTCCCGTGCGGCAGCAGCCTCTGGCACTTGGCTGTGATATCGTTGTTCATTCCACCACCAAATATCTCAATGGTCATAGCGATGTGGTCGGCGGAGCCGTGATTGCCAAAACAGGAGAACAAGGCGAGATACTGGAATGGTGGGCGAATTGTTCTGGCGTTACCGGATCGCCTTTTGATAGCTGGCAGACCTTACGCGGCCTTCGTACCCTTTCTGCCCGGATGGACATTCAAGAGAGCAATGCACAAGCCATTGCCAAATTCCTGCAAAAACATAAAGCTGTGACCAAAGTCTATTATCCAGGCCTGCGATCTGACCCCGGCCACAAACTTATGAAGGCGCAGCAATCCGGTCCCGGCGCGATGTTGTCTTTTGAAGTTCAGGACACAGCAACAGCGTCTAAAATCCTTAATTCCATTGAAATTTTCCAGCTTGCCGCCTCCCTTGGCGGAGTAGAAAGCCTTATATGCCAACCCTCCACCATGACCCATCGAGGTATGGCGGAAGAGGCGCGGCTGAAGGCAGGCATCACTGATAGATTATTGCGTTTATCAGTGGGAATGGAGGCGGAAGCGGACCTAATTAACGCGCTAAAGAATTCTTTTGCGTGATTTACCTTATATAGAGCACAATTATGCGCCTCATGCCATATTTTCGCAAAGCCCGAAGCAAAATTTCCCCTTGAGCCTTCCCCCGCTTTAACCTAAAGAAAATACCGAATTCAAGCAGGATATTATGACAGCCTTTCACAATCAGAACGACCCGAAAGTCAAAGTTGCCACGCAAGACCTTAGCGTGAACGATCTGCCGTCTGTTGGTCTGCTTCTCCTATCTTTAGTGGTGGTGCTGCTCATTAGCGGAGTTGCGAGCGGGTTTTAGAATAAGGATAAATTCTAGATATCACCCGCTCCGACCAGAGCGGGTTTTTTATTGCGTATAAATTGGTGAGATAAAACGAAATTATGACGAAACAAGGTGACACAAAGCGCAGCGACGCGATTGTTAAGGGCCCTAGTCGCGCCGCCGCGCGCGCCATGCTCCGGGCCTCCGGCATGGATGATGAAAATTTCGAAGGCCCGATCATCGCCGTCTTTAATACATGGACCAATATGGGCCCGTGCAATATGGATCTCGACAAGCTCGCCGTTCCGGTTCGCGCCGGCATTCGCGCGGCCGGTGGCACCCCCGTAGATTTCAATTCGATCGCCGTTTCTGACGGGATAACGATGGGTAGTGAAGGCATGCGCGCCAGTTTAATGTCGCGCGAAGTCATTGCAGATTCTATCGAACTCGCCGTCAAAGGTCACAGCCTTGACGGCGTTATCATTTTGGTGGGGTGCGATAAAACTATTCCGGCCGCCGGCATGGCGCTCGCGCGTATGAACGTTCCGGGCGTCGTGCTTTACGGCGGCTCCATCATGCCCGGACACCACAAAGGCAAAGACCTCTCCGTTCAAGACGTCTTCGAAGCCGTCGGCGCCTGCGCGGCGGGCCTTATTGATGATGAGGAATTAAAGGATATCGAAAAAGCGGCCTGCCCCGGCGCCGGCGCGTGCGGCGGACAATTTACCGCAAATTCCATGGCTATGGCGATGACCTTTCTCGGCCTTTCCCCGATGGGAACAAACGATATTCCTGCCGTGGACGAAGAAAAGAATAAAGCCGCCTACCGCGCCGGACAAATCGTTGTGGATTGCGTTAAAGAAAACCGCCTGCCGCGAGACATGATCACGCATACGTCGCTGATGAATGCGGCAATTGCGCTTTCTGCCACGGCCGCGTCCACCAATGCGATTTTGCATTTACTGGCGATCGCGACGGAAGCCGAAGTCAAAGATTTCAAAATCGACGCCTTTGATACCATTTCGCGAACCACCCCAGTCATCGGGGATCTCAAGCCCGGCGGCAAATATATGGCGTTTGACCTGCACGAAGCCGGCGGTTCAGCATTGATTGGTCAACGTTTGGTCGAAGACGGACGCATAGAGGACAGCCCGACCGTGACAGGCCGGAGCCTGTTTGAAGAGATTGTCGATGCCCGGGAAACCGAAGGTCAGGACGTCGTTCTCACTTTTGACAATCCGGTGAAATCCCGCGGCGGTTACGGCATACTCTATGGCGATCTCGCGCCCGAAGGCTGTGTGGTCAAACTCGCCGGCCACGGCGCGCTCTTCTTTGAAGGCACCGCACGCGTTTTCGAATCCGAAGAAGAATGCTTCGATGTCGTGCAGAATAACGGCATCAAAAAGGGCGACGTTATCATTATCCGTAATGAAGGCCCTGCAGGCGGACCGGGAATGCGCGAAATGCTCGGCGTGACCGCCGCCCTCGTTGGACAGGATCTTGCCGACCATGTTGCGCTTATCACGGACGGACGCTTCTCCGGCGCCAGCTACGGCTTCGTGATTGGGCACGTCGCGCCCGAGGCAGCCCATGGCGGGCCTATTGCCTTTGTTCAAAACGGAGACAAAGTCACGATTGATGTCGAGGCACAAACCATCAATGTCGAGGCGGATTTACAGGCCCGGTCAAAGGTCTGGACTCCGCCGACCCCGAAATACCCTAGCGGCGCTTATGCCAAATTCGCGCGGCTTGTCGGCTCCGCCTCCAAAGGCGCCGTCACCTCCTTTCCTTTCTCCAATTAATTAAACCGGGATTATCAACTATGAGTATCGAAATATTTTACGACAAAGACTGCGACCTTGAAATTATCAAGAAAAAGAAAGTCGCTGTTCTTGGCTTTGGCTCCCAAGGTCATGCCCATGCGCTAAACCTGAAAGACTCCGGCGTGGATGTTGTTGTCGGCCTTCGCCCTGAGAGCGCGACCAATAAAAAAGTCAAAGCCGCAGGGCTTGAGAGCAAAGCCACTGCTGACGCCGTGAAAGGGGCAGACGTTGTTATGGTTCTCACCCCTGATGAGCATCAGGCGCGCATTTACCGCGAAGATATCGAGCCGAATATTAAAGAAGGCGCAGCGATTGCTTTTGGTCACGGCTTTGCCGTTCATTACGGACAAATCGTTCCCCGCCGCGACTTGGACGTTATCATGATCGCCCCGAAAGCTCCGGGTCATACGGTTCGGAATGAGTTCAAAAACGGCCGCGGCATTCCAGATCTTATCGCCGTTGCACAAGACGCCAATGGCGGCGCGGCGATTGAGATCGCCAAGTCCTATGCCTCTGCCATTGGCGGCGGACGGACGGCCATCATCCACACAACATTCAAGGACGAAACCGAAACCGATTTGTTTGGGGAACAAGCCGTTCTTTGCGGCGGCGCGGTCGAGCTCGTCAAAATGGGGTATGAGACTTTGGTCGAGGGCGGCTATCCTGCCGAGCTGGCCTATTTCGAATGTCTGCATGAATTAAAACTCATCGTCGATCTGATGTATGAGGGCGGCATTGCGAATATGAATTATTCCATCTCGAACAATGCGGAATTCGGGGAATACACCACCGGCGAAGGCGTCATCAATGAGCAGTCCCGCGAAGCGATGCGGAAATGTCTGAAAGATATCCAGGACGGCACATACGCCAAGAATTTCATTCTCGAAGGCGCGATGGGATACCCGTCCATGACAGCCCGCCGCCGCAATATGGAAGCCCATTCCATTGAGCAGGTCGGCGGCAAACTTCGCGAAATGATGCCTTGGATCGGCGCTAATAAGATCGTCGATAAAGATAAGAACTAACGAATGGGAGCGACGCACGATAATAAATCTTCCGCCGTTTACGGGGGAGGTCCCGCAAAGCGGGGATGGGGGGAGCGTATTACGCTCACCTTAATTATGTGTAGCTCCCCCCTCCGAGCGGCCTTCGCCGCCCACCTCCCCCGCAAGCGGGGGAGGAAAGTTATGGGATAGAAATCATGACCACAGCCATGCAATTTGACACACAGAGAGCCGAAATCCTCGAAGACCGCGAGCCGAAATCCGGCGCGCAGCTCTTGCTGGAATCGATTGCCGCGCAAGGCGTGGAAACTATTTTCGGCTATCCCGGCGGCGCAATTATGCCGGTTTACGACGTCTTGCCGCGTGTGCCTCAGCTGAGTCACATTCTCTGCCGCCATGAACAGGGATGCGGCATGGCCGCGATTGGCTATGCGCGCGCCACCGGGCGAACGGGGACGGCTTTCGCGACATCCGGCCCCGGCGCAACCAATCTCGTCACCTCCATTGCCGAAGCTTATCTCGACTCGGTTCCAGTTGTTTTTGTCACCGGTCAGGTCGCGACAAACCTCATCGGCACGGACGCGTTTCAGGAAGTCGATATTTTCGGCATTACCCTGCCGATTGTCAAACACAGCTATATCGCCCGCGACCCAGCCGATATTCCGGGCATGGTGGCCGAAGCCTATTTTATCGCAGGCGAAGGCCGCCCCGGCCCTGTTCTGATTGACCTTCCGAAAGATGTCGCCAACGCGCTCACGACAGAGCGTCATCGCTGGCGGCCTTATCCCAAACAGAAGCCCGAAATGGGCAAAAGCAAAGATATTGCCGCGGCGGAGCAATTAATGCGCGATGCAAAGAAACCGCTTTTCTATATCGGCGGCGGCATCGCCCAAGGCGACGGCGTTCAGGAAATCCGTGATCTGGTCGAGCGCACGCAGATTCCCGTTGTCTCGACCCTGAAGGGCCTCGGCTCTCTGCCCAACGATCATCCAAATTATCTGGGGATGCTCGGCATGCACGGCCTTCGCGCCGCTAATTACGCGGTGCAGGAATGTGACCTTTTAATTGTCGCGGGCGCGCGGTTCGATGACCGCGCCACCGGAAAACTGGATACCTTCGCCCCGAATGCCAAGGTCATCCATCTGGATATTGATGTGGCGGAGATAGATAAACTTCGGCGCGTGCAAGTCGGTCTCGACGGAAGTCTCAAGAAAAACCTCGCCGCGCTCGACCCGTTCAAGGACGGCGCGGAGCATGAGGATATCAGCGAGTGGACAAAGCTCTGTTATGACCGCCGCGCGGAACATGCCTGGGATTATAAATCGCCCATCACCAATATGACGACGGGCGGAATTTACGCGCCCAAGCTCCTGCACGACCTTTCCCGCCGCGCAGATGACAGCGCCATAATAACTTGTGATGTGGGGCAACATCAAATGTGGGTGGCGCAGCATTGTTATTTCGATGACCCGAAAGATCACATCACCTCTGGCGGATTAGGGACGATGGGCTTCGGCCTGCCCGCCGGACTGGGGGCCAAACTCGGCGCGCCGGACAGAACCGTCATTACAGTTTCCGGCGACGGCTCTATCATGATGAATATTCAGGAACTTGCCACGCTCAACCGCTATGATATTCCGCTGAAAATTGTTCTGCTCGATAACTCGGCCCTCGGCATGGTGCGCCAGTGGCAGGAAGTCTTTTTCGAAAAAAACTATTCCGAAGTAAATCTGGACGATAATCCGGATTTCGCCGCCGTCGCCAAGGCGTTTCAGATAGACGCCTTCACCATCACCCGCGGCGATGAGGTTGACGCCGGCATAGACCGCCTCCTCTCCACAGACGGTCCCGTCCTCATGCACGTCAAAATCGACACAGCGGAAAACGTCTGGCCGCTCGTCCCGCCCGGGCGAAGCAATGCCGATATGATGGAGCGGTAGGGGTGATAACAGTTCTCAAATCTAGCTTATTTACTCTATCTGCCGCTGCACTTCTGATATGCACTCTCCTAGCTTGGGGTGGATTTGAGTTGGAATTGAACATGGGCTCGGGATCCTTACTTCAAGCTGCAGCTTGGTCATTTGGTATCACAATCTTCGGTGTTTTGAGCGCGCTTGGCTTTTACTTTTTAGGTAAGGCGGTCTCATTTCCAAGCAACGAGCATTCGCGCAAACTCCTATTCTCTGCTTGCTTAATGTGCCTTCTATTTGCTGCACTCGTAATGCTGGTAGGGCGAAATGTTGGGGCTGTTCTCATTCTATTTCCAATCGGTGCGTGTGCATTCGCTTTGCCTATAATTGCCTATATTATTATTCGGAAAGCCCGGTGACCCAAATGCAACACACACACACCCGCTCATCCCGGCGGAGGCCGGGATCCAGTCTGAAACGGAGCGCCACACGCTCTGGATCCCAAATCAAGTTTGGGATGAGCGGAAGGCGGAGAAGTAGGATGGAACACCGTAATTGCATCAATCCGGTTTCAAGAAAGAACGCATTTTTAGGCGCGGTTCTCTTCGGGCTTGGCTTTATTCTGCTTCTTCCCTCCGTGTACTTTTTTCACGGACTCTACGGAAAGGCGGGCGGCCTCGCGGCTGTTATAGGCTTTTTTCTAATAATGATGACTGCACTGCTCGTAACGTTGGGCGGACGCCGGGACCCAGATAAATATTCCGATGAGGCCTCCCCATGACCTTGCCGTTGGACTCCACAAATTCGCCGCGCTCAGGAAATGAGAGGAAATAACCATGGGACGTAAACGAGACATGCTTCGTAAATATTTAATTATCGTCGGGTTTGGCGCCATTCTCTTTGGAGTTATTTTCTTCGTCATGACCATGGTGGCGACGGTCTCCTCAATTGGCAATCTGCAGGCTTACACCGATAGCAGCGCCACTTCGACGGAACGCTTTTTCATCATCCTTAATGCCGCGCAAACTTACGGCTTTCAGATGTTTCAGGGTCTGACCCTTGGCGGCATCTGCCTTTATCTCGCGCATCGACTCTCGGAGAAAAATGATGACTGAGCTCCAACGTGATAAAACTTTCGAACCTTCGGGTATTCAAGGCAAGCTGAAAGCCGTCCTGCACGACGTCCAGGGCACGCTCCTGCGCACGCTCGGCACGATTGAGCGGCGCGGGTATGATTATCGCGACGTGCACTGCACGCAGCGCGTGGACGGCAGTTTCGATCTGCTCGTCCATGTCGAGGATACGGGCGGCCCGAATGATCTGGACCTTCTCTGCCGACAGCTGGAACGACTGTACAATGTCGTCTCCGCCGAGCGCGTTGGACGACGTACAAGAGCTGAACACGCAGAGTAATCCAATAAATTAAATAGATAAATCCATGACCGACACACACGTCAAAATATTCGACACCACTTTACGCGACGGCGAGCAGGCGCCGGGCTTTTCCATGAGCGCAGGCCAAAAGCTGCAAATGGCAAAAGCGCTGGAAGCGCTGAATGTCGATGTAATGGAAGCCGGATTCGCCGCCGCCTCACCGGGCGATTTCGAAGCCGTAAAAACGATAGCGACCGAAGTCAAAGAATCGGTGGTTTGTTCCCTCTCGCGCTGTAATGAAGGCGATATTCGCGCCAGCGGCGAAGCAATTAAACCAGCGGCGCAAGGCCGCATTCATACGTTCATCGCGACCTCTCCGCTGCACCGCGAATTCAAACTCAAAATGTCCAAAGACGAGATTGTCCGCCGCGCCGTCGCCGGGGTGGAGCTTGCCCGAAACTATACGGACGATGTCGAATTTTCCTGCGAGGACGCCATCCGCACAGAGCGCGATTATCTCAAACGCGTCGTTGAAGCCGCCATCAAAGCAGGCGCAACAACCATCAATATCCCTGACACGGTCGGCTATACCACGCCCCAAGAAATTCAGGATCTGTTCGAATTTCTGGTGACGGACATCGAAGGCGGCGACGGCGTGATATTCTCCGCCCATTGTCATGACGACCTCGGCCTCGCCGTTGCCAACTCGCTGGCGGCCGTTCGCGGCGGCGCGCGCCAAGTAGAATGCGCGCTAAACGGTATTGGCGAACGGGCGGGCAATTGCGCACTCGAAGAGGTCGCTATGGCGCTTCGCACGCGTGCCGATTTCTTTGGTCTTTCCACACAGATAAAAACGCAGGGGCTTTACGGCGCGTCGAAACTCCTTGCGACGATTACGGGCAATCCCGTCCCGCGCAACAAAGCCATTATCGGCAAGAATGCGTTTGCTCATGAAAGCGGCATTCACCAACATGGCGTGCTCGCCAATCGCGAGACTTATGAAATCATGAAACCCGAAGATGTCGGGGTCAGCACGGATAATCTCGTGCTCGGCAAACATTCGGGCCGCGCCGCTCTGAAAGACCGCGCGCAAAAGCTCGGCTTTGATCTGGGCGAGAACCAGCTCCAGACGGTTTTTGTCTCGTTCAAAGCTCTGGCCGATGAGAAAAAGGAAGTGTTCGACGCCGATATCGAAGCCATTATTTTGGGCGAAGCCGTGGGCGAAAGCGGGCCTTGGCACATTGACAGCCTCTATGTCTCCGCCGGGTCAGACAACGGCAAGCAGCCTGTCGCTACCGTGAAGCTCCATCATGATGACGGGCGCGAAGAAAAGTGGAGCCAGGAAGCCGCCGGGCCGGTTAATGCCACCTTCCTCGCGATATCGCACATCACCGGACAACCGCTGCACCTTGATAGTTTTTCGGTTCAATCCGTGTCGGAAGGCGAAGACGCCATGGCCGAAGCCTCGGTTCAGGTGAGCACGGAATTTAACGCCTATCATGGCCGCGGGACGAGCACGGACACCGTCCTCGCCGGGGCGCGGGCCTATCTCGACGTCATCAACCGCATTGAACGGAGAGCCGATCGCCAAAAAGCGATCGCGGCGCAGCACTGATGTTGGAAGTTCTCCGATATAGTCCCTCCACCGCGAGAGCGGGGGAGGTGTCCGGTAGGACGGAGGGGGCGCGCGTTGTCCAACGCGCTCAGAGACCTGTTTCCAAAGACGCCTCTTTCGCCTACCCCCTCCGACCTGCATTCGCAGGCCACCTCCCCCGCCCCGGCGGTGGAGGAGATTCAGCGGAGTTTTTCCATGCCTAAAACCCTCTTCGATAAAATCTGGGATCGTCACATTGTCGTGCCGGAGTCTTCGGCCCATCCGGCCACGCTCTATATCGACCTGCATCTCATCCATGAAGTGACGAGCCCGCAGGCTTTTACTGTCTTGCGGGATCGGGGGCTGAAGGTTCGCCGTCCTGACCGGACGCTGGCGACCGTCGATCATTCCACGCCGACTCTGAAGAACGCCGATGGCTCCCGCCCTTTTGTCACCGAGCAGGCCGAGAAACAGGTCGATAGGCTGCTCGCCAACACCAAAGAATACGGCATTGAAACGCACGGCTTCGACTCGGACTATCGCGGCATCGTCCATGTCATGGGGCCGGAGCTGGGCGCGACTCAGCCCGGCATGACCATTGTCTGCGGCGACAGCCATACCTCGACCCACGGCGCGTTCGGGGCCATAGCTTTCGGGATTGGCACAACGCAGGTTGGTCATGTCCTTGCCAATCAATGCCTGCTTATGCACAAACCCAAAACCATGGCTATTCATGTCGACGGAGACCTCTCGGACGGCGTGAGCGCAAAAGACGTCATTCTCGCCATTATCGCGGAAATCGGCGTCGGCGGCGGGACTGGTTACGCGCTCGAATATCGCGGCTCTGTCTTTGAAGAGATGAGCATGGAAGGTCGCATGACGGTCTGTAACATGTCCATCGAGGCCGGCGCGAGGTGCGGATTAATTGCGCCGGACGCCACCACATTTAATTATTTAAGGGGCCGCAAATTCGCCCCGGATAATTTTGAAGACGCTTGCGAGGACTGGGCGAGCCTCGCCACGGATGACGGCGCGAGCTATGACAAGGAAGTCCACCTTCGCGCCGAAGATATCCGCCCTATGGTCACTTACGGCACCCATCCGGGCATGGCCATGCCCATCGACGGGATGGTTCCCGCCGCAACAGACGACGCCGAAGAGAAGGCGCTCGGCTATATGGCGATGACGGCAGGCGGGCCGATTACGGGCGCAAAAGTCAACCGCGTCTTTATTGGTTCTTGCACTAATTCGCGCATGGACGACCTCCGCTCCGCGGCGCGGATCATGAAGGGGCGCAAAGTCGTTGACGGCGTGACCACGATCGTCGTCCCCGGGAGCGAACAGATAAAAATCGAAGCGGAGGCCGAAGGTCTTCACGACATCTTCACGGCGGCCGGCGCGGAATGGCGGGAGCCGGGATGTTCGATGTGCATCGCCATGAACGGCGACAAAGCCCTGCCGGGTGAATTGGTCGTCTCGACCTCCAACCGGAACTTTGCCGGACGCCAAGGCCCGGGCGCAAGAACAGTGCTCGCCTCCCCTGAAACCGCCGCCGCCGCCGCCGTGATGGGGGTGATAACGGATGCGCGAACATTAAAGGGAGCCGCTTAATGACTTTCGTTCCCCTGACCACCATTACCTCCAAAACCCTTGTTCTTCCGGCGGCGAATATCGATACTGATCAGATTATCCCGGCGCGCTTCCTCACCGTGACCTCCCGCGATGGGCTCGGTGAGCATGCCTTTCATGATTGGCGATATAATGAGGACGGCTCCGAGACGGATCACATTCTTAATACGGACGCCGCCAAGCAATGCCAAATTCTGATTGGCGGTCACAATTTTGGCTGCGGCTCATCCCGCGAGCACGCCCCCTGGTCGCTCACCGATTATGGTTTTCGCGTGGTCATCAGCTCAGAGATCGCCGATATTTTCCGCGGCAATTCGCTCAAGAACGGACTTCTGCCGATTGTCATTGATAAGCGCGCCCATGAGTGGCTGCTCGACAATCCAGGAGCGGATGTCACCGTCGATCTGGAAAGCTGCGAGGTTCGTCTGCCGCGCAATGGCGGAACCTATAATTTTGAAATCGACGAGTTTTCGCGGCACTGCCTGATGCAGGGCGTTGACGAAATGGGATATCTGGAAATGCAAGCAGACGCGATCAAGGCGTATGAGGCGAATTAAATGAATATCAATTTCACCTATATTCCCGGCGACGGGATTGGCCCGGAAGTGGGCGACGCGGCCATGACCGTTTTGGAAGCGATGACCGCAAAGTTTGGCCACTCTCTGGAAGCGGAGTTTCATTTGGTCGGCGGCGCCGCCATTGATGCCAAAGGCGAGCCCCTGCCCGCCGAGACATTTGACTCCTGTAAACGCACGGGCGCCATTTTACTCGGCGCGGTTGGCGGGCCGAAATGGGATCATTTAAAAGGTGCAGACCGCCCCGAATTAGGGTCTCTCTTGCCTTTACGCAAAAATCTGAACCTCTACGCCAATATCCGCCCCTGCAAACCGTTCCCCGCATTGATCGACAAGGCCCCGTTAAAACGCGAAAGACTTGAAGGGACCGATTTTGTCGTCATGCGCGAACTTACCGGCGGGATTTATTTTGGCGATAAAGGCCGTGATGAAAGTGGCGCGTTCGACGTCTGTCGCTATTCAGAATCCGAAGTCCGCCGCATCGCCGTCAAAGCTTTTGACCTAGCCATGACGCGCAAAAAGAAAGTCACTTCTGTCGACAAATCCAATGTGCTGGAAACCTCCCGCCTCTGGCGCGAGGTCGTGATTGAGGTCGCCAAAGATTATCCCGAAGTCGAAGTCGAGCACCTCCTCGTTGATGCCATGACGATGCACATGCTGACTTACGCTCAGGACTATGACGTTATCCTGACCGAGAATATGTTTGGCGATATTTTAACCGATGAAGCCTCTGTGCTTTGCGGGTCTATGGGGGTTATTCCCTCCGCCTCCGTCTCGGACGGCAAAACCGGCATGTATGAACCTATTCACGGCAGCGCGCCCGATATAGCCGGCCAAGGCAAAGCCAATCCGCTTGCTATGATATTGTCTGCCGCGTGGATGCTCCGCCTGTCTTTCGGTTTGGACAAAGAAGCCGCCGCCATTGAGTGCGCCGTAGAGGCCGCACTGGAGGCCCGGCAAACAACAGGCGATTTAGGCGGTAAACTTAACACTTCAGATGTTGGAGACTGGATCGCGCGGAATGTCTAAAGTCAATCTTCACGACCTCAAAGCCCGCATCGAAGCGGCTAATGTTTACGCCCTGGCCAAGCGAACGCCCTGCGAACTTGCGCCAAAACTCAGCTTGGAGGTGGAGCGCAATATCTGGCTGAAACGTGAAGATATGCAAGACGTTTTCAGCTTTAAGATTCGCGGCGCGACCAACCGGATTGCCGGACTGACGGATGAGGAGCGCACCCGCGGCGTTTGCGCGGCCAGCGCCGGAAATCACGCCCAAGGCGTAGCCGCAGCCGGGGCTTATTATAATACGGCTGCCGTCATTTTCATGCCTGTTACGACCCCAGCGATTAAGGTCACGGCCGTTGAAAGGCACGGCGCGGAAACTCGCCTTGTTGGCGATAATTACGACGAGGCGTGCAAGGCCGCCCTGGACTACGCCGAAGAGACAGGCGCCGTCTTCATCCATCCTTTTGACGAAACCGATGTCATCGCCGGGCAAGGCACAGTGGGCCGTGAAATTATGGAACAAATGCCCCGGACGCCGGCCGCCGTTTATATCTGCACAGGCGGCGGCGGTCTGGTGTCCGGTGTGGGCACTTGGATAAAGTCTGTCTCCCCGAATACGCGCATTATTGCGGTGGAGCCGGAAGGCGCACCGACCCTGACGACCTCTTTGAAAGAAGGCACGCCGACGCCTCTGGAGAAAGTCGATAGTTTCGCCGACGGGGTCGCTGTGAAGCTCATCGGGACGAATACGCTAGAAATCGCAAAGCAAGTTGTGGACGAGGTTATTCTCGTTTCCAATGACGAAATTTGCGCCGCCGTTAAAGACGTGTTCGAAGCGACTCGCACTGTCGTCGAACCTGCCGGAGCGCTTGCACTTGCCGGATTGATAAAACATGCCCGCGAAGGGAAAGCTCCGGACGGCGATTGCGTCGTCACCATATCTGGTGCGAATGTGAATTTTGACCGAATTGGTCACATGGTGGAACGAGCGGAACTCGGCGCGGGCGAGGAAATGCTCTTTGCCGCTGCCATTCCCGAACGGCCCGGAGCCTTTTTGAATTTCTGCAATGCGATGGGTCGCCGCCCCGTCACTGAATTTAATTATCGTTACGCCGAGAGTGAAACCGCCCATGTCTTGGTCGGCATTAAGACTCGCGACCTGGAGGAACGAGCCAAGGTGATATCCGACATGGCGAGCCATGACATTACGGTCACCGATTTGTCCCGAGACCGTCTCGCTAAACGTCACCTCCGCCATATGGTAGGCGGGCGGGCGAGCGCCGATATTCCCGAAGTGCTTTACCGGTTTGAGTTTCCCGAACGCCCCGGCGCGCTGACAGATTTTTTGATTGCTCTGGACGCGCGCTGGAATATCAGCCTGTTTCATTACCGTAATCACGGCAACTCCACGGGTCATGTTCTCTGCGGATTTCAGGTTCCCAAAGGAGATGTTGACGCCCTCGAAGAAAGCCTCGCCAAAACCGGCTATCCAATGGCGGTGGAAACCGGTAGCAAAGCCTATGAGTATTTTTTGAGGGCTTAAATCAGACCCAGCCGAAATGGACGTGAACCTTTTCTCTCCGACAACGTTTAGGACTTAGTCGGCATTCAAACCTCAGAGGAAAATCATGATCAAGTTCACACAGGCAGTCTGGCTAGCGCTCGCTCTGCTCCTAATAGCCTGCAGTAATGACGCCTCAGAGTCGGTGCCTGTTGGCGATGAGCCGGTGATTGAAGAATTGAAGACGGACGATCCGGGAACTGATGAGACAGAGAAGGCCGTATCCACCCCGGAAGAAAGCGAGCCCGAAACAAACGGGTTTCAAAGCGCCTATTCCAATCTTAACCTAGAAAATTGCGAAGTTATCGACAGTAACGCTGAAAGTACCGATAAAACATATAAATGTGATGGCTACCAAAATATGAGCGTTTTTGCGCGCGACGGGGATGGCCGTTTCACGCTCGCAGCCGGGCAAACTCCGGATTTTCTTGTCGAGCGCCAGCCCTTTAATACCCCCGGAGAAAAAATCGAATGGCGCCTAAAAGACGGCGAGCCTCACGCAATTATTTATAGACTTAATTTTCAAGGCTCCAAACCGGACGAACCGGGAGAGGGAGTTTTAGTCGTCGCTTCATTGCCAGCCAATGGTCAGAGCGGCTGCGCGCAAGCTTTGGTGAAACAAGGATCTGATCAGCTCAGCGCCGCCAGACGATATGCCGATATGATTAATGGAGAATCAGATTGCCCGAATGAGCCAGCTATTCTCGGGGGTGAGCAATAGAGCCTTACGCCGCCAAAACGCCGCGTTTCGCCATATAGATGAATTGTCCGGCATCATTGAGGCGACGCGTCACCAACCCTCGGTTTTTCAGACAATTCAAATGCGCTATACTTTCGCCTACGGCCATAATTCGGTTGCTATCTGTAATTTCGCGCCGGAATAGAACAGAATAAACCCCTGTTGCCAAACGAGGCTTATCACAAAACTCAAGTAAGCGTTGGAGCGCTTTCTCGTGGTGTTCAATCAGCTTATCCAGGCGTTTGTGTGCGCCTCGGAACGGGATTCCATGAGCCGGGCCGATTAACGCGTCGTGTGGCAGTTCCAGCTTCAAACGGTGGCAAGAGGAGATCCAATCTTCTAGTGGATTGCCTTCGGGCTCGGTCGGCCAAACACTCACATTCGAACTGATATTAGGCAGGAGTTGATCGCCGCTCAGGCAGAGATTGAGTTCGGGGCAATACAGGCAGGCGTGTTCAGGCGAGTGACCGGAACCGATAACAACGCGCCATTCGCGCCCGCCAATCTGGCCCAATTCGCCGTCGACCAAGCGGTCATAGCTCTGCGGCAATTCTGAAATCGCCTTTCCGAAACCGCCAAAACGCTGCTTGTAAAGCTCTAGCTGTGCGTCCGTAAATCCCGCCTTTTTATAAAACCGTAAACTTTCCGGCGGAGCCGCTTGACCCGTATCCGCCGCCATCAATCGGCAGAGAAAATATTCCCCCCGCGTCATCAGGAGCGGCGCGCCAAATTCCCGGCATATCCATCCGGCAAGGCCAGTGTGATCCGGATGAAGATGCGTACAAATTACGCGGTTGATCGGCCGTCCGCCCATCAGCTCACGGAAATGCTTGCGCCAGATTTCCTTGCTGTCACGATTGCCAATCCCCGTATCGACAACAACCCAGCCATCGCCGTCGCGCAGAGCCCAGAGGTTGATGTGATCCAGCCCCGCCATCGGCAGAGCGAATCGAAGCCAGAAAATACCATCGGCAATTTCGCGTACGTCACCCGGCTGAGGCGTCTCATCCGTAATAAACTCAAGCTTGGGAAGAGGCGAGCGATCCGGCACCATGGATTGGTCGGCAGGTTGTTTCACAGCAGATCTTGTCATAGCCCATCATACGCTAAACAGGATCAAAAGCCACATGACATTGCGCATAGTCTGCATGTTTCAATGAAATCAAAAGCGAAATGATCATGCGATTAGGAAGAGGGCGGGAATGTGCCTCTGACCACACGGGGCGCAATGGTGGTCAGAGGCGAAGGTTGAAAACCCGAAGGTCTTCACCGACTCCTCTATATGGCCGGAGCATAAAATTGTCACGTCATAAAAACGTGATTTACTGTGAACTTCTCAAATAGGCCGAATTCAGTCCGTCCAATGGGTGACTTTATCGCGCATATTTGGGCGGTCTCGCGGCGTGGCAGGCAGCTCCGGCGTGCCGATATAAATATATCCCGCCACCCGTTCATCTCCGTTTAGCCCCAATGCTTTATTGACCGCTTCGTCATAGCCATACCATTCTGTCAGCCACTGCGCGCCAAATCCGTGGGCCTGAGCGGCCAAGCACATATTCAGACAAACGGCTCCGGCCGAAAGCTCTTGCTCCCATTGCGGCGTGCCGCGCGGGCATTCTACCGGAGAAGAAATCACAGCGATAACAACGGGAGCGCGTAAGAATCTTTCCCCCTCAAATATCGCCCGGTCTTCCGGCATGTCAGGATTGTCGCGAATAAAGGCAGAGGCGATGTGGCGGCCAAAGCGGGCACGGGCCTCACCTCGAAACACAACGAAACGCCAAGGCTCCAATTTTCGGTGATCAGGGACCCGCGCAGCAATTTTCAGTATTTCTCCAATTTGTGTTTCCGTTGGCCCCGGTTCGCTCATTACCTTTGCCAGATTAGATCGGCGCGTTTTCAGAAATTCAATTAGATCCGGTTTTTTGGACGGAAGGGGGAAAGTCTTTTGCGAGTCAGTCATAGCTCCTCTATAGCGGAGTTCGACCAAGGAGAACAATTGCAATGACATCACCTGAAAAATTATCCCCGGAAGACGCCCTTGCTGATTTGGGCCTCAGCCTACCAGAGGCCGCCGCGCCCGTGGCCAATTACGTGCCCTTCGTTATCAGTGGCAATCTCGTCTTTATCTCCGGACAAATTTCGAAAATTGGGGACAATTTGATTGGCGGCTGTCTCGGCGAAGACCTGACAATAGAAAAAGGACAGGACGCGGCCCGCCTGTCAGCCCTAAACCTCATGGCTCAAATGAAAGCCGCGTGCGGAGGCGATCTTTCCCGAGTCAAACGCATTGTCAAACTTGGCGGCTTCGTTCAAGCGACTTCAAATGCCACTGAAGCCGATATTCCAAAGGTCATAAATGGTTGTTCTGACCTAATGGTGGAAGTCTTCGGCGACGCCGGGCGGCATGCCCGTTTCGCCGTCAGCGCGCCGAGTCTGCCGCTAGATGTGGCAGTAGAAATCGACGCGATTATAGAAATAGATGTTTAAGGCGCGCTGACTTTCAGCTTTGCCGCCTGATCCAGTTCAAATGCGCTATGCAGGGCCCGGACAGCGAGCTCTGTATATTCGGCGTCGATGAGAACAGAAATCTTGATCTCGGACGTGGCGATAACTTTCACGTTGATATTGCGCTTCGCTAAAGCTTCAAACATTGTTTGCGCCACGCCTGTATGCGACCGCATCCCAATGCCGACAACAGAAACCTTCGTCACATCTGAGTCCGATTTTACCCCCTCAAAGCCTATGTCCTCCTTCGATTTTTCGAGAGCGGCGAGGGCTTTTTCAAGATCCCGCTTTCCGACAGTATATGTCAGGTTGGCCGCACGGTCACTTTTGGAGATACCCTGAACAATCATGTCCACGATAACATTGGCTTCGGCCATTGCCTTACAGACCTTGGCCACCATGCCGGGTTGATCTTTCAGGCGCAGCAAAGTTATTTGCGCTTCGTCGCGTGAATAGGCGACGCCGCTTACGACACGTTCTTCCATGGTTTCGTCCTCATGACAGACTAGGGTTCCGGGGTTCTCTTCACCATCTGCTGCCATACTGGTCAGCACACGGATCGGAAGATTATAATTCATAGCCAATTCGACAGATCGCGTCTGTAAAACTTTCGCGCCGAGACTGGCCAATTCAAGCATTTCTTCAAAAGCAATTTGGTTGAGACGCCGGGCGTCCTTGGCAATTCGGGGGTCGGTCGTATAGATACCGTCCACATCAGTATAAATATCGCATCGATCTGCTTTCAACGCGACCGCCAAAGCCACTGCGGACGTATCGGACCCGCCGCGCCCTAATGTCGAGATTCGTCTTTGCTCATTCACACCTTGGAATCCTGCGACCACAGCAATATTGCCGTCCGCCAGAGACGGGCCAATGGCGGAACTTTCAATTTCAGCAATCCGCGCCATAGAATGGGCCATGTCGGTTCTAAGGGGGATTTGCCATCCGAGCCAGCTCCGCGCGCGAAGCCCACGCCGGCGTAAGGCAATCGCCAGAAGCCCGGAGGTGACTTGCTCTCCGCTAGCGACAATCGAGTCATATTCATCCTCAATCGCGTCGCCCCATTTCTTCCCGTCTGGGCCGGCATCGGCGTCCAGTTCATCGACCAGAGCGACCAAACGGTTGGTTTCTCCGCTCATGGCCGAAACGACCACAGCCACTTCATTTCCGCCCTTAGCCTCTTCCTCGACGAGAGAGGCAACATGGCGGATTCGTTCCAGATTAGCGACAGACGTGCCGCCGAATTTCATGACAATACGGGCCATTGGATATTTCGCGTTAAACCTTGTTATAAATCAGCGAGCTTGTGGCGCGGATACGCTAATTTTTCAACTCCAATCAGCTATATTCTTCCGCATTGAGGGTTGTTTTCTGCTGATTCCGGCAAGTTTTTCTAATCCACTGGGACAAAAACGGCTAAACTGACTGAAACCAGCGGGAATAAGCGTTGAAAGGCTAAAAATTGATATCTCGAAAAGCTCTTCTTTTACGACTTGCTTTGATTTGTGGCCTTTATTTCGGGCTATTATATTTTGGTGGAGTGTGGGGGTGGCGTCTTCTCTATCCAGTGCGATTATTCGTCACCTTTCTTCATGAATTTGGACACGCTTTCGGCGCTTTAATCAGCGGCGGCTCGGTCGAGTATATACGGATCAATCCGGATAGCGGCGGATTGACCGTGACGCGGGGCGGCTCCCCCGGTCTAATCATCTTGGGAGGATATCTCGGGAGCGTCTTTTTTGGAAATATGCTGGTCTTTATTGGCGCCGCTAGACCCAAATGGATCAAACCCACATTGGGAGCGATTATTGCGATAATGGCCGTGACGGGTATCGTCTGGTTCAATTCCATTTTCACATTTATAATTTTGGGGCTCTTCGCTTCTTTATTGTATTTCGTCGGGTTCAAAACGCGCTATGGACGGGACTGCTTGTTTGTGATGGGCGTACTCAGCCTTCTTTACATTCTACAAGACACAGCCCATGGCCCGTCCTCTGACTTGCAGGCATTCGAGATGGAAATCGGTCTGTTTCCGGCGGATGTTTGGATGGTTTTGTGGCTTTGTCTTGCCCTGATATTCGCCGCGGTTAACCTCAAATTCCTCATCCGCTCGCCGGGGCCGCCGGACAGAAGTTGAACGCAAGCGGTTATTTATGAGTTTAACTATTCCCGTTTCAGATCTATCGCCGGAAAAATATAATTGATTAGAATGTCGTTTGTCTCTGATGACTGATTATAATTTCCGGCTGTCAGGACGAGAATTGTTTCCCCCTCATTCAGCAAGACAACTTTCTGTCCGCCATTGCCGCTAAGCTGCGGCGTTTGAATTTCCTGGCCGTCAAAATTCACATATCTTTTCCAGAATAGATAGCCATAAGGCGTATCGCCAATGCGGGATTGTTCTGCCTCAAGAGCCTTAACCCACTCTGAAGAAACAATTTGCTGCCCCTTCCATTCGCCGTTCTGAGCGATAAGGACCCCTATTTTCAAAAAGTCACGAGAGCGGAGCCAGGCTTGCGTATAATTGTTAATGTTGGATCGATCCGGGCGAAAGTCCCATTCATATGCCCCAAAGCCGAGCGGTTGGAATAAGTTTTCATCCGCAAAGTCACGCAAAGGCTGATTGGATGCTTTTTCGACCAGACGGCCCAGAATAGCCGAATTGGCGGAGCAGTAATATCCGACCTTTCCCGGTTCATTTTGCATCGGCAGATCAAGGCCAAATTTCACCCAGTCCTCGGAATAGATCATTTTACTTTCATTTCCGGGACTGTCGCCGTCCCAGTCATTACAGTCGAGACCGGAGGACATGGACAAAAGATCCCCAACAGTAATCGCCTGTTTTCGAGGATCCATATTTTCCAAATCATAGTCGTCAAAATAAGTCAGGATGGGCGTCTCTGCGGACGGGATATAGCCTTTATCAATCGCAATGCCGATCAGTAGGGCTTTTAAGGTTTTTGTGGCCGAGCGAAGTTGGTGGGGCTTGTCCTGATGATGTTCATAAAAATATTCTTCGAAGACCAAATCCCCTTTGTCATAGAGGAGCACGCTATGCGTATTGGGGTATTGTCCGGCGTAAATAGCCTCCGTCAGATCAGAGAGATTGACCCGTAACTCAGAGCCCTCTTCAAGAGCTCTTACAGACAAACCGTTTTCCTCCTCCGTCGGGGCCTGATATTGATAAGAGCCAGTTTGTTCTTCAGGACGGACCGTCCAGATAGTCGCGGGAAGTTTTCCCTCTGCGTCAATTAATTTGAATATTTTCGGGTCCGCTTCGGCGGAGGGGCCTTCCCTATAGCCTATGATCTGACCCTTTGTGTCCCGTACAAATTCAACGGGTATGTCCCCTGTATTCAGGAAAACATCCTTGCTCTCAGGTCTGAGCGGATAGCGCGCTCCGTTTATATCGGCGTAAAGTAATTCGCGTTCCGGCCCGGCAACGATAATCAGTGTGGTGTCATTCTCATATTCGTAAAGACCTTCATATTCGGCCAGAGGTTTGGCCGCGACCTCTGATATTTTAGCGTCCGAAGCTTTGGAATCCCGCAGCGGCGCCTCCGCAGAGCAGGCGCCGAGCAAGATAGCCGCAGTAAATGAAGTCCAAATTTTCATAAAACATCCCCTTTCCGTCGTTCATATAACGAGAGACCCAAAATTAAAGAGCGAAAATGAAGGTCCCGGGGTTTTATTTTGCGAAAGCCGTCTGCGTCAGAACGGCTCTTCCCCCAAACCTATTTTGGCCTTAAACGTAGCCACCATATGGCCTATTCCGAAAAAGCTCCCGAACATCTCTCTTCTGTCTCTGTTGATCCGATGGAGATGGACAGTTTCTCGCGCATGGCGGCGGATTGGTGGGACCCAAACGGCCCGTTCAAACCGCTCCATATCATGAACGGAGCGCGGCTTGGGTTTATTCGCGATACGCTTTGCGATCATTTTCACCGCGATCCGGAGGCGGCAGAGCCGCTTAAGGGGCTGCGTCTTCTCGATATTGGGTGCGGCGGCGGACTTCTTTGTGAACCCATGGTGCGGATGGGCGCGGACGTCACAGGCGTGGACGCGCTGGAGAAGACCCTGAAAACGGCCAAGACCCATGCCGAACAGGTCGGCGTAGATGTCAATTATATTCACGGCACGGTCGAGCAGCTTATTGAGAGCGGCGAAAAGCCTTTTGACGGCGTTCTGAATATGGAAGTGATAGAACATGTCGTCAGCCCCGGTGATTTCATCGCCGATTGCGCGAAAATGGTGCGGCCCGGCGGTCTGATGATTACCTCGACGATCAACCGTAGCTTCAAAGCCTTTGCCTTTGCTATTGTCGGCGCAGAGTATATTTTGCGCTGGCTTCCACGCGGAACGCATCAATATGAAAAGCTGGTCAAACCCCGTGAAATGCAGCGATATCTCAAAGACGCCGGGCTGACGCCGGAGCCCTCCATCGGAATGTCCTTAAATCCTCTCTCCAATAATTGGAAATTTACGGACGATCTGGGGATAAATTATGTGACTGTGGGTAAATTTCTTAATTAATGTTCTATTAACTAATTCGCTTAATTAAGCGCAAACTTTCAACGTCGCAATTAAGTCATTTTTCTTAATGATTATAACAACCTAATAGGTTAACGCGCGTTAACCATCTTGACACATAGTTAATGGAACCGAATGACTCTGGTAAGCATTATCCTGTGTATAAGTCTGTGAAAGGACGAGGTTATGGAACACAGAAAAATAAAAACGGCCCCTATTAGCGCTTTTAAATCCCTTCAGGCCCCGATTTTATGCGGTCAGACCTTGAACGACGTAAAAACGCTTGAACGCTCCATTTTGGAATTCGGGCTCATATCGCCTCTCATTGTCTCGGCTGCAAACAACCGCCTCGTCATCATAGAGGGTAAAAAGCGTTTTGCCGCGATTAAACGTCTGGCCTTTTCGGGAAATCTCCCCCGCAGTCTTGTAAATATTCCTTACATTCTGACAGAAGAAGCGAAAGAGATGGACTTTCATACCGCCTCAGTGCTGTCCGGTCGTGAGCTGTATCAAGCCGTCATGACCCTGAAGGATAAGGGTGTTGCAATAGAGGAGATTGCAGGCCGCCTTTATCTTGACCGCCGCTCGATAGTTGAAATAATTAGCCTCTCTAGGTTGTCAGATAAGATGCGCCAAGCTTTCTTCTCTGGGACAATTTCGTTCGATCAAGCTCTTGCCTTTACGGCTCTGCCGGACACTAAGGCGCAAGAAGAACTCTTAGTAGAACTTGGCCCGTTTGCGAAACCCCGGGTCATCTTGGAGACTATCAGAGAGAATAGCATCCGCGTCGAAGAAAAATGGACAGAAGAACTGGAGGCGGATATACTCGTCTTGCCGATTTCCCAAAATCATTTCCTTGAAAACAGCTACACGGACTACGCTCACATTTCCCCCAGAGAGGCCGCTTAGTGTAGCTTTTTATCATTGGTCTTGCCCTCTTGCGGCACGCAAGCCTCGGGAAGAGGCGCAATACCGACCCCTTCTTCGGCGAGTTCTGAGGCTTCGCGCGGCGAGGCTTTTCCGTATATGCCGCGGCTTTCTTTTTCCCCGTAATGCATGGCCCGTGCTTCGTCCGCGAACTTATCGCCGACATTTTCACAGTTCTTGCGAATTTCCGCTTTGACGGCCTCAGCCACTTTCTTGGCTTCCGCGCTCATGACGGACAGAGCCTTCTGCTTCGTCTCTCGTCTTTGCTCTTTCTTCCGCGACGTCGACACATTCGGCGCCATAATCGCTTTTTTCACCTGGGACGTTGCGCAGACCGCGCAGCATAGTAAGCCGTCTTTTTCCTGCCGGTCATAATCAGACGAATTGGAAAACCACGCCTCAAAGACGTGTTCGTTTTTGCATATAAGGTCATAACGGATCATATATCTAATTTAAGTTCGCCGGGGCGGCTTTCCAAGGTTTATCGGAAGAAGGGCTTAGAAAGGCCGCGTATCCGCCCAGGCCGGGATGCGTTTTCGCGCTTTACTCACCTGGGATAAATCAATTTCGGCTACCACGTGACCCGGGCGGTCATGGTCGAGCTCGGCAACTATCTCTCCCCAAGGATCGATCACTTTGGAACGGCCCCAAGTCCGACGCCCGTCCTCATGCGCGCCGCCTTGCGCGGCAGCAAGAACATAACTGCCCGATTCGATCGCCCGCGCCCGCAAGAGTATATCCCAATGCGCGCGCCCGGTCGGCACCGTGAAGGCCGCCGGAATCGTAACAATTTCAGCCCCTTCTTGCGCGTAATAGCGATAGAGCGCCGGAAAGCGCAAATCATAGCAGATGGACAGACCGATTTTCGTCTGCCCGACTGCTGTCATGACCGGGCCTTCGCCCGCCGTGTAGGTCGAAGACTCACGATAGCTCTCTGTGTCAGACACCTGAGCATCAAAAAGATGGATTTTATCGTAGCATGCTTTGATGACCCCGTCCGGAGTGAAGTGGAAAGCGCGATTGGCAATCTTCTCCCCTTCTTTTAGGGCCATAGACCCAATCAAGAGGTCAATTTCCAGCTCTTTGGCTAAATCGGCAAAAGCTCTTACCGCAGGCTCTTTATCCTGTGGGGATATTTTAGAGAGCAAGTCTTCTTTATGTTTTTGAACCAAATGGGTCATTTCCGGCGTCGCAACGAGCGCCGCCCCATCAGCCGCCGCAGCGCGGATCAGCCGTGACGTTTCCGCAATATTTTCGCTAACCGTTATTCCGGAGCAAAGCTGAACAAGACCCACTTTCATAAATTAGGCCGCCAATAGCGGATCGAGACCGCCTTTTTCATCCAACGCATATAGGTCGTCACAGCCGCCAATATGTTTGTCATCAATGAAGATTTGCGGGAACGTATTTGCACCGCCGGAGCGTTCACGCATCTCGGCCCGTTTATTCGGATCCATAGAGGCTGGAATGTTTATCACCTCCACCCCTTTTCTTTTCAGAAGCGCTTTGGCGCGAATACAGAAAGGGCATCCCATTTTTGAATACATCTCAACTTTTGCCATCAAAAGCGTCCTTATTTTGCGAGTCGTTTTGACTCCGCTGTTCTCTAATTACTCGAGCGAGACATAGAGCGTCTACCCGATTTGCGCCAGAGCGTAGCAGCACAGAGGCGCAGGCGTCTAGGGTCGCCCCGGTTGTCATGACATCGTCAATCAAAACAATATTTGCGCCGCTTACTCGGTCTTGTTTACCTTCTTTTACAGCGAAAGCGCCCTGAACATTGCGTTTACGTCCCGCCGCCGACTGTCCGCCCTGAGACGCGGTGGCCCGAATGCGGCGAAGACTGTCCGGCTCAAATGACGCATTTGTAATGCGGGCCAGCGCGCGTCCAAGAAGGGTTGATTGGTTGTATCGCCGTCTTATCCGCCGCGTCCGGTGTAGAGGCACCGGCACAATTATATCCGCATCCGGCAGAAAGCCCCGTCCGGCCCGCCGGAGCTGAGCTGCAAACCGCGACAGATTTTCCGTCCGGCCTCCATGTTTGAAAGAAAGGATTATATCTCGGGACGCGTCATTATAAACTAAGGCAGCGCGAGCAGAGGTATATCGCGGGGGCCTGGCAAGACAACCGGCGCAGAGCGCGCCCTCGCCCACCGCATACTCAAACGGAAAGCCGCATTTGTGGCAACAAGGCTCATCCAGATATTGAATATCTTCCCAGTCCTTATCACTCTTGCTGAACGGGTCCTGCGGCGGCAAAACAATATCCAGCCCCGCTCTTGTCACTCCCCTTGTGACAGATTGCACCGCCCTGAACGCTTCCCTTTTGCCCATGTCCCCCTCATATACGGGTCATGGAAGAAACGAAAGTCCCACAGATTTTTGATGAAAAGGCTCAATCTCTTGCGCGTAAGCGCGCTCAGTCCCGCATGGCGAAAACTGGTCCGTCCTTCCTGCTCATCCGCGCGGCAGAAGACGCCGCCTCGCGCATTGCCGATATCAATCGGCAGTTTGAACGCGGCGTGGTGCTTTCTTCGGTAGATATGCGGGACACGATTATTTCCGAACTTCCCGCGGGCCGTCAGCCGAAAAACCTAGATTGGTATGACAGCCTAGAAGCGATGAACGGCGAATATGACCTCATCATCAGCCTGTTGGAATTACAAACAGAAAACGACCTGCCGGGCGCTTTGGTTCGCTTGCGGCACAATCTGAAAGCCGACGGTCTCTTCACCGCCGCGCTCTTTGGGGGTGATAGCCTCTCCGATTTGCGACAAACTCTCTATACCGTCGACAGCGCCGTGTTTGGCGGGGCGACAGCGCGGGTCTATCCGATGATAGACCACCACCAAGCCGCCGCGCTTTTGGGCCGGGCCGGACTCAACCTGCCCGTCGTTGATAAAGACCGGGTCAAGGTGAGTTATGGCAAATTGGAAACTGTGGTGAGCGACCTGCGCGATCTCGGCCTGACCAATACGCTGACGGCCCGCCACAAAGCGCCACTCCCGAAAGGCTATTTACAA
This sequence comes from Litorimonas haliclonae, assembly GCF_965138505.1. Taxonomy (NCBI): domain Bacteria; kingdom Pseudomonadati; phylum Pseudomonadota; class Alphaproteobacteria; order Maricaulales; family Robiginitomaculaceae; genus Litorimonas; species Litorimonas haliclonae. The sequence continues at coordinate 33,624 of NZ_CBCSCO010000002.1, read as the reverse complement.
GCTATCAAAGCCGCTTATCCGAAAACAGATGACGGAAAATTCCCCGCCCAATTCGAAATCCTCTGGCTCACGGGCTGGAGTCCGCATGAAAGCCAGCAAAAGCCACTCAAGCCCGGAAGCGCAAAAATGCGCCTCGCCGACGCGTTAGGGACGCAGGAGAAGAAGGTTTGATCTCTCCCTGCGCCGAGAAATTGGCACAGCCCCAAATCGGATACTAATTAAACCGCAAACCGCTTTCGGCTCGGCAACCTATCCGCCAATTCCTGAGCTAATTCCACATCCGCTTCGACTAAATCTAACTCGACAATCTGGCTCGGGTAGAGCCATTTAATGCCCTGCCCCTCTTTCGGCATCGCAAAACCATCCCATTGGCGGCAGAGATAGAGCGGCATGAAGAGGTGGAAATCCGGATAGGCGTAAGAGGTAAAAGAGAAAGGTTGAAGACAGCTTTCGCACGGCTCAAGCCCCAATTCTTCGCGCAGTTCGCGGTTGACCGCTTGCTCCGGGGTTTCGCCTTCTTCGACCTTACCGCCGGGGAATTCCCATTTCCCGGCATGGGGTTTTCCGGCTGGGCGGCGCGTTATCAAAACGCGCCCATCTGCGTCTATCATCGCGGCCGCCGCCACGTAAATGACGGGGCGCTTATTTGGTGTTTCTAACATTTAATTAGCTTCTGTAATCGGCGTTGATGTCGATATAGCCATGAGTCAAATCGCAGCTATAGACTTCCGCTTCCCCGTCGCCGAGCCCCAAATCCACACGAATATCTATCTCCGCCTCTTTCATATAGGCCGCGCCTTGCGCCTCTGTATAATCCGGCGCCGCTTCGCCGCGTTCGGCCAAGAGGTGCGGCCCCATCCAGATGGAAAGTTTGTCGCGTTCGGCGGGCTCGCCCGCTTTTCCGACCGCCATGACGATGCGCCCCCAATTGGCGTCCTGTCCTGCAATCGCAGTTTTGACGAGCGGGGAATTGGCGATACTCATCGCGACTTTTTTGGCGGATTTATCTGACGCCGCGCCGGAGACATGAACCGTGACAAATTTAGTCAGCCCTTCTCCGTCCTTGACGATTTGCAGAGCCAGATCCTTCATCACGGCATTAAGAGCTTGCTTGAATCCCGTCAAGCACGGCTCATTTGCGTCTTCGCACACCGCATTCCCCGCTTGGCCGCTGGCCAGCAATAGGAGCGTGTCAGAGGTGGAGGTATCGCTATCGACCGTGATGGCGTTAAAACTTGTCTCCACCAATTCGGAAAGCATCGACTGCAGTGCTACCTTCGAAATGGCCGCATCTGTCGCGATATATGCGAGCATAGTCCCCATATCTGGCGCGATCATGCCGGAGCCTTTGGCGATGCCGTTAATGGTGACTTTCGTTCCTTTGATCTCCGCCGCCGCCGTGGCGCCTTTGGCGTGGGTGTCCGTTGTCATGATCGCCTTGGCGGCGTCTTGCCACCCATCGGCACGTAAGTTTTTATTTATCTCCGGAAATTTATCGACGAGTTTTGACGCCTCGAGCGGCACGCCGATCACCCCTGTCGAGGCGAGCTGAATAGTTTCTGCGTCCACGCCGAAAACATCTGCCGCGCCTTTGGCTGTTTGAATGACCGCGTCACGGCTTTTTTGGCCGCCAAAGACATTGGCTGTACCGGAATTAACAATAACCAGGCACGGTCCGTCAGTCTCGGCGCCAAGAGCCTTACGTGACCAATCCACCGGCGCGCCAGGGCAAAGGTTTTTAGTAAAAACCCCAGCTAGAGCCGTTCCCGCCTCTGCGCGGAGCACCCAAAGATCGGTTCGGCCTTTATAGCGCACACCCGCTTCCGCCGTTGCCATAGCAAACCCCTTTATTGGCGGCAGGTGTGGAAAGGTGTCAGGGGCGAAAGGAGAGAGTTTATAGTCAGCCATCTTGATCTTCTGTAATTGTTTCGCCCTCTTTGACTTCATCAACCTGTTCCGGGAGCTTTACCTCCCCTTCCGGCGTGAGAGCATAAAAGGTTTCTATTTCGCTTTCGTTTCTCAGGTCTTCCAACAAAGATTGAATCGCATCAAAAGTCATGAATTTTACGATATTGGGACGAAGCTCTTCGAGGCTTTGCTGAGGAGGTGCGCGGCGGTTTTGTACTTCGGCAATGTGCCAGCCTTGAGAGGTCTCAAACGGCTCTGTGCGCTCGCCCACAGGGGTTGAAAATACAACACGGGTAAAATCCCGGCTTAGCATGTCACGAGAAAACCAACCCAGATCACCACCCTTTTCGCGCGTCCCCTCATCTGTGCTGACCGAACGGGCTAGTTCAGCAAATCCCTGTCCTTCGGAAAGCGCCGTGACAACGGCTTGCGCAGAAGCCTCATCGCTAAGTAAAATATGCCTTGCGCGAATTTCATCGCCGCGATCCACCAGCTCTGACTGTTGGTCATACATACGATGAATTGTCCGATCATTCACCGTTTTCTTGAGGTGCTCTTCTACAAGAACATTACTCAGGATACGTTCGCGAGCGGCCGCTAGGCGGCGCTTATTTTCAGGGGTCTTGTCTAAGCCACGGCGGATGGCCGCCTCTGCCAAAAGGCGTTGATCAATCAACTCATCTAAAAGGGTCTGAAAGGACGGATCGGATTGCGGCAGCCTCTCATCCGCTGTGATTAAGCCTCTCTCGGCCGCCATGCGCTCTACATCTGCCTGATAAAGGGTAGTGCCGTCCACTTTGGCAATCTCGATCCTGTCAGAACGAGCGGTTTCATCTATGACGGTTGGATCCGTTTCATTGGCATTTTTTTGGCAAGCGCCCAAGGCAAGTCCTAAAGTGATTGTCAGGGTAAAAAATAATCTGGACATGGCATCTACCTCCTCTCGGACCTTTCCTTAGATTCCAGCAAGTTTTAGCAAGCTTAATGCAGGATATCTGGCCCAATTTATTGACTTACCAAGGGAGGCTTCCTAAGTCGACACAAAGAATGACCGGGCCTTTGAATACTCGCCGCGGAGAACCGCCCCGAATATTCCTGACCCCCGCACAATATCAGGACTTTTCATGTTAGGCATCGCCAAGAAGATTTTCGGGACTGAAAACGACCGAACGATAAAGAAACTTCGTCCTCTGGTTCAAAAGATCAATGATCTTGAGCCAAAGTTCGAAGCGATGAACGATGACGCGCTCAAAGGCCAAACCGACGTCTATAAACAACGCCTGGCGGACGGCGAAAGTCTGGACGACCTCCTCCCTGAAGCTTTTGCCACCGTACGCGAAGCCGCTAAACGCACCCTCGGGCAACGCCACTATGATGTGCAGCTCATTGGCGGCATTACGCTTCATCGCGGCCAAGTCGCGGAAATGCGTACAGGTGAAGGTAAAACTCTTGTTTCCACGCTTGCGGCCTATCTCAACGCCTTAAACGGTAAGGGCGTGCATATTGTGACGGTCAATGACTATTTGGCTAAGCGCGACGCCGAATGGATGGGCCAGATTTACGGCTTTCTCGGTATGACTGTGGACTGCATCAACAATTACGAAGCCTTCGGCAATCAGCGCAAAGCCGCTTATAATTGCGATATCACTTACGGCACGAACAATGAATTCGGCTTTGATTATCTGCGGGATAATATGAAATTCTCCGTCGAGGAAATGGCGCAGCGCGGCCATGTCTATACTATTATCGATGAAATTGATTCCATTTTGATCGACGAAGCGCGGACGCCATTAATTATTTCCGGCCCGACAGATGACAAATCGGAGCTTTACCGCACAATTGACGGAATCATCCCTCTTATCGACGAAGAAGGCTATGACGTTGACGAAAAGGCCCGCACCGCGACCTTTAACGAAGAAGGCAATGAACAGATCGAAGACCTTCTCAATGAACGCGGCCTGTTCGAGGGTGAGAGCTTATATGACGTCGAAAACGTCACCGTAGTGCACCACATCAACCAAGCCCTGAAAGCGCATAAGCTTTATGTGCGCGACAAAGATTATATCGTAAAAAATGACGAAGTCGTCTTAATTGACGAATTTACAGGCCGAATGATGGATGGCCGCCGTCTGTCAGACGGCTTGCATCAAGCGATTGAGGCGAAAGAAAACGTCGACATCAAACCTGAAAACGTCACCATGGCGTCCGTCACGCTTCAGAATTACTTCCGTCTTTATGACAAACTCTCCGGCATGACCGGAACGGCCGAAACCGAAGCTGGAGAATTTGCCGAAACTTACGGCCTCGAAGTTCTCGTTATCCCGACCAACCGCCCCATTCAGCGGATCGACGATGAAGACGTGATTTACCGCACGGAGCAGGAAAAGTTCAAAGCCATTGTCGATGACATCGAAGAGAAATCCGCCAAGGGCCAACCCATTCTTGTTGGTACTGTCTCTATTGAAAAGTCAGAACGCCTGTCGGAATATCTGACCCAGCGCGACGTGCCGCACCGGGTGCTCAATGCCCGCTTCCACGATCAGGAAGCCTCTATCGTGGCGCAGGCCGGCGTGCCCGGCGCGGTCACGATTGCGACCAATATGGCCGGTCGCGGGACCGATATTCAGCTGGGCGGCAATCTGGAAATGCGCGCACATCAGGAAATCCCAGAAACCGCCACGGAAGACGTGCGCCAAGAACAGGAAGCCAAAATCAAGGCCGAAATCGCCGAGCTCAAAGAAAAAGCACTAAAAGCCGGCGGTCTTTACGTCCTCGGGACAGAGCGCCATGAAAGCCGCCGGATTGACAATCAGCTTCGCGGCCGGACAGGGCGTCAGGGCGATCCGGGCCGGTCGAAATTCTATCTCTCCACCGAAGACGACCTTATGCGAATCTTCGGCGGCGACCGTTTGAAATCCATGATGAGCTCAATGAAGTTTGAAGAGGGCGAGCATCTCACCAACCGCTTTATGTCCAAAGCTGTGGAGCGCGCTCAAGTTCGGGTCGAACAACGCAATTTCGATATTCGGAAAAACCTGCTGAAATATGACGATGTCATGAATGATCAGCGCAGAACTATTTTTGAACAGCGCATGGAATTCATGACGGATGATGACGTTTCTGACGTAATCGAAGATTTCCGCCATCAGCTCTCCGAAGACCTGATCGCAACTCACATCCCCAAAAAAGCTTACGCCGAGCAATGGGATGTCGAAGGCCTAAATGTCGCTATCAAAGAAGCGATTTTAATGGATGTGCCATTCGATAAATGGGCTCAGGAAGAAGGCATTGCCGACGAAGAAATGCTCACTCGTTTGAAAAAAGCAGGCGATGATGCGTTTGACCAACTTTCTAGCGGTCTTGATGATTCTGAAATGCTCCGGGCTCAAAAACAAATCCTATTGCAGGTTATCGACAAAAACTGGCGCGAACATTTGCAGCAGCTCGACAGCCTGAAATCGGTTATTGGAATGCGGGCTTATGGCCAGCGTGATCCGCTGAATGAATATAAATCCGAAGCCTTCACCCTGTTTGACAATTTGCTTACTAGCCTGCGCGAAGACGTTACAAAGGCGATGATGAACCTGCTCCTGAACGTGCAAATGCAAAGACAGCAGCGAGCTCAAAATGAGCAGCAAGCCGCCACGCAACAGGCGGCGCAAAACGCTTCTCGGACTTTAAAAAATGAAGCCGGCCAAGCCAGCCCTTCGGCCGCACGCCGCGCCAGATCGCCAATGGATATGGTCGGGACTGCCACGGCGGCGGCAGGGTCTTCTGCGCCAGAAGCCTCTTCTTCGGAGACCTCTTCAAAGTCTGATCCAAAGACGGCCTCAACAGGGGAGCTGACCAAAAAACAACTAATAGGCGTTAGCCGGAACTCTCTGTGCCCGTGCGGCTCTGGCAAAAAATTCAAGCATTGCCACGGGAAGCTTTAATCAAGCGGCTGAGGTATAATATCAAAACCACCCCTTTTAGTGTGGTTTTAAATGCGCGGTTCGTTTGCTTAGACGAATCTAAATTGCAAGCTTCCGGCCTTTAAGTCTTGTGTAATCCAGGTTTATTGGCGCGGGCGGCGACCCCGGCCTTCCGGTCGTCCCTGCTCTTCGCTCGGACGTGACCTTTCGCCTTGCGGCGCAGCAAAAGCGACGATCATTTCTGATCGCTCAAGGCGTCCATCGCTATTTCTGTCTAATTTCTCAAATTCCGTTTCAATTTGACTTCTAAATTCGGCCTTTGAGATGATGCCGTTAAAGTCGTGATCGAAGGCTATGAAACTGGGCGACGCGTCGGTAGACCCCAAGTTTTCCATGCTCCATTTTCTGAAATTAATGGCACTTGGGCTGCGCTCGAAAGTTGCCCATTCCGATTTAATGCCTTGATCAATCTCGGTAAAGGAAGTCGCTCTGTCACCGTTTGTATCCATACCGATAAATAACCCCGAAATGGGGAAAAGAAATATTCCAGAGGCACGTTCTGGCCCGTTTGACTGTCTCTCTTTTGGGGGTGTGCCCCTGCGATCTGGTTTGGTCGCGCAGGCCGAGAGGCTCAGGCTCGCAACTATTAACATCGTTAAAAACTTGTTGGAATTATTTACAGCGGAAAAACTCATGGAAAAACTCTTGTGTGAGACTGGGGAATTTTGCATTCGAGGGACCGGGGAAGTGGAGAGACATTCACTAGAGAGGTCTTATTCAATGTCATTGTTTTCAGCCCTTCAATAAGGAACGAAACAAGTTTAAATTATACTTTCGTTCAAACGAAGCGATAGGTAGCGCAGTGCGTCTACGCAACTTACAAAAGTCTCACGAAGAGGTTGTAATCTTTTAGCGAAAAAGCGGTCACGTTTTGTCCACTTTGAGGTCATACTCAAACGGGTTTATGAAAACACCATTGCGCCCACTGTTTGTCCGATTTCAATCGGTTTCAAAAGTTATATCAAACACCATGCGAGCAATATTTGTGGCAATGGTTTCTATTCTTGCGGTCTCGATCTCCCTGAATAAGGTTTCGTACTCTGCGGGGGAAACGACGCGCATCGCCCATCGAGGATAGGCCCGCTTGGGCTCTACGGTCCAGACCTCGGAAAGAATGTCTGTATGCCGATCATCGTTCAAAATTTCTTTTCTCAGCGGATCGACATTCGGTTCATCACCTTCCAGCAGCTGCATAACGGAGTCGCCATTTGTAATTAAGAATCCGGACAACCCAAGGCGTTGGTTTTTCTTCACGAAACCTCGTGCCATTTCATGAATTTCGTCTTCGGTCTTAAAACTTGTGAACTTACTCCTATAGAGCCAAGTTTTCACGCCCACTTTATTCGATGTCATCAAACTCAACTCTGTTTTTAATCTATACTAAGCCCGTATATACTGAAATGCACTGAACATTCTAGAAGTTCAGACGCCACGTTTTGTCATGGACTGAAAATGACGATCCGCTTGATCTTCGAATGAAACAATGCACTCACTTAAAAACTTATACTAACCTATATTTCAATCCAATCTCGTAAAATCAAACTGCCTTTAAACTTCAGTTCGACTAGGCGCTTTAATTCTCATTCAGGCAACAGGCTCGGCGGTTTAAAGTCCATCAACCCTGATTGCCTCATTTGGGGTATTTTTTACCTTATCCGCTAACAAAAAGAGTGCAAGCTCGCAACAGCTCAACGATTTTTGCCCCTTTCGGTAAAAATTGCCCCCTCGGTGGTTTGCCGTCCATATGCCTTTAATTTGCGCACAAAACCCGTGCGCAAGGCTCGATTTGATCCGTTTATGGAGCCGTTTTGTCGCCAAGCCGTTTCGCGCCTCCTAACCAAAGCTGTGTTTTTTTCACACGGTATCCACGAAGGGGTGCCTTAATTTTCAGGTTTGATGAGGAGACCATAATGAAAAAATATATCGCAACCGCAATATTGTTAGGTGCCACAGCCCTCGCACCTGCCAGCTTCGCGCAAGACAAGGTTCTTGGCTATACAGTCGGTGTGGACGCCGTAACGGAATATGTCTTTCGCGGCGTGAGCTTGGGCGCTGAGTCCATTCAGCCTTATGCGGAAGTGTCCTACGGTAACTTTACGGCCGGGACTTGGTTTTCTACAGGCGTAGGATCGGACTCTGTCTTCCAAGGCGACGAAGTTGACTTCTACGCCGGATACAGCGTGCCGCTCGAAGGCGATATTAGCCTCGATATTGGCGGGACCTATTATTACTATCCCCAAGGCGGCGCGCTGCTGCAAACGAAGGGCGGTAACGCCGGTAGTTACGAAGTCTCTGCAAGCGTCGGATTTGGCGCCGTGCCTTTGGCGCCTTCTGTCACGGCATATTATGACTTCACCTTCGAAGCCTTTACTTTAGAGGGCTCTGTCGGACACAGTTTCCCAATGTCGGAAGGCTTGAGTTTTGATCTAGGCGGCACTATCGGTCTCGTCGAACCGGATGGTGGAAGTGGTTATCAATGGGCCCAAGCCTCAGCCGCGATTTCTCAAGCAGTTACGGATTCTGCAGCTATTTATATAGGCGGGAATTTCGTCGTGAACTCAGACGATAACACGCTGGATTTCAAAGATGGCTATGATGATGACAGCATGCTCTTCTTTGGCACGGGTATTTCCAGCAGCTTCTAGGAAAACTTGTTTCCTGGGGAGGGACGCCCTGTCACTTGCGAGTGACAGGGCTTTTTTATGGAAGGATCTAATTTAAGGATCGTCCGATATTTAAAAACTTTTCCCGGCGTTGTTGAAGACGCTCTTTGGAAGAAAGGTCCGATACTTCCTTCAGCTCTCGCATAATCGCCGCGCCAACAGTTTTAATTGCCGTGTCCGGCATACGGTGCGCCCCGCCGACAGGTTCTTTGATGATGGTGTCGATAATGCCGAGACGCTTCAAATCTTGCGCCGTGATTTTCATCGCTTTTGCCGCATCTTCGGCTTTCTTTCCGTCACGCCAGAGAATAGACGCACAGCCTTCTGGCGAAATGACAGAATATATAGAATGCTCGAGCATCATTACCCGGTCGGCGGTGGCAATTGCAACCGCTCCACCGGAGCCGCCTTCGCCAGTGATAATGGACAGGAACGGCACACGTAAGGAAAGGCCCCGGTCAATAGAGCGCGCAATAGCTTCAGCTTGGCCGCGTTCTTCGGCGCCGCGCCCTGGATAAGCCCCCGCCGTGTCAACAAAACTGATAACTGGAATAGAAAAACGCTCGGCCATGTCCATCAACCGAACAGATTTGCGATAACCTTCTGGGTTAGCCATGCCAAAATTATGATGCAGCCTTGTATCCGTATCATGGCCTTTTTCATGACCCATTACGACGACGGATTGTCCGCGAATTTTACCTAATCCGCCAAGCAGGGCGTTGTCATCGCCATACTTCCTGTCTCCGGCCAAGGGAGTATAATCCGTAACTAGAGATTTTATATATGCGCTGTAATGTGGCCGGTTTTCATGTCTCGCCACCCGGGTCTTTTCCCAAGGGCCAAGATTTTTATAAAGCTTTTTGAGCTGTTCCTGTGATTTAGCTCGCAAATCCTCGAGTCCCGGGGCGGCCTCGCCCTCACTCACGATCAGATCTGCGATTTTAGCCTCGATCTCGGCCAGAGGCCGCTCAAAGTCCAGATAAGGTTTCGCCATTTATGGGCTCCAAAACGAAGTTTGAGCGGGCCGTATAAACGGTCTGCCGCATTTCACAAGCCATCACGGCGCAATGCGCGTTTCTTGCTTGTCAATCTAGAGCGGGCCGAGGAAATCCATCGCGGCCAATCGCCCGGAATATTGCGTCAGTCCGGCCTGCTGAAGGGCTTCAACAATATAAGCCATGTCCGACGCGCTGAGGTCGGAACTGTCCAGACGCGGGGCTACTCGCAAAATCAATTGCGCGACTGTCCGCGCTTTGGCGTTGGCGCTCAGTACAGCCCGATCTCCCGCCGTCATATCATTCCCGTCGCTCAAGAATTTCGCGCCAGGGAGAGTTTCAGCCGCAGCTTCGGAGAGCTGCGCCCCTAGCGCCAGCGCCAGCAAGGCATCGCGTTTGGCGCGGTCATTTTCCGGGGCTTTTAGGCGTTCATCAATATCGCTGCCCATTTGCCCCAGAAGAAAACCATTACCGAGGGCGTCAGCCGCCAGAGCAATCCGGGCTCTTTCCACCCCGTTAGGTAGGGCGTCATAGAGCCCTTGCAGCATACCGACATCACCGCGTTGAACGGCGGCCCGGGCAAACAGTCCGAGATCAGACCTCGCCTGAACTTGTGCGGGCCAAGATTGGATAGAGCCTGACATAAGCGAGATAAACCGTTGCCGCGTCCGAATGTCGGGAGCGCGCTCCAATAGTGCCGCAAAAGATTTTGCCGCGCTTTCAGGGTCTCCTGTTGCCTTCGAAAGCAAGAAGAGCTGAGCTGTACCTTGCGCTGAAGGGTCAGCCGAAGCAGAATTATAATCGAAACTAGGGCCAAGAACGGGGTTCTCTAGATCAAAAGCAAGGTCCGAAAAGACTTTCGAAATCTGGGCGTCGCTCAATTGATTGGAGAAGGTGTATAGCGCCGCCAAACGCAAATCGGGATCAGCTTGTGGATCAAGAGCCTGGCCGGGGCGGGCTGCATCCAATTTCACCGAAGCTTCATCATAGAGCGCTTGAGTAATTGGGTCATTTACGTCGGTCGCATTAGGCAGCTTCTTGCTCGCGCCGCTCATCACGCTGACCAATGCATAATAGGCGTCATTCTCATACCCATCGGATCGAAGTAAATCCGTTGTCAGTTCTGCCGCCGCAAATTCATCGCGTCTCAAATGACACAGCGTTCTCAAACGAGACCAAAAAAGACTGGCTCGATTTTCGGTAATTGTATCTGAAAGGTTACACGCAGTCGCCACATCTGCGCCGCGCAAAGCAAGTTCCGCCTGCACCATGGGAGCCCGCCCCGCCGCGCCGCTGCGGCTGACTAATGTGTTCAAGGTTTCCGTATCGGCAATCTGGCTTATGGCTTCCAGCTTGGCGGATTCATATAGACGCACATCTTCTTCGGTGCCTTTAGGCGGAACGCCGGAGGATAAAAGGACAGCCCGCAACATGTCCTGCACAAGCGGATCCGTACTGTTTAAAGGAGCTGTTTCAATCAAGCCTTGGGCGACACTTGCAGACGTTCCCTGCCAGAGGCTTGGATCCAGTCCGCCGGATTGAACGTCTAACACACCCGCATCAAACGCCACAGGAGCGTCCAAAGTGCCCTGTTCAATCGTTTGGGAATAAGCCGGGGCACTTAAAGTGCAAACCGCGAAGGCCCCAAGCGCAGTTCTGAGGAGTAAATGTCTCATAGTCGCAAATCCCGTAGGTGAATTATTTTTCGTAAGTATCCGGCAAGTCAATCACCTGTACATCTTGGGGCGCGTTGGCCGGAGAGGCTTGACCGAGAAGCCAGACAAAGCCGCCGATAAAAAGGATGAGAAGGCATCCGATAGCAATAAGTGTTTTTTTCATGTTTACAGTCCGCAATTGGCATTAACGGTTGAGCATAACCTTATTTGTGACCATATTAAGCCTAAATTTTCAGAAAGACGCAGTGCATAATGCGCGCGTTTTATGGTCGTGTAGACCATAACAAAAAGGGCAGTCATGCCAAGACAGGACAAAGTGGCGTTTAACACGCCCCATATTGCCCTCATCGGGATGATGGGGGTCGGAAAAACAACCATTGGCCGCCGTTTGGCAAAACGTCTCGGGCGGGAGTTTTATGATTCAGATGACGAAATAGAAACCGCCTCCGGCCGAACCGTCAGTGGTTATTTTCATGATCACGGCGAAGCCGAATTTCGCGCGGGCGAAAAACGGGTCATTTCGAGGCTCGTAGGATCTGAGATTGTTAAGCCTTCAATTGTCCTCGCCACAGGTGGCGGGGCTTTTACCCATGAGCCAACCCGCGATATATTACTGTCCCATTCTCTGACTATCTGGTTGCAAGGCGATATTGACGTTATTCTGGAGAGGGTAAGTCGAAATAATAAACGTCCGCTTCTCCAGGTCGAAGACCCCCGGGCGAAACTTGAAGAACTTTTTAAAGCGCGAGACCCTATATATGGATTAGCCCAAATCCATGTTCCGATCGCAAAAGGCCCTCATATTCGCACCGTCAATCGCGTCATCCGTGCTATAAACCGTCATCAGTCCAATTTCCGCTAATTCTCTAATTGCGCATTTAATATTATGAGCCCTTCCGAAATGATACCGTCCAACACTGAGCCGCTTAGGGTGGATCTAGGAGAGAGAAGTTACCCAATTCATATCGGGTCAGGGCTCCTATCAAGATTAGGAAGCCTTATTCAAAACTTAGTGCCGTCCAAGCGAATTATTATCGTCACTGACGAAACCGTTCATGGGCTTTACGGAGACGCTCTGGCCAATGCCCTTTCTGGTTACACGACGCATATAATTGTCCGCCCGGCGGGCGAAGCGCAAAAGAGCATGGCAGGATTGGAATCCGTATTGGAAGCTATGTTTAAAGCGGGGCTGGATCGCTCTGATTTACTCCTTGCCTTTGGGGGCGGTGTCATAGGTGACTTGGCCGGATTCGCGGCGAGCATCTATAAAAGAGGCATACCTTTTGTCCAGATTCCGACTACGCTCTTGTCTCAAGTCGACAGTTCTGTTGGCGGGAAAACAGCTATTAATAACGAATTTGGGAAAAACCTCATTGGCGCTTTTTACCAGCCTAAAGCCGTCATCGCCGATACGGATTTGCTTTCCACCCTCTCTGTTCGTGACCTAAAGGCAGGCTACGCGGAAGTCCTAAAATATGGACTTTTAGGGGATCGAAAGTTTTTTGAATGGCTTGACGTCGAAGGCGGCAAACGTCTTTTGGGTCTAGACCCTGACGCCTTGTCCAAAGCGATTTTTATCTCTTGCCAAACCAAAGCTCGTATCGTTGCGGCGGACGAACGGGAATCCGGGCAAAGAGCTCTGCTTAATTTGGGACATAGTTTTGCCCACGCACTCGAACTTGACGCTGGCTATGACGGCGACCTTTTACACGGGGAAGCCGTGAGCGCCGGAATGGATATGGCATTCTCTTTCTCGGTTCAGGCAGGATACTGCCCGGCAGAAGACGCGGCAAAACTGTCTAAACACTTGGAAAAGCTTGACATGCCGCGCATTCCAACCCTAGGGGAGCGCCTCTCTGACCCGGACAAGCTTACACGGTTTATGGGGCAAGATAAAAAAAATGAAGCCGGAAAAATCACCCTCATTCTTGCCCATGCTATTGGCGACGCTTTTGTACAAAAAGCCGTGCCGGATGAGGATGTTAAAAACTTTCTGACGACACTGTCTGAAAATGGACTTTCTGAAAATGGATCAACCTAAATGAGCGCTTTATTGGAGCCGAGTAATCTTATCCTCATAGGAGTCATCTTACTCCTATTGGTTTGCTCCGCCTTTTTTTCCAGTTCCGAAACCTCTCTGACGGCGGCTTCCCGGGTGCGCATGCATTCGGCTGAAAAAGAAGGCGATCGCCGCGCGACATTGGTGACACGCCTTTTAAATATGCGGGAACGCTTATTGGGCGGGATTTTGCTTGGGAACAATCTTGTCAATATCCTGGCTTCCGTTCTGACAACCGCCCTGTTTACACGTCTCTTTGGGGATGGCGGATTAGCCTTGGCCGCGGCAACAGTTGCCATGACGGTTCTAATCCTGATCTTCGCAGAAGTTCTGCCAAAAACTTATGCGATTTCACAGCCCGACAAATTGGCCCTCATAGTAGCGCGGCCAATTACCTTGATTATCAAAATATTTGCCCCGATTGTTTCTATTGTCCAAGTCATTGTAAATTTCGTCTTGCGTATTTTTGGGGTCGACACCGACGCGTCGGCCTGGACGGCCGCGGACGAAATTAAGGGCGCGGTTGACCTCCACCTCCAAGAAGGCGGCGTCGCCAAACGCGCACGGGATCAGATCTACGGCGTTTTAGAGATTGGCGAACTGTCCATTGAAGACGTCATGATCCACCGACGGAATATTTCCATGGTAGACATTAATTTATCTCCGGAATTAATTATCAAGGAAGTTCTAGCGAGTGGGCATTCACGCATTCCACTTTACAATGACGATCCGGACGATGTGATCGGAATTCTTCATGCGAAAGATTTACTGAAATCTCTTGCTCGGTTGGACGGTGATCTGAACTCGTTGAATATGAAAAAAATATCCAGGGAGGCCTGGTTCGTTCCGGAAACAACGTCTGTTGTGAAGCAGCTTCGGGCGTTCCAATCTAAACGTGAGCACTTTGCCTTGGTTGTCGACGAATATGGCGCCTTGATGGGCGTAATAACGCTTGAGGATATTCTCGAAGAAATCGTCGGAGATATTCAGGACGAATATGACGAGGAAATAAAAGGCGTTGAGCGAAAGAAAGACGGGTCTGTCACGGTGCGCGGCGACGTGGCTATCCGGGATCTAAACCGGGCAATGGACTGGAAACTCCCAGATGATGAAGCGGTGACAATTGCGGGGCTGGTCATTCACGAAAGTCAAACCATCCCGACTATGGGGCAAGCCTTTGCCTATCATGGCTATCGATTTGAAGTTATGGAGCGGCAGCGCAATCAGATCCAGACTTTGCGAGTCAGCAAGACGTATGAGCCGGATCAAAGGGGCAGTAACTCAAATTAAAAAAGGCCCTTTCGGGCCTTTAATATTATTTACGGAATTAAGAGTTATCTATTCCGTTGCGGGCATTAATTTCATGAGACGACCGCCCTCGTCATCTTCTAAAACATAAATTGCGCCGTCCGGCCCGGATTCGACTTCGCGGATACGTTTGCCCCATTCATAACGTCCGGCCTCGGCGGGGCCGTCTTCTGCATCCATGTCAACACGAATCAAAGCCTGAGAGCTTAGACCGCCGATAAAGCCGTCACCTTTCCAGTCGGAGAAAACGTCGCCCTTATAGATAGAGAATCCAGCAGGGCTAATAGCCGGCACCCAGTAAACAGTGGGGGCTTCAAAAATCGGCATAGTGTCATGATCCGGAATCTCGACGCCGCTGTAATGGTCTCCATTCGAGACCACGGGGTATCCGTAATTTTCTGATCGAACGATCTTATTTAGTTCATCTCCGTGTTTTGGGCCCATCTCATGCACCCAAAGCTGACCCTCTGCATCAAAATCCAATCCGAGCGGATTTCGATGTCCCAAACTCCAAACTTGTGAGGCCACACCGCCATTTTCGACAAAGGGGTTATCTTCTGGGATTGAACCATCGCGATTTAGGCGAATAACTTTACCCAAATTCATGTCCATATTCTGGGCTGGCGTGAATTTTTGGCGCTCCCCGGAGCTGATGAAGAGGTAGTTATCAGGAGATACGCCAATGCGGTGCCCATAATGACCATTACCTGTTACCTTTGGCGACTGAGTCCAAACGCGTTTCAAATTGGAAAGTGAGCCGCCTGATGAAGAGAGCGTCAAAGTCGCGCTTTGAACCACGGCCCCGGACAGGCTGTTATCTTTTGCATCCCGTTCAACGTAAGAGATATAAACTTCGCCCGTCTGGTCGAAATCTTTCGGAACATAGATATCGCCGAGACCGCCTTGTCCTCTCGCTGTCACGGAAGGCCCGCCAGTTATCTCGCCCAGTTTCTGACCTTCTGGGCTTAACAACCAAATCGTTCCTTCTTTTTCTGTCACAAGGGATTTCCCGTCAGGCAAGAACGCCATGGCCCAGGGTTTATTAAAAGTTTCAAGATGAGTTGCCGTCAACTCAACATCATCCGTTCCAGTGATCGTTTCTGTATTGCCAATATCAGCAGAGGCGACGGTTGAAGTTCCTATCAGAGCGGCAGAAAGTAAAAGCGTACGGTATGTCATAAATTACCTATTTTGGAATGAATATAAAATTTGGGTTCTAGAACTAATTACGCGCGAAAGTCTTTAACGGTTGCTAGCTTTAATTTAAGTTAATAATTGAAAAGTGTTGTTCTGCTTTCAATTTGCGTCAATATCAAAACTAATGGCATGGATTTGCTCAATCGTGTCGCCAAGCGTTTCGATGACAGCGCGGTGGCGACTCAAACGGTTCATACCTTCAAAAGCTTTGCTTTTGATTTTGACATGAAAGTGGCTTTCAGTCGAGCCGCCTGCCTCTTTGTGCGCCGCCGCTCCAGCGTGACCAGCATGTTTCGAGGACTCGTCAACAACTTCCAACTGCGTCGGAGTGTATTTTTGTGTCAATTTTTCCTTGATTGCCGCCGCGATAATGCCCATTTTGTGCAGTCCTTAAATTATCTGAATACGTAGTAGATATATGCCCGATAACTCCGAATATAAACCCAAAGGCATCGATATTCGTGTCGCCCGCACGAAGAAAAAGCCAAAACCGGATCAGCAGGAATGCGATTGGGCGGGATGCGTCTCCAAAGGCGGCTGCAAAGCTCCTAAAAGCCCAGACCGTCTTCGGGACTATTTCAATTTCTGTCAAAAGCACGCCCGCGAATACAACAAGAACTGGAATTTCTTCTCGGGCATGACAGATTCAGACATTGCCGAATGGCAGGTCGGGGCCCGGCACGGGCACAGACCGACATGGGACGTTCAAAAAAATACCGGCGAGCGGGCGTCCGCGCAAAAGAAACGCAAGGCGGGATCTACCTCGGCGACATCGGAAGGCTATTCGATATTTGGCGCCGGCGGAATTGCGGATCAAACCGAAGCGCCGCGTCGCCGCTTGTCGAAAATGCAGCTCAAAGCTTTAAATGATCTGGGCATGGATGAAAGCGCGACCAAAGAGGCCGTCCGCAAACGCTACACTCAGCTGGTTAAGCAACTCCATCCCGACGCCAACCAAGGCGCGCGTAACACCGAAGAGAGTTTTTCGCGCGTGGTGAAGGCGTATAAAGTGCTCAAGACGACAGATTTGGGATAGAACTAGAAAATTATGTATGCCTTTAATTAGGACTCGAGCCTTGTTTTCCAGCGCAAAGTCCATGAGGTGGAAAAGAACATTCGTCAATTTCGGCGCTATATCCCTTGCGTTTCCCCACTGAAACACAAGATGAAAGACAAATAGGACTAAGTAGAGAAGAATGACTGATACAGACGATAAATTCCCGATTTTTCAGCCTGACACAACGGTCTCGGCGCGCGAAGTTTTCAATGTTGATTTTGACATGGAAGTGCCTGCTTTCTCGAAACCGTCCGAATATGTTCCGGTGGTCGATGACGCCTATCGATTTGACGATCGGACAACGCAGGCCATTCTAGCTGGCTTTGCCCATGACCGCCGCGTCATGGTCCAAGGGTATCACGGGACAGGCAAATCAACTCACATCGAACAAGTCGCCGCGCGCCTTAACTGGCCAATGGTTCGAATTAACCTCGACTCTCATGTCTCTCGTATCGATTTGATCGGTAAAGACGCCATTGTCCTGAAAGATGGCAAGCAGATTACGGAATTCCGCGAAGGGCTTCTGCCTTGGGCACTTCAGAACCCGGTCGCCCTTGTTTTTGACGAATATGACGCTGGCCGTCCCGATGTTATGTTTGTGATCCAACGGGTTTTGGAAGCCCAAGGCCGTTTGACATTGCTGGATCAGAACCGGGTTATCACCCCGCATAATGCGTTTCGTATCTTTGCGACAACGAACACGGTTGGACTTGGTGATACGTCAGGTCTCTATCACGGCACCCAACAAATCAACCAAGGTCAGATGGACCGATGGTCAATTGTTTGCCAGCTAAACTATCTCGAACATGATGAAGAGGAAGCGATTGTTCTCGCTAAGTCTCCGACTTACGACAATGCCGAAGGACGCGACCTGATCGCTTCCATGGTCCGCGTCGCGGATATGACTCGGAACAGTTTTATCGCCGGAGACATTTCAACGGTAATGTCTCCTAGGACTGTCATGAATTGGGCAGAAAATGCCCGCATTTTTGACGGTGATATCGCGCAGGCTTTCCGGCTCACGTTCCTGAATAAGTGCGATGAACTGGAGCGGCCGATCATTTCCGAATTTTACCAACGGGCCTTTGGGAAAGATCTCCCTGAAAGCGCCGCAACGGTGATGGTGGCGTAGAAACAGGCCCGGCAAGCGGCACAGGGTGATTTATAATGATTTTCGCCGTGATTTTGTTTTTTGTATTTGTGGCGTGGGTTATTTTCCGAGCTAACACAAAACGCGGTAAAAATTTTGTTCAATCATTCTATTATCTGTCGTGCCTAAATGAAGGAAAATCTCCTGAAGAAGCCAATCGTCTGGCGCACAATGTTCTGACGTCAGGAAGTGATCCGCATGAGGACAAACATCTAACCCGATTAGCGTCGGATTACTCGCAGGAAAAATTTAACGGTAAGCAGCTTCCGGTGATCCAAAAAGCGGCCTCCGAAGGGTTTATCATTTAATTTAGGACTTATGGACACCAAATAGAAAACATGACCTCCTCTCCCCTCGACAATTTCAAACGTTCGTTGGCCGCCGCGACTAAAGCCCTTTCCGGAGAACCGGAATTAGAGGTTTCTTACGGGGGAGATGTGGCTGGGGTTGCTCGGGATCAGGTCATGCTCCCGAGTTTGCCTCCTAAGCCTAAGCCATTTGCCGTCGCTAAGGCGCGAGGCGAAGCTGATGGTCTGGCCTTACGAATGGCCCTTCACGATAAGGATACCAACCGTAAAAATCAGCCCGAGAGTGGTCCGGCCAGAATGGTGTTCGAGGCCATGGAACAAGCACGGATAGAGGCGGTCGGAACCCAGCACCTCTCTGGCTTAGGCGACAACCTCCAAGCCGCCTTGTCTGACCGGGCCAAACGAAAAGGCTTTGACAAAATTGACATTGCCAAAGACGACACAAGTTTTGCCGAAGCTGTTGGCCTCTATGCCCGCGAAGTTCTGACAGGGCGGAAACTCCCCAAATCAACCGACGGGATTATGGATGCGTGGCGGGAGGAAATTGAACAAACCGCTGGCGATTATATGGAGCGGCTGCGGGGCCTGATGGGCGATCAGGAAGCCTATGGAAAATCCGTAAATGATCTGATTGCCGATTTTCAATTAAATGATGACCGCGCCAACCCGGAAGAAGACGAAGACGATCAGGAAGAAAACTCTGAGAACGAAGATGAGTCCCCAGAGCAGCCAGAGGATAGCCCGTCTGAGGATGAGCCCGGCCAAACAGAAGTGTCCGACGCCGACGCGCTGGAAGATGAATCCGCTGAGGCGCAGGATATGGTTGACGCCGAAAATATCGACGGCGAGCCTGACGACGCCGAGCAAGACGCAGAAAATTCTCCGCAACGACCAAATATGTCGAATGCGACGCCGCCTTATACGGTCTACTCCACAAGCCATGACGAAATAATCAAAGCCGAAGATCTTTGTCCGCCCGAAGAATTAGAGCGTCTTCGCGGTTATCTTGATGGTCACATGCAGGGGCTTTCGGGTGCGATTTCTCGGCTAGCCAACCGCCTGCAACGCCGCTTACTGGCGCAGCAACAGCGTTCCTGGACGTTCGATCTCGAAGAAGGCGTCTTGGACACAGCGCGTCTGACACGGGTTATTATTGACCCGATGAGCGCGCTGACCTTTAAAGAGGAAAAAGAAACCGATTTCCGCGATACGGTCGTAACTATTTTGATCGATAATTCAGGCTCCATGCGCGGACGGCCTATCATGGTTGCCGCCGTGACCGCCGATATTATGGCACGAACCCTGGAGCGCTGCGGCGTAAAGGCTGAAATTCTTGGCTTTACGACCCGGGCGTGGAAGGGCGGAAAATCGTTTCAGGATTGGCTCGCTGATGGCAAGCCTGAGAAACCCGGACGTCTAAACGACCTTCGTCATATTGTTTATAAAAGCGCGGATATGCCGTGGCGCCGGGCCAAACGAAATCTCGGTCTGATGATGCGCGAAGGTCTGCTAAAGGAAAACATTGACGGCGAAGCGCTGGAATGGGCCTATAAACGGCTAATGGCCAGGCCTGAACAGCGCCGGATTATGATGGTGATTTCAGACGGAGCGCCCGTCGATGACGCCACGCAAAGTCAAAATAAGTCCGGCCTTCTGGAAAATCATTTGCGCATGATGATCGATATGATTGAAAACCGATCCGAAGTTGAACTTGTCGCTATCGGTATCGGTCATGACGTGACGCGTTGGTATAAACGCGCCGTGACAATTATGGATGTTGAACAATTGGGCGGCGCGATGACAGAAAAGCTCGCCGAGCTATTTGATAATTAGATAGGATTATTTCCCTGAAAATAGTTTCTGCAACTGCCCCGCGACAAAGCCTTTAATTTTAGCGTCGCGTTGCGGCGTGCTTTTTCCGATGACTCCCCGCGCATATTCAGGCAAATGGGCGGCAATGTCCTGCGCGTTCTTTCCGAAAACATAATGATCGAACATATCTTTCCATGCCGCCCGCTCTGTAGGGGGGAGCTCCCGAAGAATTAGCATCGTTAATGCAAGGGCGGCCATGGGCGGGCCTTTCTGAACGCCATTCCACCAGTAATTGACGAGCACATTAAACGGCCCAGAGGACTCTACATAATGCCACCAGAGCGCAGGGAGGTAGACAGCATCTCCTGGCTCCAGCTCAGCGATTTGCGCCGCCTTCATTGCAGTCTCGAATTTTGGGAATTTGTTTATGTCTATAGCTTTGGGGTCTACGATACTGGCAGGTTGTCCGGCCATATTATGCTCTAGCGGCCCGACATAGAGGTTACTAACCTGATCAGGCGGAAATATCAGAAATGTCCGCTTCCCTGCAACAGAACAGGCGATGTTTTCCGAGGCATCGAAATGGGGGGCGATACGGGCGGCGTTTCCGACCCAAACGAGAGGCGGCACTTCATTCCCCAAAAGCGGCATAGGGTTTGATTTGCCGAAGTCAGGCAATAAATCTGAAGCAGGCGTCGCTCCGGCGTAAATACTTATTGGATCCGCGGCGTCCTTTTCCTTCAAGAGTTTAGCTATTGTCGCGCTAAGCGGAATTTGTCTTTTTTCAAAATTAAATCCCCTCATATCAGGGGAATAAAAATATCGGCCTTCCACCTCCGGCGGCCCAACAAACGTCATGGCCGGCCTCTGATTATCCATTTGTTTTAGATAGTTTCCGATCGCCTGAGCCGATGTCTGACCGGATTGAACGGCTGGCCAATTCTTAACAAGGCCTCGAAGAATGACCGGCTTTCCCGCCGGTCGAATGTCTTCATCAAATTGTTGCTGGTTTATGTTTTCCATCACCGGAAGGGACGGAATGTCAGTTTCGAAGATATTCAAATTCGCCATACAGCTGGCTATAAGGCATGCCCCCCTCCGGTGAAAGAGGAAGGCTTATTTACTATCCACTTGTTCGGAAAGTTTAGTTTAGCGCGGCGGCATTCGAGCGCCGGCGTCCGTGCGGATATATTCAGCATTGATATAGCTGTGCTCACACATGAACTCGACAACTTGAGCATATTCCTTCGGCTGACCAAAACGAACCGGGAACTGAAGATGGGCTTTTAAGCTCTCTTTCACTTCTGGTTTCATTTGCTCATAAATTGGCGTTTCGTAGAATCCCGGAAGGATTGTGTTCACGCGAATGCCTTCACGCGCCAGGTCTCGCGCCATCGGCAACGCCATCGCGAGGATCCCGCCCTTCGAGCTGGAATAGGCAACCTGCCCTATTTGGCCATCTTGAGCGGCAACGGAGGCTGTATTTATAACCAATCCGCGTTCGCCGTCAGGCTCTGTCGGATCAAGTGTCATCATACCAGCAGCTGATTTGGACGCGCAGAGAAAGCTCCCGATGAGGTTGATATTGATAATGCGGATATAGGCTTCCACATCATGTGGAACGATCTCGCCCGTATCGCGCTTACGAGACACAGTTTTAATGCCGCCGCCAATGCCAGCGCAATTGACCATAATGCGTTCTTGGCCATGAGCTTCCCGGATAGCTTTGAAACCAGCATCAACACTCGCATTATCGGCTACATTTACTTTGGCAAATACACCGCCAATTTCTTTGGCGACCCTTTGGCCGTCCTCTTCATTCATATCGAATATGCCGACTTTGACGCCTTTTGCGGCTAGGCCGCGTGCTGTAGCTTCGCCAAGGCCGGACGCGCCGCCCGTAACAATTGCTGAAATATCGGAAGAGAGTTTCATAAGCTTATCCTGTAAAATGTTTAAGTCTGTTTGACCCTCGAAAAAGAGAGCGGTCTGTCTTGGGTAAAGTTAAATAACGGGGCCTTCATATTTTATACACTACCAGAATGAAAGGCTCTTATATGTATCAGGCCGACCACTTAAAAGTGAGCAATCACTTATACGTCTAAAATTCATTGACAAGAATTAACAGGGCGGATAAGGATTTATAAGTGATTGCTCACTTACCCATGATTTGGGTGTAGCTTGACTGATATTAGAACCCCTATGAAGATTTACCCCCAGATCATTGCAGATTCTGAAAGCGGAAAGGGCCGAATCGAACGTGCGGCTCTATTCTTGTTTTCCGAGTCCACAATCGAAGGGGTGTCGACGAAACGGATCGCGGAAAAGGCTGACGTTTCCGAAGGACTTTTATATCGCCATTTTAAAAGCAAGGAAGATTTGGCTCGTGCTTTGATGCTGACGATCCATAACCGTCTCACCCAGCTGATCACAGATATTGATAATTCAGACATGTCCATCGCGGAAAAAGTCCGGCGTTTAGTTATAGATTATTGTCATATCGCCGATGGGGATTGGCCTCTTTTCAAATACCATCTCCTTCATCTTCATCGGTTTTCCGATTTGTCGGAATCCTCTGAAGAAAGCCCGCAGGGCGCCGCAGCGTCCCTTTTGGACAAAGCGATGAAACGGGGCGACCTTCCGAGTGAAAACGCGAACCTGTTGGCGGCTATGGCGTTAGGAGTTGTTCTACAAACCGCCCAAACTAAGATTCTGGGAGCGATAGCTGGCCCCTTAATTCCACATGCAGGGCGGTTAACACGCGGCGTTCTGTCTGTTTTGGGACTAGAGGATTAGGAAATGCGCTCTCTATTATTCAACGTATTCTTTTACACGATGACAGGAATTTATGCGATTGTGTGCGTCCTGTTCTCGTTGCTTCCAGGCCGTAAAATGATGATGATGGCGCTGCAACGCTACACCCGGGTTATCCGCTGGGGTATGCGTGTGTTCGCCGGAATCACTGTCAATGTGGAAGGCAGAGACCGCGTTCCTGATGGCGTTTGCATTCTAGCCTCGAAACATCTCAGCTATGGCGACGGGCATGTGATTTTTTCAGTCATCAATGACTTGTCCTTTGTTACCGGCGACCAGCTCTTAAAAATTCCCCTTCTGAAACGCATTCTGCGCAAGATGAACGCCATCGTTATTGATAGCTGCGGTGGATCCGACGCCCGTCAGGAAATGGATGAACAAGCAGATCTGATACGCGACCAGGGTCGCCGAATTCTTATTTTTCCCGAAGGCCACCTCAGCCAGATTGGGACGCATCATCGTTACCGCAAAGGCGTCTGGCATCTCTATAATGACTTTAGCTGCCCAGTCGTCCCAGTCGCAAGTAATTTGGGTCAACGCTGGAACCAAACCGACTGGCATAAACACCCCGGCTCTGCCACAGTCGAATTTATGGAGCCCATCGCTCCGGGCATGGAAAAGGACGCTTTCATGGTACTGTTGCAGGACCGCATAGAGACCCGATCAAACGAGCTGCTCGACTACAAGAATTTAGGCGCCTTAAACCCGGCCGATGTAGGTCAGGAACGTGAAAACCCTGTGGCCAAGGCCAAGCGGGAAAAGCGCGAAGCGGAAGAGAAGACAGCATGACTGATATCGCATCTGATCCCGTTAAAGCCGTAAAAGAGAGCAAGTTTGGGTTCATCATAAAACGCCGATTTGCGCCGCTTTTCATTCTCCTGCAGACGGCGACCTTCAATGATAATGCACTGAAAAACGCCCTCATCGCTCTGATTACATTTGGCGGGATTGCTTTTCTTTCTGATCTGCCATCGGCAATACGTGTGCCCGTTGCGGGGCTCATCTTTACCGGGCCGTTTTTAATCATTTGCGCGATTGCGGGACAGATTGCAGACAAAGTTGACCGCGGCATCTTGCTGCGCTGGGTAAAGCGCGCGGAGATAGTGATTATGCTAATCGCGGCGCTGGGGTTTTGGCTCGTGGATATCCGCATTTTGGCCGTCGCCTTGGGTTTAATGGGCGCGCAGTCGGGTTTTTTCTCTCCGACGAAGAATGCTGTTCTGCCGCAATGGCTCACCCCAAAAGAACTCATTCGCGGTAACGCCTTGCTGAACGGCTTTGTTTTTGTCGTCGTCCTTGTTGGACAGATAGGCGGAACATTTCTCGTCTTAAACGGGACAATGGACGCCATTGATGTTTCAGGGACAAAACTGGCAAGTATATTTCTCCTCGGCGTTGCTGTCATAGGCTGGGTCGCGTCCGAATTTTGTCCTAAGGCGCCCGCTCCAATACCTGATCTAAAAATCAATTTTGAACCCCTAACGGCCACTTTTTCAGCTATTGGCAAGGCCTTCAAAGCGCCCGCCGTTTTACGCCCCATGCTAGGGATTGCGTGGTTTTACGGATTATCGACAGTCTTTGTCACAACATTTCCGGATTATGTGGCGAGCGTTATGAATTTTAATGCGAGTGTTCTCATAATGATGCTCGTCCTCTCAACGCTTTCCATCATGGTAGGATCTATCTTTGTCATGCTTTTCGGAAATTGGTCGATCTGGGGACCGGAAGCCGTCAGACTGTCGGCGTTAGGCATCGTTGGAGTCGTCATTTTTATTGGAGCCATAGTCATTCTACCAAGTCCCACATTTGCAGGAGAGGGGTTGGGTACGGCTGAAGAGTTTTTAGAGAACCGGCACACCCCGCTATTTTTGAGCTGTTTAGTATTGTCTTCCATATTTAACGGAATGTTTGTCGTGCCTTTGCAGGCAATGGCGCAGAGGCGAGCAGACCCAGCTAATCGGGCGCGTCTCATGAGCGCGGGCGCGGTGCTGCTCAATTTATTTGTAAATTTATCAACTTTTGGACTTATTGGTTTGGCCATTTTAAGGCTCCCGCCAAAGTCTCCATTTATCATGGTGGTGGTTGGCAGCGCGATTGTGGCCGCTTATGCTATATATCGAAGTATAAAACCCATAGAGCATACGACCTATGGCAGTTAAATCTGACTGATATTAACGCGGTTTTAACGCTAAATCTGCGCTAATAGAGTTAGACTAAAATCAACAGGTATTCGTTATGAAACGCGTTCTCGTCGCCCTTATGCTGACTGCCACTTCGGCCCTTCCCGCTTTTGCGGCGAACCAAGAGTTGCAAGGCACTTATTCTGACTGGACAGTCTACACCCGCGCAGAAGGGGGTGACGTCACCTGTTTCGCTTTGGCGAAGCCCGAAGTTAGCGCGCCCACCTCTGTTAATCACGGCGATGTCTATTTTATGGTGGCGAGCTGGAAATCCGGCGCAGCGACTGAGCAGCCGAGCCTTTTAGCGGGCTATCCGCTCAAAACCACTCGATCTCCTGCGGCGTATGTTGGCCGGACAAAAGTGACCATGTATCCGTCGGAAAATGAAGCCTTTGTCGATTCTAGCGCCGACGAGCGAAATCTCATTTCTAAGATGCGCGCGGGCGCGAACATGCGGGTTGAAGCGGTAAGCTCACGCGGGACAGAAACGTCTTATGTCTTCTCTCTCAGCGGTATTACAGCGGCCCTTCGGAAAGTAAAATCCGCCTGCTCTTGATTTTGCCTCAGGCTTTTCGAGCGACAATCAAGTCTTGCAGCATATAGGCACTGTCTGGACGGGCCCAGTGACCAAACTCGATTGACACAATTTCTAATCCGGCTTTTTCATAAAGCGACTTTACGAAATCAGTATCAAACGCAATCGCGGCTTCCGGGGTGGACTTGACCGAGGTGCGGCTGACGGCATCAAACTCATAGGCAAAATCGACATGGGGCCTTTCGGCAGCCTGGCTCGTTTCATCCAGCAAATACCATGTTGCTAAAACCTGGCCGCCTTGTCTTAGACTCCGCGAAATCTCACAGAGGTAGTTCTCAACCTCCTTTGCCAACATATGCGTGAAAACAGACGTTAAAAAAGCCATGTCAAAGCGGTCGGTTTCAACTGGAAATATATAGTCTTCTGCCACCTGGGTCCCCGCTTTGTTATAGCGGGAATTATAAACGTCCATATGTTGGAATTCGAAATTAGAAACCTCCGCATATTGCGCTTGGCACCAAGCTATCCCGGCGGCATTAATATCCATTCCCAAATAATTGCCTGTTAGAAAATCAACCATTGGCCGCGCCATTCGGCCCTGCCCGCAGCCAATATCCAAAACGCTATGCTCTTTGCGGAGGCCGTGACGTTTCAACGTCTTAAAAAAGCCTTCTCCCACGGCAACGAAGTCACCGCCGCCAATAAAAGTATCTCTTCGGGATGGCACGCGTTTCCCCGCGACGGGATCACGCCAATCTAGCCAGGCATGACCAAGCTTTTTAATTTCCACCCTCACGGGCAAAGGAACGACTTTTTTCAGCAGCGCTTTCATCGTTTGCCGCCTTACCCGTGTGCACCTGCCTTGACCACATATAATTTAGTGACCATGTAGCGCGACATGGCACAGAGCCCTGACATCGGCGAAAGCGAAACGAAAGTCATCACCTTGGGCTGTCGGCTGAACGCCTATGAGAGTGATGTAATAGCCGGCCATGCGCGGGACTCAGGCCTGAAAGACGCTATCGTTATAAATACATGCGCCGTAACAAACGAAGCCGTGGCCGAAAGCCGCCGCCAAGTGCGGAAGGCCCGGCGCGAAAACCCTGAGGCCACCGTCATCGTCACGGGGTGCGCCGCGCAAATTGATCCGACCGCTTTTGCCGCCATTAAAGGCGTCGATAAAGTTATTGGCAATCACGAGAAAATGTCGCCATTAAGTTTCGACCCGGAGTTTTTGGAAAGCTCAGAACCTATTCGCGTCAACGACATTATGAGCGTTGCCGAAACCGCGCCGCAATTTATGGGCGGCGGAAACCAACCCTTAGAGAAATCACAAAACCGCAGCCGGGCTTTCCTACAAGTCCAAAACGGATGCGATCATCGCTGCACATTCTGCATCATCCCTTATGGCCGCGGCAATGCGCGTAGCGTCCCTGCCGGAGAAGTTGTCAATTCTGTCCGCTCACTCGTGGCGCAAGGCTATAACGAAGTTGTGCTGACAGGGGTCGATTTGTCGAGTTGGGGCGGAGACCTCCCAGGTAAACCGCCACTCGGGGATTTGGTGAGGCGAGTGCTAAAACTTGTGCCGGGCCTGCCACGTCTGCGTCTCTCCTCTATTGATCCGGCAGAGGTGGATGAGGTTTTATTTGATCTGCTCGTAAACGACATCCGGATGACGCCCTATTTGCATCTCTCTCTACAGGCCGGGGATGACATGATATTGAAACGGATGAAGCGCCGCCACAGCCGCGCTGATGTTATAGAGCTTTGTCAGCGCCTGAAAGCGGCACGCCCTGACATGACGTTTGGAGCAGATATCATCGCGGGATTTCCGACCGAAGATGACGCCATGTTCGAAAACTCACGCTCTATTATTTCAGAAGTCGAGATTCCCTGGCTTCATGTATTCCCTTATTCCGCCCGCGAAGGCACGCCGGCAGCGAAAATACCGCCGGTTCACGGCAATACCGTGAAAGCCCGCGCCAAGGTCCTGCGGGAAGAAAGCGCGCGCCTTAAAGCAGATCATTTGAAAACCCGAATTGGGTCGACAGATACCGCACTGTTTGAGGAAACTGGCCTTGGCAGGCTGCCTGATTTCTCTCTGGTAAAGGTGGACAGCCCTCCGAAAAGCGGTAGCTTGGCAAAAGTTGAAATCACGGGATCAACCCCCGACCATCTAATAGGTACTTTGATTTAATGGCTGAAGAGAAAAAGAAAAAAGGGTTCCTCTCAAAGCTGGGGTTTAAGTCAAAGGATGAAAAGCGCGCCGAAGAAGCAGCGAAACGAGCCGAAGAACAAAAGCGGGTTGATGAACAAATGGCTGCTCGCATGGCAGCGATTAATGCGGCCGCGCTTAAATCTGCCCGAACGATGGACGGTCAAGACGAGACCGAAACCTCTGACGAAGAAAAAGCGAGACAAGAGGCAGAAGACCAACGCCAGTCTGAAATTCAGGCCGCAAAAGATTTGGCGCGGGCCAAGCAACTCGCAGAGGAAAGAGCTCGCGAGCAAACGCTGAAAGCGGAGCGAGAGGCGAAGGTAAAAGCCGCTAAAGAGAAAGCCGAAGCCGAGGCGAAAGCGCTCGCTGAAAAACAAGCTGCCCTCGCGGCGGAAAGGGCGGAGGCACAGCGCAAAGAAGCAGAAGAACAAGCCAAGGCAGAGGCGAGACGGAAAACCGAAGAAGACGCCGCGCTCAAAGCGGCCAAGGACGCCGAGGAAAAGGCTGCGCTGCTAGCCAAAACCGAGGCAGAGGCGAAAGCTCGCGCCGAAGCGGAGGCGGCGAAAAAAGCCGAAATCGCTCGTCAGGAAGAAGCTGCGCGAAAAGCCGCTGAAGAAGAGGCTGAAAAACTAGCTGAGAAACAGGCGAAAGAGGCAGAGGCCGAACGCCTTAAACAGCTTGCCGAAGAAGCCCAGGAAGCCGAACGGCGGGCGCGAATTGCTGAAGAGCGGGCAACCCGCGAAGCGAATGAACGCGAAGCTCTCGCCAAAGCCGAAGCTGAACGGCGCGCCAAACTGGAAGCCGAGGGGAAACTGGCGCCGCAGGTAGAACCCACTCCTGTCCGCACCAATTTCCTCGACCGTATTTCCGCAGGCCTGCGAAAATCCACTTCCCGCATGTCGGACAGTATGGCGGCGAGCTTTAACAAACGCACACTGGATGACGAAGCCCTCGAAGACCTAGAGGACATTTTGATCGCGTCCGACCTCGGCACAGGCGCCGCCATGAAGGTGACTTCGCGCTTAGCTGAAAGTAAATTTGATAAACAGATCACAGATTTGGAAATAAAAATCGCTTTGGCAGATGTTATTTCGGAAATCCTGACGCCCCTTGAGAAACCCATTGTCCTTGGGTCTATCAAACCACAAATCATGCTTTTTGTAGGAGTCAATGGATCGGGCAAGACAACGACCTTAGGCAAAATTGCGAAACGTTTTACGGATGAGGGCAAAAAAGTTTTAATCGCAGCCGGAGACACTTTCCGCGCCGCCGCTTTTGAACAGCTTTCTGTTTGGGGCGAGAGAGCCAATGCGCCTGTCATGTCCGGCAAACTTGGTTCGGACGCCGCTGGCTTGGTTTATGATGCAATTGATCGCGCCCGACGCGAAGAATTTGATATTCTGATGATCGATACGGCAGGCCGATTGCAGAACCGGACAGAGCTGATGGATGAGCTCTCGAAGATCCTTCGCGTCATAAAGAAACAGGACGAAACGGCCCCGCATCATTCCATTTTGGTGCTGGACGCGACGGTCGGACAAAACGCCCTTATGCAAACCGAAGCCTTTGCCAAAACCGCCGAAGTTTCCGGCCTTATCATGACCAAGCTTGACGGCACAGCTAAGGGCGGGGTGCTCGTAGCATTATCGGATAAATACAAACTCCCAATTCATTGTATTGGGATTGGTGAGCGAATTGAGGATTTGGAAAACTTCTCGGCTCCGGTCTTTGCCGCGGCTCTTTCCGGCGTGGCCGATGAGATGAGCGAATAGCACGTAAGATGTTTGAGTGAGTTTTTTAGACCCGTTGCCAAGCGCTTGCCATTCACCCCATTTTAAAGCACACGGCCTGCACCCCTCAGCGTAGAAAAATGAGCCATGTATGACTGATCCGACCCTTCCGCCTCCCGCCAAGAAACAAAGTTTCTGGCTCGATTTTGGTCCGCTTTTGATCTTTTTTGCGGCCTTTCAATATTTCAAGCGGACAAGTCCGGACGACGCTATGATCTATGCAGCGGGCGTCTTGGGCGTGACCGCGACTCTGGCGCTGCTATATTCCTGGGTTCGTCACCGCCATGTTTCCGGGCTGTTGATTTTTACGACGGCAGTTGTTGTATTGTTTGCCGGTCTTGCTTTTTTCACTGGAAATAAAGTTATCTTTTTCATGAAGCCGACAATTTTAAACACACTTTTCGGGCTCGCGGTGATTGGAGGAGTCTTCTTCAAGAAAAATGTAGTCAAACTATTGATGGGGAGCGCGATCGAGCTTGCCGACGACAAGTGGAATGTACTCGCTATCCGCTGGGGACTCTTCTTTTTTGCAATGGCGGTTCTCAACGAAATTATTTGGCGTAATTTTTCCGAAGACTTCTGGGCGGGCTTTAAGGTGTTCGGTTTCTTCCCTCTGACCATAATCTTTACTCTCACTCAAATCCCCTTCATTCAACGTTTTGGGAGAATGAAGACAGGCGACGAAGACAGTCAGGCCTGAGGCTTAAGATTTGATTCACCATAACCTCTTCAGCCAATTGTAAAATGAGGCGGCCGTGATACCGCGCTGCCCATGGGACAATTGGTAGAGAGCAATTTGATTCGCAGGAGCGAAGTTCAGTCCCGCCTGGAAGCTGTCATTCAATCGATCGAATCGGGAAGCCCTTCCAGTGCAGAATGGGAGGCAGCTCAAACCCCCTCTCAAACCTTCCTCTATATTTTACGGTCAGCGCACAATGTGAACGCTTTCCAACCATTTACGGACGAACAAAAAGCGTTGAACACCTACTTGATGGAACGTTTGGCCGGGCGGCGCTTATGTGAATATGCGTGGCGGCTTTTGGCTCAGTCCCTTTAACCTTCACATTGGGTCTAACGACTATTCGCTCCTGCTTTGACCGCGCTTTACAATTGAATACGGCCCTTATCCTGCTATAAGACCGCGTATATTCGAAGATATTTCAAGACTAAGGATTTCCCATGGCCTCACTGGACAGTTTTAATTGCGAACGTACGTTAGAAGTACGCGGCGGCACCTATACCTATTTCGACCTAAAAGAAGCAGAGAAAAATGGATTAAAAAATATATCCAAACTGCCTCGCTCCTTAAAAGTCCTTTTGGAAAATCTACTCCGCCACGAAGATGGCAATACTGTTAAGAAAGAAGATATTCAGGCCATTGCAGACTGGCTCGGCCCAAAAACATCCACTCATGAAATCGCCTATCGTCCAGCGCGCGTTCTGATGCAAGATTTCACCGGCGTTCCCGCTGTGGTCGATCTGGCGGCTATGCGCGACGCAATGGTCAATCTGGGCGGGTCTGCCGAAGCGATTAACCCGCTTAATCCTGTTCACCTTGTCATCGACCATTCGGTGATGGTGGATTATTACGGCACGCCGCAGGCATTCAAGAAAAACGTCAAACGTGAATATGAGCGTAACGGCGAGCGGTATGACTTCTTGAAATGGGGTCAGGAAGCCTTTGACAATTTCGCGGTTGTTCCTCCGGGAACAGGTATTTGTCACCAGGTAAACCTAGAGAACTTGGCTCAGACAGTCTGGACGAAAACAGAGGGCGGCAAAACTTACGCCTTCCCTGACACTTTGGTCGGGACAGACTCTCACACAACCATGATCAACGGCCTCTCCGTTTTAGGTTGGGGCGTCGGCGGTATCGAAGCCGAAGCCGCTATGCTTGGTCAGCCTATTTCCATGCTCATCCCTGAAGTGGTTGGCTTCGAACTGAAAGGTAAACTGGTTGAAGGCACTACAGCGACTGACCTCGTATTGCGCGTTGTGCAAATGCTCCGCGAAAAAGGCGTTGTCGGAAAATTCGTCGAATTTTACGGTGACGGGCTTGATTCCATGTCACTCGAAGATCAGGCGACCATTGCCAATATGGCGCCGGAATACGGCGCGACTTGCGGATTCTTCCCCATCGATTCAGACACATTGAAATATCTTGAGGCAACTGGCCGTGAAGAATCTCGTGTCGAGCTTGTGGAAGCCTATGCGAAGGCTCAAGGCCTGTGGCGCGATGAAGTCACACCGGAATATACGGATACATTATCACTCGACATGACGACTGTTATGCCGTCTCTTGCCGGACCTAAGCGTCCGCAAGACCGTTTTGATTTAAAAGGCGCAAATAAAACATTTGCTAAAATCTTGCGGGATGAATTTGAAAAAACACCGGATGGCGACTCTTCTGTAGAGGTCAAAGGCAAAGATTACTCCGTTGATCACGGCGATGTCTTTATCGCAGCTATTACATCCTGCACCAACACTTCCAACCCGTCTGTTATGATGGCGGCGGGTCTTGTGGCTCAAAAAGCCAATAAACTTGGCCTGACCGTTAAGCCTTGGGTGAAAACCTCCCTCGCACCCGGATCGCAAGTAGTTGGCGAATATTTGGAAAAGTCCAATCTTCAGAAAGAGTTGAACCAACTTGGATTTGATGTTGTCGGCTATGGCTGCACAACCTGTATCGGTAACTCTGGTCCATTGGCACCTGAATTGGCCGAAGCAATTGCTGAAGGCGACCTCGTTTCCTGTTCCGTTCTCTCAGGCAACCGAAACTTTGAAGGCCGTATTGGCCCGGATATTAAAGCCAACTTCCTGGCGTCTCCGCCTTTGGTCGTCGCCTACGCTCTGGCCGGATCAATGCATCACGATTTCGAAGCAGATCCGCTGGGCGTCGATAAAGACGGCAATGACGTTTATCTGAAAGACATCTGGCCGGATTCAGCAGAAATTGCTGAGGTCGTGCGCAAGATTATTAACCGCAAAATGTTCACAGACCGCTATGGCGACCTCTATAAAGGTGACAAACAGTGGCAGAAAATCAAAGTGACAGGCGGCGAAACCTATGATTGGCAGCCGGATTCAACTTACGTTCGAAACCCCCCTTATTTTGAGGGCATGACGACGACGCCAGATCCGATCGAAGACGTCAAGAACGCCAATATTCTGGCGTTGCTCGGCGACTCTATCACAACCGACCACATCAGCCCTGCTGGCTCCATTAAGGCCGACGGCCCGGCAGGTCGTTATCTTAAAGACCACAATGTCGAGCGGGCCGAATTCAACTCCTTCGGCTCTCGTCGCGGCAACCATGAAGTTATGATGCGCGGCACCTTTGCCAATATTCGGATTAAAAACCTGATGGCCCCCGGCACGGTTGGCGGCGTCACGACTTATGTCCCAACAGATGAAGTCATGAGTATTTTTGACGCGGCTGAAAAATACAAAGCGGACGGTAAAGACCTCGTCGTCTTTGCAGGCGGTCTATACGGAAACGGGTCCTCCCGCGACTGGGCGGCCAAAGGCACGATCCTTCTTGGCGTAAAAGCCGTTATCGCAGATAGCTTTGAACGTATTCACCGCTCCAACCTGATTGGTATGGGCGTGCTTCCTCTTGAATTCCAAGACGGCGATGGCTGGGAAGAGCTCGGGCTGACAGGGAAAGAGACTGTTGACATTGCCGGCCTGAAAGACATCACACCGCGAAGCACAGTTGACGTCATGATTACATTCCCGGATGGATCAAAGAAATCTGTCACGGCCAAGGTGCGCATCGACACCGAAAACGAGATGGAATATTACCGCAATGGCGGCATTCTTCATTACGTGCTTCGGAATCTTGCCCGGGAAGCAGTCGCCGCTGAATAAGCCACGCTGAAACAATAAATTTAAAAACCCGCTTTTTTAGGCGGGTTTTTTATTGAGCTATGATGATTGGGCGAAAGAAAACCTACCAGCTTCCGCCGCCTCCGCCCCCT